>DUET01000070.1 GCA_011192015.1 Anaerolineae bacterium
GAGCGCAGCACTATCACCGCCCGGTGCTCCTTCACCGGCCTTATGAACACCTCCACCCCCTCCAGTGCGACCGAACCGTCCATGATTTCACACAGCCTGCCGCATTCCTCGGTGGGAATGCGGCCGGCACGCCGATCGACGATGTTTCCCTGCTTGTCGACGGTGCAGAAGTTGCCGCGGGCAGCGACATCTCCTACAGCGACCTGCATGCCGACACCGGAGGCTTCCAGCACACCCCGGCCGACATCGAAAAGGAGTGGATCGTAGCCGAAGAGGGCTAAGTGGGCCGGGCCGGAACCGGGCGTGATCCCGTAGTGGACGGGCACGATTTGACCCAAGGTTCCCTCCGCGGCAAGACGATCCAGGTTGGGCGTTTGGGCGGCCTCGAGTTCGGTAGGGCCATCCAACGTAAGCGGCAACCCACCCAAGCCATCGATCACGAGAAGGATGATCTTGGTGTCCGCATTGCGTTGCAGGGATTGAATCAGATTCAGATCTGCCATGGTTTGACCTCATCGAGCTTTGGTGACTGAGGAGCCGAACGTGGTGCACCGGGTGCGTGTGCAGGTTGTGTCGCACAGAGGCGATTATACCCAAGAGAAGTTGGGGCACCAATCTCCTACAGGGTTTCGTTGACGCTCCGAACCACCTTTGGTATAGTCGTGCCGTGAGCGGAAATGCACTTCCACCACATGTGAAACCAAGCAAATGGCGCATGCTGAGGCGATGGTTCGAACCCGGTCTGGGTGTGAAACGCTGGCTGGGGTTGATGATCATAGGCACGGCTTTGATCGGCCTCGGCGTGGCGATTGTGCTTCTGGATATCTACCGTCAGCATCCCAGTTCACCCTGGTTGGCGCTCTTGGCGCTCAGCGCGTGGCCGCGGTGGTTGCGTGCCATCTTCTTTGGCAGCTTGGGTGTGGGCGTGTTCCTGGTTGGTTTCTTCCGTCTCTACCGCACGCTGCTCACGCCGTACATGAGAGCCGGAGAACCTCTGGTCGAAAGGGTGGCAGAGCATCGCCGCCTTGGACGTGGCCCGAAGATCGTCGCCATCGGCGGCGGCACGGGCTTGGCTTCGCTGCTGCGAGGTTTGAAGCATCATTCAGGGAATCTGACCGCCGTGGTCACGGTTGCGGATGATGGAGGCTCGTCAGGGCGTCTGAGACGTTCGATGGGCCTGCTGCCACCAGGGGATCTGCGCAACTGCCTGGCGGCGTTGTCCGATGATGAGGATTTGCTGACGCAGCTCTTCCAATACCGCTTCTCGGAGGGGGATGAACTCACGGGTCACTCCTTCGGCAATCTCTTCATCGCCGCATTGGCTGGAGTGAAGGGAAGCTTCGATCAGGGTATTTTGGAAGCAGGAAATGTGCTTGCCATTCAGGGGCGCGTGCTTCCGGCCACGCTGGCGAACGTATCGCTGGTGGCTGAGATGGTCCCCGAACTGAATTCACACGCCGTTCGCGTCAAAGGCGAAAGCAGCATCACAGCCCATCCGGGAAGCATCTTGCGAGTCAATCTGGAGCCGAACGCGCCGCCTGCCTATCCAGCCGCCATCCATGCCATTCTGCATGCGGACATGATCCTCGTCGGCCCAGGAAGCCTCTTCACGAGTGTCATCCCGCCGTTGCTCGTGAGCGATGTAGCCGAAGCTATTCGAACGAGCAAGGCGTTCAAGGCATACATATGCAACATAACCACCCAGCAGGGGGAGACTGACGGCTTCGATGTTCAAGCACACCTGCAAGCCTTGGAGGATCACGTAGGTGGAAATTTGGTGGATTTGGTGGTTATGAACAACGACACGCATGCGAAATTGCCGGACGGCGTGGAGTGGGTCCTCGAAACGCCTGGAAAGAAGCGGACGGTGCCGACCTATTCCACCAGCTTCGGTATGGAAGAAACACCGTGGCAGCATGATCCCTACAAATTGGCAGCGACACTCATGGCGCTCCTGGAAGAGAGAACCGGACCGCTCGATCTGCCCATGATTGCCAGCGAGCAGCCACGGCACGATTTGTACTAATCCCGTTTGAAGTGTAGGTCATAGAGAGGAGAAGAACATGGCGATCCAAGTGGGGATCAATGGGTTTGGGCGGATTGGGCGACAGATTCTTCGGGCCATCAATCAATTTCATGCGGATGAATTGAAGGTGGTGGCTGTCAATGATCTGTTCGATACCAAGACCAACGCCCATTTGTTCAAATACGACACCAATTACGGAAAATATGAAGGCAGCATAGCCGTCGAAGGGAACGACTTCGTGGTCGATGGGGCTCCTATCCATGTTTTCCAGGAGCGCGATCCGAGGAACATACCCTGGAAGGATTTGGGCGTGCGCATTGTCTTTGAGGCCACGGGGGTCTTCCGTGATGCGAAGAGCACGAAGGAGAAGATCGGGGCCGACGCGCATATCGAGGCCGGTGGTGCCAAGAAGGTGATCATCACAGCGCCGGCCAAGAATGAGGATCTGACGATCGTGCTGGGTGTAAATCATGAATTGTATGACGCCTCCAAGCATCACATCATCTCCAATGCTTCCTGCACGACCAATTGCCTCGCTCCTGTGGCCAAGGTTGTACATGAGAAATTTGGGATCGAACGCGGTGTCATGACCACGATTCACTCCTACACCAATGACCAGAAGATCCTCGATCTTGCTCATAAGGACCTGCGGCGGGCGCGAGCAGCAGCGCAGAACATCATCCCCACCACTACCGGTGCAGCCAAGGCGGTTGCCGAAGTGATCCCTGAACTCGAGGGCAAATTCACGGGCATGGCGGTTCGTGTGCCAACGGCGACGGTCTCGTTGGTCGATTTTGTCGCTGAGCTGTCGAAATCCACCACAGCGGAAGATCTCAACGCCACCTTGAAAGCCGCAGCCTCAGGCCCGCTGGAGGGCATCCTCGGTTATACGGAGGAACCGCTGGTCTCAAGCGACATCAAGGGTGATGCGCGTTCGTCGATCGTCGATGGGCTGGCGACTCTCGTGCTGGGCGGGAATATGGTGAAGATCATCTCCTGGTACGACAACGAATGGGCCTATTCGGTTCGAAGCGCCGACATCGCTTCGATGATGGCCAAGAGCCTGTGATGGAAACCGGGATGGGGCAACGGTGAACTATCAAAAGAAGAGCGTGCGGGATCTTGATTTCCGTGATCGACGAGCGCTCATGCGCGTGGATTTCAACGTGCCCTTGCAGGATGGCGCCATTCTAGATGATCGGCGCATCCTGGCAGCTCTGCCGACGATGAACTACCTGATCGAGCATGGCGCATCGATCGTGCTTTGCTCCCATCTGGGTCGCCCCAAGGGGAAAGCGGATCCAAGCTTGTCGCTTCGACCCGTCTACGAACGCCTTCGCGAATTGATGGAAGAGCCGGTTCATTTCGCCAGCGATTGCGTGGGCCCCTTGGCGGAGAAGGCTGTCAGTGAATTGAAGAAGGGAGAGATTCTGCTTCTCGAGAACACGCGTTTCCACGCTGGAGAGACCTCCAACGATCCGGATTTCGCTGCACAACTGGCTTCCCTTGGTGAGATCTTCGTCAACGATGCCTTTGGAACCGCCCATCGATCGCATGCCTCCAATGTGGGTGTTGCCAAACACCTGCCTGCAGTTGCTGGTTTCTTGATCGAGAAGGAGCTGGCTTTTCTGGGGGAAGCTCTTGAAGATCCCGAGCATCCCTACATCGCCATCCTGGGAGGGTCGAAGATCGCCGATAAAATCGGCGTGGTAACCCACCTGCTTGAAAGATGTGACCTTCTGCTGGTAGGCGGAGGCATCGCCAACAGCTTTCTGGAATCGAAAGGATTGGATTTGGGAGCTTCCAGGAGCGAGCCTGAAGTTCTGCGCACAGCGGCTGATCTATTGGCGAGAGATGGAAACCGGATCAAGCTTCCGGTAGATCTTGTGGTGGCGGATAAGTTCGCAGAGGATGCTGAACATAAGATCGTCGATGTGGACCAGGTCCCGGAAGGTTGGTGGTCATTGGACATCGGCCCGCAGACGATCGAATCCTTTACCGCGGTGCTCGAGGGGGCACGCACCGTGGTCTGGAATGGGCCGATGGGGGTCTACGAGTTCCAGGCTTTCTCCAAGGGAACGATCGCCATAGCGCATGCGTTGGCGCAGGGAAAAGGCATGAAGATCGTGGGGGGTGGTAGTTCGGCGGACGCAGTCTCCTTGGCGGGTGTGGAAGATCAAATCGATCATGTTTCCACAGGAGGCGGCGCTTCTCTGCGAATGCTGGAGGGTCGACCCCTGCCCGGTGTGAGCGTACTCCTTGATAAACAAGCGCCGCTGCCTGTTCTGGATGAAGAAGGTAACGAGAAACCCTCATAAGATCCGTGGCCAAACCATGAATCGAGGCACCTGGATGACAGTCCCAGAACGTAACATACCTGCATGCATTTTCGTACAACGATTAATCCAACAAGCTTGCGGGGGCTGAGATGGGTTTCGAGATTGGTGAAAGTGTCGGTCCCTATGAAATTATCGAACAGCAGGGGCAGGGCGGCATGGCCACGGTTTTCAAAGCCTACCATGCAGCTCTGGATCGCTATGTCGCCATCAAAGCGCTCAATCCGGCGCACATCGATGATCCCAACTTCCTGGTCCGTTTTCAGCGCGAAGCGCGCGTTGTTGCGCATCTAGAACATCCCAACATCGTACCGATCTACGATGCCGCAGAATTCGATGGCCGGCCCTACCTGGTGATGAAATTCATCGAGGGTGAAACGTTGAAGCAGCGTTTGAAGCGGGGACCACTCTCGTTGGAAGAAGGGATACACATCATCAAGGCCATCGGTCAGGCTTTGATCTTCGCACACGAGCAAGGTGTGCTCCATCGTGATATCAAACCCTCGAACGTACTGATCTCCGAAGATGGGTCCATCTTCCTGGCGGATTTTGGTCTGGCGCGTCTCATGAAGATGGGTTCATCCACGCTCTCCTCGGAAATGCTGTTGGGGACGCCGCATTACATATCCCCCGAGCAAGCGCAAGGCTCCAGCGACATTGATGAACGCACAGACATCTATTCCTTCGGCGCCGTGCTGTATGAATTAATCGTGGGACAAGTTCCCTTCGATGGAGACACACCCTTTTCAATCATTCACGACCACATCTATGAACCGCTTCCTCTTCCTCGAAGCATCAATCCGAATGTTCCAGAGGCGCTCGAACGGGTTCTCGTCAAGGCCATGGCGAAGCCCAGGGTTGAACGCTATCAATCTGTCGAGGGTCTTTTGGCAGCCTTCCTGGCAGCCGCCACGGGTGATCGTGTGGGTGTCATGACCACACCCTTCAGTCTGGCGGATGTGCAAACACTGGAGCCCAGTGTAGAGGAAGCTGTAAGTGAGCACCCCGTAAGTGAACAACCCGATGAGGTCATCCCGGAACAAGAAAGCGTGCCGGAAGTTGACGCCGCTCCTGGAGAGGAGAAACCAGCACCGGTTGCGAGAAAACAGCGCAACTGGTGGTGGGTTATCGTGGGTGTGGTGTTGGGATGTGTTTGCCTGGTGGTGTTCTTGAATGCTCTCAACCTGATCAAGGAAAGACGCAATGCAACTCCAACGCTTTCAGCAGACATGAATCTCTCTCCATCCATGCAGAGAACCTTGGCGGCTCGCACTCCATCCATCTCTTCCATCGGGCCTGTACAACATATCCAAACCGCAGAGGCGTTGATTGGATCAGGGCAAAACCGCGAAGCCATGAATGAATTGCTATTAGCGGGTGAGTTGTTTCTAGAAGATGGAGCCTATGTGCAGGCAGCCAAGACATTCCAACGTGCAGTGGATGCGCTTGGGGGCCCCATTCCTGCGGGATTCAGGCTTCGGGATGCGCTCACGGAGGCGCTGTATTTGGGGGCACCGAATCCGGAGATGGATCGAGTGATCGGCCAAATGGAAACCGACTATCCCGACTGGGAGACGATTCATGTCATGAGAGCGCGCAATCTCTTGCATCAAGGCGATATGCAAGGCGCGGAGCAGCTATTGGAAAACATCCTGCTGGAGACACCAGACGACCCCTTAGCCCTTGCGGTGAAGGCTGAATGGCTGATCGCCTCGGAGCAGTATGCAAGCGCTGAAGAGATCATCAAGGAAATCATGCAGCGCCCCCTGTATCCATGGCTCACCGATCACCTATCGCAAATGCTGGCCGAGATCGAAAGGAATTCCATGCATTGGAGCCGCGACTTGGTGCTGGAGGGGGGAGGGGGAGCTGTTTTTTAATTTGAGCCAGCTCCGAGATACCAGGCTACGAGCGAGCGTGGGCGATCGGCGATGTTAATCAGCTTCCTTTGGTTTACAACCTCCTTGGTGGCCTTGGTTTTCGCCCAACGATGGATGCATACCGGCTTGCAGCGGGTGCTATTGCTCCTCTTCCGAAAGATCGAAATTGCATTCTTCTTCTACGCGCTCTTGCTTTTACCGGGTGTGGTATTACACGAAGCCAGCCACTTGCTTGCCGCGCGATTGTTGCGCGTGCGAACGCGTAGTTTCTCCATGATTCCGAAGATGAGATACGATGGGACGATACGCTTTGGTTACGTTGAGACAGATCGAGTAGGACACGTTCGATCTGCTTTGATCGGTGCAGCGCCTCTGGCCAGCGGGATTCTGGTGTTGGCACTTCTGGTTTACGGGAATCTGGGGTGGAGTTCGATAGGGATGGATGGAGAAGCATTTACATTGGAGACGCTGCCGTTGTACTGGGAGCGCCTGATCGAAACGCCGAATCTCGGATGGTGGCTCTACCTGGCAATCGTGGTGAGCAACACGATGCTTCCTTCATCAGCTGATCGTGCCGCGTGGATCCCTTTGGGTCTGATTCTCGGGGCATTGGTCGGTTTCATTGTTCTGCTGGGATTCGGTCCGCAAGCAGCAGATCTTGTTGCCGAGCCTGCAGAAGCAGGACTGCGCGTCCTGGCTGGTTTGTTCACGTTGACAACCTTGTTGGATCTTGTCCTGGTTCTACCGCTCTGGCTTGTGCAGAGTCTGGTCGGTTGACACGTACCACAGTTTCGTACGAACAGGTTAGAGTTTACCGTCCTCAAGCAGTTCCGTATTGCCGATCCCCTGCATCACCGAGCCCCGGGACAATGTAACCCACTTCATTGAGATGATCATCGATGGCGGCGACATGGATGGGCACATCGGGATGATGCTCATGTAATTTGGCGATCCCTTCTGGAGCGGCGATCAAACCTACGAACTTGATCTTGGAGACGCCCCAGCGTTTGAGGATGTCCACCGTTACAACCGCCGTACCGCCGGTTGCCAGCATGGGATCGAGGATCAGACACACGGAAACCGTGGGTTCTACGGGAAGCTTACTGTAATATTCCACCGGTTGCAGTGTACGCTCGTCTCTGTACAACCCGATGTGCCAAACTTCAGCGGAGGGCATGAGTTCCCAAACGCCTTCCACCATGCCCAATCCCGCTCGAAGGATGGGTACGAGGCCGATCTTTTCGATGAGCATGGAACCGTCGGTCGCTTTGAGGGGGGTTTCGATAGGAAGTGGTCCCAGCGCCAGGTCCTGGGTGGCTTCGTAGGTCAAAAGTGCCGAGATCTCGCGGATCAATTCTCTGAATTTCTTAGGCTTTGTATTCTGGTCTCGAAGTTTCGTGAGTTTATGAGCGACCAACGGATGCGACGATGCAAAGATATTCTTGCCTTGCATGCTGCTCTCCTTGATGTTGTGCCTCGACGTTGGTTAGCTTTCCACGACCCCAGTTCGTCTCAAGACGATGGCGGTTAGATCATCGGAGAGATCCGGTTCCGCGGTAAATAGTTTCACGCGCTCGGCGATGCGATCAGCGACACTCTGCGCCTTCCATTCCTTCATACCAAGGACGAGGTGCTCCAAACGATGGAGATCGAAGAGTTCTCCGCTGCTGTTCATGGCTTCGGTAACCCCGTCGGTATACATCACGAGCATGGAGTCGGGCGAGCAGTCAAGACGATAGGTCTCATAGGTAGTTGTGCGATCGACATTAAGGACCATGCCATGCTCACCAACAACCCGGGCAGGTTCCTCGGGAGTGAAAAGTAGAGGGGGATTGTGACCGGCATTGGCGTAAGTCAACTTGTTGGCCTCGGGTTCCCACAACGCGTAGAACAGGCTGATGAAGAGATCGGTTTCCGTATCGTTGAAGAGAATTTCGTTCAAACGCTCAAGCGTGATGCCGGGTTCGATGCGACGGATGGCGACGGAGCGAAGCAAGGTGCGGCACATGGCCATGAAGAGGGATGCGGGTACACCCTTTCCGGCTACATCGGCAATGACAATGCCCAGGCGAGGACCATCCGGTCCTGCGGGGAGGGGGATGAAGTCATAGAAATCTCCCCCCACATCGCGCGCCATCTGCCAGGTCACGCCGATCTCCCATCCGGGATAGATGGGGACATACTTGGGCAGGAAGCTTTGCTGGATGTTGCGCGCCATGGCGATCTCATGCTGAAGAGATCGCCGGGCGGCGATTTCATCAACCAAGCGGGAGTTCTCGATACGCAGGGAGATCTGGCGGGCGATGCCGGCAAGGAGCGAGTTTCGACGCTCGGAAAGTTCGATATCTTCCAGCAGCAGAACACCGAGCAACGTAGCGCCATCACTGAGCATCAAGGCATGGGCTTGCTCTGCCTTCAGAGCGCCGGCCAGATAATCGGGAAGCTCGATCAAGAAGGGATGGTCGCTTTCACGATAGGGCGGCGTCAGATTGATCGAAGATGGATGGATGCTGAATTCGCGGATGCCGAGTTGCTGCTTTCGACGCAATCCTGCAACGGGTCCCACTCGAAGTCCCTGCCCACCCTCATCATTGACGAGCAGAATCGCCCAGGAGGTTCCGGCAACCAACGTGGTCAGTTGCAACACCGATTGAAGTGCCTGGTCCACATCACCGGGGCGTGAGGCGTGCTGAGCTACTTCGAGGAGGATCGTTGTGATCCAGTTCTCCTCCTGCCTCTGTGCGAAGCTGTGAGCTTCGAATATCGCCAGGGCCAGCTGAGCAGCAAGCATCTCAGCCAGCTGGAAGTGGTCCGGCGCAAAGGAGCTGCCTTCGAGGCTGCGGATGTAGAGTGCGCCAAGAGTCTGGTCCTCCACCTTGAGAGGAACGGCAATTTCAACCGCCCCTTCGATGATGCCTGGACCCGGTGGTGTGACGTCCTGTTGGTGGTCCCAATGGATCAAAGTTCGACCCTCAGACAAGGTCCGCTCCACGATCCCTTCGGTTTGAAGAGTGAGCGCGGGAGCAAGGGCGACATGGTCGGGTGCGCTGGCCCTCAACGCAATACTGTTGCCATCGATTTCGTACACCCCCACGATGCAATTCTCGAACGCCTCGGAAACCAGATGAGCGACTTCGTTAAAGAGCGCTGGTAACGGGTGCATGGTGATCAGGCGTCGTGAGATTTCCCCAACCGTTGAAAGACGTATGGAGCGGTATTCGATTTCCGCGTGCAGACTGACCAGCGCAAGCGAAGCGGCCACGTGATTGGCCAGGATGCAAAGCAATTGTCGATGCTGGTTTTGATAGGCCCCTGACTGGCGGCTCTGAACTCCGATGACCCCGATCATTTGATCCGAGATCTTCAAGGGGACAAACAGCCATGAATGGGGTGGGGTTGTGATTTCGTAGCCCAGCGTCTCCAGGTAGCCGTTGGTTTACGCTTCATCGTCCTCGAGAAGCATGGGTTTGTGACGATCGCGGACCTGTTTGATGATGCTGAGTTCGCTCAGATGGATAGGGACCCGAACATTCTCTAAACGTTTACCATCACGGACCTGGATCAACGTTCGGAAGCTGTCGCCCTCGAAGACCCCCAATTGGAAGAAATCAGTATCCAGGTTTCGAGCTGTTTCCTGATAGGCCAGTTCTGCTAAATCGCTTGGATCGGACGAAGCCGAGGTGATGGCCTCACCCATTTCAGCTAAGGAAGCCAGGGATGCAAAATCAGGCCCCGAAGATGTGGATTTTCGTCGCCATGGAGGGCTCCAATTCAATCCCAAAAGGAGCATCGTCAAGAATCCGGAGGCCAAGACCGGTAGTGAAGCGTCCTGTGCCATGATCCGGATGATTTCGGTGCTCATGCAAGAAGCGATGGAGTGTTCGACCATCGTAGCCCAGAATTAACCTGAGGAGCCGTACTTGCGTAGGATGAGACGATTGGAGTCACCATGCCGAGAGTATTCGATCTCGTCCATCACTTTGTGTAGGATGGGAAGACCAAGGCCACCTTCCAGATCCTCAACGCAGCAGTGATTCACGACCTTCTTTGACGGATCGAAGGGAGGGGCGTTGTCCTCAAGCTCAATCGTCAATTCACCGGGTGAAGCCTGGACCTTGACGTAGATCTTACCGTCTTTGATTTCCTTGTACCCGTGGCAGATGATATTCTCACACGCTTCACCGACGGCTAGCTGAGACGCATACTGCGCATGATCGTCTAAACCTGCGTCAACTGCGGCACGTTCGACGAGATCACAGATTGCCTCGATATGTTCAAAGCGTGCAGAGAATTGTCCTTCTTCGCGGAGCATATTGTTCTAGAAGCTGGCGATGGCAGCTTCGCGATCCGCAAAGACTTCGAACAGGACGTCGATGCCCGCGATGTCGAGTGTATCCGTAACGCGCGATGAGGGATCGGCGATAACCAAACGACCACCCACCTTCATCAGCGCTTTGCGCGTTGTGAGCATCACACGTAAGCAGCTCGAGGACATGAAATCCACATTGTTCATGTCGAGAATCAAGTTGTTCTGTCCGCTTTGGATTATATCCTTCAGGTGGGATTCAAAATCGGGCGCGGTAGCGCCATCGATTCTTCCACCAACCGTTACCACTCCGACGCGTTTGTAATCCTGAATGTTGATGTCCATCGTTATCTCCACAGAATGGTCTAATCATGCAGTTCGATTGGTTACGTATTCGGCGAGTTCGATCAATCCATCTCGCTCGACCGAAGGCGAGAATGATGATAGCTTGTCGACGGCGGCTTGCGTGTATTCTCGGGCTTCTTCAAGCGCTTGTTCGATAGCTCCCGATGCATTGATGGCCTCGATCAATCGATCGAGAGGTTCCTCAGCGAGCGTTCCGGTTTTCATCAACACGGAAAGGTTTTCATCCTCCGCATTGGATTCCAGATAGCAGATCGTCGGCAGCGTGATCAATCCCTGTCTCAGATCGCTCGCTGTAGGCTTCCCCACGCGCTCTTGTTCGGCAACGAAATCAAACACGTCATCAACGATTTGGAAGGCGAGTCCGACATTGTAGCCATATTCCCGCAAAGCTTCTCTTTCTGCAGCATGGATGTCGGCGAGCATGGCTGGTCCCTCTGCCGCCATTTCGAAAAGCGTGGCTGTCTTGGCGTGGATTCGGCGGAAATACTCCTCACGCGGATTCTTGCTATTGGAATGGAAGAGCTGCGTGATCTCACCATTGACGATCGTCATGAGGCTGTCTGAAAAGCGCGTCACCAATTCCATGGATTGGACTTGCGTAGCCAAATCAGCTGCTCGGGCGAAGATGTAATCTCCTGTCAGCACCGTTGCGCCGGCTGTCCACTTTGCATTCAAGGTGGGAATGCCACGACGCAGGTAGGATCCATCGATCAGATCATCATGGACCAGTGTGGCGGTATGGAGCATCTCGATGGCTGCTCCAAGAGTAACCAGGCGATCGTGGTCAGCGTTCAGCATCGCGCCAGTCAAGAGTACGACTGCC
>DUET01000071.1 GCA_011192015.1 Anaerolineae bacterium
CTCACTCCTACGTATGCCGATCAAGCCGATCAAGCCGCTGATGGCGAACATGCCGGCCCAGATGAAACTTGGCAGCGCGAGGCTTCCCCACGCAGGAAGAACGTCCAGGAAGTTGGCAGGACCGGCAGCGTAGCTCGCTGTGCTGGTGATGAGCAGTTCCAGCGAAAGGACCAGCACAAATCCGACAACAGCGATCCAAACATAGCGCCGGATGCCGTAGGTTCTGCCGATCACGAGGCAGGCGACTGCCGGCGAGATGATGGCGGCAACGCTCAGGACCCTTAAACCACCTGAAACGTGCAGGAAGAAACCATACATCAAGCCTGTTCCCAAACCACACAGGAGAAAGTAGAAGAGCAGCGTCTTCCAACCTATGGGCATGAAGAAGCGATGTTCGGCATACCCCCTGCGCTCATCCACGAGCTGGCGTTTGAGCCTTCTCACGACCCACCAGGCTGCGGAGATATAGGCGGCAAGAGCGCAGAAGAACACCGCCAAGCCGATCCAGACGGTGTCTCGGCCGATCTCCCTCAGAAAGGGCCACGTCACGGAGGGATAGGCGATGAATCGAAGGTAGATCGCTCCCCACGCACCCGTCAGCACGAAGACACCGACGAAAGCCAGATCCCAAAGACCGTCGAGCCAAAACGCCCGCACGGACTGCTTTGTCAATTGCCGGATATTGGGCGCATCGCCCGGATTTCCATGCTTCATGATCTTGTTCCTGGATTTTGGTTTGTGTTGCAAACTAGTATACGATAATAAGTACCCAATGTCAAGACCCTCCGTTCTGAAAGGTACATCAGCTGGGCCCATTTGTTGCGCAGCATTGGGTCCCGCCTTCCCCGTCCTGTCCTCGCATGTTTGGATATAGGACCAAGAGGGTGTTGACTCGGCAGGCCTTTTGCCTTATCCTACATCCGGTCAACTGGTCAGACCACCATACCAGAAGGGCGGTCCGATGAAAATCGACCCCGTACAGCACCCAACATTGGCTCAAGTCGTCGCCGGACGATTGGCATCTTCCATTCTGGATGGAGAGTTGAAGTCCGGTGAGAAGCTCCCCTCTGAGCGGGCGCTGATCAAGCAGTTGGGTGTAAGCCGGGCCACCATTCGTGAGGCGCTCAAGGTGCTCTCTGAAAACCGCTTGATCGAGGTCAAGCAGGGTGTGGGCTCCTTCGTGCGCTCCCTGGATCGCAGCAATCATGCGCAAGCGACTGAACTGGCGCTCGTCCATCGTCGCTTGGAAACTCCCACCAAAGAGACATCGCTGGCCCAGGAACTGGCGGAGCCGCAGATCACCCAGAGCCCCCCACCCCTGCGCGTCAACGTGAGCACGGAGAAGCCCTTGCGCATCCCCAATCTCCGGCAGGATCGGTTGGGAACTTTCGACCTCATTTCCTGGTGGGAGCGCGACAAGGTGCAGGCAGCGAAGGTGATGGTTGTTGGCGCCGGAGCCCTGGGGAATGAGGTGGCCAAGAACCTGGCCTTGATGGGCGTGGGCCACATCTTCATCCTGGATTTCGACCACATTGAGGCGGCCAACCTCTCCCGCTCTGTGCTGTTCCGCGAGAGAGACAACGGCAGGCCGAAGGCCCAGATCGCCGCCGCACGCCTGCACGAACTCAACCCAGACGTGAAAATCCAATACTTCCACGGCGATGTTCGCAACGAAGTCGGCCTGGGAGTGTTCCGCCGCATGGATGCCGTCATCGGCTGCCTCGACAACCGCGAGGCCCGCCTGGCGGTCAATCGCTTCTGCTACCGGCTGAACAAGCCATGGGTGGACGGCGCCATCCAGGAACTGCTCGGTTTGGTGCGCGTCTTCGTGCCCGAAGACGGCGCCTGCTTCGAGTGCACCCTGACGGAGCAAGCCCGGCGCGAGATCTCCATGCGCTATTCCTGCCCGTTGCTGGGACGCGCCAACATCCTGCTGGGCAAAGTACCGACAACCCCGACCAGCGCTTCCATTGTCGCTGGCATGCAGGCCCAGGAAGCCCTCAAGTTGATCCACGGCTTCCACGTCGAAGCCGGGAGCGTGATCCACGTCAACGGGATGACCAATCGCATCCACACCACCAACTACGTGCGGCGCGAGGATTGCGAGAGCCATTGGATCTATGGAGAGATCATCGAATTGGATAAACGCGCCGAAGATACAACGTTGCTTGAATTGTTGCAGATCGCCCGTGGTGATCTGGGGCCGGACACTGTCATCGAGCTCGATCAGGAACTGGTGCTCTCGCTGCAGTGCCAGAACTGCCAGGTGGTCGAAGAGGTTATGCGCCCCATCTCGGATGTGAGCTTCGATGCGGCCCATTGCCCGAATTGCGGGTTGATCCGGCAGGTCGAGATGACACACGTCGTCGTCGGCGACGAACCGTTTCTCCACCACACCTTGAGCACGCTGGGCGTTCCGCCTCTCCACATCCTGCGCGCTCATAACACGGAGCAGTATCGATTTTACGAACTGACGGGCGATTTGGAGAACACGCTCCACTTCCGCCACTTTGAGGGATCGGCGATCAAAGTCGTGCGAGAGCCATCAGCAAGGCAGGAGACGGAGATCGACGATAGCACGGCTCAGGAGCGGATCCGGTTGCATGACTGAGGAAGACATGAGCACTCAGGTTGAGACCATAGCACCGCTTCCATCCGCGGAAACGCAAAGCCCACTTTACCGGGGCATCGCCATCACGGGTGCCGTGGCATTCCCCGCTGCATCGGCGTTCTCCATCCTCTTCGTGCTCAATCGCTCCGTAGATCCCTTTGTTTTTTCGATCGCCAGTGCGGCGGGAATGGGATTGATCCTGGGGTGGATCTCGCGTCTCACCCTTCCCCAACGCAGCATTCCGATTCGTTGGCTGGTGACGCTGTTTGGGCTCAGCATCGGCATGACGTTCCTCGGATGGCTCACCTGGGGCGCTCTCGGCATGGACCTTATCGATCGAACCACCCGTGATCCCTATTGGGAAGGTCTCTTCCGCCTGGCATGTGGCGCGGTCATTTCGCTGCTCACCGTTCGCGCCTGGACAGGGAGAGCCACCCTGTATGTGGGTACCCTGCCCAGGCTGCGAAGGCGAGCCAGAGTGAAGCAGACAACCCCGACCCTTTCGAAGCCAAGAATACGCAGGATCCGCCGTCGAAGACCCAAGCTCCATCTGACCAACCAGGTGGAACATCGATGCCCCTACTGCTTGGAGCTCGTCGAAACCAAAGATCCGCGGGGAATCAAGGTGTGCCCCATTTGTCACGCTGTGCATCATGCCGATTGCTGGGCGGTGACAGGAATGTGCCAAGTACCTCACCACAACCGGTGAGCCGTTGGACGCAGGGAAGAGAAGGAGATTCTATGCCTGAACTCACAGTAACCATCGTCATGCCGAATGGTGGCGCACGAATGGCGGATGTGCCGGATGATGTCGCCATCGGCGAATTGTTGGGCGAGTTGGTGGCCCTCCTGGAACTGCCGACCGTCGGTCCGGATGGACGGCCGATGGGTTACCGCCTGGACAGCAAAGCTCTAGGGCGCGAGTTGACGGAGGATGAAACCCTGGCGGATGCCCAAGTTCCCGAGGAAGACAGGCTGATCCTCACGGCGGACATCACAGCCGGTAAAGTTTCGGTTGCCATGAGCCCGCGCATGCGCCGGCTGCGCAACGATTACGAGCGCATGCGCGAACTCGAAGCCCGCTCTTCCCTGATCAGCTTCGAAGCGCAATCCGTTCGCAAGGGCGTCCCGCCGGAGAAGTATGTCGTCACCTACAAATGCAAGAGCATCATCGGGGTCACGAAGCAGGGCAATCCGAAATTTGGCCAGAATCATCAGGTGGAAATCTACCTCCACAACCAGTATCCGCAGCGATGGCCCGGGCTTAAATGGTTGAGCCCGATCTGGCATCCCAACATCAACCACATCAACGGAAGCGTATGCATCGATGCGGCGTGGTGGACGGCGGCCCGATCCCTCGACCGGCTGGTCGTGATGATGGGGGAGATGCTGCAATACAAGAACTTCCACGATGATCCCACCAAACCTCCCTTCCCATGGGATCCGGAGGCGGCACGGTGGTGCCGCGCTTATCGCCAGAGACATCCGAATGCATTCCCTGTCGACAAGCGTGAGTTGCTGCGCCCCGAACGAGTGAAGATTCTCGATGAGAAAACCGCCACAAAGGGAGCTTCGAAAACAGGAAAGAAACCGAAGATCAAGAAACCGAAGGTGAAGTTGAAGTGAGGGTGTTTCTGGAATGAGCGCTGAGCACGTTGTTACGAATGCAAGACAATATCCGATCTCTTGAAGGAGGCATGAAATGGCTGACATCCCCGTTACGCTGGTACTTCCATCCGGAGGAACACGCACTGCCGAGGTTCCCGATGACGTTCCCGTGAACGAGTTGCTCCCCGAACTCACGACCTCGCTCGAACTTCCCACGGTCGGCCCGGATGGGCGACCGATGGGCTATCGGCTCGACAGCAAGGCTCTAGGCCGTGAGCTGCAGGAAGATGAAACCCTGGCTGAAGCAGGCATCCCCGAAGATGATCGCTTGATGATCACGGCCGACGTTACAGCTGGATGATTGCGAATGCTCAAACATCGAGAAGCCGCGTGAAGTGGGATTGAAGGGATAACGATGTCCGACTCTGAATCACAGGTTCGCCTGTTCCCGCAAG
The DNA here is from genome assembly GCA_011192015.1 of Anaerolineae bacterium. Taxonomy (GTDB): domain Bacteria; phylum Chloroflexota; class Anaerolineae; order Anaerolineales; family E44-bin32; genus W1033. The sequence continues at coordinate 4,675 of DUET01000071.1, forward strand.
CAAGCAAGACACCGTTCCGGTCCAGGATTCCTGAACACCTGGTGCAAGCTTGGCATCCATCCTTCGATGAAGAGGCGGAGCCTCTGGTTTCGGTCTATCTCACTTCAGAAGCCTTCACCCAGTTCATGGATCACAGCAGGTCCGACCTCGAGAACGAAGTGGGGGGCGGATTGGTGGGCAGCAGACATGTAGACACCCGCACGGAGGAACAATTTGTCCTCATCGAAGCCGTGATCCCAGCCCGCTTCACGCGGCACGGAAACGCCTTCCTGACCTTCACACAGGATACCCTGGTGGCGATGAACGACGAACTCAACGAGCGTTTTCCGAAGAGGCAGCTCGTCGGTTGGTACCACACGCATCCGCGTATGGGCATTTTCCTATCACATTACGACCTTTGGCTTCACAACCACTTCTTCCCCGAGCCATGGCAGGTGGCCCTGGTCATCGAGCCGCATGCGGGGTTGGGCGGTTTCTTCATCCGCCAGAAGGATGGAGACATCGACCATCTGCGATACTTCGGTTTCTACGAGATTCTCACCCAAGGAACGAGCGTGGTGTCATGGTGCAACATGCACCCGGAGGGTGAGATTCCTGATGGTAAAGGAGAGAATGACAATGAGTAGAAGGATGCGCACGTATTACTACGCCGTCCTTGGCGCCATCGGCGGTCTCGTCGGCTGGCAGGTGAGCAACGTTTTGGGTCTCTCCTTCAGCCGCAGCATCTACTTGAGCGACATGCTGATGGGCGCCCTGCTGGGGCTATGCCTCGGAATCCCCCTCGGCGCGGCTGAGGGCTTGATCACCTTGAGCCCCCTGCGTGCGCTGCGCGCTGGCTTGTACGGAGGCCTCGTGGGCCTTATCGCCGGAGGCATCGGCCTCCCCTTGGGCGAAGCGTTCTTCCAGGTCGTCGGAGCAGGCCTTTTCGGCCGCGCCCTCGGATGGGGAATCTTCGGAACGCTGCTCGGCCTCGCCGAGAGCGTCACCGGCAGGTCCCAGATGTGGAAGGGCGCCTTGGGTGGTGCACTGGGCGGCGTGATCGGTGGAGTCCTGCTCGAAAGTGTCAGGCTCTGGAGCGATGATCTGATCGTCGGCAAGGCCACCGGGCTGGTGTTACTGGGTGCCTTCATCGGAGCCTTGATCGCCCTGATCGTGGTTCTGCTGTCACGCGCCTGGCTGGAGGTAACCAGCGGCAAACTGAAGGGCACCTCCTTCATCTTGGATAAGTTCCTTCGCGAGGGCGGTCCGACGGCGATCATCGGCAGCAGCCCGCTCAAGTCGGAAATTGCACTGCCTGATCCGGATGTCGAACCCCAACACGCCATGCTGAGCGGAGCAGGATCCCACTTCACACTGAAAGACATGAGCTTAGGCGGCACTTATCTCAACAATCGAAAGATCGAACGTTCGCAATTGGTGAACGGCCAAACCATCCGAATGGGCAACACATCCATGGTCTACCACGAGAGGAGGTGACACGATGTCCATCCTACGAAAACTCCTGCCCCTGGGGATCGTGACCCTCCTGCTGTTGGGGCAAGGAATCGTTCCCACGAACGCCCAGAGTCCCGACGAACTGCAGGTTCAAATCACCCAGGTGGATACATCCGACTTTCCCATCGTCACGGTGTACGTCTCGGTCACGGATGCATCGGGAGAACCTGTCGGGATCGAACCCGAGCGTCTCGTCCTGAAAGAGAACGGAGTGACCATACAACCCGACCAGATGGTGGGCAATGCGGGCGTCGTCGAGACCTTGACCACGATGCTCGTCATCGACATCAGCGGCAGCATGAACGTGGCCGACAAGCTGAATACCGCCAAAGTAGCAGCATCCGCCTTTGTGGACCGGATGCGCTTCGGAGACCAGGTCGGTCTCATCGCGTTCAACACTTCCGTAACCTATGCGCAACCGATCACGACTGATGGGCAACGAGTGAAGAACGCCATCACCGCCTTGGTGGCCATCGATGACACAGCCATGTACGATGCCCTGATCGAAGCTGTGGACATCCTGGCCCCCATCGAGGGTCGTAAGGCGATCATCGTTCTGACCGACGGCATGGACAACATGAGCCTTTACGGACTGACAGACGTCATCACCCGCATCGGTCCTGAAGGACTGACGATTTCCACCGTGGGATTGGGGGATCCCCAGGAAACCGAGACCTATGCCGGATTGGACGTTGCCGCATTGACCTCCCTGGCTGCGCAGGCGGGTGGCGAGTACGCCTACGCCAACGACGTGGAGAGACTGACGGAGCTCTATGAGCGCTATGCTCGGGCGCTGCAGACGGAGTATGCCATCACCTATACATCCCCCGGTTCACTGCGCGACGGCCTCACCCGGCATCTCTCCGTCTCGTTTGTGGACACCGGGGCTGCAGATCAAGATGCGGCCTACAATCCCGGAGGCCTGGTGCCCGAAGTGGGCGAACCGGCAGGTTGGGGACTGTTCCTTGCTGTGCTGGCAGGGCTGATCGCGCTGCTGTTCATCCCAGGCTTGATCGGCTGGATCCAAAGAACCGTGGAGCAAGCCGGTAAACCGAAGAAGCCTAAATCCCGCATCCGCTTCAAGGATTGATGCATTTGGGAAAACGTCTTGAAAATCGTTTCCCGGGAGCTCGAAGCTCCCGGGAAACGTTCCTCATAGGCAGATCGAGAAGGTCTCGTGTTTTCCAAGCTCAAACGTATTCTGAAAAGTGAAAGATCTGGGCTTCCGATGCTCGATCTGCTGCAACGAAGGTGAACCCGGTTCACCTTGCGCGGGGGTGGAATACGCGCAGAAAAGGAAGGGCGAAAAAGCAGCCCTCAATCAAAACGCCGTGCGCCTCGTTCAATTAACTGTGACCACGGAACGTAAGATTCAGATCCTGAGTTAATTCTGCAGCTTCAGAGTCTTTGGTAACGGCGAGGAAAACCAAGCGATGCAGTTCGAGCTTGCACTCGATCCCATCCCCTCAACGGAAACGTGTGGATATTCTGCTCCGGATGCTCTCCAATGCATCCTCCGTTCGCCCCCCGACATCCGAACCTGCTTCCACTGCTCCTTCCCACACTGCAGGAATTATTTCGCCGAGCCACCTCGAGAATGCCTTCACCACGTCCACCAGTCTGTTCCAGACGGAGGGAATGGACTCAGCAATCCATTTCCAGATTGCCTTCCCCCTGGTTGCCAATTCATTCCATAACACAGGCATGGCTTTGGCAAGCCATTCCCTGATTGTTTTCACCATGCTTTCCAGCCGTTTCCAAACTGCCTTCGCCACACCTATCAGACCATCCTTGATTGCAGGAATTGGTTTGACAATCCGCTTCCAGATTCTCTTTGCGATACTCTCCAAGCGCTGCCACACGACAGGTATGGTGCCTATAAGCCACTTCCATATTGCCTTCCCGCTCGCAACCAGCCAATTCCAGATCGCCTTCGCCGCACGTCCTAAAAAACTCCCCAAGGCTCGCGCAACAGGCTCCAACCGCACTCCCATTGGGCCGATGGATTTCCATACGAATCTGACGAGGGCAGCAGGAATGGTAACCACGAGCAGCACGATGATCCAAAGCAGAACAAGCCCTGCTGAAACTGGAAAGCATGCGGTAAACCACAGGCCTTTTTCATGCCATCTCGTCGAAGGAATCCTGTTGATGGCGGGGAATCCCGAATAGGCTCCCAGATGAGATGCAAGGCTTTGAAGTTTCGACAAGAAGACGAGCAATATCGTGCCCACGAATAGGTAGACAGCAACAGGAAAAGTGATGATTCGTTTCCAATTCTGATTTCTCTCCATACGTGCCCTAACCCTTCTTCGTTGTGGGTGGCTTCTCGCAATACGGATGCTTTTCGCGCATAGACCCGTTCACGCCTTGAGCTTCCTTTCCAAAATGCGCTTCAATCGCAAGATTGGATGAAGAATGGAACTTCAGGCTGCAGGCTCTGGTTGGCGACAATCAACCGCGTTGCATTGCATGAAAAAATTGTAGCCCCATCATCACTACCCAAGCAATCGCCAGGAAGTACTCCGGATTCGGTGACTATCCCATGCAGCAAGTCTTGAGTCCGTCATCCCTCAAATGGAATGCAAGACAGAACCCGAGCCCTTCGGATGATTTATCTATTGAATTGCTTCGGAGTTGCCCATGAACGACTTTGGGCGTTCATGGGCTCGGATAAGATTTCTCGCAAGAGCGAGGTGGATGGTTGTTGGATCGGGAGATAAGCTCCCATATCCCTTTTGAGCGCCCCTTATGCCGGTTTCGATCTGTCGACCCCATACAACCCTCAGCTTCAATCTGCACCTTCGTTCTTTTCCCTCTCATGCCGGGCAACCAGCATGGGGAGGCTCAATGCTTCCTGCACCTCGGCTGTCACATTGGGCGTGAACAGGTGCCGCAGCGTTCTCATGCCGTAGGGCGATCCCATGCCAACCATGTCGTATTCCATGTCCCGAACCTCCGCAATGATCTCACGCACGATGTATCCGCGCCGGTGCTTCAGTTCTGCGGGTATGCCTGCCCGATCGAATTCGTTCAGCGTTTGTTGAACGTGAAGGGCTTGAGGCGCCGATGATACCAGGATGTCCTGTTGATCATCTTGGAGTTCATCTGCAGGAGGATAGTGCAGCGAGGCGGGCTCGGTAACATGGAGCAGGGTGACTTTCGCATGCGCGGCTTGTGCGATTCGACCCACGATGTCCGTAGCCCCTCGTGTGTATTGAAGTCCACCCGTACAAAGCAGAATTCGGCGAAGCTGGAGGTGAGCCGACGGCACATGGAGCAGGGGTGACGCGATGGAATCCATCAAACGCCGAAACGAGCTTCCCCTCCAGAAGCGCTGCCATCTCGATCGGCTCAGGGATCCCACAATCGTGAGAACCTCTCCTCTCGCTGCGCCTCGAGCGATCACCCCCTCCGCAGAACCGGGCACGATCAGGGATCGACAAGAGATGCCCTGGTCAACCATCTGACGGCTGGTCTCATCGATCAATTTCTCGATGTCCCGACTGCTCCCGCGTTTCTCGACAATTCCAAGCAGAACGATCGGATACCCAAGGAGTTTTGCCAACCACATGCCGTACCCGAGTGCAGGCTGATCTGGCGATGTGCTGTTTGTGCACAGCAAGATTTCCATGGGATCTCGCGCCTTATCGCAGGAAGATGATGCCGGTGAGTCCGGCCAGAAGGAGCACGATTGCCGGTTGAATCCCAAACAGAAAGGCGATCAGGCTGGCTGCGGCGATCCCGATGATCGCCCAATTGCCGAAAGCCTGCGCCCCACCAAGCGTTCGCCAGGCTACCAGGACCATCAACATGGCCACCGCCGGTGCGAGACCGTTTACGAAATTGTTGACCCATGCTTCGCCCCGCAACTTCTGCAGAATGGTCACTACGACAAGCATCAAGACCGTTGGAGGCAGGATGCTTCCCACGAGAGCTACGAGAGCCCCCTTGAAACCGCCTGCTGCATGTCCTACGAACATCGCCAACTGGAGGGCGTCGCTGCCGGGAAGTGTACTGGAGAATCCCACAGCTTCGATGAACTGCTCCTCTGTAAGAAACAACCCAACGGTCTCTTCATAAAGCAGCCCAACCGATGCTGGACCGGATGTTGAAAGCAGATTGACCTTGAGGAAGAGCCAGAATAAGCGAAATAAACTCATGTCTGCGTCCTCTTCAAAAGACTACCTCAAAGTATGTTTGGCCAGAAAGACAATGACGAACTTGGTTCTGTTTGCTGCTCACGGCAATCCCTATGCGGGAGTAATGGATTTATTAGCAACCGGCCTGTCTTTTAAGCCACGGTCAAGTCATATGCGGTCTTGCAGGAAGATTTGGCCGGTTATTTGGCGATGAGCAGGGGTCGATCCAGCCATTGCAGCAAACGACAGGCATACCTGGTGAATCCAATTCTGCGGAGCCAATCCTGATCTTCAGCGCCCATGACAACGATGTCATGATCCCGATCCAGGAGTTCGCCTCGCAACTCCCATTCCGGCAATCCATGATTGAGTTGCAACGTACCATCGAGACCTTCATCGACAAGTCTTCCAGCCGCCCAATGCAGATGCTGTCCCAGTCGGGTTTCTGTAGAGAGCAGTTCGGGCAAACCACTGCCGAAGCGCTTCATTCCTTGAACCATGACAGGCGGTTGCGGAACGATGGACAGCAGAGTGATCTCGGCATGGCTGGCCTTTGCCAAGCGTATTCCCCACTCCACGGCTGCATCGACATGAGCTTCACCCTGGATCAGGACAAGGATCCTGGAAATCGGCCAACGTGTATTCGGAACCACGAGGAGCGATATGGATAACTCCTTGGCTAGCGTTTCATGGAAGTGGGGCGCCAGCAGATGTTTCCGACAGGATTTCGCCTGCGGGCCAAGCATGAGCAGGCCGTACCCTTCAGCAATCTTCTCGCGTATGTTATTGAGGCAGAGCGCCTGTTCCTCGTGGAAATCGACCCTTTGCATCTGCGCGTGAAACAGGTCGGCAAAGCAATACGCATAACCTTGAAAGGCCTCGAATCCTTCCAGGGTTTCACAAAGCAAGAAGCGGTGTTCCGGATTCCCCTCGATCCACCTGACATCCTTCCGCAGGGATTCGATTTCCTTGCCTCTGCTCTCAATGAAACAGGCATGCGAATCCCAAGCTTCCGTGAGTCCGCCGCAGGCCTTCGGATCACCGGTATCCGGTATGATGGCCGAAATCACACCGCAGACTCTCTTCTTGGGAAGTGCATGGTGCTGCGGGCGCAGATCCTGGGGCACGCGCTGGAGAATCGATGAGACGGGAATCCCGCCGTCAAGACTCCAACGATCATCCGGGGAACATGCATCCCAGATCATGGACATCCTCAACCACCGCTCGATTGAAGTATGGAACACATCGGTAACAGATGAGGCTATAGGAAGGTCACAAAGTCGTAACAGATTCGGATCCGCGTTCTCAGGCCCCGAAGTACAAAACCAAAGCCCTTGGGACAACCTGGAACGAAGCATGCTTGAATGCTCAGAGTCTTGCTTCCTTCAAGCGCATCGAGCGCGTCCGTCTCAAGCTTCTGCTCTTCAAATCATGGATCAGATTCTAAGGATCAAGGGTGGGCCATACGCGGATGACTCAATATGAATAGTTGTGTTAAAGTAACTAGTTGACAATTTCAACTAGTTGCTGTATAATCGGTGCACGTCGACGATATTTCGTTGGAGGTAAACGATGGAAACAGAAGCTAATCTAGATAAACTGACCCTGAAGACTCGCAGGCTCGAATATCAGGATGGCTTGTTTGACTTCCTACTGGCGAGCATGTTTCTCGTGCTGGGAGGAATGCAGTACCTTTTTTTCTCCAAGGTTTTCCTAAGTTGGTTCATCGAGATACGACTCGCCAATCCTGAACTGCTGCTGATTGGTTCAATTGGTGTGGTAGCCCTGCTGATCCTCCTGTTAGCCGGTTCACGCATGGGGATCAATGCCCTTCGCAGGCGATTGAAGCTCAACTACAAAGGTGATGTAAGGCCACTGCATCGCCAGGTGGGCTGGCAGGTACAAGTTGGAGCGGCGGCGCTGATAATCATCGGAGTGATTGTGGGAGCAGTCCTGTTTGCCAGGGGCTCGATCCCGGAGGACTTCCTGGTACGATCGATCCCTGCACTCGCCGGCATTGCCACGGCGATTGCCTTGACCGCGATGGGCATCTCGCTAGGTTTCAAGCGATATATCCTTGCGGGGATCGCAGGCGGACTCTTCTCCACTCTCCTATTCTGGCTTCCTTTGGGGATGGGCGAGGGATGGGGATGGCTTGGATTTGGATGGGGGATTCTCCTGATCATCACGGGATCCTGGACCTTCCATAAGGCACTCAAGGAGCGCGGCGATGCCTGATTATCAATTGCCGCGCAGGTTTGATCCCCTCATCCACCAGCCTGCACGCCTGGCGATCATGGCGCTTCTAGCAGGCTGTGTAAGTGCCGACTTCTCCTATCTGCTGGAGGCTACGGACATCGATAAGGGGTCGCTTTCCAAACATCTCAGCAAGCTGGAAGAGGCCGGCTATGTGCAGATTACCAAGAGCTTCAAAGGGAAATACCCCAATACTTCTGCAGCACTGACTGCAAACGGCAGAAAGGCTTTCAAGCAATATCGGAAGCATTACCAGGAGTTCGCGAGAACCATGAGCGATTGATCCTCTCCGGGACCGCTGCGGAAAAATGAAAACGGGCGTTCTGAGATAACGCCCGTTTTCATTCACCAGAGTCATCAGCCTCAAGCCCCCTTTCTTGATGCCAGGCACGATTTTAATTCTTCTGGAATTCAAGTCCAGTGTTCTGTTTGGGCTTGCGAGGAAACCCGATGATGCTCGAATGCTTGCGACCCAACCGGCGAGGTCGTATGCTATCGATCAATCTCTATTATGCGCCTTCTCACACGTGATGCAGATATCGGTCTTGCGATTGGTTCTGTACGCCTGCCCACAAGCCGGGCAGTTCACCTGGCGCAGCCCCGCCTTGTTCGATTCAGGTCTCGGCCGCAACTCGTTCGGCAGGCTCGCATAGGGATCGGAGATGCACGAGCACGAAGCAGTGTTCTCTTTCGCCTTTGAAGTTTCATCAATGGATGGTTTCGCTCTCTTCGTTGTCAATGCATCCTTCCATTCTTTATGGAATTTCAAGGCAGCCACCTTGCTGTTCATCGGGAGCGGAAAGCTTGATATCTGGTCAAATCAATGTCATGAACATGCCGAATAGATAGCCCGCCAGCGTGCTGAAGATGCTCACAAGCACGACGTAGACCGCCGTCTTCTTGCGTCCCAGAACGCGCCCGGTGACCAGGATGCTCTGCAGCGAGAGCTCCGGATCCGCAAGCAAATAGGCCAGCAGCGGGCCGCGGTGCATGCCCAGATCGAGGAACATGCGCGCGATAGGTACTTCCACCAACGTGGGGAAGTACATGAAGACGCCGAAGACCACGCCGATGGCGTTGGCCCAGATCGTGTTGCGCCCGGCGATCGATTGCACCCACTGCCCGGGCAGCACGGCCTTGACCATGCCGGCCATGAAGACGCCGATGATGAGCAGCGGGAAGATCTGCTTGACGAACTTCCAGGTCTCCCACAGCCACTCGGCGATTTCGTCGCGCGTGAAGCTGCGACTGGCGAGGATGCCGATGGTGCCGAGAAGGATCAGTTCGGCGAAGAAGCGGCCTGTCAGACCGATCTGCAGGCTTCCCTGCGACACCGACGGAGCCGCGATCAGGAGCGTCAGACCGACGAGCCCCATCGAAGCGAACGTCCAACGGTTGAAGCGCTCGAGCACATGCTCGAGTCCCAGGTAGGCAACCGGTGCAATCAGCACCAACAACCCAATCAACAGTGCGCCCTGAAGATTGAGATTGGCTGCATCCAGCGCCGCCAGGAATGATTCGGGAAGGTCGAAGGCCAAATCGAGGTTGATCCAGGTGTTCGTCAGCAGATCGACCTGCAGCGTCCCCACGATCAGCACCGCAAAGAGCAGCAGGAAGAGTGCCCACACCATCGGCTTCACCTTCACTACGGCGTCGAACATGCCGTTCTGGGCCATCTCCTGTTCCCGCACCTTCTCCTCGCGCTGGAAGAACCAGGACATGAGCATCCCAATGCTGATGCCGAAGACAATCGAGAGCACGATGCGCGCCAGGGCGATATCCAACCCGATGGCGGCGCCGGTGTAGGAGATCGCCAGGATGTTTACCGCCGGACCGACGAACAGGAAGGTGATAGCCGCCCC
>DUET01000072.1 GCA_011192015.1 Anaerolineae bacterium
AGCCGGCTCGCGGCAAAGGTCTTGCTGTACGGCGCGGCATGCTCGAAACCGAAGGGGAATTCCGCTTCATCTGTGACGCCGATCTTTCCATGCCCATCGAAAACGTGAACGACTTCCTTCCACCCAAGTTGAAGCACTTCGACATCGCCATCGCCTCACGCGAGCTGCCGGGCGCCACTCGTTACAACGAACCCGTCTACCGCCACTGGGTCGGCCGTGGTTTCAACCTTCTGGTGCGCCTGCTGGCCGTGCCACAATTCCACGACACGCAATGCGGCTTCAAATGCTTCCGCGCCGAAGCCGCCGAGGATCTCTTTGCAATTCAACAATTGCAGGGATGGAGTTTCGATGTCGAAGTCTTATTCCTTGCCCTCAAACGGGGATACCGTGTGATCGAGGTGCCCATTCCTTGGTATTTCAATGCCGACAGCCGTGTACGCTTGGTGCGGGACTCGATCGCGATGTTCACGGACCTGATCAAGATTCGCGTCAATTGGAGAAGGGGGATCTATGGCCCCCGTAATTGACCCTGACCCATACCCCGATCTCCGCTTCGAACGTCGGTTGCTGAAGGCTGGAAGCCAATGCATCGCCGGATTGGATGAAGCCGGCCGTGGAGCGTGGGCAGGTCCGGTGGTGGCTGCGGCTGTGGTGCTACCCCTGGAAACAAAGAAGCTGACGCAGCATCTGCACGGTGTGCGTGACTCCAAGCAGATGACGCCATCCCAACGTGAGCGTTGTTTCGAGCGCATTCGAAATCGATCTCTGAGCATCGGAATCGGACGCACTTCGGCGCTTGAATTGGATGGTTTGGGCGTGATCGCGGCGACGCGCTTGGCCATGCAGCGCGCGCTGATCGATTTGGATCTGATCCCGGATCACCTGCTCATCGACTACCTGTTGCTCCCCAGCGTGCAGCTTCCCCAAACCGCTCTGGCCTATGGCGATTCGAAATCCCTCTCCATTGCCGCAGCTTCGGTCATGGCCAAGGTCACACGGGATCGCACCATGGTCGCGATGGAGGAGACGCACCCCGGCTATGGCTTCGCCGCGCATAAGGGCTACGGCACGCCTCAGCATCGTCGGTCGCTTTCCATCCTCGGCCCCTGCAAACACCATCGTCGCTCCTTTTCCCCGGTGGCCGCGCTGAGCTTCGCCCGGCAAACGAAGTCCTGATCTTCGAAGTTGGATCCCCCTCTTTCGACATCCATCTAACTCATGTACACTTGGTAAACGCGGGAGGCAAGCCTTGTCCCTGGCAGCTTTCTTCACACCACAATCCGTCGCCATCATCGGCGCTTCGACCAACACCAAGAAACTCGGGTACGCGGTACTCGAAAACTTGGTCCACGGCGGGTTCCTTAACGATCAGCGTCGCGTCTATCCCATCAATCCCAAGGCGAAGGAGATCCTTGGCCTGAAGGCGTATCCATCCGTTCTCGATGTCTCTGAGACCATCGATCTTGCGGTGATCGTGATCCCCTATGCCATCGTGCCCGCCGCCTTGCGAACCTGTGGAGAGAAGGGAATTCCTGCGGCCATCGTCATCAGTGCTGGTTTTCGCGAGGCCGGGATGGAAGGCCTGCAGCGCGAGCGTGAATTGGTGGAAATCGCCCAGGAATATGGCATCCGCCTGATCGGCCCCAATTGCTTGGGCGTCATTGATACCGTCTCTCTGCTGAATGCATCCTTCTCCACCGGCATGCCGCCTTCGGGCCCCATGGCTTTCATGTCGCAGTCCGGGGCTTTGGGCACGGCCATCTTGGATTGGGCGCAAGCAGGGCGCTTGGGATTGAGCAAGTTCGTCTCCTTGGGAAACAAGGCCGACGTGGATGAGGCCGATCTGATGCTCGCCTGGCAGGACGATCCCTCGGTACGTGTGATCATGATCTACACGGAGGGATTGCCGGATGGACAGGAGTTCATCCGCGTTGCGCGCCAAGTCTCTCGAAAGAAACCCATCGTGGCCGTGAAATCTGGCGTGACTTTGGCGGGTTCGCGTGCGGTCAGCTCCCATACCGGTTCGCTGGCTGGATCGGAGCAAGCTTATCAAGCCGCATTCCAACAGGCCGGCGTGCTGCGTGCAAATTCGATACAAGACCTCTTCGATCAAGCACTGGCCTTCGCATACCTACCAGAACTGCACAGCGACCGCATTGCCATCGTCACCAACGCCGGCGGTCCGGGCATCCTGGCCACGGATGCGCTCTCGCGCGCCGGCTTGCAGTTGGCACGCTTCGACCCTGCCCGCATGCAGGCTTTGGAGGCCTATCTGCCCGATGCCGCCAGCGCCGCCAATCCGGTCGACGTGCTTGGCGATGCGGGGGCCGATCGCTACCGCTTCGCCATGGAGCAGGTCGTTGCCGATCCGCATGTGGATGGCATCCTGGTCATCCTCACGCCCCAGGCGACGACCCAGATTCCGGAAACGGCCCAGGTCGTGGCCGAGATCGCCGGCCAGGCATCCATCCCCATCCTGGCTTGTTTCATGGGCGAGGCACGCGTGCAAGAGGGTGTGGAGATCCTCGATGCTCACAAGGTTCCCAGCTTCCCGCATCCCGAACGCGCTGCCCTGGCGCTGAAAGCCTTGAGCACCTATCGCAATTATCGCCAGCGCCCCTTGCCGGAATACGAGACCATCTCTGTTGATCGCGACTTCGTGCGCACCAAGCTCGACCAAGTGTTATCCGAAGGCCGTGTGTCCATCGGCGATCCGGAAACACGAGGCATCTTGAGCGCCTATGGTTTTCAGATCCCTCCTTCACAACTGGCCGAGACCTCGGACCAAGCTGTCGCCATGGCCGATGAGATTGGCTATCCCGTGGTGATGAAGATCGCCTCCCCGGATATCCTCCACAAGACCGATGTCGGAGGGGTCAAAGTGGGTTTGGAGAACGCAGAGGATGTTCGCGATGCCTTCGATCTGATCACCTATCGCGCACAGCGTTACCTGCCCGATGCCCGGCTGCAGGGATGCCTGGTGCAGAAGATGGTTCCCCCGGGGCTGGAAATCCTCATCGGCATGAACCGCGATCCGCAATTTGGTCCGCTGGTGACCTTCGGCCTGGGGGGGATCTACGTGGAGATCCTCAAGGATGTCGCCTTTCGTCTGGCGCCGTTCTCTCGTCTCGAAGCCGACGCCATGCTCGAGGAGATCCGCGCCCACGCCCTCCTGGACGGGTTCCGCGGCCAGCAGCCGGTGGATAAATCCGCCATCATCGATGCGCTGCTGCGCATCGCCCAATTGGTGATCGATTTTCCCGAGATCGCCGAACTGGATATTAACCCCTTCGTTGTCTACGAGAAGGAGCGAGGTGGCGTCGCTCTGGATATGCGCTTGGTGCTCACTCCAAACGAACACGCGCCTGTCAGCGAGACGTCACATGACCTTGCGGAGAGTGTCCGATGAAAACACTCTACATCACTTCTGTCGAACCTTATTCCGGTAAGACAGCTCTTTGCCTGGCGTTGGGCAAACAGCTACAGGCCGACGGCCATAAGATCGGCTACCTCAAGCCCGTCAGCACACAACCCTGGCGGACATCCGAGGGCAAGCTGGCCGACGAGGATGCTGCTTTTGTGGAGAGTGTCCTCAATTTGGGAGCAGATCCACCCAGTCTATCCTCGATCATCGTGACACACTCATCGCTGCAAGAATTCATGCGTGGGTCCGCGAAGTACGAACCCCAGGATCAAATCCGGAAGGCGGTCCAATCGGCCGCCAAGGGGAAGGATGTCCTGCTCCTGGAAGGGAGTGAATGCTTGCGCAGGGGTTTCGCTCTCGGGCTTTCCGATCCACAGGTGGCGGCCATGCTCGAGACGACCGTGCTGGTGATGATCAAGTACAAGGGTTCTCTGCCGCTGATCGATGATACGCTCGTCGCCCATTCCAATCTAGGCGATCAATGCTTGGGCGTGATCCTGAACCAAATCCCTGAGGATGCGATCCCGTTCGTCGAGGCAGAAGCTCGACCGTTCCTCGAAAAGCAGGGAGTACGCGTGCTGGGCGTTCTGCCCCACATGCCGCGCTTGACCGCCATCAGCGTCGGCGAGTTGAAAGAACGCCTTGGAGCGAAATTCCTCACCAAGGAATACGATCCTGACACGCTTGTTGAAGCCTTCACGGTCGGTGCCATGACAGCCGAAGCCGCCCTGAAACGCTTTCGACGCACCAAGAACAAGGCCGTGATCACCGGAGGCGACCGCACGGATATCCAACTGGCGGCGCTGGAGACCTCCACCGAATTGCTCATCCTGACCGGCAATCTCCAACCCAGCCCCTTGATCATTCAGCAGGCGGAGATGCTCAATGTTCCCATTCTTCTCGTGGAGGGAAGCACGATGGAGACTGTGGACATCGTCGAACGCGCCTATGGCAAGACCCGATTGGGGCAACCCGAAAAATTGGCAGCCTTCATGGACCTCATGTCTGGAAACGTGGACATCGCAGCCATCTACAAGGCACTGGAGCTCACGTAGCCTCCGCGTTCGCCGAAACCGGTCTTCTCACTGCTTTTAGTTGCAGTGATTTCGCACCGGTCGGACCCTTGCCTACCTGGTTTCAAGCCAGGGAAGCTTCCTATGAGGGTTAAGATGATCCCCATCGATCGATCGTTCTGCGCAGCAGTTGATCGTGGAACGCCCGCTTCCGTTGATCAATAAAGTTCGGTCGATCATCCTCCAGTCCCGGCACAACAAACAACAGCATCTGAACACACTTGAAGACCCTCAATAAAAGCAGCGCATGGGGAACGTTGCCACCGGCTGCATCCTGCCAGCGTTCCAGACTTCCCAACTGCGCCATGGCACATGGCGGCCAAAGGTCTTCTGAGGATCCTGTTTGAGGGGAACTCGAGTTGAAGTGATCGCCAATCGGTTGTAGTGAGGGAAGACGCCCGTTATCGGAAAAAACGCAAATCCCCCGACTGAGAATCGTCGGCGCAGAACCGGAGCAGATCAGTGTGTCTGGGATAAATTCCCCTGTTGAGGATAGAAAGTAGGCCCGCGTTTTCACCATCTTTTCACTCATGCACTCCCCCGCGCTCAACCACATGAAAACTCAAAGGGTCATCTTAGATACATCTCAAATTGCGTTGGATGAATCGATCCCTGTCGACCTCCGCGTTTAGGGCAAGTCCAGCGCCATCGGCTGCATGCTTCCTCTACACAGGAACACACCCATCCACCTCACCGCTGTCCCTCGACTCCCTCAGCGATCCAAAGGCTGCGATGTGCGATCCAACCGCATGGCATAGTATCCAAGCAAACCGGCTGAAACCAGCGTGATGATCCCAAAGATGCCCAAGAGCGTCGATCTCCCACCTTCGTTTTCCGCAGGACTGGCACCGGCACTGCCGCTGTACTGCGCCCCGAACTCAACATGCTTGATGTCTCCGGGTTCGAGACTGATGACGATGTTCATCGCCGTTGTGGAATTGAACTCAGGAGGCACAGCCGCGCTGACTGTGTAATCGCCGTTCTCGAGACCCTCGAAACAATGTCCTTCCGGATCATCATCGGTTGTATGCTCACCGGAAACCACACCCAACAGGTCCACGACACTTACCTGTCCTCCCACAAGGGGTCCTTCTCCAACGTCAACGCTGGCGTCCCCGTTGTTGTCTAAAAACAGAAGGACGCAGATCTCGCCCGTGCCGAAAACCGGTGTAGC
>DUET01000073.1 GCA_011192015.1 Anaerolineae bacterium
CTCCCCCCACCCGGAGGCGACATAGTAGGTGTCGCTGGATGGATCGTGCCGCACGACCTCCAGAGCCACCTGCCGCGGAAGGCCTGTAACGCGGCCGGTGTGTGTGAGCACGAGAAAGCGGCTCCCA
The DNA here is from genome assembly GCA_011192015.1 of Anaerolineae bacterium. GTDB lineage: Bacteria > Chloroflexota > Anaerolineae > Anaerolineales > E44-bin32 > W1033. The sequence continues at coordinate 128 of DUET01000073.1, forward strand.
AGCAGCCGGCCCAACCCCGCACGTACCATGAAGATCGGCAGGCGCGCCAGCCAGCGCATGAATCCCTTGGGTCGAGGGATTCCCGTAATCTTGTCGCTCATCGCTTCACCTCAACTCGATCGCTTCTTCCGGGCATTGCAGGACACAGGCGCCGCAGGCGATGCAAGCCTCCGGCTTCTCCAACACGGCAATGCCGCGCTCCAGGTCACGGCTCCAACATCCCACCGGACAAACCTCATAGCATTCCCAGATTCCAGTGCACATCTGTGGGTCGAAGTACAGGCGCAGGCTCCGCAGGGTGCGCGCGATCTCCACATGCTCCCAGAGGGATGACCAGAATGTGGGCGGTTTGTTCATCACTTCATCTCCATCCCACGGCCATGGGTACAAGCCAGTAGATCAAGCCCAGGGCAATCCCGATCAGCAACTCCCATCCCCAGTTGGCCTGTTCTCCGCGCATGAAGGGTGACATACCCTGCAGTTCCGCGGCTACGAATACCGAAAGACCTGTCAGACCGATCGTCCAATGGAACAGCCGCAGCGGGGGAAGAGGATTCACCAACGTTACATAGGCGAACAATCCTGCGAGCGCAATCAGGGCAAGGGGGATGCTCTTGACCAACCCATCTCGACCAGGCAGCCAGGGCAGCATCACGCCGTAGAAGTACGATAACCCAAACAAGCTTATGGCCACCGGCCAGAACAACGGACGCCAGAAGATCAACAGCGGAATCAGGATCATGATCGCGTACAGTCCCAGCGTGGCGGAGACCATCTCCAAGCGATCCACGAGTGGAAAGCGCAGCCACCGCATGGCATCGGTCTTCTTGCCGCCGGCGAGGTAGGAAGGGATGTCCTCGGCGCGCACCGGTCCCCACGCCGTTTGCCAACCGATCTCGCCGCGAATGCGGTCGGCATCAACGCCGTTGGCGCAGAGCTGCGGCAGGATCAGATGCCGATGCTGCACGATGCTTTCGATGCGGGATGATCCAACGGCCGCGATCACGCTGTCAGCCGTGAAGTAACCGCCTCCGGCAGCGCACCAAACATTGATGCCCTTCGAGTCGGCCACCAGCAGCCAGGCATCCACCTTGCCGTCGAGCTCCCGAACCAGGCGGCGCACGGAGAGGTCGAAGTTGCCGCTTACGAATACGGGCGAGGTTGTATCCGGATGGCCGACGGCATACAGCCCGGGACGTACTTTGGGATACGGAGGAATGACGCGCAGGAACAGCGCCCAGAGATCGACGAGCAGCGATCGCAGCGAGATCCGATGCCGCAGGCGCGGGATGGCAGCCTGCTCGAGATCGAAAGCGGGAGCAGCCTCCGGCAGGGGCGATCCTTCCACGAGCACGAGGCTGCCCCCAAGGCGCGAACCAAGTCGGCAGGGGCGGAACCTCGACTCGCGCAGCAGCACCTCCAAGCTGCGGACTGCGCGGGTCGTGGTCCGGGTGAGAATCCAGGTCAGCAACGTGATCGGCGCGCGTACCAGCCAGAAGAGGATACGCTGCAGGAAACCCGCGGGAGGCACTTCATCGACGATCAGCAGCCGGCCATCAGGAGCCAAAAGCCACCGGCAGTTTTGGAGAACATGCCGCTGCTCGTCGGGGGAGAGTTCGCTGAAGACCAAACTGGCCACGATACGATCGAAGGCGGCAACCGGCAAACGCTCACCGATGAGCGTGGCATCCATGTGCTCGAAAGAAACGCTCCCCGCAAGGTCCCGCGCATCGAGCTGCCGCTGCGCTTCGGCGAGCATGTCCGGCGAGACATCGACAGCCGTGACGTTCGCCCCCTTGCCGGCCATGCGTCGGGCGAGGGCTCCGGTGCCGCATCCGATTTCGAGCACACGCATGCCCGGCTTGATGAAGTCCTCGGTCAGGAGCACATGCAGCTTCTCCAACCTGCCCAAAGTGAGAAGGCGTATGCCGCGCTCGTAATCGCGGGGCGTGGTTTCCAACCATTTCATGAACACTGTGGCCATAGCTAACTCTTAACCTTCAATCCTTCGATCATCAGGTTCACACCATGCGCGCCCATCTTCTTCAGATCGATGGTCTTGGGATCCAAAACGGCAAGCAGCAGGAGACCCTCGTAGAGGGCGATGAAATCCACAGCCACCACCTCGGCGTCCACTGGCACGAACTCCCCACTCTCCAAACCCTGCTGGATGAGTCTGGAGAGCAATTGCTGCGTCGGGCGGAAGTATTGAAGCAGTGCTTTGCGCACATCCTTCCTGCGGGTTGCAGCAGCGTAGAACTCATACAGGATCGGCATAAGGTCTAGCATGCTCTGCATCTCGTCCACGATCATGCCGTTGAGTTTCATCAGCTTCTCGCTGATCGGGGCTTGTAGCTTGAGGGCTTCTTCCAACTCCACTATCTCGCGGCCGATGAAGTGGTCCATGATGGCCGCAATGATGTCGTCCTTGCTCTTGAAGTACCAGTAGAGGGCGCCCTTGCTGAGTTTGGCCTCCTTGGCGATGTCTTCGATGCGCGCTTCGTGGAAGCCGAGGCGTGTAAAGACAGCGATGGCGGCGGCGATGATCTGGTTGCGGCGCTCCTGGCTGACATCGGGTCGCGGGGCCATGGACATGCTCACCTGGCTGAGGTGCGCCCCGCAACGGTTTCATGCGAGGCATACCTGGCAGCCTGCATACTGACCGGACGGTCAGTCTATAATCAGGATACAGGATTTCTCGCTGCGAATCAAGCCTCAACCTCCAGAACCAAAGCGCTTCGGCTTGACTTTCCCCGATCTTCAAGGTATCCTTCCCAGGCATTAGGCGGGTGTAGTTCAGTGGTAGAATGTCTCCTTGCCAAGGAGAAGGTCGTGGGTTCGAATCCCATCGCCCGCTCTGGTCAAAACGCCTCTTGCCGATCGCAAGCCACTTTGGGCGAAAGGCGGGAGGCGCAGTGTTACGGCCAACCAGGCGACGTAGCCAAGTGGTAAGGCAAGGGTCTGCAAAACCCCCATTCGCGGGTTCAATTCCCGCCGTCGCCTCCTGAAACAGGCATCACCCCATCATGCGGCCAGGCATCCAAGCGGCATCGGATCGTCCTTGGCCGCAGTTCTTTCTCCGGATCTTCCTCCAACTCTCCGCCTAATCCTCCCCGGCTCCACAGCGTTTCCAACCGCGGCATTCGTCCCTGACCCAGCCCCATGTCCACGACTTCAAACTCCTTTCCCTTTGAAGGCTTGACAAAACCTCATTGACTATATATACTCAGTATGTAGTACATACTTGATATCTAAGGGTGACGATGCTGAAACACATGCTGCTGGCTCTGCTCTCTCTGGAGCCCCGTCACGGATACGATCTGAAAAACGCCTTCGAAACACTGCTGGGCGGGACCTGGCCCCTGAACATCGGACAGGTCTACACCACCCTGAGCCGCCTCGAACGCGACGGGCTCGTCGAAAGCGAGGTCGTACCCCAGGAGCTTCTGCCCGACCGGAAGGTCTATGCCATCACCGAGAAAGGTCGGGATATGTTGGCGGAATGGCTTCACCAGCCGGCAAGCGACAGCATTCGTCTCAAGGATGAGTTCTTCATCAAGCTTCTCATCCATCAATTGGTCGGCTCAAAGGATGCGCTGCCCCTGATCCGCAAGCAAGTGCAGATCTACATGCAGAAGATGGCCCAGTTGATCAGCCTGCGTTCCGATGCCTCGCTGGATCCAGCTACGAACCTGCTCATCGACGGTGCCATCCTGCATCTCGAAGCCGACCTGCGATGGCTCGACCTGTGCGAAGAACGCCTGAAGGAGTAAGGGCTGATGAATACCGTGATCGAGATCCACAATCTACAGAAAACGTACTACCCGAACGGCACCGAAGTGAGAGCGCTTCGAGGAGTCGAAGCACGCATCCAAAGGGGTGAATTCGTAGCCCTGATGGGACCATCAGGATGCGGAAAATCCACCCTGCTCCATCTGCTGGGCGGATTGGATCGTCCAACCGAAGGTGACATCTTCATCGCCTCCAAGCAGATGAACACTCTGAACGAAACGAAGCGTGCGCTCCTGCGCCGTCAGACGATCGGATTCGTCTTCCAGGCGTATAACCTGATTCCCAACCTGACGGTGGCAGACAATATCGAACTCCCTGCTCTGCTCGTGGGAAGATCGCATGCAGAGGCTGCCTCCCATCGCCAAAGGCTGTTGGAAGATCTGGGCATCCCTGAAAAGGAGAACGCCTTTCCCGGCGAGTTATCCGGCGGCGAGCAGCAACGCGTGGCCATCGCTCGGGCCCTCATCAACCGCCCGGCCATCCTGCTCATCGACGAGCCCACTGGCAACCTGGACTCACGCAGTGGTAACGAGGTCATGAAACTCCTGCAGGATCTCCATCATGATGGACAGACCATCCTGCTGGCGACTCACGATCCCAAGATCGCCGGCTATTCCGAGCGCGTGCTCTTCATGCAGGATGGAACGTTGGTCGATGAGATCGAACTGACGGTTCGTGACGGGGGGAAGCTCGTGCTCTCACGCCTGGTTGAATTGGAGTTGTAGCCATGAAAGCCATCATCCGTCAGATGAAAGCCAATCTTCGCAGTCACAGATTGCAGGCCGTGCTGCTCTCGGTCACGCTCCTGGCTGCTGCGACGCTGCTCACCGTTGCTCTTCATACCTTCGACACGGCCCAAAACGCATTCGATCGCCTGTTTGATCGCACCCACGCCCCCCACCTCTGGTTGGTGCTGGATCCGCAGGCCATGCCCGTTGAGGAGCTCGAGCGAACGCTTGCGCATCTGCCCGGCGTTGAACAAACAGGCAGGGGATATCGCACAGTCCCCACAACCCTCTTCCTGGGCGATGTCCGCGAGATCGGTCCGGCATTGCGACACTGGCCCGATGAGGACGATGCCGTGGGTCATCCACTCCTGGTCGAGGGTCGAATCCCTGAACCCGGAGAAACCGACGTTCTGGTCCTCGACTATAACCGTGCTGTTGAATACGATGTGCAGATCGGTGACGCCATCGGAGTGTTGACACCAACCGGGCGACAGGATCTCACGATCATCGGGCTTTTCGTGAGCACCGAGATCTGCCCCACCTGCTATCCTTTCATCACCTATGTTGGGACCGGGACGATAAGCGATTTGGATTTACTTTCCAATTGGGATGATGACATTGGCGCCGTGCACATCGGCCTGCGCCTTACGCATCCATCGGAGACCCAGAGTGTCCTTCAATCCGCGATCGATACGCTGCCCGAGGATACGGTCTGGAGCTGGAATCAATGGCAGGATCTGCGTAGCTACTCCGACAGTTCGGTGCAATTGCAGCGCATTCTTTTATTGACCTTTTCCGGGGTGGCCCTGTTGGCTGCAGGCGTGTTGATCGTGAACACGATCCGAGGCACCTTGCGCTCTCAAACCCGGCAGATGGGCCTGCTCAGAGCCATCGGTTTTACCGCCGCTCAACTGGCATGGGTGTATCAACTCGAGTATCTTGGATTGGCCTTGATCGCCAGCTTGATAGGCCTGCTGGCAGGCAGTTTCCTGTCGGCGCAAACACTTCGTTCGATCACGCTCATGTTTGGCGACGCGTTAATCCGTCCAGCGCCATGGATCTTGATGGCGACGCCACTGGTGACGCTTTCGATCACCGCGCTGTCAGCTGCAGTCGCCCTGCGAAAAGCCGCACGTCTCAACATCGTAGAAGTCATCCGCAGGGGAGAGGAACGACCGCGATTCCGAAGAGGTTCCTTGGGAAAGGGAGCCCTGCGCAGGATGCCGCTGCCTTTGATGTTGGGGCTACATGAGATCCTGTCGCAACCGGGTAGGTCCTGGCTCCTGGCGATCACCCTCGTAACCGCGGTCGTCACCATCGTCTCGGGCTTCACCCTTCAGACCACCCTGCAGAGAATCGTTTCCGATCCAGCCGAACTCGGTTTCGATGGAGATCTTTCCATCAGCAGGACGAGATATATCTCCGAGGATGAAGTCCTGCAGTTGATCGCCTCCCGACCTGAAGTCGTCTCCTGCTACAGCGAGCGTTGGCGGAGCTTCCACTTCCCTGGGGAGAACATCTACTACCAGGCCAAATTCCGTGAGGGTGACTTGAGCGATTTTCGCTTCCCCGTCGTCGAAGGGCGCATGTTCGAGAAGCCGGGGGAGGCGATCGCGGGCTACGGCCTGGTTAGGGAACGCGATCTGCAGATGGGTGATTCCATCGAAATCCTGATCAACGACTCTCCTGTTACCACGCAGATCGTCGGGTTCTACCGTGAGAATAGCAACAACGGACGTATGTTAATCCTTCCAGCCGAGACCTTGCGCAGTGTCTGGCCGGAAGTTGAGATGGGCACCTTCGTCTTGAAGCTCCAGCCTGGAACGGATCACGAGACGATTGCCGCGGAACTCACCGAGCAATCCAATGAATTTCTGGACATCCGGTCGTTCGGCATGGATGATCTTCCAGCAAGCGTCTCCTCCCTGCCCACCATCATGTCGCTTCTCACGATCGTGTTGGCGGTGATCGCCGCGCTGGGCGTCTCCAACATCACCTGGTTGGCCGTTCAAGAACGGAAACGCGATTACAGCATCCTGAAATCCGTGGGAATGACGCCGGGCCAGATCACAGCCGCCGTCTTGACGGGTTCAGGCGCGATCGCTGTGGGCGCCTACGTCCTCGGGTTGCCGCTTGGCTTGCTCGGCATTCGCTCCCTGATGAGCAGCGTATCGACGAGCATCGGTTTCGGACCGCTGGCGTTATGGACCAACGAGGGAGCGCTGATTCTGCTGCTCCCGAGCATTGTGTTGCTGGCCGCGCTGGGCGCGCTGATCCCGGCTCTCCGTGCCGCTCGTACGAACGTGATCGATGTGGTCAGATATGAGTGATTGCTAGGAAAGGGCAAGAAGCCGGTACCCGATCCGTTCGACGGCAAAGTGAACCTTCGACTTCCGTTCTCTCCTCCTTTTGGAGTTCCTTCTTA
>DUET01000074.1 GCA_011192015.1 Anaerolineae bacterium
CTGCTTGAGCGCTCTCAAATCGGCCATGCGACCCGCGGAGGTCTGGATTGGATTGAGAATGTCCACCCCAATCTCCACCAGATCCTCGGTGAGATCGAAGATATCGCCATCGGAGTGGAAGAATACCTTGGCACTCGTTCGCGCCTTGATGAAAGATATGAAGTCTGCATGGATCGGTTTGAGCATCTGGCGATACATACCGGGAGAGATCATAAGGCCCGTCTGCATGCCCAGATCGTCTCCAATCTTGATGATGTCCACATTCTCACCCAGCTCATGAAGGAAGACTCCCATGAGTTCCTTGCACAGCGTCGCGATCCGCTCCATCAAAGCGACCGCAAAATCGGGAAAACGAATCATGTTGCCCAGAAAGCGATCCATACCCTGCATGGCGAAGGAACGTTCAAAAGGAAAGAGAAGCCATGGTGTTGCGAGGATGGCATATCGATTCTCATCGGCGAGACGCTTGGCTTTTTCCCGTACGCCCTGAACTCTTGTTGGATCCATCATGTCGGGCCAGGGGTAGTTCTCGATCTGCTCCAGTGTGTTTGCATCAGCCATGGGATGGATGCCGGGAAACCAAACACCGGGGCTGATCTCCTTCTGCCCACTGCCCCAGGAATCGATGCACGGAGAGTGTGGCTCACGCTTGCGGTTTCGCTCCATGATGCTCTGCGGTTCGCGATCCCACACACCTCGGACATCACTGTGCAGTCGGAGCATGGTCTCCTCGTCCGGGTCAGCCGTTCCCAACTCAGGCCAGTCGTAAATGTAACGATCAGCGGCCTTGAACCCAAGCATCTTCTTGAGTTCTTGATAGGGCTTCATCTTGATGCCCGTGGCGTTGCTCACGCCGAGCACGATCGGAACCCGATCAGGTTCCTCGTGGTTGATCACGGCAAGCACGCGTTCGCGCGGTGTCATCGACATATCTCATCTCCAAGAAACGAGGTCGATCGCTCTCTTCGCACCCGTTCAGTTTGGTGAATCCTGCTCATCCACAATAATCCATGTCAGATGGTCGGTTTCGAATGCAGGCTCATTATACTGCGCGCCATCAAAGTCTCCCCGCTCTCCGGAAATGCAAAGCGGACCTTCTCCGGTAATTTAGCCTGCTTCATTCCTTGGATAGGTTTACATAATTACATTAATGCCTATCATGAAAAGTGCGGAACTTATGGCATGCAACGGGGTTATTGACCATGAATGAGATGAGCCTAGCTCATCCAAATCCTATTCGAAGGAGAAAGAGAAATGAAGAACATCGGAAAGTGGCTTTTCATCGTCGCCCTCGTACTCGCTATAATTGGCGGATTCGTTGATCTCAGCAATGAATGGATTCAGACGGTCGTTCTTCTTCTCGCTTTCGCTGGCGCTTACATGTGGATCGAGAAGGACCATGCCAAGTACTGGATGATCATGGCTCTCGCTCTGTACACCTTCCATGGTGCACTCGGCGGCCTGGTCTTCATCGGCGAGTACCTGACCACGATCTTCGGCGCCATCGCCAGCATGTTCGGTGTGGCAGTGATCGCGCTCGTTGTCAAGAAGATCGTCGGGTGGTTCCTGAAGTAACCCCCCATCCAAGTTCTTTTCAACACAAGACACCCCAAAGCCTGCTTTGGGGTGTCTCTCTTTTCGATCTCATGACAATGGAAATCTTAATTCGTAAGGATGATTCTCTTTCAACCTCTCGCTCAACAACCTTACTGAACAAGCAATGAAGCGATCAACGCGTCCAGTGTTCCCAATGGGGGCAGGAAGGTCGTGTCATCGAGCGCGTTGAGCTGCGGCACGATCGTGTCGTAATAGGCGATGATCTCCGCCTCGGTTTCTCCAGGAGGCGGCGCGCCCTCGTTCGGGAGCGCCGGGTTGGAGACCGGAAAGATCGCCGAAACGTAGCAAGCTTCATCGCTCGTCAGTCCCTGGTAGGTGTAGAAAAGGTCATGGTTGTTGATCAACCAGTAAGCCTGGCCATATTGGGAGAGGAAGCGTATTCCGCTGCCATTCTGGAAACTCAAGTAGCTTTCCTTGGCATGAATCATCTGGGCGGCGTTCCAGATGGGCAGGAAGGGAATCCCATCGGTAGGTGGGCTGGGCGCGTTCAGGAGCAATTGATTGAGGTCCGCCACGATGTTCCCCACGTAGGGAACCATCGCCACAAACTCATCCACGGGATAGATGCGGATCTTCGGTTCGTGGAAGGTGTTGCTGAGCGCGTAACCCGTGAAACTGTATTCGACGTATTCGGGATGGATCGTGAAGGTCATCATGGGATCGCCAGCTTCCGCCGGTATGGTTTGAGCGGTTACGCTGGCAGCGATGGCGGGATCCAAATTGAAAGTTGCGCCGCTACAATCCAGCGGCAAGGGGATTTCCGTTGGCTCGGGTGTGTCCGTTGCACCCGTCAGGCCGGCAATTTCCGTCTCCAGCAGCGATTGGCCCGTGGCAGCTTGATCTTCGGGTGAGAGCTCTCCATTCCCGATCAGGTCATTCAGATCGCAGCTCAGCACGGCGAACACCATCGAGATCAACACGAGGCCCATCGCAACAAGCTTGAGTCTGTTATTCGTTGGTGGAATCATCGAGCATCTCCTCTGTTGGCTGTTGATTGTTCTGGATGATTCGTCTGCATGGAGCGTTCATCGATCCATGAACGGATCCAATCCATCAACTCGAGCCCATTCTACAAGAAGCTCATCCTAGGATGCAAACACCAAGTGAATCAGAAAACCCGCCAGGCGGGTTTCCAGATCGATCGTAGTCCAATCCTGTTGGGACCTAACGGAGTTGTTCTCCAGTGGCGAGGGGGAGACTTGAACTCCCAATCAGGGGGTTTATGAATTAATGATAACGGTTGTTCAAGGCAGAAATAGTTAATCATGAACAGAGCGAAGTGGAAATTAAAAAAAAGCTTAAAGATCATACTGTTAAGCACGGCATTTTCATGAGTTCCAGAGGTCAGATACGGATACTAGAAAATTGCCATAAAATCCCACAAGTCAATCAGCAGCTCAAAAAGGGAAGCCTCTCCACGAAGTGCTTGCCAAAACGTAGGTAAAAAATCCTTCATCTCAAGCGCGGTAGAGATAAGAGGAAAGTAGAAAGGTATGCCTACGATCAATCCAATGATGCCCCATATACGTCTTGGTCCAGTGATAATGTTCTTTATTCCCCAGATGGGGAGTGTGGCAACCAAAATCGTTGCGGCGAGCGCTGTGGTACCAAGTAGCGCGCCGAGTAATGCCAACCTAGTTGTAGCTGCAACCCATATCGTGAGTGCAAGCCAACAAAGCGAGGCAAATAAACCAACGAACAGCCGAGGAAAGGGAAATGGGAGAGCTGGCCGTCCCTGATCATCCACAGCTCTGTCCTTCACACGGAATAGACCAGCAATCAACCACCCATTGATGATTGACATGATGGATCCTAAGAGAACGGTAAGAATATAGGCGATGAGAATGTAATTAGACATGAGACGCGCTCCTTGGTATCCATAAGGAATTACCAATGATGCTATTTCCGGGCTTGTCAGCTCTAGTCTATGGGAAACTAAGACTCGAAAATGATTGTCTGTCACCCCCCTTCATCCACTATTGGGGTGAGAAGCATGTGCGATAGCAAACTATACATACGGAATATCTTGCATGCAAGCGGAACGCTCCGCAAAGAACCGCAGTGGCTAAGGATGGTTAGCGGGATGGTCAGACCTACGCCCGCTATACTAGCCATCTAATCACACCCGAGGACTTTCCCCTACTTCCCGACAAATTGCCTCATTGAAAATGGTGTAATTGATAGTTTAGGGATTGGGGTGACCGTCGATATTCAGTATCGAATACAAGCGCCGGGGAACCGCTGGTACAGCTCCCCGGCTTTCACTAACTGGATACAATGAGCCTCAAAGGTGGCGAGGGGGAGACTTGAACTCCCAACCAAGGGCTTATGAGTCCCCTGCTCTGCCGATTGAGCTACCTCGCCGCATCGCCTCGGTCGATCAAACGTCGCTCGAGACGCGGGCCAGATTATACCCGACGAAGAAAACCCGATCAAGACGAGCTCTCTGAGAAGCAACAAAACAAGGTTGCATGGAGGGCTCTGGAAACGTGCCGCCTCGCTTGATCGAAACGTCACCCAGTTTAGATCAGCGCCTGTTCCTTCCGAGAACCGACATGAAGAACCCCGGACAACCACTCATCAATGGTCAGCTCCGGATACCACTCCGGCAGCAGCCTCATGCTGGGATCGCTGACCTCGCCTGGAAAGCGAGACATCAGCAGGGCATGCAGCTGTTCGTCATAGGTACGCGCGAGCCAGAATTCGTACACGTTCACGGGGATGGGGGATTCAGCATCCGGGAAAAAAGCTCGTTCCCCTCGCCAATTTGCTGCAACGTCGAACCCGCGGTCGAAGTGAATGAGGTACGACGCGCCCGTGAGGGGCCAACCGTCCGTCTTGGCTTCAGGATGGGCGAGGAGCACGCGCACCGAATCGTCATTCCGCATCACGTCCAGAGCTTCTGCGCATGTTTCTTCATCGCTTCCAGCTTCCAGGATCTTCACACCGAATGAGTTCAAGACCGTCTCCAATTGGGCCAGATGCTCGCGTCGTTCCTGACTGAATACGACCACCTTGTCACCATCGGACGTAATCGCGCGGACATGATCGACAAGCGCATAGATCTTGGGTCCAACGAATTGACTTCCCGATAGGTTGCACACATCGGAAAGACGCTGTAGGGTCTCTGTGATGTGGTCACGCGTGATCGAGGCCCCCATGTGAATCAAGCGATCCTGTTCCTCCGCCAGGGCATCCTGATACGCAGCCTGTTGGTTCCGATCCAGATCCAGCCAAATCTCCTGCCGATTCCAATGTGGCATCTCTTCTGCAATATCCGCCTTTTGGCGTTTCATGACAAAGGGTAAATACCGTTCGCGCGGATCCGATTGATGCTTCTTCAATTCCTCTTCCACAGTTCTAGGAATAAGCAAACCGAAGAGCATGATCCAATCCTGCACAGAACGAGGGCTGCTTCCCGACAACCCCCAGCGCCAGGTTGCGTTGACCGTATTCAATTGTGCGACCCAAAGTTCCGCACGCTGTAGGGCGGCCATGGCGTCATCCAAGATGAGGACATCGAACTCGAGCTGGGCCTTGCTGAAAGCACCCTGTTTGAAACCCGCCCCGATGTGCTGGTAATCCACCAAGACCACTTGTTCCGCCTCGGTCCACGCCTCGGACAGGCGATCGAGCATATCCCGCACCGAATGGACATCCAGCTCCGGAGCCCAAGTCGAAAAATGATGCTCCCAATGGCGCATCATGTATCTCAAACAAACCACGAGAGCTCGTTTGGCCTTCCCCTGGCGAATAAGCTCGGACAATGCCGCAATGGCGGATACTGATTTGCCCGTTCCGAGATCGTCGGCCAGGAGCAGGCTTCGTGTATCAAGGAAGGCGCTTATGGCTTCCTGCTGGTACAGGCGCGGTGTCCACTCACCGATGAAGGGAGAGACCTTGACCAGCTCATCCGGAGACTCAGGTACAGGATAGAGAGCTTCAAGCACTCTGCTGAAAGGATCCCTCTCAGCCGACTCGATCGAATCCGCTCCCACCGGCAGCGGTTGGACCACAGATCCTGGGAAACACCTTCCCACGATATCGACCGCCTGTAATACGCCCTTGCTGCGTGTGTTCCCCGTATCCAAGAAGATCGTTGTGTTTTCAATCCCGGAACTTAGATTGATCAAGCCAGCAGGAGTCTCGAGGATTGGGACGTCCTGAAAGGCGGGATCGAGGCTCTGCGCTTTCCCTTCCAGGCGTAGATCGCCTTTTCCCTGGATGAGAAGGGAGGTTAGAACTGCAGGGGAGATGCGGAGATTCCGAATCCTGGCGATCGCAGGTTTCCGCAGCGGATTCTTGCTCCGCCTGTTTGGGCTGCGAATGGGGAAAACCTCCGAGTAACTACGTATCGCCGACGTTCAGATGATGGGCTTCCTCCAAGCCGCTGAATATCCGGGAAAATGGCTCCAGAGGATTGTTCGCACGCAAGCTTTCCGGTAAAAATGCCAAGCCCTCTTGAGCATCCTGCTCAAATTCAGGATGCGCTTGAAAGGTAAATTTCCCCTTCCCCGAACTCTGGATACACAACACGGGGATGCCCATGTGGGGACGCAATTTTAGGAATTCTGCATCGCGCACCACCAGCACCAGAGGTTTGGTCTCGAGAGTTTGTGTGATCGGCAGTCCAACCAAATCGATGCAGATCGTCCTATGCAGGGACTCACCATAGAGCATTCTCTGCAGCTTGGTTGGACGGATGGCGCCGCTCACCCGAAATTCAACCGGCTGCGTATTGGCATCCGTCACCAAGCAGGCGCCGCGGAATGCTGCGCCGTCATCGAAGGACGCCAGATCCAGGAACGCGATGATCGTTTCGTGGGTATTCTTCTCAGAAGGATCGACCATGCTGCTTCCTCCCAGCTCATACTTCAACCCTGATAGGACGTTGATCGCAGCGAAGAAGGCGTTTGCCCTACCTCAAGTATAACGCATTCGCAAACGGATGCGCACATCACGAGAAAACCAATTCCTATCAGAAATCCTACCTCAGGATAACAAAACCGAAAGAGGAGGAGCGTGGATCGAGAAAAGCCAGTTGGCGAATGCGAGAGGTTTTAGGTGCTTGTAGGTAATCGGGGCATGACCGGTCCGTCGATATGTAGCATCTCAGCCAGCGCAGCTCGAAGTGCGATCCGGTCATCCCACGCATGCTCTGTGGTTCCAAAGCACATCGACTGCTCATGGCCCTTCCCACAGGCGACGACAAGATCGCCGGATCGAGCCATGCGCACTGCAGTGCGCAGCGCATCGCCACGATCCGGAACGCGCCAGAAGGTGGAGCCTTCCACACCGCCCTCAGCGCGAACGCCCTCCGCCATCTCCTCCAGGATTGCATCCAGAGATTCGATACGCGGGTCCTCAGCGGTGAGGATCGTCAAATCGGCAAGCTTGGCGGAAACCTCGGCCATCATGCGACGCTTGGCCCGATCTCGCAGACCCGCGGATCCGAAGACCGCGATCACGCGTCCCTGGGTCAGCCCCCGCGCAGTCTGCAACGCTTGACGAAGGGCGTTCGGCGTGTGCGCAAAATCCACCATGGCGATGAAGGATTGGCCCATATCGATGGATTCCATGCGACCTGGAACGGCCTGCATGGCCGCAATTCCCTTGGCCGCCAGTTCGGGCTCGATTCCCAAAGCTTCAACCGCGGTTGCGAAGGCTGCCAAGCAGTTCGAGAGGTTGTATTCGCCGATCAAAGGACTATGGAGATCGATCTCGTAGGCTTCGGCTTGCACGCTGAAATGAAGCCCACTCAAGTCACTCCGATTGAGATGGCCCGCAACATCTGCGTTGGGAGCGAGGCCGTAGGTCAATTGGCGCACCCTGCTCAGATCGCGAAGGAACTCGTAGGAAGCATCATCACGGTTGAGCACTGCCGTCTTTTGGATACGTACACGCTTGTCAGAGTCGCCGGCAAGTCCAGCAAAGAGCATGCCTTTAGCCTGGCGGTAGTCCTCATAAGTGCCGTGGTAATCGAGGTGCTCGTGGGTGATGTTCGTGATCACTCCGACATCGAAATCGCTGGGCAACACGCGCCGCTGCGCCAATCCATGCGACGTGGCTTCCAGCACGCAGTGTGTAAGTCCGGCATGCACCATCTCCGCCAAGTAGAATTGCACCTGCTGTGCATCCGGCGTGGTGACATGAAAGCCCGTGTCGCGCGATTGCTCACCCAGCACAGCGTTCACGGTTGTGATCATCCCCGCCTGGATCCCGGCGCTGAGCAGGATTTGATGGAGCAGATTGCAGGTGGTCGTCTTGCCATCCGTACCCGTGATACCGATCATCACCAGGCTTCTGGCGGGATGTCCATGCCAGGCTGCGGCCATCTGCGCCAGCGCCTGCCGCGAATCCTGAACCCGAAGATAGGGAATACCCAAGCCGGGATCATCTTCTTCTCCCACCAGGCAGACGGCTCCGCGGCGCATGGCATCTTCGAGAAAGCGATGCCCATCATGTTTCGTGCCGCGAATGGCTACGAATAGAGCCCCCGCTTCCACGGAACGCGAATCGGCGGTCAAGGATATGACCTCCAGGTCACCCAGACCGCCGTCTTGAATGGATTTCTTATCAGGAAATAAATTTAGCAAACGCATAGCCGGAAGCGCGCCCCATCACTTACGTCACTCACCCCAGTCTCTTCGCGCGTACTGGAGTCAGCGGATACTCTGGCGCAGCCCATCCAACTTTGCAGCCACGGATCCGTCGAGCACCTTATCGCCCACACGGATAACCAAGCCTCCAAGGATATCTGGATCTTCCCGGAAACTGACGGTGGCGCTGCCTCCCATCTTGCTGAGAACGTCTTTCTTGACGATCTCCTGTTCCTTTTTAGTGAGGGGCAATGCGCTGATCACTTCGGCGCTGCTGCCGGGCAGCTCCTTCTCGGCTTCGACCAATACGACCTTGCCACTCTCGATGCCACTGAAGAACTCATCGATGAGTTCACGCTGGCGTTTCTGGTCCAGAGTCTCGCCGATGATCTTCTGCGCAGCCGCAATCGCCAAGGCCGCCACCTGCCCCCGCAGTTCCTTCAGATAGCCGGATTTCGATTGTTCAGCCTCGAGCTTTGCAGCTTCCCGGATCCTGGTGACATCTGCCTCAGCTGCGACCTGGAGCTCACGGGCGGCTTGTTCCGCTCGCTCCGTCGCCTCACGAACCTTGGCATTTGCCTCCTGTTGCGCTTTGGCGATGATCTCCTGCGCATCCTTCTCGGCATTGGCGCGCGCATCCGAAGCCACGCGGGCATCCTCCAGCCCCTGGGCGATGGTCTTCCGCCGGCGCTCAAGCATGTTGAGCAACGGCTTGTACACCCAGGCGCGAAGAATGATCACCATGGCGAGAAAAGTCACGACTTGGACAATAACATATCCAAGGTTAAGTCCTAGACCTTCCAAGGTAATCCTCCTCCCGGATGTATGCGACTAACCCACGAATAGGAGTAGCATCGCCACAACCAGAGCGTAGATCGCAACCGCCTCCGCAAAGGCAATCGCCAGGATCATGTTGATCTGGATCGCGCCGGCTGCATCCGGATTACGAGCGATGCCTTGAACAGCACCACTCCCCAGGATACCGATGCCCAGACCTGCGCCGAGCGTGCCCACCATGGCCAGCCCTGCACCCAGGTATTTCAATCCTTGAACGAGAATCTGTGCTACTTCTGCGGTCATATGCTATGTGTCCTCCGTGCTTCGAAGCCTGGCGTCGCAACTCAAAGAAAGGCTTCAAGGATGGTTATTAATGCGCAGCAGCGCCCTCTTCATGCTCGTCGTGAGATTGCGTCGCCATGGTCATGAAGACCATGGTGAGCATGCCGAAGACCAGCGCTTGGATGAGACCGACAAACAGCTCGAAGAGACCGATCCCCGTCTGCAGGAAGATCGGTATCATCGAACCCAAAACGAACAGCAATACAGATCCAGCGAAGATATTTCCAAACAATCGGAAGGAGAACGATAGGATTTTGGCGATCTCGGCCACCAGCTCGAGGAAGCCGACGAAGATGTCCAGAAGCGGCATGATGAAGTCAAACGGGCCTAGATTCTCTTTGGCCCACATCTTGATCGAACCGCCCACGTTGATGAACTTCTTGAAGTAGCCCAAGCCCTGAGATTGCACTCCGATCACCTGTGTCACGAGTACGGAAACCAAGGCCAGCGCCACGGTGAAATTTAAATCCGTGGAGGCCACGCGCACAAATGGAATCACGCCGTACAGATGACCATCGCTGTGATCGCCCTCGGCCGCTGCATCAACAGGCGTGATCGTACTCACAGGCATGTCCCCCAACCTGAATAACTCCTGCGCAGCATACCCTTCCGTCTCGCCGTGCACCTCATGCAGCCAGCCAACGCTGTCCACTCCTGGAATGAGCTCCAGCCAGTTGGCCAAGAGCACCACCAACACGATGGTTGCCACCCAGGGGAAGATCCGTCTGGCGTGCTTACCGGCTGTCGACTCGGTCAGATTGTAGAGGGCTTCCATCACGACCTCGACCAATCCCGCCACGCCGGTGAGGATCATGCTGTCCTTCCGGAGTCCTCGGCGAACCGAGATGGCCAGCAGGATCAGGAGCAATGCTCCGAGAAAACTTGCGATGAGTGTGTTGGTGAGGTACATCTCGCCAAGCAGGGGGATTTGGAAGGGACCCGCGACGTTCTCCGCCGGAACCTGGATGTGCGGCAGGATCGGCGAGTACACCCTCACAAGCAGGATGTTGACCACGATCAATAGAATGATCAGCCAACGGTGGAAACCGAATCTACGCCTCTTCGTCTTCTGTTCGCTCTTTGCCACCTTCGGCCTTCTCCTCATGGGGTGCCGCCGTTGCTTGCTCGGCGTTGATTTGAATCTTGGGCGCAACGGTGAGCACCACGCGGAACATCAGGAACAATGTCAAAGGGACGCTTGCGATCACCAAACCAAGCGCAAACAGGGGCTTGGTGTCGAACCTGGTGTCCAACCACAGTCCAGCAACCAGCGCGATTCCGATGATCACCAGTGTCAGACAACCGACCTGGCCGACAACGACGGCCAGGGTCATCTTGAGCGCCCGTTCCGCTCGCGCTTTGTCAGGCGATCGGCTATTCGGGATCATAGCCGGCAAATTGTATCACAAAGGGTAACCGTCTCCAACTCGAACCCACCACGCTGGGCATTGTTCAGAACCAGCTCGAAACCGCCTGCAAAGTCCAATCCAACCATGGACCGCTGATGATCCCGATGATCAAGACCGCAGCGATGCAGCCGACCAGCGCAACGGCATGCGCACCTGGAATGGCGATGCGTCGATCCTCATCATCCGACCGATAGAGATAGACCACTTTGAGGATCGTGAGGTAGTAATACAGGCCGATGATGGCATTGATCACGCCCACAAACGCAAGCCAGATCAATCCACTTTGCACCGCAGCGGCAAAGATGTAAACCTTGGCAATAAAACCCGCAAATGGCGGCATGCCCGCAAGCGAGAGCAACGCCACAAGCAAGCTCAGCGCCAGTCCAGGCGATCGGCGGCTCAATCCGGCATAATCCTCGATCTCGTCGGATCCCGTCGAGCGAGCGAAAAGGACCACCACAGCAAATGCGGCCAGGTTGGTGACCACATAGGCGATCAAATACAGCAGCATGCTGGCCGTTCCCAAGGGGGGAGGGTTGACGGCCACCACGCCGATCAGGATGTAGCCCGCATGGGCAATCGAGGAATACGCCAGAAGACGCTTGATGTTCTTCTGCGCCAAAGCCAGGAGGTTCCCCAAAGTCATCGTCACCACGGCCATGGCTGTCAGAATTGCCGCCCAATAGGCCTGGATGGCGGGGAAAACCGCCAGCATAACGCGAACCAGAACCGCAAAACCAGCTGCCTTGGAAGCTGTCGAGATGTAGGCCGTGATCGGCGTGGGCGCGCCCTCATACACGTCCGGCGCCCAGAAATGGAACGGCGCGGCCGAGATCTTGAATCCAAATCCAACGATCACCAGCAAAGCCATTCCCCCCATCAACCAGGGGGATAACTGCTGCGCTTGAACTCCCGCTGCAAGCGCGTACAGATTGGTTTCACCCGAGAAGCCGTAGATCAAGCTGAAACCGTAGAGCATCACGGCCGAGGCAATCGCTCCAAAGAGGAAATACTTCAGCCCCGATTCGGTGGATTTATCATCGCCCTTCAAGAAGCCGGCCAGCACGTAGAGCGGGATGGATGTGGTTTCGATCGCCAGGTAGAGCATGATCAGATCGGCTGCCGAGACCATCAAGTTCATCCCCATCACTGTGACCACCAGCAGAGCAAAGAACTCGCCTCGATCCCCGAACGGCTTCATGCCGGTGGAAAGAAGCGCTGTCACCGCGGCCGCGAAGAGCAGCAGGATCTTGAACGTAAACGCCGGCCAATCGTGGCGCAGCATGCCTCCGAGCACCAATCCTTCGGAAGCTTCCGGCTTGCCCCAGATGAACATGGCGATCAGGATCGCCGCCAACCCGCTTGCCGTGAGCCACCCCAGATTGCGGCGGCTTCCCTGCCGCCCGATGGCATCCACCAGCAGGATGATCCCCGCCAATACCAGAAGCCCCATCTCCGAGAGGATCGCCAGCAGCATCGAGGGAGTGAATTCCAGGATGGGCACGCTACACACCTCCCACGAGCCGGAGAATGATCTCGGTTCCGGTTTCCACCATGGGCGCCATCAGTGAAGGCATGACCCCGATGGAGATCATGATCCCCGAAAGCAGCACCAGAGCAATCTTGTCGAACGTGGTGACGCCCCCTACCTTGCCCTCGAACGCTTCCGGCATCTTGCCGAAGAACACCTGCCGCACAATGCGCATCACATAAGCCGCCGTGATCACGATGCCGACCACGGCGATCAAGGCAGCGACGGGTTGCTTCTGCCACAATCCCATGAAGATGGGAAATTCTGCCACGAAGCCCGAAAACCCGGGCATGCCCATCGAAACCAAACCACCGACGATAAAACCTACTGCCACCAGGGGCATGACCTTGGCGAAGCCCCCCAATTTGGGAATCTCTCGCGTGTGGGCTCGGTCATAGACCATACCCACAACGGCAAAGAAGAGGGCCGTCATCACGCCATGCGAGAACATCTGCAGCCCCGCTCCCGTGAGTCCGTCCTTGTTCAGGGTGGCAAAGCCGAGCATCACCAATCCCATGTGGGACACCGAAGAGAATCCGATGACATACTTGAAATCCGACTGCACCATGGCGATCGACGCTCCGTACACCACGTTGATCGTCGCCAGAATGATGATCAGCGGAGACCAGAACTGTGCGCCTTCAGGCAGGAGCATGATGCCCACGCGCAAGGCAGCGAATGCGCCCAGCTTCATCAACACGCCGGCGTGAAACATGGAAACCGCCGTAGGAGCGGCAACGTGCCCGTCGGGAGACCAGTTGTGAAAGGGGAAAATGCCGCCCAACACGGCGAAACCGAAGAACACGAACGGGAACCAGAAACGTTGGAAGGCGGTGGAGAAGCCCGCCTGCTCGAGCGCCAGCAGATCGAAGGTGTTCAAACCGGACATGAAATACATCGCCAACGCACCGACCAGGGCGATCACCGAACCGATGAACAAGTACAGGGTCAGCTTCATGGCCGCATACTCGCGGGTCACCTTCCAACCCCAGATGGCGATCAGCAAGAACATGGGGAACACGGCGATCTCGTAGAAGAAGAACAGGTGAAAGAGATCCAGCGCCACGAACACGCCGAATACGCCCGTGGCGAGGACGAAAAGGAAGGCGAAGAATTCACGCGGCCGGTCATCGATGTTCCAGGAGATGAGCACCCCCGTGAAGATCACGATGCCCGTGAGCAGCACCAAGGGCATGCTGATGCCGTTCACACCGACATGATACGAGATCCCCAACGCGGGGATCCACGCGTACTGCTCTTCGAAACGATAATCTCCCTGCGCCTGACCGAATGTGAAGTAGGCCCATGCGGAGAGCAGCAAGGCGATCGTCGCCGCAACCAGCGCGAGGATCCGGATCTCACGCTTGCGGTGTGCGGGCAGGCACAGAATCACCATGCCGGCGACGATGGGGGTGAAGGTGATAATGCTCAGGACGGGAAAATCCATGGCTCACTCGCTATTCGATAAAAAGCCGCTGCATGTAAAGACCCAATCGATCATCCGAACCACCTCAGCACGGTTTGGTTGATCACCTTCACAATCCAGGCTGGCCAGACGCCGATCCAAAGCATGAGAACCATCAGCGGTGCAATCGAAAACACCTCGCGCCGGTTGATCTCCAGATGCTGCCCCTGCCAGCGCTCGTTCATGGGGCCGTGCAGCACGAGGCGAATGGCCTTTACGATGTAGGCGCCGGTGATCAGCAGACCGATCATCGCCAAAGCCGTGTAAAGCGTAAAGATGGGCCACGCGCCTCGCACAACCATGAACTCGGATACGAAACCGTTCAACCCCGGCAATCCCAGAGACGCCATCGATGTGAAGAGCAGGATGCCCCCATACACGGGCGCCAGGGGGAACAGCCCTCCGAAGGCATCCAGATCGCGCGTATGCGTGCGCTCGTAGATCACGCCCACAAGCAGGAACATGCCTGCCGCTGATAGGCCGTGATTGAACATCTGCAACACCGCGCCGTTGAGGGCGATGACCGCATCATCGGCTGCCAGCGTTGTCCCCGCGTACGCATACGCTGCGATACCCAGGATCACGAATCCCATGTGGTTGACCGAGGAATACGCCACCAGGCGCTTGAAATCCTTCTGCCCCCAGGAAGAGAGGGCTCCCATGATGATCGCCAGCACCGCCAGGAGACCCAGCACACCGGCATAGGTCTGCGCCTGTTCGGGATAGAGAGGAAGGACCAGGCGAAGAAATCCATAGGCTCCCAGCTTGAGCAACACGCCCGCCAGGATCATCGAACCTGCTGTTGGAGCTTCGGTATGCGCATCAGGAAGCCAGGTATGGAAAGGCCACACCGGGACCTTGATGGCAAAGGCGATCACGAAGGCCCAGAAGGCAATCACCTTGACGGTTTCGATCGACAGGGAAATGGGAAGTCCTAGCAGCGTGAGGGGCTCGGACAACGCTGGCCATTGTTCCATGATCTGCAGCAGGTCGAACGTTCCCGAAGCCACTCCAATCAGCTGAATTGCCAGCAGCAAACCCAAAGAACCCGCCATGGTGTAAATCAGGAACTTGATCGATGCGTAATCTCGATTGCCGCTGCCCCACTGGTTGATCAGGAAATACATCGGCACCAGCCCGACCTCCCAGAAGACGAAGAACAGCATCAAGTCCAGAGCCATGAAGACGCCCAGCATACCGGTTTCGAGCAGCATAAAGAGAACCATGTAGCTGCGCACGTTCTCCTTGATGCTCCAGGAGATCAACACTGCGGCCGGTGTCAGCAGGGTTGTGAGCAGGACCATGGTCACGGAGATCCCATCCACACCGAGGAAGTAGCTGGCGTTGACGGCTTCATACCACACCATACGCTGCATGAATTGAAAACCTGCCTGCGCGGCGTCGTATTGGAACCAGAGCACGAGGGAAAGTGCCAGAGGCAGAAGGCTGCCCAGGAAGGCAACCCAGCGGATCAGCTTGACCTTGGTTCGGGGCAGCAAGAGGATCACGATCGCCGTCAGCGCGGGGATCCAGAGGATGAGGGATAGCAAGTTGTCCAGGATGAAGTTCATGAACCAGCTCTCCGCCGCGAGTACGGTCGAAAACCTCCTAGGGATTGGCCAGGAGGAGATAGGAAAGGATGACACCCGTAAACAGAAGCCCCACGATCAGGTATTGTTGCACCCGTCCCGTCTGCACCACGCGAAAACCACGACCAGCTCCTTTGACCCCCTCGGAAAACATGTCGGCCGAACCGTTGATGACCGGCAGATCGATAACATTCCGCAGGAAGGCGCCCACACGCAGTGCAAAGCGCCCGATGGCATGCAGGATGCCGTCGATCAAACCCCGATCGATCCACCGATAGGAGACGGTCTCTGCCAACCAGTAGGCCGGGCGGATGAAGATCAGGTCGTACAATTCATCGAAGTAGTATTTGTTCTTAAAAAGGGTATGCACGGGACCCAGGAGACGCGCGAGCGGATCCTTCGCATCGGCAGTCACACGCCGGTAGACAAGCCAGCCAAGCAGAAGCCCTCCCAGCGCGACGCTGATGGACACCAGCAGAGGTACGGCGCTGAAAGCCACCGCCTCGGGATGCTCGAGCAGCGTGCCCCCCACGAATCCGTGCACCCAGTTCGGAATCAAGCCCCCGATCACCGGGAAGTGATCCGGAATCCCGGCCCAACCGGCAGCCACAGCGAAGACCGAGAGCACCACCAGCGGCAAGGTCATCGTCCAGACGGATTCATGCGCGTGTTCGGCAGCCTGGGTTCTGGGTTTGCCGAGGAAAGTCAGCGTGATCTGACGCATGGTGTAGAAGGCCGTCAGCAGCGCAGCCAGCGCCAGAACCACAAAGATAACCATCCGCCCGTGGGCAAAGGCATCCGCCAGAATTTCGTCCTTGGACCAGAAGCCGGCCGTGAGCAGGGGGAATCCGGAGAGCGCCAGGCCCCCGATCAGGAAGGTCCAGAACGTGATCGGCATCTTCCTGCGCAGCCCGCCCATGTTCGTCATGTCTCCGGGATCCACATGATCATGAGTCTCGTGAATGCCATGCTCCATGCCATGGATCACGGAACCGGAGCTCAAGAAAAGCAGCGCCTTGAAGAAGGCATGCGTGACCAAGTGGAAGACCGCAGCGACATAAGCACCGATGCCGACCGCAGCCACCATGTATCCGAGCTGCGAGATCGTCGAATAGGCCAGCACGCGTTTGATGTCGTTCTGCGCGACGGCAATCGTGGCGGCGAAGAGCGCCGTAAAGGCGCCGATGACCGCCACGAGGGTCATGGTGGGCGTCAGGGCACCGCCTTCATGCCATCCAATCGTGACTAGGGGGAAGAAGCGCGCCATGAGATAGACGCCAGCCGACACCATCGTGGCTGCATGGATCATGGCTGAAACCGGCGTGGGACCTTCCATGGCATCCGGCAGCCAGACGTGCAGCGGCCATTGCGCCGACTTCCCCACTGTTCCGATGAAGAGCAGCAGCCCGATCAACCCGCCTGCGGATAATCCACCGATCACAGAGGGCATCTGCGCCAGCGTCTGCAGCACGTGCTCATCGAAAAGGATCTCACGGTAGTTGACGGTTCCTGTGGCGGCATAGAGATAGGCAATGCCCAGCAGCATGAACACATCGCCCACGCGCGTGGTGATGAAAGCCTTGACCATGGCGCGCTTGGCGGAGTCCTTGCCGTACCAGAAACCGATCAGGAGATACGAGCACAGACCCATGATCTCCCAACCAATGAAGAGCAGCAGCAGATTATCGGAGACGGATAGCGTCAGCATGCCGAAGGCGAAGAGCGATATGAAGGCGAAGAAGCGGGCGTACATGGGTTCGATCCCGCCCGCCTTGGGAGGCAGCCCGGCGCGATCTTGTGGATCGCGCGGCTTGCCAAAATTGTGATAGCCGACACTGTAGAGGAAGATCGCCAGGCATGTCCAGGCGACGAAGAAGAGCGTGATCGCATTGAGGGGGTCGATCAGAATGCCCAGATTGAGCACACCCTCCCCCATGGGAAGCCAGGCAACGGAGGCCGCAATCGGATGATGCCCGAGATCGCCTCGGCTCACCGCCAGACCGAAGATCGTCATCGCCATCGCCCATGAGATGACCATCGCACCCACGGCAAGACGATGGCTGAGGCGGTTCTTGCGATTCGTCAACAACACGATCACGAAGAAGGCCAACAAAGGCGGCAGAGGAACGAGGAAGGCCAACAGTTCGGGTCCTATCATCTTGCGCCTACCACTTCAGTATGTCGATTTCGTCAGCCACGACTGTGGAGCGCCGACGATAGATCGAGATGATCAAAGCCAAACCGACCGCGGCTTCGGAAGCTGCAACGGCAAAGACGATCACCGCAAACGCCTGCCCACTGATCCGCGCCGGGGTCAGATAACGCCAGAAAGCCACCAGGTTCAGGATCACGGCGGCGAGCATCAACTCGATCCCCATGAGAATGCCAACGGCGTTTTTGCGCGCCAGCACACCGTAGATGCCGATGCAGAACATGGCCGCGGCCACGATCAGGTACCACGATAACGGGATCATCGCTTGTCCCCTTCCTCGGTCTTTCGCTCCATCGGCCGGGCAACGACCAGCGAACCGATCAAAGCGGCCAGCAAGAGTACGGAGGCCACTTCAAAGGGCAGCATATAACCGTTCACGTCCACCAGCGCTGTCCCTAACAGGCTGAGCAATTCGCCTTCGGGGATCGGAAGCGCACTTGCCTGTGTGGTGATAGACGGGATTTGACCCAACATGACGACCAATCCTGCAAAGAGCAGTACCGCCGCCAAGGCTCCCGCCCACCAATAACGATTGATCGGGGAGCCGGTGTCGTACATCATGCGACGCGTGAGCATCACGGCGAAGATGATCAGGATGGCGATGGCACCGATGTAGATCACAACCTGCACAACCGCCAGGAAGCTGGCTTGGAGCAGCACAAACAACACCGCCACCCCGCCCAATGAAAGCACCAACCACAGCGCAGCGTGGACCATCTTGCGGCTGGTAACCACCAGGATGGAGGCCACAAGGGTTGTTGCCGAGATGACAAGAAATACGATCTGAGCAATGGTCATGTCAATGCAATCTCATCCCCAAGATTTCAGTCCGCTGCACTCTCGGATCGAGCAGCCAAACGCATCTGCTCGGTCTCGAACCGCCGCCGAACCATGCGAGCACGCACCCAAAGCGCTCCAAGCGTCAGGATCAGCAGCCCCACGTTGGCGATAATATGCACGCCAAGACGGCTCCAGTTCGTTGCAAGCGCCAATTTCTCAGCCACTGCGGTCACACATACCGCAGCCAGCGCCAGCGGGGTGAGGAACTTCCAATTCAAATCCAGCAATTGATCAATGCGCACACGCGGCATCGAGAACCGCAGCAAGGTGACCCCGAAGTACACGACCATGGTCTTGATCATGAAATACACAAAACCCAGCAGCGGGCGCGCTTCTGCTCCGGGTCCCTGCCAGCCTCCCAGAAAGATGGCGGCTGTCAGAGCCGAGATCGTCAGCCCGTGAAGAAATTCGGAGGCGAAGAACATGCCCCACTTGATGCCCGTGTATTCCGTATTGAAACCCGCTACGAGTTCTGATTCGGCCTCCAGGAGATCGAACGGTGCGCGTCCAAGTTCGGCGATCGAGGTGGTCAGGAAGATCAAAGCCGCGACAGGGGCAAGCGCCACATACCACAGGGACGATTGCCCCTCAACGATCGCATGCACGCTCATCGACCCCGTGAACATGGTGGGCACGAGCAGAACCACCACCATCGGAACCTCGTAGGCCACCATCTGAGCCACGGTGCGGAAAGCGCCAAGAAGCGCAAATTTGTTGTTGGATGCCCAGCCGGCCATCATGATGCCCAGCGTGCCAATCGAGCCCACGGAGATGATGTACAGCAGACCCACGTTGAGATCCGTGCCGATCAAAGTAGGCGCGAAGGGCACCACAGCCCAGATCCCAACCACGGACATCGTCACCAGCAGCGGGGCGAGATTGAAGACGATCTTGTCCGCGCCGGCGGGGATGATGTCTTCCTTGGTCAGCAGTTTCAATGTATCGGCGATGCCTTGAAACAGGCCGAAGGGACCCACTCGGTTGGGACCAAGGCGATCCTGGATGCGGGCCGAGAGCTTTCGGTCCAGCCACGTGAAGAGCACGCCGCCGATCAGCAGAAGGACCAGGGCAAGTACCACCGCCCCAGCGAATCGCAGCAGCGTGAGGGCGATCGTTTCAGCCAGGCCCCAACCCACCAAGAGGTTCAGGAGCCATTCTCCGATCCAGGTAAAGGGATCCCAGAAGTTGAAATCCATGCGAGTTATCCAAGATGCGCAAGGAAACAAATGAATGGCGGCATGTTGCCGTCATCCACCTGCCCCAGCGCTATTCGGTTAGGACCATTCGAGAGCACCCTTGCGCCAAGCATAGAAGAGCCCAACAGCCAAGATCAGGATGAAGAGCACTCCCTCCAATACCATGTAGAGTTGTAGTTTGTTGTAGGCTACGGCCCAAGGGAAAAGAAACACGGCTTCCACATCAAAGATCACGAAGATCAATGCGAAGATGTAGTACTGGATTCTGAATTGAACCCAAGCCTCGCCAACGGTCTCGATGCCACACTCATAAGTCGATTGTTTGATCGGATTGGGTTTGCGCGGCCCCAACAACCGTCCCGCGATGATGGCCACTGCGGCTGCGAGGAACCCAACGGGAAGAAAGAAAGCTATAAAAGTCCATTGATCGTGCATGAATCCATCCCTAAAGAACATCCAATCCGAGGCTGAGACCCTGGATCTGGGATATGAGAGGGTTTTGAAACGCGCTCGGTGAAGTCTATCACGTAGATCATCGAGCGTCAAAACGTAATTACCAAAACCTCACACACTCCCAAAGGAAACGCGAAGAAACGCTCAGCCGTCGTATCACGCTGTCTCCAGAGCAAGATGTTTCTGAGGTCGCGATGGTATAATGCGCGGCGTGAGGCCCAAACCTTTCAACATCACTGGCCAAACGACATCGAATGGCTGGGCTGACATGCATCTCCTACAGACCCCGGCATGGGGCGATCTCAAAGCTGCATTCGGCTGGTCCGTGGACCGGATTCAGAAGCAGGAGCACATCGTGCAAGTGCTCGTGCGACGGTTTCCATTTGGCCTCGCGTTGGCCTACGTTCCCAAGGCATCCTTCGGAATGGATTTCCTGGAGCTGCTTCCCGCGCTCGACGAGCTCTGCCGCAAACGAAAGGCTTTTGCCCTCAAGATCGAGCCCGACGCGATCGAAGACGATGCGCTCTCCGAGAAGCTCATCGCGCATGGCTTCCATCCCAGCCCACACACCATCCAACCGCGCCGCACCTTGATCATCGATCTGCGTGGCTCCGAAGACGAAATCCTGGCACGCATGCATCAGAAGACACGCTACAACATCCGCCTGGCCGGACGCAAGGGCGTAACCGTACGCCCGTGGCAGGATTTAGAAACCTTCGGTCAAATGATGCTCGATACAGCCGAGCGAGAACGCTTCGGTTCCCACGTGCCCTCCTACTACGAGAAGGCACATTCCCTGTTCCACACCAAGGGCGCCTGCGAACTCCTGGTGGCGGAGTTCGACGACCGCCCCCTGGCAGCGCTCATGGTGTTCGCGCATGGTGAACGCGCTTTCTACTTCTACGGCGCATCCACCACACACGAACGCAACCGCATGCCCACCTACCTGCTGCAGTGGGAAGCCATCCGCTGGGCCCGTCAGGCGGGCTGCACGTCCTACGATCTCTGGGGCGTGCCCGATTTCGAGCGAGACATCCTCGAGGATCAATTCATAAAACGAAACGATGGATTGTGGGGCGTGTATCGATTCAAGCGCGGCTTCGGAGGCCGTCTCGTACGCAGCGCTGGCGCCTGGGATCGACCTTTCAACAGGATCCTATACACGCTCTACCGCATGTGGACTGCCAGGCAGGGGGATTGAAGCCATGCAGTTTAAATCCTCTACGGTTCATGACCCCCAAGCATGGAACGCCCTCGTTTCCTCCCTTCCCCATTCGCACTTGCTCCAATCCTGGCAGTGGGGGGAATTGAAAGAAAAGTACGGCTGGAAGGCGGAACATCTCATTTGGCGTCGATCCTCCGGTGATGCCTGCGCAGCTGCGCAGGTGTTACAGCGGGTGTTCCCGCTTCCCGGCCTTCGTCTGTCGGTCTTCTACTGTCCGAAAGGACCGGTCCTGGATTGGAACGATGGTGAACTGCGCCAGGCCGTGCTCGACGATCTGCAATCCCTTGCCGCTCGCCGCGGCGCCATGCTCGTCAAGATCGATCCCAATCTTCCCTTGGGTTTCGGCTTTCCCGGAGAGCCTGCAGCTGAAGATCTTCCTCTCGGTACAGTAGTGGTAAAGGACCTTGTTGACAGGGGTTGGCGCTATGCCCAACAGCAGATCCAATTCGCCAACACGATGACGCTGGATCTCGATCCTGCCGAGGATGAAATCCTGGCTGGCATGAAGCAGAAGACGCGCTACAACATCCGTTTAGCCGCTCGGCGTGGAGTCAGCATCCGTCATGGGGATTTACAGGATCTCGATCTCATCTATCGCATGTATGCCGAAACGTCGATGCGTGACGGTTTCGTGATCCGCAAGCCGAGCTATTATGAAGACGTGTGGCGAAGCTTCGTCCAGGCAGATCTGGCACAGCCCTTTCTGGCCGAAGTTGATGGAGAGACTGTTGCAGCATTGATCGCCTACCGCTTCGGCAATACCGCCTGGTACATCTATGGCATGTCCCGAAACGCCCATCGCGAGAAGATGCCGAATCATCTTCTCCAGTGGGAAGCCATTCGCTGGGCGAAAGCCATGGGCTGCAGCACGTACGATTTCTGGGGCGCTCCCGACAGCCCTGATCCTGAAGACCGCATGTGGGGCGTCTACCGCTTCAAACTTGGTTTCAGCGCCCAATTGATGCGCATGCTCGGGGCCTGGGATTTCAGCTCTCATCCCATGCTCTATTGGGGATATTCCACCGCCCTCCCATCCTTGCTGGCATTGTTGAGAATGCGTGGACGAGTGCAGACACGCCAATCGCTCAACTGAGTCACGATGCGGCTTGCAATCCGGCATGGTGTATTTCCAGGTTCATGGAAGGAAAAAATCATGAACAAAGCATCTCTTTCCCGTTTGCGATTGGCCCACCTACCCACTCCCATCGAACCGCTGCCCAGGCTTTCCGCTATGCTCGGCGTTGAACTCAGCATCAAGCGGGACGACCAGACTGGATTGGCACTCGGTGGCAACAAGGTTCGAAAGCTCGAATTCCTGCTTGCCGAGGCCCAAACACTCGGCGCTCAAACCTTGATCACGACCGGCGCCGCTCAATCCAACCATTGCCGCCAGACGGCCGGCGCCGCCGCCAAGCAAGGTTTTGCGTGCATCCTCGTCCTGGCTGGTCACCCGCCAAGTCAAACCACAGGCAATGTGCTCCTCGACAATCTGCTGGGCGCGGAGATCGTGTGGTCTGGTGATCGGGAGGTTGGACAGGTCTTCCAGGAGACCTTCAAGCAAGCCCAGCAGGATGGTCGTCAGCCGTACATGGTGCCCTACGGCGGTTCAAGCCCCGTTGGAGCGGCTGCCTATGCAGCCGCCATCGGAGAATTGATGGAGCAGGATGTGCCTGTGGACCGCATCGCCTTCGCCAGTTCCTCCGGCGGCACTCAGGCGGGCATGGTGGTCGGCGCTCGCATGCATGCTTTTCCGGGTCGCATCACAGGCATCAGTGTCGATAAACCCGCAGCGTCTCTTTGCGAAACGGTTGCTACATTGGCCAACGAGACCGCAAGTCTGCTGGGCGAGGATCTCAACCTGGCTCCGTCACAGATCGAGGTCAAGGATGCCTATCTGGGGGGTGGCTACGGCGTCGTTGGCAATTTGGAGCGCAATGCCATTCACCTCTGGGCGAGTCAAGAAGGCCTTCTCCTCGATCCGGTCTACACCGGACGCGCCGCTGGGGGATTGATGGACATGATCCAGAAAGGGGAAATAGATTCGGGCGAACGTGTGCTTTTCTGGCACACCGGGGGTACGCCCTCGCTCTTCGCTTACACTGATCAACTGCGCTAACGCAATCCAATCAGCTCGAAAACCTCCACCGGCTTCTCCTTTCCTTCCACAGGGATCGGTGAAACCGGTTTGGTTTGGATGTTATCTTTGATACGGTCCCTAACAGCCTTGCTGATCAGGATCTGCCCCTCAGAGGCGTGTTCCTGAAGGCGCTTGGCGATGTTGACGCTGTCGCCGATGGCTGTGTAGTCCAGGCGCTGCTCCGTTCCCACCAAGCCCAGGAGCGCTTCACCGATATGGATGCCCACGCGGAACGACAGATGAAAAGCCTCGGGCATATCCTTATGGACATCGGATACGGCCTGGATGAGCGATAAGGCGGCTCGTGCGGCACGCAGGGTGTGATCGGGTTGCGGAATGGGAGCATTGAACCAAGCCATGATGGCATCGCCATCGAACTTATCGATCGTTCCCTCTTCATTGAGCACAGACTGCGCCGCAACTGCCATGTAGCGGTTGAGCACTTTCATGAGCATCTCGGGTTTGGTGGAACCGCTGAATTTCGTAAAGTCACGGATATCGGCAAACAAAGTCGTGATGTCGGCGATATGGCCGCCCAACTGGAGGCTGTCGGGATCGAGTTGATCGATCACCGCGGGGGAGACCATGCGCTCGAAAAGTCTGCGCTGCCCTTCCAGATGCCGCTGCTCTGTGAGATCGTCCAGCACCAGGGCTACGCCTCGCGTTTCTCCCTCGGTCGTCTTCAATGGAGTCAGGTTCAAGCGAAGATCGATCGAACCCCGCTTCTCCAACTCGGATTGCAGCTCGAGCCCCACGCAAGGTTTGTCGGTATCCTTGACCTCTTTCAATTTCCGATCGAGATCGGATCCCAGAGATAGCAGGATCTGCTCCAAAGAATGCCCCAGCAATTGATCCTCGGGGATGGCCAAGATCCTCTCGGCGGCTTGATTGCAGAGTGTGATCTGATCCTGCTGATTTGCTGTGATCACGCCGCTGGCGATGGAGGAAAACACATCCTCCATCAAGTTCTTCAATTCCGTGACCTCGTCCAGCGTCTGCCGAACAGAGGCAAACAAGCGGGCGTTCTCCAAAGCCACGGCGGCCTGGTTCGCAAAGGCCAGAACTAAGGCGAGGTGCTGTTCTGTGAACAATCCCTCTCGAACTTTATTGTCGGCATAGATCACGCCCGTCAAAGATCCTTTGACCTTCAGTGGAACGCACATGATCGATCGCAGGTGGTGGGCGACAACGCTCTCCTTCCCTGAAAAACGAGGGTCGATCTGTGCATTGGTCGTGACCACGGCATCTCCCGAAGCCAGCACCTGCTCGATCACCGTACTGCTGAAAGCATATTCAGCCGGTTCCATGGTGGTTCGATCCCAATCGCGCGCCACCTCGATCTGCATCTCCCCATTCCCACCGCGCTGCATGAGAAAGGCGCGTTGTGCGCCCGTCAACTGGATGAGCATGTCCATAACTTCATTGAGGACCGTAGTTAAATTCAGGGAAGAATTGACGACCTGTCCGATCTCAGCCAAAGCCTGAGAATTCCGGCGCTCCTCTTCCACTTCCTGGGCAGATTCCTGCAAAACGATAACCGTAGCCCACAGCTGCTGCAACTCGTCCAAAACGTCTTCGGGCAACGATAATTCCCCATCCGCAATCCTGGTCTCGTATTCTTGTACCCGGGAGCGAATGGTTTTTGCGGTTTGGCCTAATCGAGAGATGGAGTCCTCAAAGGTGGTCAAGGGAAAACCTCGGCTAACGGCAATTCTCATTAGCCCCGATTGAAATTCCTTCTTCCTGGAAGCCGAGTGTGCTTCCACGCATATTCTAAGGGCAGTCGCATTGGAAGGAAAGCCCGTCTTCAATGTACTTTGAGTCCTACGCGGGGGAAATCCTGCTGGCGCTTGCTGCCCTCCTGTATTGCTGATATGATCGAAACTTGAGGATGATGACCCACACCAACCCACCGCGGCGAATACGCCGATTGCATATAATCCTGATCTCCATCACCTTGGCAACGCTCCCGTGCTATTGCTTGGGCATTCAAACCATTCGCCGGGCGCCGCCCTTGGTTCCGCCGACAACGATCCCCAGCCTGACACCCTCGCGCCTCCCCGTCACCTTCGTGCCCTCGCCCACCGGAACACCCATCCCGGCCTACGTGACTCGAACACCCACACCTCTGCCCCCCTTCTTTACTCCATACACGCCGACTCAGACTTTCACGCCCGAGCCCACCGCAACCAACACCCCCACACCCACGAAAACACCCTCACCCATCACTCCCACAGCCATAGAGCCTAATCACAATGGCCCCTAATAACCAAAAGGGAGGCGATTGACCCAATCGGCCGCCCTTGATGCAAGTAGCTCTTCTCCTGCACCGATTTTATCCATTGGCAGGAAGAGAACATCCGTGTTGCGTGAAACGGAAAACGCGCCCCTGAGGAGCGCGTCTGCGCTGGGATGGATTCGTCCTTCCTAGAATAGATTCAGTTGCTCAGGCTCCGGAGGAGTTTCCGCATCCGGCGGATGGATCTCCTTGGCTCGCTCGAGCAGGGGAACCAGGGCCGCGAAGTCCTGCTCCACAGCGGCGCGCAGTTTGGGTTGATGCAGTGCGGCTGCCGGATGGTAGAAGGGCACCACCAAACGGCCTTCCTTCATCTGGGCCTGCCCGTGGATGGCACTGATGCGCGCCTTGGGAAAATAGCGCGCCATCGAGAACCTTCCCAGCGTGACGATCACTTTGGGATTGATGACACGGATCTGCCGGTTAAGATACTTGGCGCAGGCTTCGATCTCTTCCACTTGGGGATCGCGATTGCCGGGAGGTCGGCATTTGACCACGTTGCAGATGAACACCTGGTCGCGCTTCAAGTTTGCACTTTCCAGCAATGTATCCAGCAGGTGTCCCGCCGCGCCCACAAAAGGCCGGCCTTGTTCGTTCTCGTGAAAGCCGGGGCCTTCACCGATGAACATGATCTCTGCATCGGCTGGACCTTCTCCCGGAACCGCCAACTTTCGAGACATGTGCAGGATGCAATCCGTGCACTCGGCCACCTCAGCCTCGATCTCCTTTAAAACTTGCTCCCGATTCACGCGCCTCCTCCATCCATCGCAGTCATCTTCTCCCGCAGGTTCGTCAAGGTCATCAGGATCGCGTCCTCTTGGTTGTCACGATAATACTGCCTGCGCAGCCCCACAACCTGAAAACCATGCTTAGCATACAGGCTGATGGCGCTGGAATTGGATTGACGCACTTCCAGAGTCATCATGTTTGCGCCCAGTGGAACCGCCATTTGCATGGCTCCACGGAGAAGCAATTCCCCGATTCCGCGGCGACGATGATCGGGATCCACGGCAATCGTGCTGATGTGGGCTTCGTCCAGCAGCATCCAGAAACCGATGAAGCCCAGGATTTGCGCGTCATCCCCGGAACGCTCGGCCACGATCAATTGCGAGGCCGGGTTATCGATGAGTTCATAGCGGAAGTTGCGTTCCGACCATGGCGTGGGAAGGGACAAGCCATCGATGCGCATCACCGCAGACAAATCGTCTAAGGTCATCCTGCGGATGACCACATCCGACTTCCATTCGCTCACACTGGCTTCCCGCTCAAAGCCCCCAGATAGGTAGGAACCACGGAAGCCGGTTCTTTGAGCTTTCCGGAACGCACCCGCTCCCAAGCCATGTCTGCCAACACCGCTGGCCGGCGAACACACAGCGCAGGCGGCGCCAAGTGAACCGCCTTGTATTCCTCCAGGACATCCCGTTGTTCAGCCGTCAATTCCCCACAGACGTAAGTCGGATCTTCCAAGCGCTCCAGCATCTCCTGCAAGGTGAAGGTCGCTTCCGAACCCTTCCGCCGCCAAGCGCCGCGCTGCCACTCGTACCATCCGCCGGCAAGCCGCTTGCGCCCCGCCTGGATGACAGCCAGCATCGGCATCTGTAGGGAAGGTTGAGCGTAGGCGAGGATGTCCAGCGTCGGGATGCCGACCAGCGGCAAGCTGTGCGCCAACGCTAAACCCTTCGCCAAAGCCATGCCGATGCGCAGTCCGGTATAAGAACCCGGCCCCGTGGCGACTGCCAACACGGTCAAATCCACCGCCTTGAGCTGGTTACGACGCAGCATCAACGCCACCTCTGGTGCAAGCTCCACTGTGTGCCGGGCTTGATTGCGCCATACGATTTCACAGAGCACACGCTTGCCATCATGCAGCGCGATGCCGGTCGTGTTGGTGGACGTATCCACAGAGAGGAGCACGATCAGCCTCCGAAGGCCACCTTGCGGAATGTTCGCAGCAACCGCTCATAGCGAGGGCCACAGGCTTCCATGCGCAGGCCGCGTCGAAATTCCTCCACCCAGGTCAACGTGATCCAAATGCATTCCTCTGGAATCACGGTCTGGATGCGTTCGGGCCATTCCACAAGCACGGGGCCTCGATCTTCCAGCATTTCCCGCAGCGCAGCCGCCTCCGCCTCCGCCGCGTTCTGAAGACGGAAAGCATCCACATGGTAGAGGGCCGCCCCGTCGGCTCGGCGATACTCATTGACAAGAACAAACGTCGGACTGGTTACAGGATCGAGGGCGCCCCAGCCGCGTGCGATCCCCTGAGCCAGCGTAGTCTTCCCTGATCCCAGGTCACCCGCCAAACAGATCACGTCATTCGATTTCAGGAGCTCGCCCAAACGAACTCCCAAGCGGCGTGTTTGTTCCGGGCTGTGGCTGAGGAATTCGAGACTCCGATCATCCAAAATGGGCATGGGTTGCGCAGGATTATACGTTAGCGCTCGTAGCCCCACAAGCACTACCCATCCCACTCCATCCGTGCTACTATCCTATCGATGCGAGTACTCGTCATCTCGGACATTCATGCAAACGAACAGGCGCTCGAAGCCGTATTGGAGGACGCACCTGACTTCGACGCGGTATGGTGTTTGGGCGATTTAGTAGGCTACGGACCCAATCCCAACAAGTGCGTTCAGCGTGTACGTCAACTACCGGAGCTGATCTGCCTCAGCGGTAACCACGATCACGCAGCCGTGGACCTGCTTCCTCTCTCATGTTTCAATAGTGAAGCCCGCTCCATCGTGGACTGGACGCGCCGGGCTCTCAATGAGGCGTCCATCGGCTTTCTCAGTTCCCTTCCAACAAGCGCTTCGATAGGGGACTTCACCCTGGTCCATGGAAGCCCTCTCCAGCCGGTTTGGGAATACATCTTGAATCCACTCACTGCCGATCGGAATTTTGCAGCCTTTTCCACGGATTACTGTTTGGTCGGGCATTCACATTTCCCGCTAATCTTTCATCAGTACAACGAAGAGAATTCCTCCATTCCCATCACCCTGCGCGCCAATCAGTCGATCAATCTCAATCCCCGCATGATCTTAAACCCAGGTTCTGTTGGACAACCTCGAGATTCGGATTCACGCGCTGCCTATGCAATCCTGGACCTTGATGCCATGGTCTGGGAGAGCCGCCGCGTCCCCTACGATATTCAACATGTTCAGGAACTCATGCTCGAGGCAGGCCTTCCCCTCCGGCAGGCAACGCGCTTGAACGAAGGTTGGTAGGGGAACCTCGTCGATCTCCAAATCGTCAATCTAGCGAGCATATAACGAGATCAAAGCGGAGGAGATCCCCATGAAGAAAAGCATTATCGCAACTCTTGCATTGCTGGTCGTCGTTTCGTCAGTAGCTTGCGGTGCCGCCCGATCCTCAACATCAAGCGATTCCTTTCTGCCCGAAATCGGGGGCGTAGAGATGCCCCAGGCCGAGGCTCCGATTGAGATGGCGGCTTTCGATAGGGGAGAAGGTTACGATACATCCCCTGGTTTCTACGCTGAGACTCCTGTGGAACGCATGGTCACGCGCAATGCCAATCTGACCCTGGTGGTCACGGATCCAGCTCAATCCGTCGACGAGATCACACAGATGGCCCAGGACATGGAGGGCTATGTCGTTTCTTCCAATGTCTACGTGACCACATACGGTGAAACTGAGACCCGAGCCCACTCAGCCAGCATCACCATCCGCATCCCCTCTGAGAAACTCGACGATGCGCTGGAGATTCTCGAAGGCGATGCAGTCGAAGTTCGCAATCGAAACATCTACGGCCAAGATATCACCCAGGAGTACATCGACAACGAATCCCGCCTGCGCAATTTGGAAGCCGCTGAAGAACAACTGCTGGACATCATGGAAGGCGCAACCGAGACGGAGGACGTACTCGACGTGTTCGCGGAGTTGACGCGCATTCGCAGTGAGATCGAGGTCATCAAGGGACGATTGCAGTACCTGGAACAATCTGCGGATACATCCTCCATCAGCATCGAGTTGATCCCGGACGTCGCCACGCAGCCGATCGAGGTCGAACGCTGGCAGCTCGAGGGTACATTCAACAAGGCCGTCGAAGCCCTGATCGCTACGGCACAATTCCTGGTCCGCTCCCTGATCTGGATCGCCATCTACATCCTGCCTCTTGCCCTGATCATCGGTTTCGTGATCTGGCTGACAGTGTTTCTGATCCGCAGACGCCGACAAGCAAAGTAGGATAAAGCCTGATCCACATCACATCGGATCCATGTTCGAACCAATCAACCATCGAGGGACCGTTCATGGAGAACGGTCCCTTGTCGTTGTTCGGCTCCATCTGGTTTCTCTCTTGAAACGCCGCCCGGCATCGAATTGCCGGCCTTCGAGTCCGAGCACAAACGTGGGAAGAAAACTCGCGAGGAAACTACTCGCAAAGCAGCCCCATGGAAGAATCCATGGGGCTATGCTTGGCGAAACTCGGAAGAAATCCCTGTTCGATCCTATCCGATCGCTGCACGAACCTCCTGCGCCAGCTCACCGAAGCGCGGCGTATAGGTCATCTCCAACAGTCGGGGGCGGGACAGCGGAACGGGAAGGTCCAGACGCACCCTTCCCGGTCGCTCGCTGAGAACCAACAGGCGATCGGAGAGCAGTAGGGCTTCGCTGATCGAATGGGTGACCATCACGACAGTCACCGTTCGAGCCGACCAGATCCGCAGCAGTTCACTCGCCATGCGCTCGCGCGTGAGCGCATCCAGAGCGCCGAAGGGCTCGTCCAGCAGTAGGATGTTCGGTTCATGCACCAAGGCCCGGGCGATGGCCACCCGCTGAGCCATGCCTCCGGACAGATTGTGCGGGTGGGTGTTCTCAAAACCGGCCAACCCGACCAACTCGATCAATTCCATTGCTCGATGCCGTCGCTCGTCTTCCGCAACACCCTGCAGTTCGAGCGGCAGGGAGATGTTCTCCACCACCGAGCGCCAAGGCATTAAACTCGTCTGTTGGAAGACGAAGCCGATGTGCCGGCGCGGACCGCGCAAGGGTTTGCCCTCGAAGAGCACCTCGCCGGAGCTGGGCGTGAGCAACCCCGCCAGCAGATGCAAAAGCGTTGTTTTACCACAGCCGGAGGGGCCAACCACACACACAAACTCCTGCGGCTGCACCTGCAGATCGACCTGGTGCAGCGCGTGCAAACTTCCATCCCCATTAGGATAGACCATGCTCAGATTGCGTGTGACCAACGCCGGTTCGGATGCGTTCATCTTCAGGGTATGAACTCGTTGCTGAAAGCTGCGCCGGTGTCCAAAGCCGTTTCGAGAAGCTCCATTTCCAGGAGCACGGAATGGATGTTGTCCCAAGCTTCTGGTTCGGAATACCCCAAGCGATCCGCGACCCAAAACTTGATGCTTTCCGCCAGTACTTGGCGTTGCACTTCCTGATCGGCCTCCGCCAACGTCTCCACAAAGCTTCCACAGATGTCGAAAGCTGCCTCGGGATCGGCGATGGTGTCGCGAAGGCCATCAAGCGTGGCTTCCACCATAGCGCTTACCAACTCCGGATGGTCCCGCAGGGTGGTTTCATTGGTGATCAAACCGTTGCCGGGAAGTTGGATGTAGTCGGCCACGCGCAGTACATTCACGTCCAACCCCAGCGCCGCCAACTGCACGGGCTCGTTGTTGGCATAGATGACCACCGCATCCTCCCTGCCGGCGATCAGGGATTCGACCTGTGTGTAGCCGATAGGATCGAGGATGATATCATCCTCGGCGATGCCGGCTGCCTGCAGCAACGCTCGAAGACCGATGTAGGAAGCCGCATATTGGCCGGGGAAGCCGATCTTCTTCCCGACCAGATCCTCGGGGCTCCGGATATCTCCATCCGCGGGGGAAGCCACGCCGATGGGATTGTCCTGCCACCAGGCCATCACGTACACGATGGGAAGCCCCTGGCTCCGGGCCAATAGGACCTGTTCCCCGGATACGATGGCAAATTGGATCTCATTGGCGCCAACCAGCTGCACTGCTTCGGTCTCCGGAAGATGAACGAATTCCACCGCCAAGCCTGCATCGGTGTAGTGTGAATTAGCCGTTGCCACGTAGAGCGGGGCAAATTGAACATCGGGCCGGTAACCCATGGTCAGGCGAACATCGACCAGGGTTTCAGGCGATGGAGGTGCAGGAGAGCAGGCACCGAGTGTGAGAAGTAGGACGAGCATTACAAAGCCAATTCGTTGAAGCATGTTGGATGATCTCCTTATCGATTGTTTTCAATCCCCTGCCATGCCAGGAGACGGTGTTCCAGGAGTGAAACCAGGCCATAGAGTGTGAGTGCCATGGCCACCAGGGAGAATACGACCACGTACGAAAGCGGTGTGTCGTAAAGACCGCGTGCCAGGCTGATCAAGAAACCAAGCCCCTTCTCAGAACCCACGAATTCACCGACGACGGCTCCTATCACCGACAAGGTGGCTCCCACCTTCAATCCACCCAATAAAACCGGCAGCGCTGCAGGCACCTCCAGCTTGACAAAGGTCTGCCAGCGGGTTGCGCGCAACGAACGCATGAGATCGTGCAATTCCGCAGGCACGGAACGCACGCCCACAATGGTGTTGATCAGAACAGGGAAGAACACAATCAGGCTGGAGATGAGTACCTTGGAAAGCCGACCAGGTCCGAACCAGATCACCAGCAGCGGCGCGATTGCCACCACCGGGATGGATTGCGAAGCCACGATATAGGGAGCCAGCAGGCGTTCGAGCGTGCGGGATTTCGCGAGCAAGTAGCCCAGGACTGTAGCCGTTGACAATCCGATGGCAAGCCCTCCGAGGACTTCAAGCAACGTGACACTCGCGTGCCTCAGCAGGCTGCCATCTGCCAGCGCTCTCAAGAAGCGAGCCCACACCTCCAGAGGCGAAGGTAGGATGAAAGCCGGTAAGCCGCTCCAGCGAGAAATCGCTTCCCAAACCAGAGGGAAGAAGATGATCGTGAACAGGATCGTCCCCACCCACTGCCTCCAGCGCTTGCTTCTCCTGGATGGTCCAGCCTGGTTGCTTGTCGTCGGCTCCGTCATCTTCGTTGCTTCATCCTTTACAACAATGCCCCGGAAGATCCACCTCCGGGGCATAGACGCGGGAACGGAAATGCTTCTCCACCACAAACCAAAACCCGAAGACGGATCGTCTTCGGGGCATTCCCAGCAAGCCCGACGCCAAACAGGCGTCAAACTGCTCACCTTCTCCCATCCGGACTTTACCGTCGGCTCCGGAATTCCACCGGATCATGCGCTTCTGCGCTAGCGGGCTGTACCGCCGATCAGGAATTGGGCTTTCAAGCCCTCACCTTGCCCCGAAGGTTTGCACTCAATTTTCCGACCCGATTATACCCCAATCCGCACTTCCGGGGTATCTCTAGAGGTTCAACTCCTTCATGTCGCCAGTGCTCATGAAGACCACTCGTTCGGCGATGTTGGTCACTCGATCGCCGATTCGCTCCAGGTTGTGCGCGCACCAGAGCAGGTAGGTAGCGCGTGAGACGGAAGCCGGTTTGTGCGCCATGATCTCGACCAGCTCGTCGAAGACGGCCCTGTAGAGTCTGTCCATCTCGTCGTCCTGCGCGGCCACACCGCGTGCCGATTCAACATCCCCATCGATGAATGCCTTCAGGCATGTGCGCAGCATGTCGCGCGCCAGCCTGGTCATCTTGGGAATGTCGATTAAGGGTTTGAGCAGCGGCTCGTCTCCCATCAGGATCACCGTCTTGGCAATGCCGGTTGCATAATCTCCCATGCGCTCGATTTCCACGATGATGTTCATGGCGGCAACCACGGCTCGCAGATCGCTTGCGATCGGCTGCTGAGTCGCAATCAGCGCAAGGCATTCTTCTTCGATCTCGAAGCGAAGCTCGTTCACCGCCTGATCATCGTCAATCACGGCTTGTGCCAGGGAGCGATCCCGCTTCTGCAGGCATTCCAAAGCGCGCCTGATCGCCTCCTCGACCAACGACCCCAGTCGTAGGATTTGATCCTGTACACGAGCATACTCGTGATCGTAAGCCGCTCTCAATCCTTCACTCATGCTGGCATCCTTTTCTTCGCTTTCACCCCATGCGTCCTGTAATATAGTCTTCGGTGCGCGCCTTCTTGGGCCGGGTGAAGAGACTGCCGGTTACTCCAAACTCGATCAGCTCCCCCAACCAGAACAAGCCGGTACGGTCTGAAACGCGGGCCGCCTGCTGCATGTTGTGCGTGACGATCACGATCGTATAGAGTTCTCTCAATTGCCGCATCAAATCTTCGATACGCAACGTAGCGATCGGATCCAGGGCTGAACAAGGTTCGTCCATCAGGATGACTTCCGGTTCGACGGCCAGAACGCGTGCAATACAAAGCCGCTGTTGTTGCCCTAGAGATAAACTGAGTGCGCTATCCCGCAGATCGTCGGCGACCTCGTCCCAAAGCACAGCCCGTCTCAACGACTGCTCCACGATGTCATCCAGATTAGCATCGCCATCCAACAGGCCCAACACCCTGGGCCCGAAGGCGACATTGTCGTACACGGATTGTGGGAAGGGATTGGGCTTCTGAAACACCATGCCCACGCGCCGCCGTAGATCGACGACGTCCACCGAGGGAGCGTAGATGTCCTCGTTGTCAAGCAGAATCTGCCCTTCAATGCGAGTATCGGGAATGGGATCGTTCATGCGGTTCAGGCAGCGCAGGAAGGTCGACTTCCCGCAACCTGAAGGGCCGATCAACGCGGTGATCTCGCGCTGGCGTATATCGATCGAAATATCGCTGAGCGCCCGATTGCGGCCGTAGTAGAAGTCCAAGTTGCGTACGATGAATTTGGAACCGTTCTCTTCCATCAGCGGGATCATTGTACACCAACTGGTACCTGATCTTGTCGCGAATTCCCGCTGCCTCTATAATCACAGCGCTCATGATGAAATCAAGACTTTTTCTCGTGCGGAATATCCTTAGAATCAATCTCACTTTGGTTTTCCTTCTTCTTGTATCCTGCGGAAAAACCACCCCCAACAACGGAACCTCTCCCTCTGAGGCGCAAACCATCGAAAACAAGGGGTCCGACACGATGGTCAATTTGGCGCTTGCTTGGGCAGAGGCCTACCAACCCGATCATCCCGAAGTACGCATCTCTGTTACCGGAGGTGGTTCAGGGACGGGCATCGCGGCTTTGATCAACGGAACGGTCGACATCGCCAACGCCTCGCGACAGATCAAACAGGAGGAGCGCGATTTAGCTGAAGCCAATGGCATCACGCCGGTCGAGTTCGTCGTCGCCCAAGACGCCATCGCTGTGGTCGTCAATCCCAGCAACCCCATCGACCGGCTCTCCATCCAGCAGATCTCCGACATCTACAGCGGGAAGATCACCAACTGGCGTGAAGTCGGTGGGGAGAATCGGCCCATCGTGCGCCTATCTCGAGAGACGAATTCCGGCACCCATGTGTACTTCCTGGAAGAGGTGCTGCGTCAAGGGAACAAGGACGATAACACGTTATTCTCAACGAACACCCTGCTGATGCCCTCCTCGGAAGGGATCAGCGCCGAGATCCGTCAGAATCCCAATGCCATAGGTTATGATGGTCTGGGGTATGTTACCGAGGGTATGAAGGTGATCGCCATCTCGCAGAGTGCAGAAAGCCCATACGTGATGCCTTCTGCGGAAACGGTCAACAACGGAACCTATCCCATCGCCCGCGATCTCTACATGTACACTTCGGGGGAACCCAGCGGCAACATCCTGGCCTATATCGAATGGATCTGCGGCAGCCAGGCGCAGGCCATTGTCACCGATCTTGGCTTTGTGCCCATCCAACCGTGAGGTGAGTTCATGCGCTCCGTAGGCTGGAGAGAATTCGTGATCACCCGATTGATCCGCGCCGCGGGGTATTCCTCCATCCTCTTCGTCGGCATGATCTTCATCTTCCTGCTGCGCGAGGGAGCGCCAGCTGTCGTCGAGATCCCGTTCGACACGCTTTTCAGCGAGCGCTGGTACCCGATCGAGGACTACTTCGGTATCTTACCCCTGATCGGCGGTTCCATCCTCGTCACCATCGGCGCGGCTGTGGTCGCCGTCCCCATCGGCCTGGCCACGGCAATCTTCATCGCTGAAGTCGCCCCACGTTGGCTGCGCGAGATCCTCAAACCTTTCGTCGAACTGCTGGGAGGATTGCCTTCCGTGCTGCTGGGATTCCTGGGCATCCTGGTGATGGCACCGCTCATCCGGACGACTCTGAACATCCCCACCGGATTGACGGCCTTCACCGGAAGCCTGCTCCTGGGCGGGATCGCCATCCCCACGATCGTCAGCGTGGCCGAAGATGCGCTCGATGCCGTGCCGCGCACCTACCGTGACGCGGCTCTCGCCATGGGGGCCACCGAATGGCAGACCATCTGGCGCGTCACGCTGCCTGCGGCACGTTCGGGCGTGCTCACCGCCATCATGCTGGGCATCGGTCGCGCCCTGGGCGAGACGATGACGGTGATGATGGTGACCGGCAACGCCCCGGTTCTGCCCCTCAGCCCAATGGCATTATTTGAACCCGCGCGCACGATGACCGCCACCATCGCTGCCGAGATGGGCGAGGTGGCCAACGGCAGCGTGCACTATCACAGCCTGTTCCTGATCGGGATCGTGCTCTTTCTGATCTCGCTGGTGATCAACCTGGCCGCCGCCAGTGTAGTCTTCCGGCAGCGCAAGCGCGCTGAGAGGGTGCTCTCGTGAGATTGGAAATGGGCTTGCAGACCAGTTCTTGTGGGCCATCCTCTCCAAGGAGAGAGGAACGAGGATCTCCGGTTCTCGAGTGGAGATTCGAGGCGAGCTATGATTGACATCGCCACCATCCGCAAACGCGCCAAACGGCG
Source organism: Anaerolineae bacterium (assembly GCA_011192015.1). Classification (GTDB taxonomy): domain Bacteria; phylum Chloroflexota; class Anaerolineae; order Anaerolineales; family E44-bin32; genus W1033. The sequence goes on from DUET01000074.1 coordinate 36,540, forward strand.
AAAGCGTACCCAGCGCATCGGCTTCTCCACCCTGGCCATGGTGACCCTCATCACCATGGTGCCGATCGCCATGGTGGTGATCTACGTCTTCATCCAGGGTCTTCCGGCCATCTCCTGGGAGTTCCTTACGGAACAACCACGCGAGGGCATGCGAGCAGGAGGCATCCTTCCGGCGATTGTGGGTACCTTCTGGCTCACGCTGGGAACGGCGGTCATTTCCGTGCCCCTGGGCGTAGGAGCCGCCATCTACCTGGCGGAGTACGCCTCTGACAACCGCTGGACGCGCATCATCCGCGTGGCGATCATCAATCTGGCGGGCATCCCATCCGTGGTCTATGGCCTGTTCGGGCTGGGCCTCTTCGTGCTCTTCCTGAACTTCGGGACCAGCATCCTGGCTGGATCGCTCACGCTCTCGATCATGACGCTGCCCGTGATCATCAGCACCACCGAGGAAGCGCTTCGAGCGGTGCCCTCCAGTTTTCGCGTGGTGAGCATTTCCCTGGGTGGAACCCGCTGGCAGACGATCCGCCGCATCGTCCTTCCACAAGCCCTGCCGGGCATCATCACCGGCGTGATCCTGGGATTGGAGCGCGCTGCTGGTGAGACCGCGCCCATCTTGTTTACAGCGGCGGCCTTCTTCCTGCCGAGGATGCCGGGCTCCATCTTCGACGCGACGATGGCGCTACCCTACCATCTGTTTGTGATCTCCACCCAGGTGCCCGGCATGCCCGTGAAGATCCAGTACGGCACGGCGCTCGTGCTCTTGGTCTTCGTGCTGGGCATGAACCTGATCGCAACCCTGATCCGGTCTCGCTCTCGTGCCAGGAGACAGTGGTGATATCAGAAATCCCCACCCCTACACCGGAGATGATGCCAGATGCCTCGATCACGCCCAAGATCGTGGTGAAAGATCTTCAGGTGGTTTACTCGGACGGCAATGAATCCCTGCGTGGAATCAACCTGGTCATTCCCGAACGAGCCATCACCGTCCTCTTCGGCCCTGCTGGAGGAGGAAAATCCACGTTCCTGCGCACGCTCAACCGTCTCAACGATCTCGCCGATGTTGCCGAGGTTTCGGGACACATCTGGCTGGATGACGTGGACATCCTCGATTCCCAGATCGATACGATCGCCCTCAGGCGAAGAGTGGGCATCGTTTTCGCTCGACCGGTCGTCCTGCCAATGAGCATTCGACAGAACATCACCTACGGCTTGGAACTGGCTGGTGAACGCCGCGCCTCCCATCTGGACGAAGCCGTGGAGCGCAGCCTGAAAGCCGCTGCGCTGTGGGAAGAAGTGCACGATCGCCTCAACGATCCGGCCGTGGCCCTATCCGGAGGACAGCAGCAGCGGCTCTGTCTGGCGCGCGTGTTGGCTCTGGAACCTGAGATCATCCTGCTCGATGAACCCACTTCGGGATTGGATCCCATTTCGACAGGCAAGGTCGAACTTTCCCTGCAGGAGCTCAAGCAGCGCTATACGATCGTGCTCGTGCCTCATTCCATCCAGCAAGCCGCTCGAGTCTCTGATTTCGCCGGATTCTTCCTGAACGGGGAATTGGTCGAGTATGCGCCCGGGAAACGCATCTTCACCCATCCACAGGACCAGCGCACGGAGGACTACATCGAAGGCCGATTTGGTTGATGTGGAACCTTTCAACGACGAGGGGTTGACGTTCCTCGATAAGCGGCATACACTCTTATTAACAGGCGCCCCCGTCGATCAGCGAAAGTTTCGCGGATCGGCGGGGATTTCTCTTTACACGCGATGGCGCGCGCAGAGATCGGAACCGAGTTTCGATGGATGCGATCGGAGAGTGGAGATTGGGTTAGGGTTTGGATGTGATTTCTGAAGAATGGGTCTTCAGCTGAGCGCTTCATTTATGGCTTCGGCTGAGATCGGTCCCCGGCGTAGCAATCGGACTTCATCCTGGGTGCAGTCCACGACGCTGGAAGCCATTCCTCCAGGCGCAGGACCACCCTCCAGAAGCAGATCGAAAGCCCCGCCCAGCGCGGCAAGCACATCCTCCGCCGTGAGCGGATCGCCCCCCCCTGCGCGATTGGCCGAAGTGACCGCCAAAGGGCCTGTTTGCGCCAAGAGTGCCAACGTGAAGGGATGATCGGGGATACGCACACCCACAGTTTCGAACGGACTGATCTCGGGCGATAAATCCGGCAAGCACCACACCACCAGGGTTAGCGGGCCGGGCCAGAAGTGATCTGCCAGCCGTTTGGCCATACCGGGCAGCGGCTTTGCCACCTGGCGCAGGTCGTCAACGTGCGCAGCAAGCACAGGGATGGCCTTCGCCTCCATGCGCCCCTTGATCCGATGGAGTTGGGCGACAGCCTCAGCGTTGGCAATCTCGGCTCCCAGGCCATAGACCGTGTCGGTGGGAAAAGCAATCAATCCTCCGGCGCGCAAAACCTCCTGAGCCCTGATCAAAGCCTGCGGATGGTCCGCTGACATCACTTCGGTCCTCAAGCTTCCACCTCGTTCTGACGATCGATGATCAGCAGGCGATCCTTCCCGGCCAGATCGGGCAGGATGCGAGTCTGTGCTCCCGGCATCACTCGTGCTGCTTCTGCAGCCGCCCCATCCGCTTGATCTGCGTCGATCTCGAACAGGGCTCGGCCGCCGGAAGCCAGCAGGCGCGGCATCTCATGCAGCAGCGCTCGAATCCACACCATCCCATCCGGACCGCCATCCAACGCAGCCTGCGGCTCCCTGCGAGCCACTGCCAACTCGGAAAGCCTGCCGCTCGGGATGTAGGGCAGATTGGCGCAGATCAGATCGAATCGCCCGGAAAGCGCGGATGTCAGATCGCTCCGAACGAAGTTCACCCGATCGGCAACGCCAAACTGCTTGGCGTTCTTGCCAGCTGTCAGCAGCGCAGCCTCATCCAAATCCGTCGCCATGAGGCGCATCCGCGGTGTCTCGATCGCCAGCGTGATGGCGATGCATCCCGATCCTGTGCCTACATCCAGGGCCAGGCCTTGCGGATGAGTCTCCAGATATGCCAGAGCATGCTCGACGAGCAATTCCGTTTCCGGTCGTGGGATCAGCACCCCTGGATGTATGGCGAAGCGCCTCCCGTAAAACTCCCACCAGCCGAGAACGTATGGCAGGGCTTCCCCCTGCAAACAACGCTCCAAGGCGGAGGAGAAGGCGTCAAGCTGACTGGATTCCAGCGGAGTTTCAGGATGCGCCAGCAGCCAAGATCGCTCGCGGTTCATGATCTCACTCAGCAGCAATTGAGCATCCAGACCGGGTGTTTCGCTGTGCTCAAGCAGGGCATGGCGAGCGCCAAGCCATGTTGCTCCGACGGTCGCCTTCTCGTTCATGGATCATTCTTGCGCCGCTTGCAGGCGCTCGGCTTCTTCCTGCGTTGCTAATTCGTCGACGAATGCATCCAGGTCGCCATCCAGCACGGCGGGGAGGTTGTGGGAGGATTTTCCGATGCGATGATCGGTGACACGCGATTGGGGGAAATTATAGGTGCGGATCTTCTCAGAGCGCTCCCCGCTGCCCACTTGGGAACGCCTGAGTTCATCTTCCGCAGATTGCTGCTCATCGATGGCAATCTCGTACAGGCGTGCGCGCAGGATGCTCATGGCGCGTACACGATTCTGGAGCTGCGAGCGTTCGTCCTGACACTGCACGACGATCCCCGTGGGTTCGTGGATCAGACGCACGGCGGTGGCATTCTTTTGCACATGTTGCCCTCCCGCTCCCCCGGCGCGGAAGACCTCCATGCGAACCTCGTTCTCCGGGATATCGATCTCGACCTCATCGGCTTCGGCCAGAACAGCCACAGTAGCCGTGGAGGTGTGAATGCGGCCCTGGGCTTCAGTCTGCGGGACACGCTGCACGCGATGCACACCGGATTCGTATTTCAGACGTGAAAAGGCATTCTTGCCTTTGACGATGAAGACGATCTCTTTGAAGCCGCCCACACCGGTCTCGTTCTGTGAGAGCACGTCCACCTGCCAGCCGCGACCTTCGGCATAGCGGCTGTACATGCGGAAGAGATCGGCGGCAAAGAGGGTGGCTTCGTCGCCGCCCGTGCCAGCACGAATCTCCATGATCACGTTGCGTTTGTCGCGCGGATCGCGCGGCAGCAGCATGGCTTTCAGGCGCTGCTCGAGCTTCTCCTGCTGGGGCCGAAGCGAGGCGAGCTCAGCCTCGGCCAGCTCGCGCATTTCTTCATCCTCGCTATCCTGCAGCGATTCAGCCTGCTCGATCTGCTCCAGCAGTGATCGGTACTGGCGATATGCCGTCACGATGGGCTCGAGATTGGCCCGTTCCTGCGCCAACTCAGCAACGCGCTGGTAGTCCTCCGCCACGCGCGCCATCTCTTCGTTGATCGCTTCGAAGCGCTCCTCGATCCCGAGTACCTTCTCGAACATAGCCGTAATATGGTCCTTTCATGGTGATTGGAAACGCGGAATTCATTCTACCACGATGGTTCCGACCCCTACCAGCATGGCCGCAAACAGCAGGATCATGGCGATTGGATGGGAACTACTGGAACACATTCTTCGTCTTTAGGACAAGTCGAAACGCGGAGGAGAAGATGCGCCGCCCAAGATTGGCACTCCTGTCTGTTTGGATCGTGATCATCGCTCTTGCCGTTCCCCTTCCAGCCCTGGCCGATGGCATCATCATCCCCGAACCCCCTATCTGTCATCCAGGCCCCTGCCCAGAACCCATCCGCATGTCTCAATTGGCGATCGAGTATCATCGCGTGAACGTCGAAATTGTGGATCAAGTCGCCATCACTCATGTGGATCAAGTCTTTCGCAACGACAACGACTGGGTCGTGGAAGGCACCTACGTCTTCCCCATTCCCCTCGACGCCACGGTCACCGAGTTCATCCTGTGGATGGATGGCGAACCGGTGGAAGGGGAAGTACTCACCAAGCAGGAAGCGCGCGAGATCTACGAGGACATCGTACGCACGCTTCGTGATCCCGCCCTGCTCGAATACATCGACCGTGGGGCCGTGCAGGCCTCGGTCTTCCCCATACAGCCCGGAGAACGCCGCCGCATCGAGTTGGAGTACAGCCAGGTGCTGACTGCTGATGCGGGACTGATCCACTATGCCTACCCGCTGAACACCGAAAAGTTCTCCACGCAACCGCTGGAAGAAGTGACCATCAGCATGCAGGTCGATTCCAACGCCCCGGTCCGAGCGATCTATTCCCCTTCGCACAGCGTGGACATCAACCGCAAGGACAACTATCACTTCACGGTGGGTTATGAAAAGACCAACGTCCTGCCCGATACGGATTTCGAACTCTACTACACCGTGGCCACGGATGACATCGGCTTGAATCTGATGACCTATCGAGACCCCGCTTCTGGGGACGACGACGGATACTTCCTCCTGCTGGCTGCACCCAGTGTGGAGGTGGACGTGGATGAGGTCATCGCCAAGGACATGTTCCTGGTGCTGGATCAATCCGGCAGCATGGAAGGCGAGAAGTTCCACCAGGCGCAGGAAGCGCTGCGCTACGTGCTGGATCATCTCAATCCCGATGATCGTTTCAACATCATCGCCTTCAGCACCGGTACACGCGCCTATGCCGGCAGGCTTCGTTCCGCTGATGAAGCCGACGAAGCAAAGGATTGGGTGGACCGTCTCGCGGCCCAAGGTTCGACGGACATCAATCGAGCCCTGTTGGAAACTTTGGCCCAGGCAGATCGCGAACGGCCGACGATCGTGATCTTCCTCACCGATGGTCTTCCCACCACAGGCGAACAGGATCGCGAGGACATCATTGCCAACATCCGTGAGGCTTCCGGGGAGAACATCCGCCTGTTCACCTTCGGCGTGGGCTACGATGTGGACACCTTCCTTCTGGACACCCTGGCGCAGGAGAACCGAGGCATTGCCAGCTATGTCACGCCGGGACAGGCCATCGATGAGGCCATCTCTAACTTCTATGAGAAGGTAAGCACGCCCGTGCTCGCCGATCTAGAATTGGATTTCGGTGATATCCGGGTCTATGACCTGCATCCCGAACCGCTCCCCGACCTTTTCGCTGGCGGCCAATTGGTGCTGGTGGGTCGTTATCGCTCGCCCGGCGACACCACCATCCAGCTCTCAGGTACGCTGAACGGTCGCGAGCAGACCTTCGTCTATCCCGAACAGTACTTCCGATCCCGCAGCGGGCCTGATTTCCTGCCCCGCCTTTGGGCCACGCGTAAGATCGGCACACTACTGGCCCAGGTCCGTCTTCAAGGACCGGATACGGAACTCATCGAGCAGATCGTTCGTCTGAGCATCCGCTACGGGATCGTCACCGAATACACCTCCTACYTGGTCACCGAACCCGAGATGCTCGGTCAGGAGGCGCAAGCCACGATCGTCGCCGATGCCTTTGAAGGGATGATGGCTGAGCCCCCGATGGCCTTCGGTCAGGCTGCTGTTGAACGCTCAGCCGTCGAGGCGGAGATCCATCAAGCCGACGTGGCTGTTGCACCCAGCGGCAACGCCGCGGATGTGGTCCGTGTGGTCGGTTCACGCACCTTCCGTCTCATCGACGGCGTGTGGATCGACACCGCCTTCGATCCCGACACGATGGAGACGACGAGAGTGTCCTTCCTCTCCGATGACTACTTCGCCCTGGCCAACGCCCGCCCGGACCTGGCGGCCGCCTTCGCCCTGGGCGAGAACGTGATCGCCATCGCCGATGGCGTGGCGTATCAGATTGTGGGATCGGAAGCCTCCACCGATCCGGTCACCATCCCTGATCCCATCACGAACGACGATCCATCTGAGGTAGGCAATACCAGCAGTCGCGGCATCAGCCTCCCCTGCCCCGGTTTCGCCATGGTGCTGGGGCTGGCCGCCCTGCCGCTGAGCCGTCGTTTGCGGGGCCTCCGCCCCTAGGATCGCGGTTGGAGGGGCTGCCCGGAACGAGGCAGCCCCTCCTGGCGTTAGAAAGAATTTTCCCACCGGTGGAAACCCCCAATCAAATAGAGACTATCAACTGTGCGTCTCTATGATTGGATGATGTTTGTAAAGAAGCTTCCTATACCATTGCGTAGCGGCGTTTCATGAAACGCCGCTACGATCTCGGGTGATAGAGCCCCTTTCCTCGTTTGCTGAGGAAGATTACCTCCCCGCCCAGAGAAGATAGGTCAAGCCGTCGAACACAATCGACGGGATGATGGGCTGTGGCTCAAAATCCGGAGCGGCGGATGTATACAGCCGATAATCGGACGAACCGACAAAGAGCACCTCGGTGCCATCCGGCGACCAGGTGGCGCTCATCACCCCCTCGTCGAAAACCTTGCGGGGTGTACCGGGAAGCTGGCCAATCCATAGGCCTTCGTTTTCGCGCCAGCTTCCATACCACAACCATGTATCCGACCCGGGCGAATAGAGCGGATCCCTGCTTGGAGTCACGCCCAGGAAATCGATCCGATCCGGAGGTTGGAAGTGGTAGGTGCCTGCGTCATCGCGCAGTAAAAAGGCTCCTGGTGTGGAAGGATCGAGGAGCAGGCCCTCGAATTCCTGGTCGGAAACTGCTTGCGGCGTGTCGTCGATGTCATCCATGAAGAACAATCCTGTCGGCTGACCGCCTTCCACACAGGTATCGAATCCTTCAGGGACCAGAAAAGCCAAAGCCCCGGTGCTCTCATCGAAGACGAGAAATTCCAGGAAATAGGGCCAGATCATCTCGGACGCCGCAGCCTCGATCTCCAAACTCTGGAGATCCGCCATGCCACAGGGTTGCCGCCAACTCGTCAGCAGGACACCATCGTCGACATACCAGGCCATGGCTTGATCTGAGCCACCTCCCGTTGAGACATCGATGATCCCCGTATCGTCCCGTCGAGCGATCCAGCTTCCAACGTCCGCATAACCGGCCCCGGTACCGAAGCTGTCCACCCCGGCGTGGAAGATGAAATCATCCCCAGGCGACCAGGAGATCCCATAAGCCTGGCTGGGACCATCCGTAAGCTGCGTGATCTCCCGCTCCTGGATGTCATAGACATACAGATCCGCAGAAGGGCCCTCCTGCTGTCCGATGAAGGCGATGTAGCTCCCGTTGTGCGACCAGCGCGGCGCCGTCATACCAATCGCTCGGAAGGCCTCCGTCACGGGGTCCCCAATGCCGGGTTCATCCGGAGGGAGCAGATCGGGATTCTGGAGTTCCGTGATGAGCTCATCGGGGCCGGAGGGGAGAACAAGCAGCCGCAGCTGGAATCCCCGGCTCTCATCTTCGGGATGCGTGTCGGCGATGTATGCCAGCTTCCGCCCATCAGGGCTCAATGCAAAGTTCTGAGGGCCGAAGGATAGTAATTCTGTTTGACCCGAACCGTCGGCATTGAAGGCTAAAACCGATGATTCATCGATGGCAAGCAGCCAGGGGCCTGCAAGATCGAGCGCACGCGTCCCATCGGACGGAGTGGCTGTGATGATGATCGGCTGATCAGGTGTGGCAGTTTTGGATGAGGGTTCGAGATGACGGGGGGCGGTGGGGCTGGGTGTAGGCGCGGAAGTCGATGGGGCAAACGGATTGCATGCGAGAAGGGCAACGAGGAAGAAGCATGCGGAAAGGAGGAGTGATTTTGACTTCATTACAATCCCCTTTTTCTTTCGCTTACTGGGTTTGATTGGTTTCCATCCCTCCTATATTCGGAATGGAGATGGATTGTAGAACACCATCGGAGACCATGCAACCTCAAGGATTCCCTTCATCCCACCAACCTCGTTTTAAGGAGGGTTCCTCACTCAAGATCGCTCTGCTCCTACAACAAAAGGGGCGGTTCGTGAACCACCCCTGGCATGTCTGCAAGGAAATGATGCATTGCGAAAAAGATCCGCTCAGGCTTTCAGTTGAGTATGATCGAGAGGACGATCAAGACAACGATGAAACTGCCCGCCAGGATGCCGATGCGCCGGAGATCCTTGACGACATGGCTGTAATCAGGGTTGAAATCGCTCTGCTTGGCCGTCTTGGCTCTCATGGAAGCCTGCTTCGTCCCAACCTGTGCGGTAACGACCTGCGGAAGATTGGGTGTGCGTTCCTTGCGCTTCTTGCGTTTTCTGGGTTTCCTGCTCACAAACATTCTCCCTGGATGCTGTCTTGCGAGTAATGCCCGCTTGAAGTCCTGCTGCTATCCCTCCACCAATTCGCCTGCCACGACGATGCGCTGATCGTCGACCATATAAGGATAACAGGAAATCAGCGTGATGGTTCGGCGTTCCGTGGATTCCATCACACTCACATCCGTCGGTTCCACGATGCTGATGCTGGTCACTCGATAGAGGTACTCGCGCGTGGCTGTGGTCACGATGATGTCGTCGCCGGGGCTCAACCGATCCAGGTAGCGGAATCGTTCCCCGTAGATGTCGTTGTGCGCCGAGAGGACCAAGTTGCCGCGCTCGCCCGGATTGGCGCTGCCGATGTGCTGCCCAACGCCGCGTTTGAGCTGTTCCCATCCGTCCCCCTGGACGACAGGCGCCGGTTCGTTCCACAGTGCGGGAATGAACAGGTTATGGGCTTGTTCCGGACCGGGAGTGGGGATGGGGATCGAAGCCAAGGATTGCACTAACGGTCGCAGGTTTTCCGGTATTTCGGACTCATTGGGGCGCGGACCGCCCGGATCGGTGGGCGGCGTGTGGCCCGAAGGCAGCACGACGGCGGTGATCAGCGGAGTTGGAGATGGCGAGGCCAACTGCATGTTCGCATCTGCCTGTGCATTCAGTTCTCTGACGGTCATGTAGCCCTTGTAGACGATGAAGGCCAGACCGGCCACGGCTGCCAGCTCAACGATCAGGAGCAGGGTGCGGAGAACCATGCCTGTGCGCCGTTTGAGCGCCGAAGGTTCGTCGAGTTCGTCGTCTTCGAAATCGATCCAGTAGGGATCGCGTGGGGCTTGGGCTTGGGGATCCGGTTCCAGGCTCACCACTCGACCGCTACGCTGGAATCGGCGCAGCCGATCCTGGCGCGCTTCCAATTTCTTGCGCGCCAGCAGCGCCTCAAGTTCCTCGATCGATAGTTCGTCAGCGGGTTTCCGGTTTCGTGCCATCAGCTCCTTCGGCTTCCACCAAGCTGGTTCCTGCGATGCAGGTTCGGTGCCAGCGTCACGCCGAGATTATACACGACGATGGTCAAAGCTCTTCCATGGAGGGGATTCGTATTCCTGTTGCTCATGGATTGAGACATCGTTCAGGCCTAGGCTTCCACCCATGCCCCATGCGCTTCTGAAGGTGGAGCTGGATCGTGATCTTTCCTTGATGTCCCTCTTCGTCGATGATGGTAGACACGTTCTGTATAACGTCTCTACGAGCCAGTTATGAAGCCGCACGATTGAATGTGGGCATCCCTCTGCGGGATGCCGGTTGATGCGTACGATCATGTCGAAAGCGGATGCGTAGGGGACGGAACCAAGGCATGGAGGGTAGGGCGAATCTCAGGCGACGGACCCTGGGGACGGCGGTCCCCGGATGGCAGCGTTCGCTCCAAGAGATGATCCAAAGGATCATTCCCAAGGGAAAAGCCGTCCCGGCGGGACGGCTTCTCATCGAACCAATATCTGGTGTTTCCGTTCAATAAACCAGGTTGCTGCCCCCGATAAACTCACGCAGTACCGAATCGGAGGGCACATCAGCATCGGTTTCGACGGGGTCCACTTCCGAGAGGAAGGCATGCACGCGCCTGGCGCGCAGGAACGCATCCTCGCGGAGCGGATCATCCCGATAATCCTGCGCCCACTGGGCGAAATCATCCAGCAACATGGGGCGATAAAGAGCGATCTCATAAGGCATGGCGCTGTTGATGATGCGGTCTGCCGTGCTCAGATAGGGAATGATATTGCGCATCTCGCTGGAGCGCACGTAATGCCAATGCTCCAACGTCTGACGAGGGCTGTAGGATCGATGTGTGGCATCTCTCAGCATGCGCCGAATCAGGCGAATATCGGTCCATCGGATGTAGCGATCATCCGCGGCCTTCATCTGCAGGAGCGGCTCCAGATAAAGCTTGGCTTTCAATTCGTCAGGAATGCCTTCGGTCATCTTGGGAAAGAGACCATGTAAGCTGTCGATCAACAGCACCTGATTCTCGGCCAAGCGCATGGGGATTTGGTTCAAAGCCCGCTTGCTAGTCTTGAAATCATAACGGGGCAGGAGTACTTCCTCCCCAGCGATGAGACGTTGCAGATGCTCACGAATCAGCTCCAGGTCCAGCGCTTGGGGAGTTTCGAAATCATAATCCCCGAATTCATCCTTGGGATGCATCTCCAGATCGAAGAAATAGCTGTCCACGTTGAGCGGAATGAACTCCATGCCCTCGCGTTGGAGCCTTTGATCGAGTTTGATCGTGGTGGTCGTTTTGCCGGAGGAGGATGGCCCGCTGATGATGACCATGCGGATCTCATCGGCATGCTCCATGATGAAATCGGCAGCTTCATCGACCTCCTTCTCGTAGGCTTCTTCGGAAACCCGCACGATCTCAGCGAACTCATCTCTTCGAATGCGAGCATTCATGGCTTCGATCGTGTGCACATCCTGAGAGATGGCCCAATCCAGGATCTGCCACGTCTTGGACCAGGGCACATTCTCGGAGGGCCGCTGCTTGCTTCCAGCCTCTTTACGGCGCTGCTGTATGCGTTCCTCACGGTAGAGGATGTAGGCCTTGGCGACTTTGGCGTGTTGGTTTTCGATCAACACCTTCTCCACCGCATCTTGAATCCGTTCGATGTGGGGATGTTCTCCCTCCGGTGTGGTGTCTTCCAGGAATTTGACAACTTGCTTGGCAAGCCAGGCGGCGCGCTCACGATCGCGCCCGCCTACGGAAACGGCTGCGCGGTAGATGGCGTTGGTGATGCGATCGATGTTGAAGGGCACGATCGCTCCGCTGCGTTTGACGACATGGGTTAGTTTAGGCATAGGTACTCTCGTCGGCGATAACTGTAACTACGATCCGTCTCGGATGTGAACTTCGAGAGTACGGTTATTGTATCTTAAGGTGGAAGAGGAACGATAGACAGGGATCCATCCAGGTTTTCTGCATCGAACAAGGTGGGGTCATGGTGGTCTTGGTACTCCATGCGGGCATCTCAGCAGGATCAAGGGGGGATGCCCCCTGTTGTGTTACTTTGGTGTATAGTGAGGTGCAAATCCCGCTCGAGAGGTGTTGTTCCATGACCAACAACCGATCCGAAGTTGAGCGTCTGAAGAAACTCCGCGAACGACAGCTTGCAGCTCGCGACCCCCATAAGAAGCAGCGCAAGCTTCAGCAAACGGTCACTCGGAAGTACCGGCGCGCTACGGAACCTTTCTCGCTGGGGCGCATGTGGGATCAAACGCCCTCCATTTGGAAAGGGACGCTGTTCGGCATGTCATTCGGCGTGATCGCAATCCTGATCCTTCCGTTGTTCATGGACCCTGTACTGGCCGTGACCGTAGGCGTCATCGTGCTGGTGGTTGCAACGATCTTCGGTTTACTCTTGGGTCGAGCCGTGGACGCGCGCGACAATATCCAGGATCTCCTGCGTTGATAACCGATCCCATTTCGGAAACCGATCCGGGGAGCCTCTCCATCGGCTGGGCTTGCCTGGAACGAGAAACTCCTTTCTGCCCGCCAGCAGATACGCCTACGATCGACCCAACATCCCCTGAAAGGATCCCTGAAACCTCATGCAGATTCCCACGGTACCAACCAGACGCTTGACGCTGCGACCTTTTCGCGAGGAGGATGTTGTTCGACTACACGAGATCCTCTCCGAGGAAGACATCCTGCGCTACTTCCCCAACCCAGGAACCCCGACCCTGGATCAGATCCACAAACTCATCGCCAATCAACTCAAGCATTGGGAGCAGCATGGATTCGGATGGTGGGCCGTGGAACCGATCGGCGAGCATCAATTGATCGGATGGAATGGACTGCAATACCTGCCCGATACGGATGAGATCGAAGTCGGCTTTCTGCTGTCCACTCCGTACTGGAACCAGGGATTCGCCACCGAGGGGGCGCGTGCGGGTCTGGAGTTTGCGTTTGGGAAATTAGGTCTGAAGCAGGTGGTGGCGATTGTGCATCCTGAGAACAAGGCCTCGCAGCGCGTGATCGAGAAGCTGGATATGCGCTTTACCCACGAAGCCGAGTATTTCGACATGAACGTCTATCGCTACGAGATCAATCGCAAGGAATATGAACTGCTCAACAAGGAAGACCGTTCTTCCCTCACCTGATCCTTGTCTTTCTCGGTTTCTCCAATCGAATCGCTCGGAAGACATAACGAAATCTCGAGTGTCCGATTCCAACCGACCTTCGTTCCCGCATGCTATACTTTTTCAGGATGCAAACACCATCCTGAATTGCAGATCTTTGCCCTCAGGAATGCGACCTCAATAGCGCTCATAAGGACAAGCGGGACGAAGAATCTGCAGGGGCAACGAAGTTCGATCTTGCGCTGTCTCACAGCAGGCAGCCAAACGCAGGGAGGCCTGGATGGATCTGGTCATCAAGAACGGCACGATCGTTACCGCGACGGAAACCTATCGAGCCGATATCGGAATTCAAGGTGAGAGCATCGCCCTGATCGGCCATGATCTGGAGGGGAACGAGACGATCGACGCCAAAGGACTGTATGTCATGCCCGGGGGAATCGATCCGCATACGCACATGGAGTTGCCCTTCATGGGCACCGTCTCGGCGGACGACTTCCGCACAGGCACCATCGCCGCCGCCTGCGGCGGCACCACAACGATCATCGATTTCGCCATACAACGCACGGGGCAGACTCTGCGCCAAGCACTCGAGATCTGGCAGCAGCGGGCAGGCGGGAAAGTCTGCGTCGATTATGGTCTACACATGGCCATCGGCTCCATCGACAACGAACGCATCGCCGAGATGGAAGACATGGCAGAAGAGGGCGTGCCGAGCTTCAAGATCTTCCTGGCTTACAAGGGCAACTACATGGTGGACGATGAGACGCTCTTCCGCACCTTGCTGCGCGCCAAGGAGATCGGGGGGTTGGTCCTGGTCCATGCGGAGAACGGCGACGTGCTCAACTACCTGATCAACAAGCATGTTGCTGAAGGCAGGAAGGAGCCCATCTGGCATGCGCTGAGCCATCCCCCGGAAGCCGAGGCGGAGGCCACCCACCGCGCCGTAGTGCTGGCAGGCATGACGGAGGCGCCTCTCTACGTCGTCCACATGACCTGCGCCGGTTCGCTGGACGCTCTCAAGGTGGGGCGGGAGAAGGGTTTTCGCGTTTTCGGCGAAACCTGCCCGCAATACCTGATGTTCACCATGGACAAGTACGAGGAGCCCAATTTCGAGGGCGCCAAGTTCGTTATGTCGCCACCTTTGAGGCCAAAGGGCAATCCCGAAGCGCTATGGAAGGGTCTGACCAACGGCGATCTGCAGACCGTAGGCACGGATCACTGCCCCTTCAACTTCGTCGGCCAGAAGGACATGGGCAAGGACGATTTCTCCATGATCCCCAACGGCATGCCCGCCGTCGAGACGCGGGTGCCGCTGATCTACCACTTCGGGGTCAACGCAGGCCGCTTCTCCATCAATCGCTTCGTCGAGCTGGTTTCCACGGAGCCTGCTCGACTGTTTGGACTGCTGCCGCGCAAGGGGACCATCGTTGTCGGTGCGGATGCCGATCTCCTTCTCTGGGATCCCAAGAAGCGGTTCAAGTTGAGTCAGAAGAACTTGCACATGAACGTGGACTACAGCCCCTATGAAGATGTCACCGTCGAGGGTTATCCTGCGAAGGTCCTTCAACGCGGCAAGGTGATCGTAGAAGACAATCAGTTCGTGGGAAAGGATGGGGCTGGTCAGTTCCTGAAGCGCGACCGGTTCCGCCTGTAATCCAGACATCGGCTTCCTGAGCCTACAATAGCCGCATATCGTGCCCGTCATTCAGATATGGATGAAAACCTGGGTGACGGGCATCCTCCAGATTCAGCGCTCGTCTGTAAAGATCCCAAAGCCAAACCAATCCATCAACATCATTGGTTGTTGATGCGACATTGCAATCATAACCAACTGTACTCAAGGATCATTGGATGACAATATCGCGTGCTCTATAATGGCATCATTGACCCAATCGATGGTCTTGGGGCGGGGATTCCAAAGTTTGAAATCCGCAAGTACCATGAATCTGGACGTTCCAATAAACGTGCTTTGACTTCCGGAACCACTGATGCTCGGAAACGTTCCTGTATTTGCATGCCCGAAAGGAAGTGACCATGAAAAGGAACCTTTACTTACTCCTGACCTTGACGCTCCTCTGCTCGGTTGTACTTACTGCATGCGGTGGGCAACCATCTACAGAGACTACAGCTCCTGATGCCGGAACAACGGGACAGGAACCGTTAGAACCATCAGAACCTACCGCCACGCTCAATCCCAACACGGTTTCGGCCACCATCAACCCCGATGGTGGCACGGTGACCAGCATTGACGGTCTCGTGGAATTCATCATCCCTGAGGATTCCATCCCCGAGAACGTGACGGTCAATCTCACCCTGCTTGATTCCGACGACGACAATCCCAAGTTTCTTACGCCAGCGTATGATGTTGAGGTCGTCGGCGCTCCCGAACAATTAGGGTGGCTTCCGATGCTTTCCTACCCTGGGGCGGCCAACCTTGAAAATCCCGAGACAGTGGTTTTCGCCACCAATCTGACCATCACCGGCGACTTTGAAACCGAAGGGGATGTACCCGGCGAACTCCAATACTGGGTGCCTTTGACCTACTCTCTGGGCGCACTCGAGAATCCCTTGCTGCTTCCCATGTGGCACTTCTCACCCTATCGGGTGATCAACATCGTCAGCGGACCGGTGTGTGAACCTACTAACGAGATGCTTGAACCCCCCGCCACACCTGAGGACATGTACTATGTCGGGCGCGTGGTGATCATCAATGACATCTACAGCGAGCGATACTCCACCCTGCCACCGGATTACGAGGATACACATAATGGCAAGGTTCGCGGCTTCCGCTATCTCGATGAGGTCGCGGGATGCGACATCCTTGTCTTGCACTGGTATCGCCCTAACGGCGCTGCACCGACCCCCACACCCGATCCTGGAGGGGGTGGATGGCCACCCCCTGGAGGAGGAGGTTGGCCACCACAGCCTCCCCCCGGACTGCAGATCAATCCTCCTCAAGAACCATGCTGGGTGTATCTAGGCTATACAGTCCTCTTCAGATGGACCCAGGTCTTCGCAGATCTTGACTTCGAGAAATGGCTCTTTGAAACCGAGGGGGACCTCCAATTCGAACTCAGCCGAGATCGCCAGCCACCCGGCTTCGATGTGGTGTATGTGTTTGCGAGAAAGGATTGCGACGATTGGAACGAATGCACCGACGATTGGTGCAACCCCGCCACTGGTGAATGCGAGCACGATCCGATCCCAGACTGCACGCCATCGGAATGCTACTGCAGCGACGATGCCATCATCACCTCCACCGGCTGCACGTGGTCTGATGCCAATCAATGCAGTGGCCTGCACTCAGCATGTGAACATGAGGGGATCATTGCTCCCTATAAGAGCGGACAGACATGTTGCTGGGGAAGCTGCTGCATCACCATCACTTGTCCATAGCACCCCAAGTAACTCTGCCCTCGGGTTTCTTCCGTGCGGGTGAAGCTGTGCGCTTCACCCGCACGACATTTTTGCATGCTGGCTGAGTGGTTTTCAATCTTCACTACTTGCCGCTACAATGACAGCAGAAACGGCGACGGGGGAATCATCCCCTTGCTGTTTCCCCCGTGAATGGTGGCACCTGCATGGACGATATCATTCTACGCCTTGAAGGTTTGACCAAGCGCTACGGTGCTCTGACCGCCGTAACGGATCTTGATCTGGAGATCTACGCTGGCGAGATATTGGGTTTCTTGGGGCCCAACGGCGCGGGTAAGACCACCTCCATCAACATGATGTCCGGCCTGCTTCGGCCTGACGATGGCCGTGTAATACTCCGGGGTGTTCCCATCACAGTCAGCAGCGAGGAGGTCCGCTCCCGCATCGGTTACTGTCCTCAGGAGGTTGCTCTATGGGGGCGCTTGAATTGCGCCGAACAATTACAGTTCATGGCCATGATGCACGGACTGAAACGCGCGAAAGCGCGTGAAGCAAGCCATCACTTGCTAGAGACATTCGAGCTTATCGAAAGCCGAGGAAAGCAGGCGCGAAAGCTCTCAGGCGGCATGCAGAGGCGCCTCAACGTTGCGATGTCCTTGGTCCATGACCCGGACATTGTTTTCTTGGATGAACCCGAAATCGGTCTTGATCCACAGAGCCGCATCATGGTCCGCGAGTACATCCGAGGTCTCGCCGGCTCCAAGACGATCATCCTGACCACGCACAACATGGATGAAGCCGACCGCCTTTCCGACCGTGTCGCCATCATCGATCACGGCGCGCTCATCGCCTTGGGCACGCCCGAAGAATTGAAGCGCAGCATCGGCGCAGAGGATGTGCTCGAGATCGAAGTGACGAGCACTCCAAGCGATATGACCGCCTTGCAGAAGCGGATCGAGGATCTTGGATGTCAAGTTGAGCTGGCACCTTCTGACGGCGCGCTGTTCATGCGCGGCAGAGAGGTGATCTCGCAGCTTCCATCCATTGTGGATACATTAAACCGTACTGGTTTGCGTTTTGGCGAAATCCGCGTCCGTCAGACGACACTGGAAGATGTATTCATCCATCTGACCGGGAGGAGGCTGCGAGAATGAGACTCGTGAGCATCTTCCTGAAAAGCCTCAAGGAACAGATACGTGACCCTCTCACGCTCAGTTTGAGTCTAGCTTTCGCTCCCTTCTTCGTGCTTCTCTACGGCTTGTTCTTTCCGAGTGAATCGACGGCCTATTCCCTGCTTGTTCTGAACCATGATGCCGGCGCACAAATCGTGGACGGAAGCCGGCAAGATTATGGCGAGGAGATTCTGCGGGCCATGGCGGAACTGGCTTACGCTGACGAAAGACAGATGCTGGAGATCGAGATAGTAGATGATCGCGCGTCTGCCGAACAGCGACTCCGGGATCGCGATGCGGATGCGCTCTTGGTTCTTCCGGAAGCACTCTCCCAGACCATCTGGGAGGCAAGCCAAGGCCGAGAAACTGCCATCGCAGAAGTGATCTTCATCGGAGATCTTACGAGTCCTAAGTATCTCGTTGCGGCTGTGATGGCGAACGCTGTGCTGGATGAGCACATCCATGAGGCAACCGCCCAAGTGCGGCCAATCACGATCACCGAGATTCCCTTGGGCGCGTCTGCGGAACGGAGCGAGTTCGAGATCTATGTGCCGGGGTTGATCATCTTCGCAGTGGTGATGCTGATCTTCCAGGCATCGATGACCATTGCCCGGGAGATCGAGAGTGGCACTCTGCGCCGACTGGAATTTTCACGCATGAAGGCCTTCGATTATATCGGTGGAACCACGTTAGCTCTGCTTGCCATCGCGCTGATACAAGTGCTGCTCACATTCTTCACCGCCGAGGCGTTAAACTTCCGAAGTCAAGGAGCATTGTGGTTGGCGGTCTTGATTGGCGCACTTACCGCTCTCTCCATCATCGGCGCGGGCATGATCGTCGCCTGTCTATCGAAGAGCGTCTCTCAAGCCTTCATCATCGCCAACTTCCCTATGGCACTTTTCATGTTCTTCTCCGGAGCGATCTATCCTGTCCACAATCCAACGCTCTTCACAATCGGTGAACGTACGATCGGGATCTTCGACACCATCCCCGCAACACACGCAGTTGTGGCCATGAATAAGGTCTTCACTCTCGGCGCGGGGCTGGGGGAGATCGGCTATGAGCTGGGTATGCTTCTCATGCTCTCGCTTCTTTACTTTGTTGCGGGCATCTGGCTATTCAGGCAAACGCAATTGAAGTCAAAATAAACCTTCCCGAGGGCCTGTGTTTGTGGAGCTGCATCTCGAACAACGCCATGCAAGGCTGCTGGATTGAACTCTGAACCGGTATCCATCTGGACTGGCAGATGGAAACTCATCAGGAATGAGGAGTTTTATGTGGTTATCAAACATGCATTCCCCATCATTGCTTTCCCGATCCTTCTGACGATTGGCGTTGTCTTGATCCCCATCGTTCCCGACTACTCCAATCATGTTCTGGCTGCAGAAGCTGCTGAACAGACAGGACGCTGGCTGGCCGGGCATCTCATCTCCGCCGCAGCGTTTGGCTTGAGTGTGTGGGCAGCCAGCGAGATCATGGCCGAGCTTCGCCATCGGGGATCGAAACCAGAGCCTACTCCGCTTCTCCTGATCTCCTTGGGCGCAGCACTTTACGCCGCAGGACTGGGAGCAGATGGAATTGCTCCGGTTGCATTGAACGTTTCGGGAAATTCCCCCCTTGCATTCCTCGACGGGGGAATCTGGGTGACGGGGGTCTTCATCTTGGCAACCCTGCTTTTCGGGGTTGGCCTCATCGGTCTCACACGCAGCGCCATCCGAGGGGGAATCATTACAGGTATATGGCGCTATATTGTGTTCGGATCAGCGATTGCGTTGATGGTCGTACCCGCAATTCCATCAGGATATGGACTTTTCGGCGAGGCTCTGGCTGCATTAGGGGTGTTTATACCCATGGGATTCTCGATGGCGCGTCCGAATTGAGAACTCAAAAGGATGACACTTGCCCGCAAAGACACCAATCCCGGAGGCAAGCCCTCCAGATACCGGATCAGCATGACATGGGCAACCCTGAAGAAGTATGGAATTCGAGGTTTCGAACCAAGATACGGGCCTAGAGTACGCTTGACAAATAATCGATCTATACTAGCATAATACTCGCAAGCAAACTTGCAGGAGGATACTTTCATGTCCGAAGACACAGCAAAACGCCTTCGAGTTGTCCGATTTTGGCTGGTTGGCGTGTTCTTGATCATCCTCGCCGCGCTCATCGCCTTCGGGTTCGTGTTCCCTGGTCTATTTACAGAGATCTTGTTCTGGCTGGGCCCCGTCATCGCTGCAGTTCTCTTCGTTTTGTTCTATTTTCTCTACAAGTGGTGGCTCGGGCGTAAATAGATCCTTAGTTTGCATAACCATATGGAGCGCTTGCTCCATCCGGACTCGGATGGAGCAAGATTTACATTGATCAAACGATAGTTTGTATCGTCTCACGATCGCGGGGAAAATACCTGAGTGGTCATTGCTCCCCGCTTTTCGTTTCTTAAAACCTGCGTTGGAAGGTACATTTCTTGGAGCCCGTTGGATCTGATAACAAGCCGTGCCTTCCGACAACATGGATTGCGGGCCGTTTCTTCAAGAGACCAGGAATCATGCGGCTCCCATAACGGAGCCCGGCTGGAGGTTTCCAGCATACTATGATAGGAAAGCTATCCGTTTGGTATGACTGTGAGAGGAAACATCATGCTGAATAAGAGAATCATCTTCCCGCTGCTGTGCATCTGGATCATCGTAGCATCCTGTTCCGCATCCAGTGTCCTTGGATTGGAGCCGGATGAGCAGCCTCGGACCTACTACGACACGTTGGAATTGAGCACTCCTGAGATAGCCGTGGAAACCTTCTCGGATGCTTTCGCGCGGGACGATTTCCTAACGGTGTACCTGGTGTTATCCACCCGATCTCAGTTCATCTTCCTGCAACGTTTGCGTATGCTGGATTATTCGCACATCCTGCAACCGGATTCCTTTGAACGTATCCGGGACGATGTATCCACCTTTGCGGAGGGGATTGGTGCCGGGGAACATACAGACGAGGGATGGTACATCTTCGATCAAATCATGTTGGCTGCGAAGAAACACGATGTACTGCTCATCGATCTCAGCGGGGAAGTGAGCATCCTCGAGAGCCGAGATATGGAACTGGACAACTATGATCAAGTGGTGGATGTGATCTGCGATGTGGATGGAATTCAGGGAAGGGTCACCTTCCGCATGGTACAGGCTCCGAGTGGAAATTGGCGCGTGTACCAGGTGATCGTTCCCGGTGGCGATGAGGACATGGTTCCCTGGGCAGTCCCTCAGGGGGATTCCTGACCAGTTTGTGCGTCGTTAAACTCAATCGGATGCGTGCCTATCAGGAGTATGGGGAGAACTCGTTCGCCGATCGAAGTGCCGAAATCGCGACCCAATATTGCCTTTGCATTCTTCCGCATACATGCTATAGTCTCATGCAGTGTTACTCGCAAGCCGGTACAAAACAGTCCCGATACGGCTTGCATTCGCCATCTCCATTCGTATCATAGGTCAAGGAGGGGGCGCAAACAATTGCGGGTTCCTTTCACCCAGAGCTCTGAGGTACCAGGAACCCCTGCAGCAAGGCTTGTGTTGTCCATTCGCACCCATGTGGGCACAAAGGGATGCGCTTGGTTCGATGGATTGATTTATCCGGGGGTATCTTCACCTGATCCGTTATGCAATCCAGCAAGGTCTTGGAGGGCAGGACTGATCATGGATCACGGAAGACCATCCCCAGCATAGCTATGTTCTCGCCAAACGATCAGATCAGGATCACAAGTCACAGCATGGAAAGGAGCTCATCAGATGGCCTACACGTACACGAACTCGAAGGGAAACACCTACATTCTTCATGGTCGATCGAGAGTCTTGAAATCGGGCAAGACCCAAACGCTCTACTTCTTCGCCAAGGAAACAAAGGAAGGCGCTTTGGACGCCGTTCCCGCCGGTTATCACGTCGCCGAGACCAAGACGGGGCTGCCTGTCCTCAAGCGAAACTAGATCTCCATCGCATGGTTTCATGGGAGTGTCCAACAGCGCGATCGAAACATGCGTGCTCACGGAATCCTGATCGAACAGCATCACCCGACACTCCCTGAAGAACCTTCGAAACCATACACCACTCCTTGTTGTATCATCGTCCAACTGCGATGGGGCTCCGCAAGGAATAGACTGGGTGGGGTTACTCCCCACCCAGTTGAAGTTCACTCGTATCGATGCGGCGTAAACTCGACCCACACCCGCATCATGGATCGCAACGAACCTGGCTTTCCATGGGCGTCCGTGATCCTGATGCTTCCCAATACAGATTCCGGTCTTCTTCGCCAATGAGGTACCCATGCAAGAGCCAGCCATGACCCCAGGCCTTCACGAGCAATTCCTGCTGCCCGATGGACGCCGCTATGCAATCTCCCTGCCTCCGGGCTATGCGCCATCGGAATCCTGGCCGCTTGTGATGGCGCTGCACTGGGGCGGCCCGGTTGCTCCTTTCACAGGCAAGTGGCTGCTCGCAGGGCTCATCGAACCCGCTCTGCGAGCATTGGATGCCGTTCTCGTGGCTCCGGATCGTACCCAGGAGGATTGGGCCAATCTTCAGAGTGAAACCGAAACTTTGGAACTTATGCGTTTCGTGCAAGATCGCTACAGCATCGATCCCCAGAAGACCCTTCTCTGCGGCTACAGCTTGGGCGGGATCGGAACCTGGTACATGGCGGCTCGAAATCAAACCCTGTTTACCGCTGCATTGCCCATTTCCGCCGCCCCCTTCGCCTCCTCAACAGAGATCGAGTGGCGCATTCCTCTCTACGTCATTCACAGCCGACAGGATGAGATCTTTCCCTTCGCGACAGTTGAGGCCGTGGTTCGTGATCTCCAGGAGAAGGGATGTGCAATCGAACTGCTGGTCGTCGATGGAATCACTCACTTCGCAACGGAAGGCTTCGTTCGCCCGCTCCAGACGGCCGTCGACTGGATCCAAAACCAGTGGGCCTAAACGAGTAAGTTCTGCTTCACGAATGTACGGCTGAATATTGAACGAAACCACTCCTGTTGGATAGCACCCTATTTCCCTCTCCACTCCAAAGTTAGAACCACAGGCACCTTGTAGATGATAGGCACAATGGTGTAGAGTGGAATGCAGATCAATCAACTCTCCAGCAAGGGTTTACCGATCATTAAGACATGCAGAGCGCCTCATGCAACCAGATCCTACAAACAACACTACACAGGGCAAGTCTTCCCAAACCGAATTAATGATCAGTCGTCTTCGCCGCGCTCATCTCCAGCGAGAAGTCCTACCAACGTCCTGGCGTTCAGCGCTCAAATGGGCCGTCATGGTCACGCTCGCTCTGCGCATCGGGTTGGGTTTGGTCATGGGCACAGCTTGGATGATCGTCAAACCCCATCTGCCCACTGGCGCTCTCGTTTCCAACGAACTCTATGACGGCCTCCCTGTTCTATCCGGCACGCCCCTGGACGCGATCCTGGGTGTCTGGGTGCGGTGGGACGCTGTGCACCATCTCAACCTTGCCCGATTGGGATACTTCCAGGCTCCTGCTGGAGATAGCGTCTTCTATCCTCTCTACCCAGCGGTCACTCGCTTGACGGCCTCGTTGACAGGCGGCGATTTCATCATCGCCGGGCTGCTTGTATCCACGCTCGCCTGCATCTTCTTGCTTGCCCTTCTCTACCGGCTCGCAGAGAGACATTTCGGCGAGGAAACCGCTCGCTGGTCCGTGATCGTTCTAGCTGTCTACCCCCTGTCATTATTCCTGATCGCTCCTTACAGCGAATCGCTCTTCATCGCCCTCTGTCTCGCCGCGTTCCTCGCTGCAGAGGATCGACGCTGGTGGTTGGCGGGGATCGCAGGTTTCCTCGCCGCCCTGACGCGCCCCAACGGCATACTGATACCAGTCGGCCTGGCATACCTCGCCTGGCGTCAAGGACATGATCAAAGCACGAAGGTCATCAGCCGGCAATCCATACCCATCCTGGGAGGGTTGACCCTGCCGGTACTTGGGAGCCTGATCTTCCTCGCCTGGCGCAGCGCTTCCGGATTTGATTCCATCGGACAGATTCTGAACGATCACTCAGGCTTGATCATGGCCGATCCCCTCACCGGATTGATCACCGCCATCGGTCAATGGCTGCGCGTGCATGACCTGCACACAACCCTGGATGTATTCAGCGCGCTGATCTTCATCGCCCTGATTGCTCTGATGATGGTTCGACCGCGATGGCGTCGTTGGGAGTGGATCGCATTTGCCGGCGCCAACATGCTGCTCTTCTTGAGCAAGAAGAGCTTCATTGCCTCGTCGCTGCAATCGATGTCGCGCTACGTGCTGGTGCTCTTTCCCGCCTTCATCCTGCTCGGGAACCTGCTGGCACAGCGAAGCCGCCGCACGCGGTTGGTCACCATCGCCCTCAGCAGCACAGGGTTGATCGCCCTCAGCGCAGCCTACACCCTGTGGATATTCGTGGGATAAGAGGTTCAACATGGGGGCCAACCATGCAGACGGCACCATCCCTTTCTTGTCTCCTTATCCCTATCAAGCTAGACTGGACCATCCAGCGAGGCGGAAACACCGTCATGCAGCAAGGAGTGTGGGGAAATCCTTGCTCCCAATAACCAGCATGATCGCTCTCGCAATACCTGCCAATCTCGCCTTGGCGATGACCTATCGACATACCGAGTACTTCTCCGCAGGAGGATGAACATGCGTATTGCAAGAAAACCTGTCGTCATGCTCTTCACATTGATCTTCGTCACGCTCTTCGGGCTGGGTGCAGGGGCATGCGGATCCATCAGCCCCCCCGAATCCTGCAGCAACACGGGCTTCGATGAAGCTGCCTTCTCCGAATACTTCACGGAAATGTATCTGATCAACACTGCCACCGGCGAGCCCGGTGAGAGGGATCCCGAGCAGGGCGATCGCTATGCAACGGATGACCAGATTGCGGTTCGGATCGAGAGTCTAGGTGAAGTTGAGGTGCGGTTCTGCATCGAACAACGGAAAGGTGGGGGGCAGATTGTTTACGATCAACTGCACAACATTGCCCAAGGCGAGAGCACGGTGGCGTTGACAACCTTCGACAGCGACCCTTACGTGATCCGCGTGATCGTGAATGAGGCCTTGGTCAGAAATCTGACGTTCTTCACGGAATGAACTCAGCGTTTACGGCACTTTGTACCGACTGACACATGCCCTTGGAACAAACTGCGCCGTCTTCGATGTTCGACATGAAGGCGGCGCAGAGGATTCATCCCAACGAATGGGAATAGAAAGACCTTCGGAATTACACCATCCGAGGATCAGGCAGGATGGCCCACAGGCAGCAGATACAGGGGTTCATGGTCCTCGGGTACACCGAGCACTCGCTGAACCTCAGCGTCCTTGAATGCGCCCACTGGAACCGATCCCAAGCCCAAGGCTACGGCCTGCAGTGCCAGATTCTGAGCCGCATGCCCTACTTCCATATAGACGTAGCGCAGCCCCCGCTCGGTTCCATATTTGACCGCGATGCGTTCGTAGACGGCTGTGATCGCCACAGTCAGCGGAGCTTGGAGAACGAATTGCTGGTCCCAGGAGGCGGAGCAGAGCTCGCCTCGCACATCGGCTTGCAGAATTCGTGTCAGCGTGTGCTGCTCTGGATCGTAGTGGTGGACACCCGTTGCCATCACGGCATAGATCTCTAAGGGATAGAGAGCCCCCGCTGAAGGCGCGGTTCGCCGTTGGCGTTTCGCGCGCGTTCCTTGGACGGACCAGAGCAATTGAGAGATTTCTTTGAGCGTCAGTGATTCATCGCTGAAGCTGCGTACCGAGCGTCGCATGCGCAGGGTTTCTTCGATGGAAGTTTCACTCGTCTGTCGAGGTTCGGGAAGCTTCGTGATCTCGCTCATGCTGCTTTCCAATCTACACAGGTGGCTGGTTGCCACAACCTCCGGCTAAACATCTTCTCCACGAAAGACCGACTGGTACTTGCCTCGGTTGGCCGATCGTGCGATCTTGCCGCTGCTGGTTTTGATGAGCCAATCACGATCGACAACTTCGACGTAGCGCAAGGCGATGTCGGAGCCCTTGGTCACGGATTGGCGGATTTGATTGGCAATCCGTTTTCTCTCCTCAGGATCCTCCTCATCGCTTTCGGCGATCACGACGACTTCTTCGCTGCCGACCTGCTCGCTGTAGACGCCGAAGGACACAACCCGGCCGGGATGTACTCCCTGAACTTCACCTGCCAGTGCTTCAATGTCCTGCGGATAGATGTTCTTGCCGCCGACGATGATTAGATCCTTCTTGCGTCCGCTGACATACAGTTCATCCCCAACGCGGTAGCCGAGATCGCCCGTTAAGTACCACTCGCCGTGGAACGCCTCGGCAGTTACGTCCGGGCGGTTGTAGTACCCGGTCAGCATGCAGTCACTGCGCAGCGCGATCTCACCGAGTTGTCGGTCTTGAAGCTCACGTCGCTCTTCGTCGAAGATGCGGATCTCGGTGTTGTGGATCGGAACACCCGACGAAACCATGGTGAGGGTCTCTTCGCTGCCGGTGGCAGGTCGGGCTATCTTCTGTTCTTGAAAGGCCTGCTTATCGATCACATCCATCTTCAAGGGCTCGTGGATTCCGCCCTGCGTGACCGCGAACACATTTTCCGCCATGGCATAGCTGCTCGCCAGAGCTTCCGGTCGAAAACCGTATTCCTTGAAGCGTTCCAGGAACATCTGGTGACTGCTGGCGTAGATCGGCTCGGAACAATTAATCACCGCCCGCCAACTCGAGAGATCGGCGCCTTCGAGATGGCGGTCTCGGATCTTCTGCGCGCAGAAGTTGTAGGCAAAATTAGGCAGCCAGGCCAGTGTGCCCTGGTATTTCGTGATTGCCTGCATCAATCGATAGGGAGCGCGGACCCAATCGAAGGGAGACATCATCACCAGCGGAATCTGGCGCAGGATGGGCAGGATGAAACCTGCGATCAAGCCCATGTCGTGGTAGAGCGGGAGCCAGCTTACGATCACGTCCTCGGCGGTCAGATCGATCGCGCGGGCGTAATTCTCCAATTGGTTGAAGATGGCCTCATGCGACAGGGCCACACCCTTCTGGAGGCCCGTGGTGCCCGAGGAATGCTGGAGCAGGACGATCTCCGAAGGATCACGCTCCAAACCTCGCAGGAGGCTCCAATCCGGATGTGGATCGCGGCTGATCTCATTCTCCAGCAACACTGCGCGCACCGAGTTACCCTCTTCGAGCGCCTTGTCCACCTCGGATTTGAACTCCGGATAGGTGATGATCGCCGCTGGGCGAGAGACCTTGATCAGGGCCATCAGGGAGCGCCGGTAGATCTCCGGAGAAAGCTTCTCTGTAAGAAAGGGAAGGATCGACGGAATGGCGCCCCGCAGGATGGCTCCATAGAAGGCAGAGACCAGATCCATCCCATGCTGCTGAATCTGGATCACCAATTCGCCGGGTTCGATGCCGGCCTGCTCCAAGGCGCGTGCGTACCCCGCGGCTTCGCGAATCAGATCGCCATACGTAACCACGCGATCGTCAACATCTCGTTCGAGCAGAACGATCGAAGTCTTATCGGGATTGTCGTCGTAAGCTTGTTTCAGGACTGTGGAGAAATTCTTCACGCCGCCCTATCCTCGGCGCTCTTCGATCAAAGCAGCCAACTGCGCCAACGTGTCGAAGGTATCCGCATTGAGCTCAAAATCCTCGATGCGAACCCCAAACTCCTCCTCCACGAACAAAGCCAGGTCGACAAGATGGAACGAGTCGATCAATCCACCGGATATCAACGGCTCATCAGGCGCAAGCTCTCGGTCGTCTTGCTTGAGGATCTCTGTGGCCACAAACGTGGCCAGTTTTGGAAGGATGCTATCGGTCATCAATGGCCTCGGTTTGATCCTGAGCCTCTATGGGGCTGCAGGAAGGAATATCTCGGATCTTGCTTCGATTCAGGATGGGATCTCTACCGCAACCAGTTCGCCATAAATCAGGGCCTGTCAGCGGCAGATCAAGGGACCCAATAAGCATGCGGTATATAGACATAATCCATGCTGGAGAACTGCTCCCAACCCGGCAGTTCGAACATCCTGCCCTTGTAGATGTCGTAGATCTTCATGAAGATATGGAAACCGGTGTCGTCTTGGCTCGTTCCCCAGAAGAGGATCTGGAGCCCATCGTTCGACCAGGATAACTCGCTCGCCGTTCTCAACATCCACGGCAATTCATCCACCCTGACCTGGACATTGTTGACTACGTAGTAGCGGTAGGTCAGCAACGTGCCCGAATAATCGCTGCGATCGGTCACGATCAAGGCCAGGCGGTTGCCCTCCGGTGACCAATCGTAGTCCATATAGTGGTTGCCGAAGGCATAGATCATCTCTGGTTCCGAACCGTCCAGATTGGCATATTCCAGACGATTGCGACCCTGCGTATCGGCGGTGGCGTAGACGATTCGATCTCCGAGGGGTGAGGAGATGGGACCCCGAATCTCGCCCGAGATCGACCGATGCACCGTCCCATCGACCGATGACCACATCAGCGACTCTCGATCGCAGTCGCCCTTGGCGATACACGAACCCGAGCTCCAGAATACGCCCTGTGCATCGTGCGTCGGATAGACCTCAATCGGGTTGAGCCCCTCCTGGGAAATGAGCGTCGTCTCCGACACATCCGGATGTCCGAGGAGCACCACGTTATCAGTTCCATCACCCTCAATGAAGACGATCTTGTGTTCGTCCGAGGTCCAATAGGCGCCGTGATCACCCAAATCGTAGAAATCCTCCGTCAACAAGCGGCGATTGGAGGCATCGAATCCCATCACGTAGAGCGATCGGCCGAAACTCGCCAGCATGCGCAGACCGCTCGGGGATACGCCCAGCAGCGTAAAACCCGGTTCGGTGATCGGTTCTAATACACTTGCGTCCACGGTCATGCGGAAGATGCCCTCGGATTGGTATTCCCCACTGACGCGCGTGATGAGGCTGAAGGCGAGCCATTGCGCGCCTCCAGAAGGTGTCGGTCCCGGAGTGGGAAATGAGGTGGCCGTCGGTTCGGGTGTGGACGTTGCGGTCAGGGTTGGCTCAGGTGTAGATGTGTTCGTGGGGGATGGAATGGCCGTGTCCGGTGGTATCACGGTCGCCGTTTCCGTGGCCGGTGGGTTCACGATGCCGGCTATGGAGGCGCATCCCGCCAGGAGCATACTCAAAGCCACGATAGTGCTAAGCTTGCGCATGGATTCCCTCTCCGCATTTCCGGTGCGCAACCGCTCCAACAACCATGCTACGGAAGCGGTTCGCCATTGACCGTTCTCCAGGCGCGGTCGAGCGTTCGCAATCCCACAAAGCTGCGCATGTTCCATGCAGCTGTGGTGATATGGAAACCCGTCCCATCCGTTGCCCAATCGATGCCATGGTCAGCCAAGGGTTGCACCGCAAGCCAGAAATTCCAAAGGGGAAGGTCGTAGTCATAGGCGACACGAGCGATGGCGGAATTGTAGCTGTGGTCACCTTCCCAATTGTCTGCCTTGGTCGCCAGAAACGGCACGGTACCATGGTCCATCGCCAGTTCTACCGCCCGCCGCAGATACGCCTCATAGCCTTCGACCGTACGTCCGGCGTAGCGGTTCTCGATGCTGATGAAGATGAAGGAAGGCTTCCAAATGCGCAATTCGCACTCCATCGGCGTTTCGCCGGGAAGACAAACAGTCGGATCGGCGCGCAGCGGTGAGAACACCGCCGGGAAGTTCATGCCCCCCTTGAGAGAATACCCCTCCCGGCCGAAGGAACCAGCAAACTGATCGATGGTCTCCTGCAAGTAGCTGTATCGCTCACCGAGGGAATACCCCCCCGGAATGTCGTAAATGCCGAAGAAGGCCACCGGTATGAGCTGGCAGTCGCCGACTTTCGAGAAGTGTGTGGGATCATTTCCTGCGTCGATCCCCGCCCAATAGAGGTCGACCAGATGGTCTGGAAGATCAGGCACGATCGGCCACGAGCGCCAATCTTCCGGCAACGGACGCGTATCCTGCGTCGGTGTCAGAGTCGGTCCTTGGGTAGGTTCCACGGGTGTTTCTGTTGTCTCCAGCATGTCTGTAGCCGTTGGAGATGGAGGCGCTTGCGTTGGATCACTCGATTGGGATTGTGTGGCCACCGGCGATGTTGCTGTTGGTGGATCCACCACGTCCGTTCCCGTCGAGCCGCATCCGGCGACCAGCAGAACTAAAACCATACTCAACAACCACAACTCGATCTTCTTCTTCAACATTCCTGCCTCGTTTGAGTTATTTCGGGTCTGCCGATCCAGGTGCGGATGAGAAGCCGAGCGCCCAATCAACAAACTCCGTATTTCGCAATAAAGGGACCGCTTCAACGCCTACTGATAACCACACATCTTCCACTCGTCGTCTTCGAAGATGACACGGAACGAGCGTCCTTCAAGGTCGAGAGTTTCCTCAACGCCGCCATCATAGCTGAAGCGGATGCTCCCGGTGCAAGTAACGGTCGCTTCGCTATCGAGCTCTTGCACTGCCTGACAGGAAACGTCCTCCAATGCGACTTCGTTGGCATCAAATGCTGCCCCCTCGGCACGGGCCTGCTCCTCCCATGCCAGGCAGGAAAGCCGAACGGCCGTAACTTCATCCTTGGCTACGACAGCCGCCAGATACGCTTCAATCACATCACCCGGCGAACTTCCCCCGCAGCTCACCAACATGAGCATCAGCATGACAGCGATCACAGTCAACATCAAACCTCGTTGCATTGAACAATCCTCCTTCAATGTATCAACATCCTTACCCCTCAGGCGCAACCACGCTCCGCTGAATCTCCCGCATCTCAATCGTATCCCCCTCATCAAAACTGATCTACCGAAGATACAGCACATCCAGCTACTCGAAAGCCACCGGAGGTGCTGCATGGTCCGCGAAACGGGTCGTTCACCTAGGGCTCGCTGGTATGTGACGGGGCCTCTTCGCTGATTGGCCCCTATGAACCCCCAGATGGTCCTTTCCCCATGCTTCGATGCACGGGTGGAAGCCAAGGAAAGGCTTCCCGACCAAGGATAGATCGAATCTTACCACGTTCAAGCCGATTCTGAAGCGCCGTCCCCCTCCATTCACCAGGGTGCGCATCCACCAAGGGCTACTGGGCTTCGATGACGATCCTGAAGATCGAATCCAGCGCTTGCAGGGTGATCAGATTGCGCATCGGATACCCCTCTTGGAGATTGGTTTCGTTGAGGAAGCCGTTACCCCTCACAGTCGCTCCTGAGGGGTGTACGCCATCCGGTCCCAGTCCGTCATTCGGAAGACCCTGCAGGGCGGCCCAATAATCCACCATGGGGATCCCATAGGCTTGGGCCAATTCGGCAACCACTTGATTGTAGGCAAGCACACGAGATTCTACCGAAGCCCTGTGCATGGGAGGGATCGTCGTCAAAACCGGGATGATCCCCTTCTCCAGACTGGTTTCGATGATCTCGCGCAGCGGGTAATCATAGCCGCCCGGAGCGGTGCCGGCAACGTCGTTGGTTCCCAGCATGATGATCGCCACGGTGGGCCGCACCCAGCGGTATTCGCACTCCAGCGGGGTCTCGCTATCGGTGCAGTAATCCGCATCCCCGTCACCGGTCGTGATCACCCTCCAACTCGTCCAACCCACCTCGGCGGCCAGACTCACGTTGGCAAAGGAATTGTGGGTTCTCGCCCACGAGCCGTTGTAATAGTCGATCACACTCTGGAGATATGCATGCTCAAACAGATCGTAGAACTGCATCCCAAAGGGCGTCAGGAACGCCGAGTTGACCGTGATGCTGTCGCCGATCTTGGAAAACACATTCGGTCGATTGCCGAGGCTCAAGCCGAGCTCGTAAATCTCCCGCAGCTGGGAAGTGACTCCGGAAACGTGGGCATACCCAACCGGGGCCGTGCTGGGCACCGCGGTCGGTTGCCCGGGACTGGGTGTTTCGTCGACGACCAGCAGCGTCGAGTACCAGGTCACGGGCACCTCTGCCAGGTCGATGAAGACCTCGACCCAATCGGATTTCACCCACCCGCCGTCCAGAAAGGGTGTACGCACAGCCAGCCACTCGTTGTCCTGGGTCCTGCCCACAAGCGTTAGGGGCGTTTGGGCTGCAAGACCATACAGGATTTCACCCTGCAAGCTGGGTTTGGTCCTCAGCCGGAGACCACCCCCATCGTCCGTGACTCGAGCTGTGATAGGCCATTCGGGTTCGGGGATCTCATCCGGATCCGCTTCCACGCCCGGAATGGCAAGCCCCATGCCAATTTCGAGCAATTCTGATGAAACCAAATCTGGATTGGCCGCCACGATGAGATCGACGGTCACATCAAAACGCCTGGCGATGTCCCAGAGGGTATCGCCGGCTTGCACCGTATAGCTGTAGGGCGGGATTGCGGTTGGAGAGGGAGCACTCGTAGGCGAGAGCGTGGCCGTGGGTGGTGGGGTCGATGTTGCTACCAGGATGGCTTCCGTAGCCGCCCAAGGCCAGCCAGCATCGCCCGTCTCGGTAGACGGATTCAGCGAGCCGCTGATGGAAAGCACGGCAAGGATGACAGCCATAATGCCTGCCAAACCTGCAGCAACCCAGATGAGTGGAAATCCCCTTTGTCTGCCTTTGGTCATGATTGTCCAGGGACAGTTTGGCGCTTAGTCTACCACAGCCCTGCCTTCCCAACTACAGATCATGTCCCCCACAGGATCCCCCGTCTCCCTACAAATCCCGCTACAACGAGCACGAAAGGGACCGAACCCTATTACCAGGGAAATCCTTGCCCTAACCCGGTTATTTCTTTACAATAAGGACGTTTGGTCCTGTCAAAGGGACCAAACCCAACACGTTGGTTCGGGCGTTTCGCTTCAATATCTCCAACACATGAGCACGCAAGCATGATCGCTTCTGATGCGACCAGCAGTGATGCAGGTGCTGCCGCCCGTACGAATGCACAATTCTTGACCTGGAGACAATTAAGTCCGAGCGGGGTTGATCCACGCATAGAAGCCAAGCCTGCCTCCGCACACCATCGCGGGCATCAAACATACGAGCATGAGAATCCGCCCGACTCTTCTTTGCATGACATTCTTCGCTCTCATCTTCTCAAGTTGTTCCCTTGCGAGGTCATCCGATCCTTCCAACTTGGCCTTGCATGGGCTCCAGCCCTCCGCCAACCAGCTCTCAAATACAGGATCCTCCGACTCACTCGCACCGGCACCCACGCCATCCAGCAGCAACGACCCAGGAAATCCCACGGCGAAGCCCACTTCCCTGCCTGTTGAATGGACAGATCTTCCTGTGATCCCCAACGTCAGCGACACCGCACGCCGGATTTATCTGGACGGCCTCGAATTGGGCAACAATCCGCATGCCTTTTCGATCATCGGAGACTGCAACAGTACATCTCCCTTCTTTCTATCCAGCTTCGATGATGGAATCTACAACCTGGGAGCCTATGCTGATCTTCAAACCGCAATCGATCATTTCGCCGGATCCTTCCATAGGGTGGGTTTCGGCGTCATGGTCGGGGCGAGCGCATCCACTATTCTCAGCCCGCTCTGCAGCAATCCCCAAATGTGCTTCCCGAGCGAGAATCCCATCGAATGCGAATACAACCGGCATAAACCCATCATCAGCATCATTCAGCTCGGGACCAATGGTTGGGACGATCCGGACATCTACGCGAGCCGCATGCGGCGCATCATCGAGATATCGATCGAGCACGGTGTCGTCCCCATGCTCGCCACCAAAGCCGATAACCGAGAAGGAGATCACGGCATCAACCGCACGCTCGCCCTTCTTGCTCTCGAATACGACCTTCCACTCTGGAATTTCTGGCTCGCCCTCCAGCCTCTTCCCAACCATGGCATGCAGGATGACGGCATCCACCTCTCATGGGGTAATTCCTACTTCGATGACCCAGGGAACATGGAATCCGGTTGGGCCATCCGCAATTTGACCGCGCTGCAAGCCCTGGACGCCGTGTGGCGCGGCCTCGCACAGATAAACGACCCCGATACCCTGCACCATTGAGAGCGAAGGAAATCGATCCCAACGTGAACTATCAAGGTGCCACAACTTTCGACCGCCGGTTTGGTACGCAGGCAGGTATCCAAAAGCGTTCATGGGTGATTCGGTGAAGTGGTCGTTCGATAGGATGGTGCGGCTTCATTCGGGGGGAAGAAGGGGGCGAACGATCCTCAGGAAATCATCCAGGGTTTGTAAAACGTCGTAGCTGCGCACTCTGCGAGCGGCTCCCGAGGTGTGGAAGCCCGGAAAGAGTGTGTCCTCGATGTCGATGCCGCGATTGGGTAGCCCCTGCACGGCCAACCAGAAATTGATCATGGGGACATCATAGGCATAGGCCACACGAGCGATGGATTGATTGATGCTGTAATCCTGCTCGATATTATCCGCCTTGGTCGTCAGAATGGGAACGATGCCGTGATCAAGAGCGTACTCCACGACCTGCGTGAGGTACTCCTCATAGGTTTCGGATGTCCGACCGGAGAAGGGAAGTTCCATGCTCACGATCAGGAATGTGGGATCCCAGATGCGCAGTTCACATTCCAGAGGCGTCTCGCCAGGTCCGCATTGGGTGGGATCGGCTCGAAGCGGAGAGAAGAGTGCTGGGAAAGTGAAGCCGCCTTTTACGGCGATGCTGTCCCTGCCGAAGGACCCAGCATAAAAATCGATCGTTTCTTGCAGGTGTGCCTGAGAGGCGCTCAGGGTGTAGAAATCCGGAATGTCGAACAATCCCATGAACATCCCGGGCACATTCTGGCAGTCTCCAGCCTTGGAGAAATGATGGGGATCGTTCCCCATCTCGACCCCCTGCAAATAGACCTCCACCATGGAGGGGCTCAAGGTGGGGATGATCGGCCATTGAAACCAATCTTCCGGGAGAGGTCGAGTATCGGCCGTCGGCGAAGGCTCCGGCGTGGAGGTTTCAGTCGGCGCGGCGGTCCCCATCGGAACCACAAGCTGTGTGGTTTCCGTTGGATCAGCAACCACCGTCTCGACCGATGGCACAATCCCCGGGTTTCCGTGAGAAATCAGCCCGGGATTGTATGCACCGATGCATCCGGTGAGTATGGTCGTTAGCAGGAAAGTTTGCAGAATTGCCCCCACGATGCTGCGACGGATCTGCATAGGCTCCCTTGCATCGCCAGATTAGATATTGCCCTTGGATTCTCTCGCGATCACAACACGCTTGCTAAGGAAATGTATCCTCAGAAAGGCATGATGTTGTGCCGCAACCTAAAGGCTTCTTTTCAGATTTCAGAAAATGTGACGTTCCCCCCTGTAGATTAACCATCAAATCCGATCAATGTTACAGAGACCACATAACCATGACCGCGCAGGAGATTTCAATGAGCGCTTCCCCTATCGCAGCATCAGGGCGATCCTGCCAACTCGAGAATGGCATCGCCGAGATAGGAAGCGAGCAGTGCGGTTCCCTTAGGCGTCATATGAAATGCGGTGTTCGTGAATTCGGCAGGTTCGACGAAATCCCAAACATCCACGCAAGCCCACGCTTGTTCCGTGCACTGCTTTTCAAACCAGACAAGGTAATCATCGTAGGCCCAACGCGGATAGTTGAAGTTGTAGCGAACGTCGCTGTTCTCGCCATCGCTGACGAAGATCGGTTGGTTGACGAACATCACAGGAAGCCCATCCGCAACCGATAGCCCCGCCTCCAGCACATCCATCGCCAGGATCTCGTCCATGTCCTGAGGTGGCATGAACTGGATGAAGCTTTCGTCGTCTTCCAGATCCGACTTGCGCAGCGCATAATCCTCGGGATAGTCCTGGTCGACGCCTGTGGCCGCCCACACGACGCCATACATCTGCAGCCGCACCAGATCCGCCACATCGCGCCGCTGCCCCCAGATCGTGCGCTGCCACCACTCGAGATCGACCAATCGATCATCCTGGGGATCCAGATCCAGATCGTAGCGCTCGATCAAATCACGCGCGCGATCCGGGTTGTGCTGCAGCAAGGCGGAAGCGAACTGCTTTCCCACCGGCATGGCCTCCAGCGTGACCAGCCAGACCACCATGTCGGGATCGTAGCGCATGGCCTCATCCAGGAGCATCACGTCCTTCAGCAGGCATGTGGTCGGATAGCCCAGATTGTAGGCACGCACGCGCCTGCCATCCCGAGTCTCATAACCCCCAGAGTTGATCCTGCCCGTCAACGTATCCTCGGGGCGCAGCAGGAAACCCCAAACCGACGAATCGCCGATCACGAGCACACGGTACTCATCTTCCGCCTTGGAACCGGCAGCGAGTTCATGCGAGGCGAACATGGCCTCCAGGCTGAAGGGGCTCAGATTGAAGGCGCGTTCCGGGACCTCGCCGAAGGGCAGCCGCACGCGCCCCGGGAAGATCGAATTGTATGCCGAGACCTTTCCCAACCAGGGCACAATATCCACGCTCATGAAGAACAGGTTCAGCAGCACGAAGAGCAGCAGCGCCTTCCAGAGCACGTTTCGCACGAAGCGCCTGCTGGTCGTTCCGACATCCGTAGTGGCCGAATTCTCAACGGTCATGATCTACATCCCAAACAACGTACCAAAGACCTGGATCGCCAGCTCGGGATTGGGAAGCGCAAACCAGACCCATCCCAAGTTGACGAAGTGAAACGTGAGCAGAACGGAGCCCACCTGCCCCACGCGCTGCAGCCACAGCGGCGCGTTCGGCTTCGATGGGCGCGTCCGCGCCCATTCGTACCAACGATTATGAATGAACAAGCCGATGCCGTGCCAGGCCCCCCAGATGAGGAAATTCCAGGTCACGCCGTGCCACAATCCGATCAAGCACATGGTGCTGAACTGCCCGATGATGATGATCACCGGCACGGGCAGGCGCTTGCCGGAGCGCAGGCTCCGTGTGAGCGGGTTGAAATAGTAGGAGCGGAACCACTGCGCCAGCGTCATATGCCAGCTGTTCCAGAAGCTGGTCAGGTTGGGTTTCAAATAGGGTCGGTCGAAGTTTTCCGGCAGCGTAATGCCCATCAGCTTCGCCATGCCGATGGCTACGTCGGTGTAGCCGGAGAAATCCAAGTAGATGTTGAAGCCATAGGCATAGAGCAGCACCCACGTCCATCCCGCGCTGCTGACCTGGGCCGCATTCACAGCGTTGAGCGAGATCAACGCCAGGCTGTCGGCCAGCACGAATTTCTTGAAGATGCCGACGACGATGCGTTGCCCGGCCTCCCAGACATCTCCTGCCGATAGCGCCTTGGGCTCTCGCAAACCTTTCACAAAGCGTTCAGCGCGATCGATGGGCCCGGCCGTGAATGCCGGGAAGAAGATCACGTAGGTGAGATATTCGCGCAGCGAAAGCGCCGGCAGCCTGTCCTGCATGCTGTCGCGCAGCGTATGCAGCAATCGAAAGGCGACATAGGAGAAACCCAGCCATCCGATATCCAGCGCGCTGGCCAGATCCACCGACTGCCCGCTCCACGCCCTCAGCCAGGCGCTGACCGCCTGCCCCCACGGGTCCGTTTTCAGGATCAAGAAGAGGAGAAGCACGAAGGCAAAGAACGCTCCGCCCAACCAGCGTTTCTTGGCGAAGAAGCGCGCCGTCAGGGCTGTCAGCCCAGCCACCACCGCCAAAGCCAGCAGAATGGGCGGCATAGTGGGCGGGCGAGCTTCCAACACGCGTGAGAGCGGTCCCGCATAGCGCAGCGCGCCGATGAGCAGAACGAGCACCACCAAGGTCAATCCGGTGGCCAGCGTCTGTTTGCGATCCCGCTCCTCGGGCGGTGCCGTCAATGCCCATGAAAAAACCGTCAGCGCCAGTGTCCCTGTGGGAAGCCAGAAACCGAGATGCCGGATCGTGGAGGCGGGTTGCAGCGCGTAGATCGCTCCCACGCTCGCCGCCATCAGCAGCCAGCCGCGCCAGCGCCTCGGCAGCAGCAGCCCCACAACCAGCGCGAATGCGCAGAATGCAAGGATGTGCAGCAACGTCATCAGAATCCCTGGTAGAGCCATTGCGGTGACTGATCGGCCGTCATCACGATCACGGCAATCACGATCAGGCACAGGATCAGCGCAAAGGCATTCTCACGCGTCAGCAACCAACGGCG
Organism: Anaerolineae bacterium; assembly: GCA_011192015.1. Lineage (GTDB taxonomy): Bacteria > Chloroflexota > Anaerolineae > Anaerolineales > E44-bin32 > W1033. Next base: position 74,354 of record DUET01000074.1, read on the forward strand.
CATCGTTCTCTCTCTCGATCGGTCGCATGCTCTCATGCATGGTTTGTTTGATGAGCGCGCCCGCAGCGGTTTCCGCATCCGCATCGCCGCTCGCAGAGTCCACGTCCTGCCGCCCCCCGGAGGAAGCCTATTTGCCGCCGCCCCTCGGACGCAGGGTTCCGGCGCCGGCTGCCTCCCAGCCCTGGCATAACGGGCGTAAGTATCGCATTGCACGTTGGCTTGCGCAAGGGTGATTTGCCTTGAAGAAGGGCCTCCGCAAATCAGAGAGTTCGAATCATCATTCGGATTGGTTTCCTTCTACGCCGCTTTGTGGCAAGATAACCGGGATCGGTCATCGATGTGGTTTCGACTTCGAAAGGTGTGCTGGAATGCTCAGCCATCGCCATCTATCGCGCTTGACCACCGACGCCCAGGCCATCGAGCGCCGCCTGAGGGCACGAATTTCACCATGGGAGCTGTTCGCCCTTGCAACGGCGTTCGGCTTGCTGGCGGGATTCGTGTGGGCGCATGCCGTTCTGAACATCCTGCCCAATGATTTTCATTTCTATCTAAGAGCGGCTGGCGGGGATTTCCGGGGCTACTACTACGCCTATTGGATGCTGCCTGTTTTCTCCCTTTTGGCTCAAGTCCCGCCGTTGGCGGCTTACGCTGCTTGGGCCACGATCAACATCCTGTGCGTGTTCTTCGCAACGCGCATCTTCGGCGGCAGGGTCCTCCCTGCGCTGCTCAGTTTTCAAATGCTCTACATGGTATTCGTGGGGCAAATCATGGGCATCATCATCGGCGGTCTGGCACTGCTCTGGTGGGGATTGCATCGCCGCAGTTGGGCTCTGGCGGGTCTGGGGTTGGCGGTCGCGTGCACCAAGTTCCACATCGGCATCGTCGTGGGCGCGATTCTCCTGCTGACGGTTGACATCTCCTGGCGGGATCGCCTGCGCGTGCTCATCGTTCCCGCCATCGTGCTCGCCGTCTCGCTGGTGGTCTATCCGCTCTGGCCCCTGGATCTCCTCTCCACGATGAGAACGGATCCCGCCAACGACTGGGGGAGCATCACGCTGTGGCGCTGGATCGGACCCTATGCCCTGCTGCTGTGGATTCCCCCCCTCCTGCTGCCGCTCTCTCGCCCTCAGCGGATGGTCGCGCTGACCGCCACGCTGGCCTTCGCCATCCCCTACTTCCAGCAGACCGATCTCATCGCCCTCTTCGCTCTACCGATCGGTTGGGCTTATCCATTGCTGGGCAATCTGGGCTACCTGTTCTTCGCCGTCTACTGGGAGGGGCTGCAGCTGCTCGTGATTGTGCCTCTGCTGGTGTATGCATCCATCATCGTTCCGGCAAGTTACCGCTGGTTGAACTCCTTGCGCTGGCATGCCGCCAACCCTCCCGGCTGACTTCTCTCACGCCCGCAAGTACTGCCAGCCGCAGCGAGCATCCCTGATGCACAAACCGCGCCCTCCATGCGGCGCGGTTTGGATTCTGGTCAATCGGATCCTTGTTCTGAAACGGGATTATACCTTCGCAGCGAAGCTGGCTTCAAAGAAGGCCCGCAATCTCGGCAGAAGCACCTTCATGTTTTTTGGCTTGGCGATGCCGTGCCCCTCGTCCTCGAAGGCCAGCACTTCATACGGCACGTCGGCCTTTTCCAGGGCTTCTCGAACCGCTTTGACGTTCTCAGGGGTCACGTTGGGATCCTGCAATCCCTGCACAATGAGCAGTTTGCCCTGGATATTCTCCACGAAGTAGAGAGGGGAGCGCTCGCGGTACCGCTCGGGGACTTCCTCGGGCGTGCCGCCCATCATCTCGGCGCTTAAGGGACGCAGGTCCGCACGCGTGGTCTCGTAATCGACGACCAGATCGGTCATGCCGCAGACCGGAGCCGCCGCAGCCACGATCTCCGGCGGGTAGCGCGTGATGGCGCACCAGGCGGAATAACCGCCGTAGGAGGTTCCGGTAACGCCGACCTTGCCGTGTTCGGCGATGCCGGCTTCGATCAGGGCTTCGATGCCCGTGCGGATGTCCTCCTGCTCGATGCCTCCCCAACCATCCTTCTTGATGGCTTCCCGGAAGGCCAGGCTGAAACCCGTGCTGCCGCGATAGTTCGGCTCGAAGACGTTGAAGCCGTGGTGCACGTAGTATTGCGTCTCCAGACTGACCTTGTCCATGAGATGGTAGGAGGGCCCTCCGTGGACCTCCACGATCGTGCCGCGCGCCTTTCCTTTGGGTCGATAGAGCCAGCCCTGGATCTCCAGCCCATCCACAGACTTCCAGCGGAAATCCTGCGCCGGCGTGAGATCATCGGGCGTGATTCGGGTGCGCTCCCACACACGCGATAGGTTGATGTACTGCTGTGGATCCAGTTTGGAGACATCCAGCCGTACCAGCTCATCGGGTTGTTTCGAGTGGAAGATTCGGGCGATCCACTCGCCATTCCCCACTGGCGCGATGGGCACGAGATTGCCCTTCACCTCTGGAAGGGGTGTCTCCTGCCCTGTATCCGCATCCAGCAGCGAGCTGCGCACACGAGCCTGGATGACCTCTACCAGGACAATCTGCCCGCTGCCGTAGGGCACGAAAGCGGCTTCGATGTTGCGATCCGGATCATCGATCAGCCAGCGCAAGCTCCCGTCCTTCAGTTCCCAGACGCCCACACGGCGGTGGGTTTCGGTTTCACCGATCACCAACACCTGCTGTCCGTCTGGGAACCACGAAGCCAGCGCCTTGACCTGATCGCCGAAGTTCAAGATCTCACGGTCCTCGCGACCCTCGATGTCCACCAGCCACACCTGGCGTCCCGCTGGATGGATGTCCTTGCGTTCGTAGAGCACGTGCGTGCCCAGCGGACTCAGTTTCGGCCGCGTGTAAGCTCCCTTCTCCGGAAACGCCAGGGCCACGCGTTCTCCGCTGCGCAGGTCAAGGCGATAGACCCGGGTCGGTTCGATCTCCTTGCCTGTTTCGAGATCGAAATTGGCGCCGTACACCAACCAACTCCCATCCGGATGCAGATCACCTCCGCGAAGGAAGAAGTTGGGATTGGCTTCGGTGAGTGGTTTCATTTCTCCCGGGTTGTCCAGATCGATGCGAAAGAGCTGTGCGCGCTCATTGCCATCCCGATCCTGTTGCACGATGACGGCCTTGCTGTCCGGCGCCCACGACACCAGGAACGTGTGATCGCTTGTCTGGGTGAGCCGCAGCGGTGGTGCCGAGGCATCCGTCGGAGCCACGAAGACATCCGCTGCAGGCCCCACTTGAAACCAGGTCCAGGCCACCCATTGGCCATCTCGGGAGACCATCGGTCCCCAGAGTTCCGGCAGTTGGAGCAATGATTCGAGAAATGTGTCGGATTGCAAGAAGAACCTCCTCAGTCGGTGCGTCATGCGGAAACGCGGCGTGAAGGCCGAATCGGTGATTTCATGGCATGTTCGGGGGCGAATCGCCCCGGGATTTAGCCTCGGCGCTGATCCATCTTCTTGCGGCGTGCCAGAAGCTTCCGCACACGGCCATGACGTTCGCGGCTCAGCGGATAGAACCAGGCCGAAGCAACAGAGGCTAGCAGCAGGATCGCTCCCACCGGCCCCGTCAGAAAGCGGATGGCTCCAAGCGCCTGTGGGGTCTGGGAGAATTGCGTAGCATCGATGGGCGCCGAGGTGTACCCAAACCATCCGAGCACTTGCAGCGCCATCGCTGTAGCGAATGCGCTGGCCAGCTTCCGCAGGAAATTCTTCGAGCCGTAGTATACCCCCTCATGCCGCTTACGCGTGTGCAATTCATCCCACTCGACCACATCGGGAAAGATGGCTTCCGGCATAACATGCGCCGTGGAGACGCTGATGCCGGCCAGAACGGCCATGATCAGCACCAGGTTGATCTCGCCCTGTGGGATGCTGTAGATACCGAGTTGGACCACCACCCAAAAAAGCATGCCGTAGATGTAGGCGCGGCGCTTATCAAAGCGGCTCGAGATCCAAATCCACAACGGCAGGGCAAGCAGGGCGACGATCAGCAGAACTCCCAGGACCGCCGATTCCAACGCCAGGTTGATTCCGAACAGATTGGCCTTGGCCAGCAGATCCCCGTCTGCGATCCAATACACCAGGAAAAAGGGCAGCATCAGGGCAATCAGGTCGAAAGTGATCCAATTCAGCATGTAGGACAGGGCCGCAAAGCGATAGGGCACGTTGGCCCAAAGCGTTCGAACGACTTCCATGATGGCGGGGCGTTCCACAATCGGGGTCTGATAATCCTCACGTTCACGGACCACGAAGAACATCACCAGGAAGGGCACCGCCGCCATGCCGCCGAACAAGGCTGCTGTGACCAGGTATCCCTGCTGCGAGGTGAAGCCGGCGCTGATCATCGCATCCTGGATCTCGGGTGCGGCCATGGCGGTCACGATCGAGGCGAAAAGATTGAAGAACATGCGGTAGCTGCTCAGAGAGGTCCGTTCATCATAATCTTCGGTCAATTCAGGTGTCAGAGATAGGAAGGGCACGATGATCAAGGTCTGCAGCGTATCGCTGATCATGAAGGCCAGGGTGATGTGGATCAGCAGGGCTGCCTGGGTCTGCCATGGCGGCGCCCACCACATGATCAGGAAGGCCAATCCGAAGGGAATGGCGAACAGCAATAGGAAGGGACGCCGCCGTCCCCAGCGGCTTCGAACTCGATCGCTGAGCGCTCCCACAAGAGGATCATTGATGGCGTCCCAGATAATTCCAACGAACATGCCGATCGAAGCAAGCCCGGCATCCAGGCCGACCACATCCACCAGAAAGATGATGTAGAAGATCTGTCGCAGCGTGTTGAAGCTGGCCATGCCCCAATCGCCGGAGCCATACGCCAGCTTGGTCCAGATCGGTAATCGAGCTCCCTTTGCTTGTGTGCGTTGCGTGTGGGATTCCATTGCTTTGCCTCCTTGCTGCTGCCCCCATATGGAGCTTCGCAGTCTATCACCCCATCCGATACCCGCACGACGATGTGCCTAGACCAGCAACGATGTTGATCCTACGAATGTCGGTGCCTCACCCCTGTCATCCCTTGTGAAGCAGATTGTTTTGTGAAGGATCGGAGAAACGCAGGTAATGCTCGGTCGCTGCTGAAAGATCGGCGTATACGCCCCGGTATTTCTCCGGCAGCAGCGCGGCCAGTTGGTACATGATCTCATCCGTGACCTGCTGGCGGACTTCAGCTGTCACCTTGCGATCGCCGATCTCGATCCGGAAGGGATTGCCGACGATGACGTGGAAGTCCGTGCGCCACAGACGCTTGATGTTGCGCTTGAAAACCTCACCGCCGATATGAACGATGGGCAACAGCGGTGCTCCGCTTCGCAGCGCCAACAAAGCCACGCCGGCTTTGGCCTGTTGCAAGCGGCCGTGACCACTGCGTGTGCCTTCGGGAGCCAAGGCCAGGATCCTGCCTTCCTGCAGAACTTCGAGAGCCGTTCGCATGGCAGTCATGTCGGCATCTTCCCGCTTGAGCGGTATGGCGCGCCAAACGTTGAAGATCCAGCCAAGGAGTGGATTATCCCAGGTCTCGGCTTTGGCAAATCCGGTTAGGGGTCTGGGACGCAAGTGGGTGAAGATCAGGGGTACTTCCAGGAAGGAAACATGGTTGGTGACGATAATCAGGGGGCCGTGGTCCGGCACACGCACTAATTGGGACACGTCCACACGGCAGATCAACCGCAGGATGCCCTGAACGATGAAATTCAGTATCCGCTCGCTGATCGTCATTGCATGGCCTCCAGCCTGATTGTTCCGTAATCCAAGCCTTCAGGGAAAACCGCTTGACTTTCGGCGGTTTGAAACGAATGGAGAGGTTGATTGTATGCTCGTCCCACCAGCCGGTCAAACGATCCCCTCTGCAGTCGGTCGCAACCAGAATCCAACCCTTCCCCAAGCTTAGTAACCCCAATCATGTGGAATCTCCTCCAATGGACTGCGGTAAAATGAAAACTCACAGCAGTCAATCCGCTCCATGCACAGGAAGGACTTTGACCAGCATGCGATCGAAAAACGCACCCAGCAAGAAGATGATCATGACCTTGGCCAAAGTCATCATCGCTGTAGCTTGGGCTGACGGCGAAATGACGTTCGAAGAGGTCAACTGCTTGAAAGACCTGCTCTTTCATCTCCATGGGCTGGAGGCGCGGGATTGGGCCTCCCTGGATATCTACATCGAAAACCCGGTTGGCCCGGATGAGCGTGAGCGCCTGCTGCATGACCTCAAGAACATGATCCGCACGTCAGAAGAGAAGCAGCTGGCCCGGGAAGCCCTCGATCAAATGCTGCATGCAGATGGTGTTGTCACCGAGCGCGAACAGGTGGTTGCCAAGGAAATTGAGGAAGCGATCGAATCCACCACCACCGGTGTTTTCAGCGGCGTCAGCAAGTTGATTGCCGGCGCCATGGATCGTCGATCCAGAGCCCTGGCCCGAGCGCCCAATCGTGAACGAGATATCGAAGAGTATTTACGCAACAAGGTGCTGTACGGTCTGCGGCAACGCATCCATCAAGGGGATATCAACCTTGACATCCCCGAGGAGGATCTGCGCAAACTCAGTCTGGCCGGGGGCTTGATGGCGCGCGTAGCTCATGTCGATCGCCACACCAGCGAGGGCGAATTCGAAGCCATGGTGGAAGCCATCAGTCAGGGCTGGAATCTCACACCCAGAGAAGCTGCCTACGTGGCCGAAATAGCCGTCTCCGGCGCGTCTGCGGAAGTCGACAACTTTCGCCTGACGCGCGAATTCTTCACCTGCACGACTCCCGAAGAGCGTCTTCAACTCATCCACGTACTCTTTTCCGTTGCCTCCGCAGACGGTGATCTTTCCTTCGCTGAAACCGAAGAGATCCGAACGATCGCCATCGGCTTCAAGCTTACACACAGGCAATTCATCAACGCCAAGCTGAAAGTTCTGAAGTCCTGAGGATATCCCGCCACATCCTGGTGGCGGGATGGTTAGGTCTCCCCGAGCGCCGCCGATCTTCCTGCGACCCATCCCGTCGAAAAAGCCGCTTGGAGATTATAGCCGCCGGTATCGGCGTCGATATCGAGCACCTCACCGGCGAAATACAGCCCCTTTACCAATCTCGAAGCCATCGATCGTGGATCGACTTCGCGGGTGGATACGCCTCCGGCTGTGATGATGGCGGCCGCGAGCGGGCGATGACCCGTCACGAGCAGGCGGAAATCCTTCAACCAATCCCGCAACCGCCTGCGTTCGTCGCTCGTCAGCTGGTGGGCACGCCGATCAGCGGCGATCTTCGTCTGTTCGACACACACCGGGATTAGCTTATGCGGCAGCAGCCCCTTGAGCAGGGTGCGAAAATGCCGCTTGCCGTACGCATCCAGATCGCGAAGCAAGCGCGCATCCAGTTTCTTTTCATCGAGGGCGGGTTTGAGATCGATCGAGATGGCAACCTGCCTGCCCTCACGCAGCGCATCCACGACCCTCCTGCTCAAGGTCAGGATGATCGGTCCGGAGACGCCAAAGTGTGTGAAGAGCATCTCGCCGAAGGCCTGCGCTCCCTTCCTGCCGTCGAACACGAGGCTCACGCTGACGTTCCGCAGGCTCAATCCCTGGAGTTTCGAGGCCGTATTCCCGTCTGTTTCCAGAGGTACCAGCGCCGGGCGAATGGGGACCAACGTGTGCCCCACTTCCTCCGCCATGCGATAGCCATCACCCGTGGAACCTGTTGCCGGGTAGGATGCACCGCCCGTCGCCAGGATGACGGCATCGGCAGGCTGCATGCGCTTCGAGCGATCGGCCCGTTCCGCAGCAGCCAAACCGCCCGCCGGCACAGCGGCCAGCATCACACCCGACACACGCCCCTTCTCGACCACCAACCGCTCGACCCTCACCCCCGTTGCCATTCGTACCCCAACTTCACGCCCCCAGCTCACCAACGCCTCGACGATTTGATGAGCATCCCCGCTGGCCGGGAAGACACGTCCCCCACGTTCGGTGACAGTTTGCACACCTCGTGCTTCCAGAAAGGTCATCAGCTCATGGCTGAAGAATCGAGCGAAGGCACGGCGAAGGAAACGACCGTTTCTCCCGAAGTGCGCGATGAAATCATCGATCGTGGCGATGTTGGTCAGGTTGCAGCGCCCCTTGCCCGTGATGCTCAGCTTGCGTCCGGGACGATCCATCTTCTCCAAGAGAATCGTTTCCGCTCCAGATGCAGCAGCCTGCCCGGCAGCCATCAACCCGGAAGCGCCGCCTCCCACCACGATCACACGATGTTTGATCATGCTGCTGTCAACCCGGATGTTTCATATATGGGGGACCAAACGCCTGCTTGGACCAGGCATGTCTGTATTCTCATCGCTGCAGAAGCGCTTGCACATCATACGTCTCAAGGACCTGCGGAACCAGAAGCTTGGCATCCGGGATGATCTCCCGCATCATGCCTTCGAAAGCCCGTAAATCCGCACGCCTCATCGGCGGCCAGATCCAATTGCTGGGATCAGGGAGCATCCGCAGGGGTCGAGAGAGAGGCCGGAAGAAATCGTCCCAATGGATGGGGATTACGAGCCTCGGTCGGATGCGGGGCAGGAGATTCTCAAAATCCCGACGCCGGCCAAACGGAGCCAAGCAGAGCACATCGGCGGTTTGGGGAAACTCGGAGTTCAAACCACTGGCCAGGAACAAGCTCCGTCCACCCACGCGCACATGGAAGCTGAAACAAGAATCCATGCGGAAGTCCGAAAAACGCAGGGGTTGTTTTATATCCAGTCTCGTGGAGCCGCAAGCCACACGCATTCCAAAGATAGTGCGATGCTCATCCTGGAAGACATCAATCTCCACCTCTCCCAGGACCAGGCGGTCCCCCTCAGCGATCTCTCGAATCTGCCGCCTGGGAACATCGAGCGTCTCCAGGAGCCGGCAGGCGTTCGACGAGCCATAGACCTCGGCGCTCGTGGCCTCCACGACCGCCGGAACGTCCATGAGGTGGTCATAGTGGGCATGCGTGATCAGGATGTAATCGCAGCGAGGCAGGATGGCTGCCGCCAGATCGGCATTCGGGCGCATCCGCCCGAACGCCACTTGCCACAGCGATGGGCGCGTGAAGAAGGGATCGAACGCCAGGACCGTGCTTCCGAGTCCGAGTTCCAGCCCGGCCACTCCAAGCCAGCGCAGTTTGATGTTGGTTTCCAAACTTCGTTCTCTTTCCGTCGTCATACCATGTTCATCCAATTTGCCTGATTCATCCAACATCGATAGATGAATGCCGCTATGTTAATCATCGACCCGTGGGCGACGGCGCAAGCGCTTGATCGTGCTGCGGTGTCGCTTCTGCTCCAGGCGACGCAATCTGGAGGCAAGCGATGGGTGTACTTGTCGTCGAGTTTTCGGTCGCTTGGAAGCCTGGCGAATCAGATCCACGAGCCGATCGATTGCATCCTGGCGATTGCGCTCCTGCGTGCGGTAGCGTCGCGCCTCCAAGATCAGGACCCCGTCTTTCGTGAGCTTCTTGCCAGCGATGCGCATCAGACGCTGCCGCACTTCATCCGGTAGCGAAGGGGATTGGACGATGTCGAAGCGAAGCTGAACCGCCGTGGCGACCTTGTTGACATGCTGCCCTCCCGGACCGGAGGCACGCACGAACTCCAGTTCGATCTCCTCCTCAGGGATCGTGATTTCCGGTGTGATCCTGATCATGTTCCTAGCATACCTCAGGATTGATGCGACACTCACCTTCCAGTGGATATCGGATTGGATCAACATGCCCATTCCGAAGTCTTAGACATGCCGGTCCCCGATGAGAAGCCATCGGGGACCGGTTCAGGCGTTGATCGAATGCCTGTAACGGAAACGAATGCATCCCAACCATACTATAGACAATCTACAGCCACGCCATCCTACCCGGGAGTCTGATTCTCCGGATCACTTGCCTGCACGGGCATGGCATCAACCGTCCTGCGTGTCTTGAAGAAGAACGACAAGATCGTGAACACCAGACCCACGATGGCCAGAATCGCTGCCTGGATGGCGATCGCCGTTGTCAGTGATCCGATAACGGACCCCACGACGTCAAGTGCGAAATCCATGATCTCGGGGGATATGTAGTCCGGCAGCAGTTGTGCTCCATAGACCGAGAAACTCCAATGGAAAAGCAGCGTCACGATTTGAGAACCGATGAAGGCCATTACCCCCAAGATTAATAGCGGGATCCCCCACCAAAGGAAGAATCCCTTCAAGGATCGCACGCCGAAGATGGTTACAAGCAGAAGCAGTACCGCCGGCAGCAGAGGACTGAACCGGATTCCCAATCGAATCAGTCTCAGAGTGCTTAGATCAAGGTCCCCATCCCCATCGCCCTCTCCCGTCAACGAAGCTGACAGATCAAGCACGTCATCGATATCCCCGACGATTTCTCCCAAGATGATCTGTATCTGTGGGCGAAATTGGTCGATGAGATCCTGTGGAGGGCTGCAGGTCAGCAACATGCTGACGCTGGACATGTTCATCTCGAGCTGGGAAAGCCGCATCAATTGGTCGTTGGTGCAGGGTGGTCGTGTGCTCACCAGATCCAAAAAGGCTTGCATGCCGGCATCCCCCAGGATGTGTGCCTTGAACTCCACCATGGAGATGACGATCGGCGAGGCCAAGTCCCCGGTATCCAGCATGAAGAACACCTGATCGAGTACGCTCTCGAATTCCCCCCGCAGCCATGGCCTGGGGATCAAGCCAACCAGTAATCGTTCCCAATCCTGCTCCGACAGGTCGGCGAAGAAAGCGGGGGGGCCACCATCCCCTTCTCCCGGGTCTGCTCCCGGATCCGGTGGGCCGTCCCCCTCACATTGCGTGGGATCTTCCAGGCAGGGATTGTAGGTCATGCTCTCATGCATCTGCTTCGCCACCAGGCGAGGCAAGCGCTCGTAGAACTCCTGCTCTGCGAGGGCGGTCTTATAAACCTCCGGATCGGTAAGTTTCCCCTCGATATTGAACACCAGGAGCACAACCAGAGAGATGATCACAAACAGGATGGCGAAAATTGCAGCTAAGGCGCGGGCACAACCCGTCAGCAGCGTCTTCATTTGGGAACTCCTCCAATTGGGCGTGTATCAAGAGCTCTTCATTCGCCGAGGCTGGGTTCTGTTCATCACATCCAAACACCTCTTCCTGCTCGATCGTGACGCCGAACCCAACTATCATCCGATGCCTCGATCAAACCACGACCTCGGTCTTCCATCGATATGGACACCGCGGCTTAGAATTCTAGATCAGAATCCAACCCCACGCAAAAATTCTCCTTCGAGTGTGGATTGCCATCAAATCCTGGAATTCAGTTAAATCCAAATCGGAGCGGGTAAGAGGCCCGCTCCGATGAGTTTTCGTTTCTCCATCGACGGCTGACCGGCCGCCAGCGGACATGGCCTACTGCAGGAAGTTCATCGGGTTGACCTTGCCGTAGCTGTCGCTCATCAACTCGATGTGCAGATGCGGGCCGGTCGATTTTCCGGTGGTCCCCATCAGTCCGATCACATTCCCCTGGAAGACCGCCTGCCCACAGGCAACGTTGATCTGCGACAGGTGTGCATACAGTGTCTGCCATCCGTTCCCGTGGTCGATGACGACGACATTCCCATACCCGAAGTAATTCCAGCCCGCGTACACGATCACCCCGGCGTCGGTGGCGAAGAGCAGATTGCCCTCGGATCCGCCGATGTCGATTGCAGGGTGAATGTCAGGATCGTAGTGATAGCCCGAGATGTAGCGCGCCGTCGTGGGCCAGATGAAGGTCCCGTTCCCAACCGGGCCGTCATAGACGGAACCGCAATGCCCAGGGCCCAGGATTTGTGCCGATGCAGGATTGGCGCGCGTGATGCGTGGCGCCCGCCAGGTTGGAATGGTGCGTTTCCCGCCCGGAACGATCAACATCATTCCGGCTTCGATCGAAGGAGTGGAGACATTGATGGTGGGATCGAGATTGTTACCTGGCCATTCCACGATGTCATCGGCTTCTACGCCGAAGAAACTGGCTACGCCAGTAAGACTCTCTCCCGTGGTCCAATAATGCAAAGCTCCATCCACCGGCAGGATGTTGAGCTCCATGCCCGGAACCAGAGAATGAGGATCGCCTTCGAGTTCCTCCCAATTACCCCAAAGGATGGTCTCGGGTTTGAGCCCATACTTGTCGGCGATGCCGAAAAGAGTATCGCCAGTTTGGACAAGATATTTGACGACTTCCATCCGGGGACGGCTGGGGATGATGGTGTGGATATCCGCTTGACGTGATATCCCCTCCATGCTCCCACCGCCGAAGGCATAGGTAGGAAGATCCTCGATGGAGAGGGATGGATCCAGCGTAGGAATCGACTGGTTGGTATCGATATCCACCAACGGAGCACCGCTTAATGCAGGCAATGACCGTATGCCCACACTCGTGGCCCAGATTCCCAATCCCAGAACGATCACCAACGCCAAATGCTTGGCGTAGCGAGCCGTGAAGCCGCGCCAGCCTAATTTGGTGACTTCCTTCCACCAAGCCCCCATCGAAGCAAGTCGTTCCCTCATCACGTTCATCCATTTACTTATTTCGAATCGCTTCGGCATCAGAATGCCTCCCCATTGGTCGGCATCATATCAAGCGGTGCTAGGACCGTCAAGCAACGCTTTCCCTACGCTTTCACGGCAGTACGTACCACGGATTCACAAATCCACCTCCGGAACGTGTCTCAAAATGCAGGTGGGGTCCGGTGGAATTTCCGGTGGATCCGCCCCAACCGATGGTCTGCCCCTTGCTCACACTCTGGCCACAACCCACAGCCACTCCGTTAAGGTGTGCATACAGCGTTAGCCATCCGTTGCCATGATCGATCATCACGATGTTGCCATAGCCGCCATAGGACCAGCCGGCAAAGACCACCACTCCGCTGTCTGCGGCCCACACGGGTTCTCCTATGCCTACAGCAATATCGATCGCCAAGTGCCCCGACCAATAATCATTGCCCGAGATGATGTGTTGGGAGCAGGGCCAGATAAAGCTGCCTGTGCCCACAGCTCCGGAGTAGGGCCCGGTGCAGCCTCCCGGCCCCAGGGCGGATCCCACGCCAGCACTGCCGCGAGCGATGGTGGGCACGATCCATGGCGTCAGCGCGCGCGCGCCTCCGGGGATCATGAGCCACTTGCCTGCTTCGATCTGCGGATTGACCGGATCGAGGTCGTTCCCCACCCAGTCCAGGATTTCCTTCTCCTCAACTCCGTACACTCGCGCCACGAGACCTAAATGGTCGCCTTCCCTCCACTGATAGTAGGCTCCATCCACGGGCAGGATATTGAGTTCCAGGCCCGTTTTCAGCATATGGGGGTTGTCGTTGAGAACAGCATAGTTTCCCAAGAGCACGGTCTCGGGTTTGATATTGAATGCTTTGGCGATTCCGAAGATCGAGTCTCCAGGCTGAACCGTGTAGCGTATGACCTCCACACGAGGGCGCTGAGGGAATTCGGTATAGAGATTCGGCTGACGAGAAAGCGAAGTCTCCGAGCTTTGGGGGATAAAGACCGGTAGATCGACCTCGGTAGCGGACGCGTTGGCATTGACCTGAGACGTGCCTTGCATGCTGTTTCCCGCCCATGCGGTGCTCAGGTTGAGCCATGTGGCCCAGATGGCGGCTGCCAATCCGATAAGGCCGATGAGTATGGAGAGACCGTATTCGCGCCAACGCTGGCGAACGGTCTCGACGAGGGCGGTACTAATGGGCATCCTCGGTCAGTGTCTCAAGAAATTCCTGATTGTTTTCAGTGCGTGAGAGGCGCTGAATGAGGGCCTCGGTTGCATTGGCAAGATCCATCCCCGCACCATTCGGCGGGGGTGTGATCATCTGGGAGAACATACGCCGCATCAACCAGACCAGTTGCGTGATATCCGGTCCCAGGAGCAATTCCTCCCGTCGTGTGGATGAACGGTCAATGTCGAAAGCCGGGAATATTCGGCGCTCCTGGAGTCTGCGAGAAAGGTGTAGTTCCATGTTGCCGGTTCCCTTGAACTCCTCATAAACCACATCATCCATGCGAGACCCCGTGTCAACCAAACACGTAGCAATGATGGTTAACGATCCACCTTCCTCGATGTTACGTGCTGCACCGAAGAACTTCTTTGGAGGATAGAGCGCAGCGGGATCCAAACCGCCGGAAAGCGTTCGTCCAGAGGGAGTAACCATCAAGTTGTAGGCTCGTGCCAATCGTGTGATGGAGTCCATGAGAATCACGACATCGCGCCCCATTTCCACGAGCCGTTTGGCGCGCTGCAGCGCCATCTCGGCCACACGCACGTGGGAAGTCACCGGCTCATCAAACGTTGAGGAGATCACCTCTGCATCCACAGAGCGATCCATGTCTGTAACCTCTTCGGGACGCTCGCCGATCAACGCGACCATCAAATGCACGCTTGGATAGTTGTTCGAGATGGCATTTGCGACCTGCTTGAGAACGGTCGTCTTTCCCGCTTTGGGCGGGGAGACGATCAAGCCTCGCTGCCCTTTGCCGATCGGAGCGATAAGGTTCAGCATGCGCGTGGCGATCGTATAGCGATCGGTCTCGAGATTGAAGCGCTCCTCAGGGAAGATCGGGGTTTGACTTTCAAAACGCGGTCGGTTCCGCGATTCCTCAGGATCGAGTCCGTTGATCGATTCCACCCTCAACAAGCCGAAGTATTTCTCCGATTCCTTCGGGGGGCGGATTTGCCCGATCACCATGTCTCCGGTGCGCAATCCGAAACGTCGAATCTGCGATTGGGAGACGTAGATATCATTCGGTCCGGGCAGATAGTGATCCGCTCGGAGGAAACCCATTCCTTCACTCATGATATCCAGGATTCCTCCGCGCAATTCGAGACCCTGCCTTTCTGCTTCGGTCTGCATGATGCGCAGGATCAAATCTTCCTTCTTCATACGACCCGCGCCCTGAATATTCAGCTCTTTGGAATGGGTGCGCAGATCAGCAAGGCTCATCGCTTCCAGGGTCTTGATGTTCATATCTGGTGACTCCATGTGAAATAGCAAGGGCTTTTGATAGACGCATTCCTGCGAAAGTTTCCGCAAATCACCCGACTCGTAAGTCGCGATTTGGTGATCAGGGATTGCTTAAAGGCCAAGTCAGATTTGGGTCGTGGGGGATTGCCATGGGCAACCGAGATCTAAGCTGCGTAATTATAGCACGCCGACCAGCAACTGACAACCCAACTTCTACGCACTAAAGTACTAACCCCTACGTTGCCAATGCCTTCGCTCCCCCAGAAGGATCCAATGATACAGGATTGAGTGCAACCTCCCTGAAAATTGAAGACTAATCCCTCAGCAGATCCACGAGGACGGAAAACGCTAATCTGGCTGCCAGTCCTTACGGCAATCTTACAACCTATGGCACACCTGACGATCTTTCGGGGTAATCCCCCATATCATACTCGATCGTGCTCAACGCCATAAGCTTGTCCCAGCGATGCGTGGCGATGATCTCGCGCACGGTTCCAGTCCGACTCCGCATCACAAGGCTATGCGTTCTGCATCCCGTACCGAAATACTTAATCCCGTTCACCAGTTCCCCATCGGTGATCCCGGTCACGGAGAAGAAAATGTCATCGCTGTTCACGAGGTCATCGATTCCAAGGACTTTGTCCAGCGGTAGCCCCCGCTTCTTTGCCAGCTTCTTCTCTTCCTCGTTGCGAGGGTACAGCCGCACTTGGATCTCGCCGTTCATGCACTTCAGCGCGCAGGCTGAGAGCACGCCCTCCGGGGATCCACCAATGCCGATCAGAATATCGATGCCAGACTCGGGCCAGGCCGTCATCAAAGCACCCGCGACATCTCCATCCGTGATCAAGCGGATACGAACGCCATGCTCACGAACCTTGGCGATCAGCTCTTCATGGCGTGGACGATCCAGAATGACCGCTGTAAGATCGTCGATATCGCATCCTTTCACGCGGGCAATGGCCTTCAGATTATCCTCTACGGGTGCATCCAGATCGATGTGGCCTCTCGCCTGTGGTCCCACGGCGATCTTGTACATGTAGACGATGGGGCCCGGATCCAGCATCGAGCCTCGATTGGAAAGTGCAACGGTCGAGATCGAGTTGGCACGGCCGAAGGAAAGCAAGCGCGTTCCATCGATCGGGTCGACGGCAATGTCTACCTTGGGCCCTTTCCCCGTTCCTAATTGTTCTCCGTTGTAGAGCATCGGGGCTTCATCTTTTTCGCCCTCTCCGATGACCACCACACCGTCGATGTCGATCGTGTTGAGCATGTAGCGCATACCATCGACCGCGGCTTGATCACTGGCTTCCTTATCGCCCCGTCCCATGAATCTGCCGGCAACCATGGCGGCAGATTCCGTCACCCGAGCTAATTCCAACGCGAGATTGCGCGTCGGTATCTCATCCATTCCCTTTCTCCAATTCTCTCCTCACCGGTTTCATAGTACGTCAGGTCATCCACGAAACAATATAGAAACCCAACATACCTGCCCAGATCCAGGTGTCCAATCGATCCAGTGCACCTCCATGTCCCGGAAGCAAGGATCCACTGTCCTTGACCTTCAGCTCTCGCTTGATCATGCTGATGCCCAAATCCCCGAGAGGAGCCAGGATCGAGACAACGATCCCCAGCGCCAAGCCGCGCCAGGCAGTCAATCCAGAATCGGGGCCCGCGCCCACTCGCCAGAGCAGGGCAAACAACGCGCAGAGTGCACCCCCTACCACCACACCAGCAAGATACCCTTCCCATGTCTTGTTTGGGCTCAATCTTGGAGAGAGCTTGTGCCTCCCCAAGGCGCGCCCCACGAAGTAGGCCCCCGTATCAGCCAACCAAATCGCCGGCAAGGCGAGCAAAACCCACCACTGCCCCTGCGGGAGATTGCGCAGCGAAACCAGATAGGCCCCGATCCAGCCCAAGTAGATCGTGCCCGCCACGGTGAGGGCATAATCGGTAGCGGAACCGCTTGCTCCGCGCTCGAAGTCCACCAGATGCCAGATCAAGCTCACCATCAGAAACGAGGCAAGGATCAAGGGTGTATGATCGAAACCAAAGAGTTGACGACAGAGGACAATTCCCACAATGCCGACGACGACCATCGGCAGCGCCGCTCGTCTCCCTTGTTTCCGGAAGAGCAGGACGAACTCGCTCCCCGCAAGCGCCAGGACCAGTGCGATCGCGATCGCGAAAAACCATCCGCCGGCAACAAGTACCCAGAGGACAAAGGGAAGAAACAGCAGGACGACTGCAGCGCGTTCTCGAAGCATCTTAGGATGGGGTAACAGGTCCTGGTACGAGTCCGAAGCGACGCTCACGACTCGCATAATCATTGAGTGCTTTCAACAATTCATCACGATCAAAATCAGGCCAGTAGGTGGGAGTAATGTAGAGTTCGGCATAGGCTCCTTGCCAGAGCAGAAAGTTACTCACCCGCATTTCGCCGGAAGTGCGGATGATCAGATCCGGATCCGGGCATCCCGTGGTATAGAGATAGGACCCCACCAGATCCTCGGTGATTCCCTCAGGAGCGACACCATCTTTGACCATCTGCTTGATCGCCCGGACAAGCTCGGCCCTCCCCCCGTAGTTCCAGGCGATGTTCAGTGTGAGACGTGTGTTGTTTTGCGTCAGATGGATGGCATGCAGGACCTTCTCCTGCAGCACCGGCCGCAGCCTTTCGAGTTGTCCCATGTGTCGCAACCGCACGCCATTCTCGTGAAGTTCAGCCAGTTCACGATCGATGACCTCCTCGAGAATGTTCATCAGTCCCTGCACTTCATCAGCTGGGCGACCCCAATTCTCGGTGGAAAAGGCATAGATCGTGAGGTACTTGATACCAAATTCAACGCAAGCTTCGATCACTCGACGCAGATTCTCGACACCCGCTCTGTGACCGGCGTTGCGTGGCAAACCTCGTTCATGCGCCCAGCGACCATTACCATCGAGGATGATGGCAATGTGTTCGGGAATGATCTTGGGGAGCTCTTTCGAAGATTTGTCTACCATCGCCCGGATTTCAGAACCTCACTCCTCGAGGACCTCGGTTTCCTTCTTCTCCCCGATTTCATTGATCTCTTCCACGAAGCTATCCGTGAGCTTTTGGAGTTCATCCTCGCCCCTATGAAGTTCGTCTTCGGAGATTAATTTCTCACGCTCGAATTCGCGTATGTCCTTGAGGACATCCCGCCGCACATTGCGGATCGCAACTCTTGCTTCCTCAGCCCGATTGCGAACCAGACGAACCAGATCATGGCGTCGCTCTTCCGTCAGCGGGGGTATGTTCAAGCGGATCAGTTTCCCGTCGTTATTGGGTGTCAATCCAAGATCCGAAGCCAAGATGGCTCGCTCGATGTCCTTGAGCGTTGCGGGATCGAAGGGGCGCACTGTCAGCAGACGTGGTTCGGGAGCCGAGATGGTTGCTAACTGCATCAGTGGTGTGGGTGTCCCGTAGTAATCGATTTGCAGCTTATCGACAAGCGCTGGTGATGCGCGTCCTGTTCGTATGGACGCTAAGTCGTCTTCAAAGGCACGCACAGCTCCCCTCATGCGTATGTCGGCTTCTGCCAATCCTTCGTCGACCATTGAGCCTCTCCTAATCTCAATCCGTAATCCAGCAGGGGTATCCCATAGGATAGCGCAATCGTCGGAAAAATGCGAAGGGGCGTGAAAGTTTCCCTTCTTCGGGATCTAATCGTTGATGATCGTTCCCACCTGTTCACCCAGGACAGCATCCACAAGGCTGCGAGGTTGCTCGAGGTTCAAAACCATGATCGGAAGTTGATTGTCCATGCAAAGGGAGATGGCGGTACTGTCCATGACGCCGATGCGGCGGTTGAGGGCATCGATGTAGGTGATGTGATCGAAACGTTTGGCGTTGGGATCCTTTTCGGGATCCTTGTCGTAGACGCCGTCCACACGGGTTGCCTTGATCACGATATCGGCTTCGATTTCCATGGCTCTCAAGGCTGCAGCCGTGTCGGTGGAGAAATAGGGATTGCCCGTACCGCCCCCGAGAATGACCACGCGATCCTTCTCCAGATGACGCATGGCCCGGCGGCGTATGTAAGGTTCTGCGACAGCACGCATCTCCAGTGCCGTCATCACCCGGGTTACGACCCCCAGGCGTTCCAGAGCATCCATCAAGGCCAGGGAGTTCATCACGGTCCCCAGCATGCCCATGTAATCCGCTGTAGCCCGTTCCATCCCCAACTCGATGCCCGTTCGACCCCTCCACAGGTTTCCCGCTCCAATGACGATCGCGATTTCAACGCCAAGTTCACGGACCTCCTGGATCTTCAGGGCTGCATCATCGGCGCGTTGAGGGTCGATCCCGAACCCGTCAGGTCCGGCAAGCGCTTCCCCGCCCAGTTTGAGCATGACTCGTTGGTATTTTGCCTGCTTCATGCTGCCCCCGCTTCTGGTTATCGGCATTCGCCTGGTGAGTGTCTCTTCCGAACCAAACTACCGCACCGGATTCATTCTGCGATCTCACCAACCTCCCATCTCACAAAACGGCGGATGGTGATATTCTCTCCGGTCTTGGCGATGGTGTCGTTTAGGAGATCGGCAACGGTCTTGGAATCATCACGAATGTATATCTGCTTCAGCAAGCAAGATTCCTCATAGAACTTGCGCATACGGCCTTCGACGATGCGGTCGATAACATGCTCCGGTTTGCTCTGAGCCAGCGCCTCTTCCCGAGCCTTCTTGCTTTCCTCTTCCGCGATCTCCTTGGGGACATCATCCATGTCCACCCAATTCGGCGCGGTGGCTGCGATCTGCAGAGCCATCTCATGCGCAAACTCCCTGAACTCAGGGGTGCGCGCGACGAAGTCCGTCTCGCAGTTGACCTCCACCATGACGCCCACACGCCCATCTCCGTGGCTGTAGAGATCCAGAACGCCATCATGGGTTTCACGATCCGCACGCTTGCTGGCTTTCGTGAGTCCCTGCTCGCGCAGCAAGGCAGCGGCCTTCTCCAGATCACCTTCACTCTGTTCGAGGGCTTTGCGACATGCCAGGACACCCGCTCCAGTGGAGAGGCGAAGCTCCTTGATAAGATCCGTTGAAATGCTCATGCCTCTTTGTGCTCCGTCTTCTCTGGGGTTTCAGCGTCTTCGGGCTTGCTATCTGCCTCTGCTTCAGCTTTCGCCTCAGCTTTCGCTTCAGCCTTCGGTTCAGCAGGTTCTTCCGCTGCAGCTCCCTCACCCTTCGGAGATGCTGGTTCCTCTTGAGCAGGCTTGTCCGCAGTCTTGCCGCCAGCCTTCTCGCCCTCAACGTCATAATCGCCGCTTTTCAGCTTGGCCAGAGTTGCCTCGCCCAGGAGTTGATCGTCGGTCATCTCGACCACCACTTCAGGCTCGCCGGCTTCGAAATCGACCTCTTCGAGATCATCGTCCTTGCGAAGCTCCATACCTTCCAGAACCGCATCCGCAATCTTTCCGGTCAACAACTTGATGGCGCGAATGGCATCATCGTTGGAGGGGATAATGTAGTCGATGCCTCTCGGGTCGCAGTTCGTGTCCACGAGTGCGACAACCGGTATCTTCAGCAGATTGGCTTCATGTACTGCGGTTTCTTCTCGCCGCACGTCGACCACGAAGAGCAGGTCCGGCAGTCTATGCATCTCGCGGATGCCCCCCAACCGCTCGTTCAAGCGATCGATCTTACGCTGTTTGAGCAGGGCTTCCTTCTTCGTCAGGTGTTCGAATTCGCCGGAATCCCTGCGCCGTTCGAGAGATTCAAGTTCCTCGATCCGACTGTGGATCGTACGCCAATTCGTGAGCGTCCCACCCAACCAGCGCATGTTCACATACGGCATGCCACAGCGCTGAGCCTCGCTTTCGATGGTCTCTTGCGCCTGGCGTTTCGTACCGACAAAGAGCACCCTGCCATTATCGGCAACCGTATCGCGCACGAGGGCGTAGGCATTTTCCAGTGCCTCGAGCGTGCGCTGCAGATCGATGATATGAATGCGGTTGCGTTCGGTGAAGATGTAGGGTTTCATCAGTGGGTTCCACTTGCGGGTTCTATGGCCGAAGTGGACCCCGGTCTCGAGCAATTCCTTCATGCTGACAACAGGCATTTCGGTAGACCTCCTTCGCGTTTTTCCTCCGTCTCCCTCATTCTCGTTGGGAACCAGCCGCTAGGCTGGCACGCCCCTCCGAGTCCGGAGACGTGTGTGATGAATTGCGAATAGCACGATGTCTCCCGCCGGGCGACCTGCCCAAGGCGGGAGCGCCAAGCAGTATACCATGGTGCAACGCAATCGTAAAGCGCAGGCGCATCGATCCAACTGCCGATACGCAAACCCGACATCCCCAATACCATCTGGCTTCATCCCCATGATGATAGCCGTGTGAGGGGTATGGGGATCCAGGAATTGACCACGGCTTCTTCATTCTAGCACAGCCAGCGAACGGTGGGCCATGTTCATCTGCCTATCTCACGTTGGAATTTATGAGGAGTTGGAGGGGAGGGGAACGGATGGGTTTGAGCGCGGGAACAACCTAATCAGAAGTTCATCACCGGCATAAACTGGAGCGCTTGCATACAAATGTGGCGTAAAAGCCGCAGATAAAAACGGGCCCTATTCCTCATCCGTGCTCGCGTTGGATTTGGCCAGCACGCGCTTCATGAAGCGTTCGATATCCACCACAACACGGCTATGTCGGGCCTTGCCGATGGGCTCATGATCGTCACGCAATTGCGCCTCGAACGTTATCGCATTGCCATCGACGGCGATGACCTCAACGCGGATCATTACTCGTTCGCCGGCAGGTGAGGGCGCCAGATGGTGAAGGTGAATCTCTGTACCAACAGTTGTCTTCCCATCCGGCAGGAGTGGATCCACCAGCGAGCAGCAGGTCTCCTCAACAAGCATTCCCATGGCGGGAGTTGCATAGACGCGGAGCGTTCCGCTTCCGATGTGAGGCGCGGTTCGCTCTGCAGTCACGATTTGTTCAGCTTCAAGGGACATGCCGACCTTGATGGATGCCGTATCCACGAAAAACTCCTTGATAAGCTGGTTTACGGGCTACTTGTCGATTTGCATGGCGATGGCGACAGCCGCGGCGTGTTCATGCGTATGCGTCAGGCTGATCGACCAGGAAAGCAGGCCGAGCGATTCCGCGACCTGCTTGGCATTGCCGTGCAGACGAAGCTCAGGCTGCCGAAGGGGGCCGTTCACAACTTCGATGTCCTTCCAACCCACCAATCCAATGCCGGTTCCCAGGGCTTTCGCCACAGCTTCCTTGGCAGCAAAGCGCGCCGCCAGCGCAGGTGTGCGCCCGGCGGCATCGATCAGCTCCTGTGATGTGAAGAACCTTTCGAAGAAGCGATCTCCGTGGCGAAGGATGGCGCTGTCGATGCGTTCTACCTCGATGATGTCGACCCCTACCCTCAGCATCTTCAATCACCTTTGCCGGTTGGACCTGCCACCCCAATCGCCACTCGATCGGGATTCAGATAGGCTTTCAATGCCCTGTGAACATCCTCAAGACGGACCGCAGAAATTTCCTGTGCGAATCGTCTGTAATAATCCAACCCCAATCCGTATCTCTCGATGTGCATCAGCGCGGAGGCAACTCCCATGTTCGATTCGAGACGAAGCGGCAATCGCCCGATGAAATTGGCTTGATTATCTGCAAGCTCTTGCGCCGTGATTCCGTCCGAAAACACGTGCCTGAGTTCCTGCAGAATCAGATCGATGGCTCGTTCGAGGTTGGCGGGATTGACCCCGGCCATGACCTGCCAGGGGCCCGGCCCCAATCCGCCCACCACACTACTGTAAGCGTAATAAGCCAGGCCGGCCTGCTCGCGGACCACTTCTCCAATCCGCCCCATCATACCAAAGCGTCCTAAGGCACTGTTGCCCAAAGCCGCCGGCAGATAATCCTGATCCTTGCGACGTGGTCCCGGCACCCCGATGATAATGTCGGATTGTACTTTACCCGCAAGGAAAGCATCCCGTCGTACTCGTGCTTTCAGCGGTTTGGTCGGTGGAAGGTCCGCCCTTGGCTTCTGATGCGTGTTCTCCCATCCGCCCAGATGTTTTGCCACCAAATCGGCTGCGTTCTGACGCTGGATGGCTCCAACGACGACGATGATCATGTTCTGGGGGCCATAAGTCCGCTCATGGAAGTTTCGCAAATCACCGGATACCAGAGGAACAACGGTTTCACGAAATCCATCACTGGGAACTCGATAGGGATGGTCCTCATAGGCCAGATCATTGAACGCTTGCTGTGCAACGGCACGCGTTTCCTCGTCTCTGATCGCCAGAGCGGTTAATTTCTGCCCCCTGAGCAACTCAACTTCTCCCTCCGGGAAGGTCGGTTCGAAGAGAACATCCGAGATCAATTCAAGCATCGACTCTGTATCCTCGGCCAAACCCTTTGCGGTAAGAATCGTGCTGTGTGCTCCCACGCCTACACTGAGCATAGCGCCCTGCGCTTCCAGGATCTCATAGATCTCCTGGAATGTTCTGCGATGGGTGCCTCGGGTGAGGGCAGAAGCCGTCAGATCGGCCAGCCCACTCTTCTCCAGAGGGTCATCCAGCGAGCCCGTTGATAGATTGACCAACAGATTCACAGAAGAGGCTGCAAAACTCTCTCTGGCTAGAACGATTGCCTGGTTGGGAAGCTCCTGACGCAGGACGTCATCTGGTCCGGGCAGCGAACCTTGTCCGGCATCATTCGCCCTGGTGTTGCGATCATGCATGGATCCCCACTCCTGTGGGAACGTAGACGCCCACAATGCGATTCTCAGGAATCAGATACTTGCATGCAGTTTCCAGCAGATCCTCGGGACGCATGGTTTGGATGCGATCCAGATACTCCTCCACCCACGTGTGTTCTGAGAACATTTCGCTGAAGCCCAACCAAAACGCCTGCCTGGTGATGGTTTCGTAGTCATAGGAAAACAAGGCGCGCGCCTGCTTGATGGCCTTTTCGATCTCGATGCGCGTGACCGTTTTCTCGAGGATCTTGGTTATCTCAGTGTCAAAAGCCGCCAACACCTTCTCAACCTTCTGCTCGGGAGCAAGGGTGATGTGGAACCAATATAAGTAGGGATCGATTGTTGCCCACAAGCCGCCTCCCACACCGGCGGCCAATCCAGGCTCCACAAGAGCGCGGTAGAGCCGCGTGGTCTTGTTGGAGAGGGCGGATCCAAGAAGGCTCAAACTGGACGCTCCTGAGAGCATGCTGTCAAGAACCACTAGGGGAAGGAAATCCGGATCCGGGCCCGCCGGGGCGTGGTAGGCAACCTTGAGGAAACACGTTTTCCCCGGACCTTGCACTTCCACCCGCCGCTCCTCCGTCTGCTGGGGTTCCGAAGAAGGGGATTGGTCCCAATGCTCTCCGGAGGGGATCGGTTCGTATAATTCTTCAATTCTCCGAAGCATGGCTTGAGCGTCGATGTCCCCTGCCATGGCCAAGACGGCATTGCTGGGATTGTAGCCCCGCTGATAGTGGGCATAGAGATCATCACGGCTCATGGATTGCAGATCGGCAAGATCTCCAATCACCTCATGGCGATAGGAGTGAACGTTGAACGCGGCACGCTGCATCTGTTCTTCGATCCGAAAGGTGGGTTGGTTTTCCCGCCCCTGCCGTTCGGAAATGATCACCGTACGCTCGCTCTCGACCTCCTCAGGATCGTAGAGACTGTTGACCATTCGATCGGCTTCGAGACGCAGGACCAGATCGATGTGATCCGCTGGCATGGTCGCCAGATAGGTTGTGAAATCGAGCCAAGTCATGGCGTTCCATGTCCCCCCATGCAACGACATTGCTCGATCGAGCACGCCGGCAGGAAAAGTCGGAGTGCCTTTAAACTGCATGTGTTCGACCCAATGAGAAATGCCCGTCAACCCAGGCTGTTCATTGCGCGAGCCCACGCGATACCAGATCCAGCAGCTGGCAGCGGGCGCGGTGTGATTTTCCAGAAGGCGGATCTTCAGTCCATTCTGCAGTTGTGCTCGAAGGATGGGTTTGGTCCCGACACTCATGCCGGCGCCACCTGGGATTCCTGTAATTCATCCAGGGGTTCCCCATCCGGGCCGTAACCTCGGCCCATACCTCGATAGTGGAAACCCAATTGCGCCATCTCGATGGGATCATAAATATTACGACCATCGATGATGTTTGGATTGCGCATGGAAGCATGGATTCGTTTGAGATTCAATTGTTTGAACTCATTCCACTCCGTACAAACGATCAAGGCATCGCAACCTTCCGCAAGTGTATAGGGGTCGGGAGCCATTTCCACGTCCGGCATGAGTGTTGCGGCTCGAGGCATGCCCACAGGATCGTACGCTCGAACATGCGCTCCAGCCTTGCGTAGATTCTGCGCAACCTCCAGAGACGGTGCCTCGCGCATGTCGTCCGTGTTGGGTTTGAACGTCAGCCCCAAGAGACCGATGTTCTTGCCCTTGATGTCTCCTGCCAGTTCTCCAAGCTTCTCGATCAACTGGCGGCGCCTGTCCGTATTGATCTCCATCACTGCCAGCAGCAATTGGGGATGGCGCCCCTTTTCCTCAGCCATGTAGGTCAATGCCATAACGTCCTTGGGAAAGCAAGAGCCTCCGTATCCTAAACCTGCCTCGAGGAACTGGTTGCCGATGCGCGGGTCGTATCCCATCCCAGCAGCGACGTCCTTGATATCCGCACCCAACGCTTCACAGATGTTGGCGATTTCGTTGATGAAGGAAATCTTGGTTGCCAGAAATGCGTTCGAGGCGTACTTGATCATCTCGGCGGTGCGCAAATCGGTGATCATGATGCGCGAGCGTAAGGGCAGATGGAGTTGAGCAACCTTCTCGGCAGCGTCCATGTCCAACGAACCCAGCACCGTTCGTGCCGGGCTCATGAAATCATGGATCGCCATTCCCTCACGCAGGAATTCCGGGCACGAGACCACAGAGAAGGGGATGGCCTTGGGTTGATGGTCGCGGATAATATCTGCCACCCAGTCTCCTGTTCCCACTGGCACGGTGGATTTGTTGATCACAATCAGGGGTTCCTTCATGGTCTCGGCGATGGACACGGTTGCAGCGTGCACATGTTTCATATCCGCTTCGCCGTCCACGCCCGAAGGAGTACCCACAGCGATGAAGGAAAATTCTGCGTCTGTGAGGGCATCTTCATAGGATGTAGTGAAACGCAATCTACCAGCATCCATATTGCGCGTGATCAGTTCCTCCAATCCGGGTTCATAGATGGGCATTTTGCCTTCTTTCAAAATGGCAATCCGCTTACGATCAATGTCCAGAACAACCACATCATTGCCCAGATCCGCAAAGCATGCGCCCGTGACAAGTCCCACGTAGCCAGCACCGACGACCGCAATTTTCTTCACGATCCCTCCAGGATTATCAGATTAGGCTTTCGATTTCCGCACAATGATACCATTTCAATCCCCCGATCGTTGTAGGTCGTTTGTCAATGCTCATCCTTCTTCAGAAAAAGGGTGTGCTTGCTTCATGAAATCTGTTGACATACACTATGTTGCGAGAACTGGATGACTCCGACCCTGAAAGGTTAGAAAACCCCACAAGGAGACGAACTTGCAGATCACCCGACAGGCCGACTATGCCGTGCGAGCGGTTTTGTATCTCTCCAAGCTCACCAATGGCGGGCAAGCTACCACAAGTCAAATCGCACGCGATCGAGAGATCCCTCCTTCGTTTCTGGCTAAAATTGTGTCTCAATTATCCATCGCCGGGGTAGTGAATACATCACGTGGAGCCCGAGGTGGCGTATCCCTTACACGACCGCCCAACAATATCACCCTGTTGGAAGTTGTCGAAGCGATCGATGGCCCAATTTGCCTGAACGAATGTGTCAACGATCCCTCTGTCTGTAATTTCTCCGGTACCTGCATCGTTCATGAATTTTGGACGAGTGCACAAGCCGACCTCGTCGATCGATTGGCAACCACAGATTTCCACATGCTGTGCTCCAATGGTCGGACTCAGGAAGCAGATATCGCTCTTTAGCCGGAATGAATTTCGAGGTTCTTCTCTCAAACCAAACCGGCGCGATCTTGAGTTAAAATCCGATACTCCATCGCCATAGAAACGAGCAGCCTTGCGCCGCAATGGAAATGCCCTGGCGTTAGGGTTGAGACTCGAAGGCGATGGGTTTTCACTGTGTACACATGAGAGGTACGAGGTATCAGACACAGCAGGAACGCCCCTTGTGATGCCGGGAAGACACGCCAAACCCAAGATTCAGGAGCAGGGCTTGGATGAGGGCATTTGGGGGCCTATAATGGCATCGATCGACAGGAGTAGAAAATGGAAGTAGCTGAGGCCATTCGTTTGAAACGTGCTGTTCGAAAATATCGGGATGAATCCATCCCTGATGACGCTCTTGACCACATCCTCAATGCAGGACGCAGAGCCCAATCTTCCAAGAACACACAACCCTGGCATTTCATCGCCATCCGCGATCGTGAAACGCTCAAGGATCTCGCTCAGCTCGGTAATTATGCCGATCATCTTGCAACGGCCGCCTTGGGTATCGCCATCCTCACACCGGATCCCACACAGCGCTGGTCGATCATGTTCGACGCCGGACAGGCAGCCGCCTACATGCAGCTGGCGGCCTGGGAGCTGGGTATTGGATCCTGCATCGCCACGATCCACAATTTCGAACCATCACGAGTTTTGTTGGGATTTCCCAAGGATCTGCATCTACATGTTGCCCTTTCCTTTGGATATGCCCAGGATCCCACGCAGATGCATGCAAGACCACGAAAAGCAGGCCGGCGCGGTGTCGAGGATGTGGTTCATTTCGAACGCTGGTAATCTACCTCATCGATGAGATCGTTGCGATCCTCAGCGAGTTGATGAAGCGAAATGCCGCGCGATTGATCGCGCTCCGACAATGGAGGTCTACATGCCAAGTTCAGAACCCATCCGCGCACCTCGCGGAACGAAACTGCACTGTAAATCCTGGCTCACGGAAGCCCCCTTCAGGATGCTCCAGAACAATCTCGATCCCGAAGTCGCCGAACGTCCCGAAGACCTTGTGGTCTATGGCGGTCGTGGTCAAGCCGCGCGTGATTGGCCCAGCTTCCACGCCATCCTCGAGAGTTTGAAGCAGCTCGAAGATGACGAGACGTTGCTCATACAGTCCGGCAAGCCCGTGGGCATATTTCGAACCCATCAGGATGCGCCGCGTGTGCTGCTTGCCAATTCCAACCTCGTTCCCTATTGGGCCACCCAGGAGCATTTCGACGAATTGGCTGCCAGGGGTTTGATCATGTACGGTCAGATGACCGCCGGCTCCTGGATCTACATCGGTACCCAGGGCATCCTGCAAGGAACCTATGAAACACTGGGTTCGCTGGCCCATCAGCGCGGCTGGCCATCGTTGAAGGGGAAGCTGGTGCTCACGGCGGGATTGGGAGGCATGGGAGGCGCTCAGCCGCTCGCCATCACGATGAACGAGGGTGTAGGGTTGATCGTCGAGGTCGATCCCGCACGCGCCCAGCGCCGTTTGGATCACGGATATGTCGATACCGTCGTCGATGAGCTCGAAGAAGCCATGACCATGGCTCAGGAAGCGTTGGATGAAGAACGCCCCCTCTCCGTTGGTCTCATTGGCAACGCTGCGGATATCTTTCCAGAGTTGGCATTGCGCGGAGTGACGCCGGATGTGGTCACGGATCAAACCCCCGCGCATGAGCTGCTGTCCTACATTCCCCATGGGCTCGGCATCGAGGAGGCAAACAACCTGCGGCAGACGAATCCTGATGAATATCGGACACGGGCTTCGCAATCCATATCCCGACACGTGGAAGCCATGCTTGCCTTCCTACAAAATGGTGCCGAGGTCTTCGATTACGGCAACAATCTACGCCAGCGCGCATTCGAAGCCGGTGTCAAGGACGCCTTCAACTACCCCGGCTTCGTTCCCGCCTACATCCGCCCGCTATTTTGTGAAGGCAAAGGTCCCTTCCGCTGGGTCGCGCTCTCTGGAGAGGAAGAAGACATCTATCGGACGGATGAGGCGGTCATGGAGCTCTTCCCAGAGGACGAGCACTTACGCCGTTGGCTCACACTTGCCCGCGAGAAGGTCCAATTCCAGGGGCTTCCGTCTCGCATCTGCTGGCTGGGGTATGGGGAGCGCGCCAAAGCCGGATTGCGCTTCAACGAACTCGTGGCCTCGGGCGAAATCAAGGCGCCGATCGTCATCGGCCGCGATCATCTGGACTCGGGCTCCGTGGCATCTCCCAATCGCGAGACCGAAAGCATGCGCGACGGTTCGGACGCCATCAGTGACTGGCCCTTGCTGAATGCCATGCTCAACGCTGTCGGAGGCGCCACGTGGGTTTCCTTCCACCACGGCGGCGGTGTGGGCATCGGCTTCAGCCAGCATGCAGGACAGGTCATCGTTGCCGACGGAACGTCAGAAGCTGCGCGCAGGTTGGAGCGTGTGCTGACAACAGATCCCGGCCTGGGAATCGCACGCCATGCCGACGCAGGCTATGAGCAGGCCATCGATGCCGCCAAGCGACACGGTATCAAGATTCCCATGTTGAAGTGAAGGTGCTGCGCAATTCCGAGCCTCCCCCCATCCCGAACGATCATCGAGCGCAGCATCGCGCTCGGATTCATCGCGCCGGATCGTGCGCCCGATGAAGGAATCTCATCCCACTGGCTTGCGCAGTCATCTGGCTGCTTTCTTCTCCCTGCGCCTGATCCTCAACACCGGATTCCGCATGCTCTACCCCTTCCTGCCGGCCTTTGCGCGTGGAGCGGGGGTGAGTGTGAACACCATCGCGGCTGCCATCACAGCCCGTTCCAGCCTGGGGGTCGCCGCGCCCTTGCTCGGACCGGCAGTGGATCGATGGGGTCGCAAGTTCGGCATGCTGTTCGGATTGATCCTCTTCAGCGCCGCCATGGGGGTGATGGTCATCTGGCAGAGCTATACCGCCCTGCTCGCATCCCTGCTTCTCGTCGGATTGAGCAAAGTTATCTTCGACCCTGCGATGCAATCCTTCCTCGGCGATCATGTGGACTACACCCGGCGTGGTCTTGCGATCGCTTTGACCGAATTCGGTTGGTCGGGCTCCTTCCTGCTCGGAATGCCGCTCATCGGTTGGCTGATGGCGCGATGGGGTTGGCGAGCACCCTTCCCCTTCCTGGGTGTGTTGGGACTGCTGGGCATGTTCGCGCTCTGGATCCTGCTGCCTGCAGAGAGGGTCTCTCCCTCCGACCATCTGCGCTTCTCACAGCCCTGGCGCATCGTCTTGGCCAATCCCACGGTCCTGGCAGCGCTGTCAGTGAGCTTGATCGTGAGTACCGCCTACGACAACGTGGCCATCGTCTACGGTCTTTGGATGGAACAATCCTTTGGCCTTCATTTGGTGGCATTGGGAGCCACATCAGCGCTCATCGGCGTGGGCGAATTCTCTGGTGAGGGTTTGGTCGCTGGCCTATCGGATCGTCTGGGAAAACGTAGGACTGTCGCATGGGGAATCGCCCTCGCCGCGGGCGCGTGCGTGGTTCTGCCCTTGATGGGCAGCACGCTTCCAGGTGCTCTGATTGCTCTCTTCTTGATCTACGTCGCGTTCGAGGTTGCGGTGGTCAGCGCGATTCCCATGATGACCGAGCTTGCGCCTGCGGCGCGTGCCACGGTGATGGCAGGCAATGTAGCGGCACTCTCCCTCGGTCGTGCGTTGGGAGCTTCCCTCGGTACTGCGCTGTTTTCCAGAGGTATTTGGCTCAATTGCATCACGTCGGCAGGATTGGCCCTGCTGGCCATGGCTATCCTGCTGCTATTCGTGCGTGTAGAATAGATTCCTGTTTGACCTTAGGTGAATGCACATGCTTGATGCAGACTTGCTGGTCCACAACGCATCGCAGCTCCTGACACTCGCTGGTGGCCCTCAAAGGGGAAGCCAATTCGGCACACTGGGTATCATCGAGGATGGAGCTGTCGCCATCAGCGGAAGCGAGATCCTCGAGGTGGGAACCAGCCTCGATCTGACGGAGCGAGTTCGAGCCCGCCATCAGGTCGACGCATCCAATCGGGTTGTGCTTCCGGGCTTCGTCGATCCTCACACGCACTTGGTTTGGGCAGGGGATCGGGCGCGTGAGTTTGAGATGCGGCTTTCGGGTATGACCTACATGCAGATCATGGCCGCCGGCGGGGGAATCCGTTCTACAGTGGCGAAAACGCGCCAGGCGGATCTCGAGACGCTAAAATCATCCGCCCGAACGCGCATGCGCACTATGCTGCTCCATGGGACCACGACGGCGGAATCGAAGACGGGGTACGGATTGGAAACGGAAACCGAGCTCCGCATGCTGGAGGCGATCGTACAACTCGATGACGAAGGACCGATCGAATTAGCGGCCACGTTTCTCGGTGCCCACGCCATTCCTCCGGAATACGACAAGCGCGCAGATGCCTATGTCGATCTTGTGTGTGATGAGATGCTGCCCGCAATCAAGCAGGCGTGGCAGTCCATTGGGGGAGGGCGAGAGCTCCCCTTCGTGGACGTATTTTGTGAGAAGGGCGCTTTTAATCTGGAACAGAGCCGCTGCATCCTCGAACGCGCGCAGAGCTTGGGTTTCCCCCTCAAAATACATGCGGATGAATTTCTCGATTTAGGCGGAACCGGATTGGCAGTTCAAATGGGAGCCGCATCAGCCGATCATCTGGTGCACACGCCCGAGCAGGACATCATCGCCCTGGGCCAGAGCGACACCGTAGCGGTGGCCCTGCCCTGCACCCCGTTCGGTCTGGCCGAAACGGAGTACTCACCGGCTTCCGCCATCCTGGATGCCGGAGGCATCCTGGCACTGGCCACGGATCTCAATCCCGGAACGGCTTGGTGTGAGAGCATGCAATTTGCCATCGCACTCGCTTGCCGATTCATGCATCTGACCCCCTCTCAGGCCATCGCCGCTGCCACGATCAACGCCGCAGCGGCTCTGCAACGAGCGGATCGGATTGGCAGCCTGGAAGCAGGCAAGCAGGCGGATTTGATCCTGCTCAATGTCGATGACTACCGTCACTTGGGATACCGCTTTGGCACGAATCTTGTAAGTTCTGTAATCAAGCGAGGGAAGATCCTCATCGAAGGAGGACAGGAGAGATGGACATCCCCACCACTCTCGAGCTAATCGGAAAAGGGATCGCCGCCATCATCATGCTGATCTTGGCTTTCTACGTCCTAAAGGTCGTGCTGAAGTCCACGCTTCGCTTGTTGAGATTCGGCTGTCTGATCGCTATCGCAGGCTTTGCCCTTATCTGGTGGTTGGGGTAGATATCGACAGCCGCGATTCCTCTCCATCCGAACGCTCTTCGAATGCAAACGGACAGATGGAAGCATCCACATCTGTCCGTAGCTATGAGGATACTTAGTTAGATCAGGTCCAAATCTACTGCTTTCGATCTAGGCTCTGGGAATCACGATCCACAGAATGATGTACGGCAGCAGGCCTGGGATTCCACCGGGGAGGAAAGCGATCAGGAACGCTAGTCTGAACCACCATGGATTGATGCCGTAGAATTCACCCAGCCCGCTGCAAACACCGGCCACGATCCCACCCCCACGTGTTCTTCTCAGGACCTTTTCAGACATTTCTCTCACCTCTTCTCTCCATGTACGCACGTTTCACACAACATTCAACCAGCATTGGGATTTTTAGCTTGACTTCTGACTGACAACATGCAGAGAAGACGAGGCTCCTCGCAGGGAGGAGCCTCGTTTGCG
Organism: Anaerolineae bacterium; assembly: GCA_011192015.1. Lineage (GTDB taxonomy): Bacteria > Chloroflexota > Anaerolineae > Anaerolineales > E44-bin32 > W1033. Next base: position 107,072 of record DUET01000074.1, read on the forward strand.
GCTCCGCATGTTCAGGCAGAGCATATTACTTGGTATCGCTTGTCGCTGCGGTTTAATAATCCGGCATCGGAGGAGTGGGCGAAGCTTTATCCTCTTCCGGTTTGTCGGTGATCAGAGCCTCGGTGGTCAGGATCATGGCTGCGATCGAAGCGGCGTTTTCGAGCGCCCCTTTGGTGACCTTCGCCGGATCGATGATCCCACTCTTGACCATGTCAACGAAATCGTCAGCGATCACGTCGTAGCCGATGTTCAGGTTCTTCTGCGCCACCTGAGTGCGGCGCACTTCTTCACGGATCACAGCGCCGTCCTTGCCAGCGTTCTCAGCGATCTTCTGCATGGGTACTTGGAGGGACTTGCGGACGATATTGACGCCCACGTTGGAATCCTCTTCACCCAGATCCAACTTTTCAAGCGATTTCAAGGTGTTGATCAAGGCCACACCGCCGCCGGGAACGATGCCCTCTTCGACCGCGGCTCGCGTTGCGGAGAGAGCATCCTCAACGCGATGCTTCTTCTCCTTGAGCTCGGTCTCTGTGGCCGCGCCCACGCGGATCACAGCAACGCCGCCCGAGAGTTTGGCCAATCGTTCCTGCAGCTTCTCTCGGTCATAGTCGCTGGTCGACTTATCGATCTCGACCTTGATTTCCTCGATGCGACCCTTGATCTTCGAACTTTCACCCTGTCCCTCGATGACCGTGGTGTCATCCTTGGTGGAAGTCACTTTGCCGCACTTGCCCAGATCATTGATCGTCACCGATTCCAGCTTGCGGCCCAATTCCTCGGTGATCACGGTGCCGCCGGTGAGTACGGCAATGTCCTGCAACATCGCCTTGCGTCGATCACCAAAACCCGGCGCCTTGACGGCGACGACGTTCAACATGCCCCGCAGTTTATTGAGCACCAACGTCGCCAGGGCTTCGCCATCAACGTCTTCCGCGATGACAACCAGTTCACGCTTACCGACCTGAACCAGTTTCTCCAAGATGGGGACGATGTCCGAAGCGGCAGAGATCTTCTTGTCGTGGATCAGCACGTAGGGTTCTTCAAGAGAAGCTTCCATGTTCTCGGGGTCGGTTACGAAGTATGGTGAGATATAGCCTCGGTCGAACTGCATACCCTCGACGTATTCCGTCTCGAATTCCAATCCCTTGGATTCCTCGACCGTGATCACGCCGTCCTTACCGACCTTGTCCATCACCTCGGCGATCAGGTCTCCGATCTCGGTATCCTGAGCGGAGATGGCTGCGACGGAGGCAATCTCTTCCTTGGTGGTCACATCGATGGCTTGCTTGGCGATGGCCTCGGCGACCTTCTTCGAAGCCGCCTCGATGCCGCGCTTGAGCATCATCGGGTTGGAGCCGGCGGCCAGATTCTTCAAACCGCTCGTCACCATGGCATGCGCCAGCACGGTTGAAGTGGTCGTGCCGTCGCCGGCAATGTCGTTCGTCTTGGTGGCCGCTTCCTTGAGCAGTTGAGCACCCATGTTCTCGAATGGATCCTCGAGTTCGATCTCCTTGGCCACCGAAACACCATCATGCGTGATGCTGGGGGAACCGAACTTGCGATCGAGGGCGACGTTGCGGCCTTTAGGACCCAGAGTGGTCGCCACGGCCTTGGCCAGCACATCCACTCCTTCCTTCAACCGCGATCGAGCGTCCTCAGAGAAAGCTAGTATCTTGGCAGGCATAATTATCTTACTCCTCTGGATTTATAAGGCGTATGGTCAACGAATGGTGATAGAACCGCGCTTATTCGATCAGCGCGAGAATGTCACTCTCTCTCAGAATCAACAGCTTGTCGCCGTTGATCTTGATCTCCGTGCCTCCGTACTTGGCGAAAAGGACTTTATCGCCTTCGGAGACGTCCATGGGAACTCGATTGCCGCTATCGTCGCGACTGCCCGGCCCAACGGCCAAGACTTCGCCCTTCTGGGGCTTTTCCTTTGCCGTTTCAGGAAGCACGATGCCTCCGGCGGTGACTTCCTCCTCTTCGAGCGGCTTCACCAGCAGGCGATCGCCCAGCGGTTTTACCTTGAGTGACATGCGAACCCTCCTCCATTGATTTTGAGCTGATTGGGTGACACAGATTGCAAGTTAGCACTCAAGACGGGCGAGTGCCAACTTGCGAAAATAGTTTACTCAAATCAATACGGGGTGTCAAGGGGAAGGAGTGGAGGACGGTTCCGGGGACTGAGTTGTGGTGGGCGTGGGTGTTGGTTCAGGGATGCCTGCTCCACCAAAACAGCTGCGTGCCAGGATCAATCTCCCCTCCTCCACAATGCTTGCCACGATAGGATCCCCTCCGTACGGCGAGGTCATGATCTGCGTGAATACGCGTTCGGCTTCGTCGCAGGCAAAGCCGTAACCCGGGCTTCCGCTGTAATACGCTAAAGCTGACCCGTAGGTGTAGTAATACACCAAGCTTTCGCTGTTCAAGGTGAGTCCTTCGATTGGGCTGCCGTAGGCTTCGGCATCCGCATCCGATCCACAAGCGAACACGAACTCACAAAGCACGGCTCTGCTCTCCTCAGCCGTGCATCCATCGACAGCGCATTTGAGCACCGAGATCGAACTCTCGTAGTTGCGCGCCTTGTAGAAGACGACCCCCAACAACCCGTAGATGTTGGCGTTATCCGGATTGAAAGCCAACGCTCGTTCGACATTCAGAGCGCTGATGAAGAATTCCCCCATCTGCAGGTAGGTTCGCGCGATGGCCAGATACGGAATGGGATCCTCGATCCCTAATTGCTCGTTCATCTGAGCGGCTTTGTTGAAGAATGTGAGTGCCTCGTCGGGCTTGGACAAGCGGCGATAGTTCACGCCAATCCGAATGTAGAGAAACGTCAAATTGGGGGCTACTTCAGTCGCCCGAATGTACTGTTCGATGGCCAAGTTGTAAGCCCCGAGATTCTCCAAAACCGTCCCGTAAATCCGATACACATCAACAGCGAACTCACTGCCAACTGCAACACTCTCCGCCGCCAGCTCGGCGAATTGGGAGGCCTGGGCATATTTCTGCTGATCGACTTGAACCTCGGCGTAGATGGCCAGGGCCAGGGGATCATCCGGAGCAAGATGCCTGGCGAGCTCCACAGCGCTCGTTGCCTCGGTGATATGGGCCTGCCAATTGGTTTCGTCCGCCGCCGCCAGCCAATCGTAAACCAGCCCTCGAATGGCATGCACGTAGCTATCATCTGGGTCCAGTTCAGCCGCCTGGTCGATCGCTTGGCGTGCTTCCTGCAGCATGGCCAGACGGTCCCCAAAGCTCGGCTCCGACTCGCTGCCATAGGTTTGTACACGAGCCAGATCCGCCCATAACCGGGCATTCTGCGGATCGAGCTGCGTGCCATGCTGGTAGGCCTGGATAGCGTCCCCGAGGTTTCCGGAGGAGAAATGCGCCTTGGCTTCCAGTGCATAGGAGTAGGCGGTACGCGTGGAAATGGGTGTTGGCAGGAACAGGGGTTGGACCACGTTCCCGATCTCTACCATCCAATACAAACCCAGTCCAGCCAGGATCAACACCAGGTAGACCAGGATTCTCCAGGGTCTGAATCGGCGACCCCTTCCACTAAGAGAAAGTCGTTCCCCTTTGAGCTCCATCTTCGATCAAAATCTCCGATTCAGGGGGTTGCGGTCGGCGTCGTTGCAGCAGAGAAGGCGCTGCACATCTCAAGAGTTAACTCGGCGTTCTCGGCCGCCACTTCATCGTCAGGAACGCCCAACAGCAGCGCGCGGGCAATCTCTCGTGCTAATTCACATTGTCCATTTCGGGCCAAGGCCAAGGCATAGGTGTAGTAGAAGCCCACCGCGCGGGAATCCCCAGGCTCCAGCGGGAGCCCCACGACATAGGCGCCCTCAACGATGGACACAACCGTTCCGTGGAGGTCAATCGGATTCTCGACTCCGCTGATCGGAACGGGTGGAATGCCATCGTCGATTTCGATCACCAGCGCCACCAACTCGCCATCCCCGCCAGGTATGGCAATCACATTGACGACATCGCCCACCTCAATCCCGGCGTCGACGCGTGCATCCGGATCGACCAGCAGTTCCTGATCATCGATCACCCACTGATCCGGCATCATGCCACCATGGATCGCCATCCCCAATTCCTTGATCGCCGGCAGCACCTGATTGTTGTTGTAATACATGCGTCCGAGATCGCCGTGAAGATAGGGATCCGAGGGATCCATGTGCATGGCCTCTTCAGCCCACTGACTGGCCTTGCCGAATTCTCCAATGCGCGCATGCGTCAGCGCCAACCTCCGGTAGGGAAGAACATCGGTCGGCGATAGCACACTCGCCCGGGTGTAGCTCTCGATTGCCTTGGTGGTATCGTTCAGCGCCAGGTACATGTCCCCAATCGACATGTGCAGGATGGCCAGATTGGGATTGATGCTCACGGCGGTTTGATAGGACTCGATCGCCTCGGCGTAGCTGCCGGTCATCTCCCAGACGTATCCCAATGCCCGGTGGGCTTCCAACAGGCTTGGCGCCATCTCTACGGCAGCTCGCGCCTCATCCAATGCTTCCCTGTAATTCCCGGGACTAACATCGATCAGAATTTCGGCGTAATAGGCACGCGCCAGAGCCAGATTGGGATCCATCTCCAGCGCCAGTTCGATCTTCTCCAGAGCTTCAACATACCGACCCTGAAAATCAAGACTCCATGCGAGTACAGCGTAGGCGAGCGCAGAATTCTCATCGATCAAGAGAGCATTGCTGGCGTTCTCCTCCGCTTGCTCGTATTTTCCCAAGAAGACTTCCAACCGCGCCAGCGCGATATAGTGCGCCGGCTCGTCGGGATCGACGCTGATCGCTTGCGCGTAGGCTTGTTCGGCTTGTGCAAGTTTCCCGCTCTGAAACAGCGTCTCCGCCTCGGTCACAAAGGCAACCGGGCTCTGCGTCTCAGTCGGTTCAGGAATGAACGGGGGCGGTACCGAAGGAACGACCACACGCTCAACATAGATCAAGATGCCGATGAGAATAAGCAGCAGAAGCACGCGCCATGGATTGGAGCGGCGTCGTTTCTTCCTCATTTTCCACTTACTGCCACTGAGATACATGATGCTATGATCTTCCTCGGGCGGATACGAACGCCATGGGATGGGATGTGCATCTTACCACCCCGTCTGGAACACCGTCAAGAACCACCCCCTGATCCCCCCTAGAGAACCTTCATTCCTATTTCGAACAGAGCGAATCGAAGCCAGGCACGGTTGTTGCAACCATCCACGTGCACATATGGAGGCCAGATGCAAATCCAACAGCTCCTTCTCCTGCTTGGTGTCGGCGCACTCTACTTGGGATACGCGGGCGTGATGGGCGTTTTGATCCGCCGGGCGACATCTTCCTCGTCTCGTCCCCTCGACGGGCTCCTGGCGTTCGCCCACGGATTGTTGCTCGTCCTGCCGGCTTCGATCCTGGTCCTGGGTTTGGTCGAGTTGTCCTTGATCATGCGATGGATCCTGCTTGTTGCGGGATTGATCATCCTGATCCTGGGCGCTAAACAACCCCAATGGGCTCCACAGAAATTGTGGCGCCGGTCCTTCGGACAACGCTACTTTGCCATCGCCATGGCTTTGGCTGCCTTCTGGGCGCTCTGCATGGCGGCTGCCAAGTCAAGTTTGGTCCCCGCCCTCCTGGGTGTGGTTGCAGCCATCGCCTGCGGACTCTCTCTCCACCTGGCCCCGCCTGACGTCACGTCACCTTTGAGGTAAAATGAACCGCCTGCCAGGCGGCAAATGACGTTAGATCGGGGTTCTCCTTGTTTGAGCTTACCTTTCTCGGAACCTCTGCATCAGCCCCCTCTGTACGTCGGGGGCTATCCGCGCAGATCGTGAGTTATCGGGATCACCGCTTCCTGATCGATTGCGGCGAGGGAACACAGCGTCAAATCCTTCAATCAGGGATCGGATTTCGCCGTTTAAACCGCATCCTGATCACTCACGGGCATCTCGATCACATCCTCGGCCTGGCGGGATTGCTGTCCACATTCATGCGCTGGGAAGCCATCGATCGTCTCGAAATCTGGGGAGGCCGGTGGGCTTTGGAACGCATCCGCGATCTTCTCTTCGGCGTCGTTCTGAGAGGCCATCGCCCCCCGATCGATATCGAGTTGATCCCCATCAAGAAGGGCCTCCTCTTCGAGGATGACGGCTTCCGGATCTCCGCCTTCCCGGTCACCCATCGCGGCCGCGACAGCTATGGCTACCGTTTCGACGAACCTCCCAGGCGGCCCTTCCTCCCCGAACGAGCTGAAGCGTTGGGCATTCCCTTTGGTCCCTTACGGCGCAGGCTCGTGGAGGGCGAAACGGTTACGCTGCCCGATGGAAAGGTCGTTACGCCGGATGATGTTCTGGGACCTGTTCGCCCCGGAACGCGCCTGGTGCATGTGGGTGATTGCGCGCGCATCGACAACATCATTCAGGAATGCCATCAGGCTGACGCCATCGTGATCGAATCCACCTACTTGGAAGATGAACGCGAGCTGGCGCGTGAATTTGGGCACATCACGGCTCATCAAGCTGCTGAATTAGCCGTTGCCGCTGAGGCGCATCAGCTTTTCCTGACCCACATCTCCCGCCGCTACCGCGACCGTCAGATCCTCGAAGAGGCCAGCGCTGTTTTTCCCAACACCACCGTGGCGCGCGATTTCGACCGCTACGAGATCCGGCGATCTGAGTAGAAAAGCTCCGCATCAAACTCGCGCCTATCCCCATGGAATTTGATATGTACATACGCCCCCTGTATTCCCTGTAAGCTCCTTAAGGCTGGCAGGGTACTCGCACATTGACCCAGGGCATCAGGGGCGATAGAATCTCTAAACAGCGGAACCACTGAGGCAAACATGCCGATCTACGAATATGAATGCCAGGATTGCCAGCAACGCTTCGAAGCCCTTCGAAGGATGACTGATGCAGACGCAGCCATCGCCTGCGAACACTGTGGAAGCGGGAATACCAAACGCGCGCTCTCCGTCTTCTTTGCCCAAAGCGGCGGCAAAGTGATCGCAGGAAGCAATGGGAATTGCTCATCATGCACCGGAGGGACTTGCTCGACGTGTGGATTCTAAGTTCCCTACGATAAGGAAACCGCAATCCAAAAGTGCCACTTGCCGGATGTGCAAATGGCGCTTTTCTTCTATCCCATGATCAGCTTGTAGTCGGAGAATTACATCAGCAGGTGAGATGGATCGCAAGCGCCACGCGTGCTTGCTCAGCCTGCTGATTGTAGGCTGCGCAAGCCTGCTTGCTCCTCAAAACCACGGGTTCGATTCCCCTGGATTCGAGTTCACGCAAGACTTCATCAGGAACCTTCATGGATCCAAAAAAACCCGCTCCGATGATGAGCACCTGGGGCGGATCTTCGAGCACAGTTTCCAAATCCGACAACGCAAGCAGATGGCTCTCCTTTCGGTGCCAATCTCTCTGAACACTCTCAGGGAAGAGAATAACATCCCGACGGTACGTGATCCCATCCACGATGATGGATCCGAAGCGATAAGCCTCGATCTTGGGTACAGGGTTGGTACTCATTCAGCTGCCGCAGTCCTGCGCAGTTCGAAGGTGGTGGAATCCTGAAGGGGTGTCAACCAATTCGTTTCCACATGATCCACGCGCGCCGCGGACGGACCCCTTTGGCACCACGCAATCATGCGATGAACACTCTCGGTTTCCCCCTCAAAGATGGCTTCAACCGTCCCATCGAACAGATTGCGCACCCAGCCATGAATGCCCATGGAAACTGCACGTTCCTTGACATAGGATCGGAAATAGACGCCCTGCACACGACCGGAAATGACGACGTGCGCTCTCACAATCCCCATCTACGACACTCTCCAGAAGCCTGCTTCCTTAACCAGAATATACAATGAAACTGCCTCTTACCCGAAATCAAACCCGATTCATGGATAAGCGAGAGATCATCCCTACGCTTCGCAGCACTCGGTTGCAACCGTAAGATTTCCAGTCTGGATCCTAATGCAAGTAAAGCTCGTGCAACCTTTCCAACGACATCCACATGCGCGCCCTCACCAGGTCCGTAAGGCTTCTGGTTCGCGTAAAACCTGGATTGAAGGTCCACATCAAGGCCATGGAGAAGAGATTGTCCCAGAAGGCTCGCCGCCATAAACGGACACCTGGCCGCTCCTTGAGAGTCGTATCGAAGCCTAGTTTCTCCAGTATCGGTTCCACCTTATGAATGTCGGTTACCATGCCGAACTCGGCGCGCAACGCGATGAAAGACCCTCGATTCGAATCAGATCCGCACCAGTCGCTCAGCAGTCTCAATGAAATATGGAAGTGACGCAACAAGGCTCTTCCTCGAGCCAAGCCTTGCTTGGTGAGCAGATGATTAGCCAGCCGCTCATTCCACAAGTGAAGATCCAGCACCGGATCGCCCGTGCGCACTTGTTTTCCGTCGGAAAGCATGATGTTCATGTCGCTGATGCCCGGCGAGATTCGGAGCAGGCAATCGGGATGGTCGCTGTAGCAGACAACGCCATAGTGGCGTCGTAACATGCCATCGATTGCTTGTATGGTCCACCGAATCAAACCGCCAGGCGGGAGGTACTTGTTCACACCCTCCCCCATGCGATGAGCATCAAACCAAGAAAGACGAACGCCACACCCAACCACTGCACGCCCGAGAAGCCTTCACGAAAGATCAGATACGCGCTGAAGACCTCCGCCGATACGAATGCCAAGCCGATACCGATGGCGCTCGCTAACTGAACAGAGGCAAATCGAACCAAGCCGGCAAAGGTAAGCTGGGTGCCAAGACCAAAGGCGCTGCCTATGATCTGCCAGATGAGAAAATCCTTGAAGGACTCACTTCGCCCGGAGATGGCGAAGCTTGTCGTGGCGCCTATATTCACGATCTGGTTGAGGACTGCAATGCCTAGGATGAGGATGCCTCCACGAGTCGAGGGAGCCATGCCGAATGGGCCCGAAGGATCTGGAAGGGGAATCGAGCGAAGCCACTTCATCGACCTTTCCCTCCTCTGAAGCTGCTGATGGCCTGTTTGTCTAGCATAGCCGATGCGGGATGAAAAGGGAATGTGTTACGCCACTCCACCTTTCCTCTGATGGTTGCTCATTCGATACCTCAAGCCATCACGAAATCCGTATAGAAAAGAACATTCCCACCCCGTTGGGGTGGGAATGATGCAAATTGAAAGCTGATTCCTGCCGGAGTCTACGATTCTTTGACTGGCTATCTTTAGGGCAACAATACCATGTGTGCATTCCCGGCGATCTCGAACAACGGTCCTGGAAGCAACCCGAGAACGAGCGTTGCCAGCGCTGCCAATCCAACCGAGAAGTTCAGCCAGAATTCCGACCGGGTTTCCGGTTCTCCCGGACGCATGTACATCATCACGACCACCCGCAAGTAGTAGAAGGCGGAGATCAGCGAGGTGATCACGCCGACCAAGGCCAAACCGATCAGATCGGAAGCGATGACCGCGCGGAAGACGTAGAACTTGCCCACGAAACCGACCGTGGGGGGTATGCCGGTCAGGGAAAGCATGAAGATCGTCATCATGATGGCCAGCAGCGGGCGCCGCGCGCCCAATCCTGCATAGTCCTCGATCTCCAATCCCTTTCCTTCCTTCTTCTCCAAGGCCAGCACCACCGCCCAGGCTCCGAGATTGGTGATGGTGTAGGCCATCAAGTAGAACAAGGCTCCGCTGACGGCCTCGGGCGCCAACTCCGTCTTCCCTGCAGCCGGCAAGGCCATCAGGATGTAGCCGGCATGCGCGATGCTCGAGTATGCCAGCATGCGTTTGATGTTGGTTTGCGCGATGGCGGCTATGTTGCCCCAGGTCATCGTGAGAGCAGCGATCCACACCACCACCGGCATCCAATCCGCAGCCAGCTCGGGGAATGCCGCCAGGAATACCCGCAGCAAGCCTGCAAATCCACCCGCCTTGGCACCGACGGCCATGAAAGCCGTCACCGCCGATGGAGCCCCCTGGTAGACGTCCGGGGTCCACATATGGAAGGGGACTGCAGCGACCTTGAAGCCCAATCCCACAAGGATCAGCCCCGCGCCGATCAGGAGCAGCGTGCCCTCTGCCTGTCCGGCCTGGAGGGTCGTCAGGATGGCATCCAGATTCGTGGTTTGCGTGGCTCCGTAAACCAGGGCGATACCATACACCACAAAGCTCGATGCGAACGCCCCAAGCAGGAAGTACTTCATCGCGGATTCTTCGGATTCGGGTTTCGGGCGTGCGAAACCAGCCAGCACATAGAGCGGGATCGACAGAAGCTCTAGCGCCAGGAAGATCACGATCAAGTCGCCCGCCTGCGCCATGAGCATCATGCCGGTAACAGAAAACGGGAGGATGGTGTAGTACTCCCCACGTTCGATCCCTTGGCGGCGGATGTAATCATACGCAAGGGCGATGCCGATCAATCCGCTGATGATGAACACCAATTGCAGGAAGGATGCGTATCCATCGGCGATGATCATGCCGCCGAAGGCGACACGCTCCTCGCCAAACTGCAGAATGACCACAACCAACGCAGCCAGAAGCCCGATGGCGGATAGCAGGGCTGTGATGCCCTTCCGCTCTCGTGGTATGAACAGATCCACGAGGAGGATCACCATCGTCCAACCGGCGATGATCAACATGGGGAGAATGGCCAGGAAATCGCTGCTGCTCATGGTTTAGTGCACCGCCAGTGCAGCCGTCTGCAAGATGTCCACGACCTTCTGAACCGAGGGGCCCATCAACTCAAAGAAGGGTTTGGGGTACAACCCGATCCAGAAGATCAGGATCAGCAGCGGCAGCAATATCACGATCTCGCGCCAATTCAGGTCCTTCAGTCCCTTGTTCTCATCCTTGTCGAGCGGACCCAGGAAGAGCTTCTGGAACATGTACAACATGTAGATCGCTGCCAGGATCACCCCTGCCGCAGCAAAACCGGCATACAGACGAGAGCCAATCGGCGAGGACCCAAACGCTCCCAGCAGGATGGTGAATTCTCCCACGAAGCCGTTCAACCCTGGAAGGCCCATCGATGAAAGCGTGACGATCAGGGTCAGGATGGCGTAGACCGGCATTACCTTCCACAGCCCGCCAAAGTCATCCATCTCGCGCGTGTGCCGTCGTTCGTAGATGAATCCGACGATCAAGAACAAGGCGCCCGTACTCAAGCCGTGGTTGATCATCTGCAGGATGCCGCCCTGGATGCCTTGCATGTTGAGGGCGAACAAGCCCAGCATCACGAATCCCAGGTGGCTGACGGAGGAATAAGCCACGAGTTTCTTGACATCACGCTGGGCGTAGCTCACGGCGGCACCATACAGGATGCCGATCACCGCCAGCAACGCCATCCAGGGGGCAAGTTTCAGGGATGCCTCCGGGAACATGGGGATGTTAAAGCGCAAGAAACCGTAGGTTCCCATCTTCAGGAGCACGCCGGCCAGGATCACGGATCCGGCGGTGGGTGCTTCGACATGGGCGTCCGGGAGCCAGGAATGCAGCGGCCACATAGGCACCTTGATGGCAAAGGCGGCTGCAAAGGCAAGGAAGAGCCAGATCTGCAGCTGCGGATCGATGCCTCCGGTTTGGATCAACTCCGGAATGGAGAAGGTGCCTTGATTCAACCCGAGCCACAGGATCGCCAGCAGCATCAGGATCGAACCCGCCATCGTGTAGAGGAAGAACTTGATGGCCGCGTACATACGGCGCGGACCACCCCAGATGCCGATCAGGAAGTACATCGGCACGAGGGTGAACTCCCAGAACACGTAGAACAGGAACAGATCCTGCGCCAGGAAGACTCCCACCATGCCCAGTTCGAGCAGCAGGAAGAAGGCCATGAATTCCTTCACGCGCTCCTCGATCGCCTTCCACGTGGAAAGGATGGAGATCGGCGTAAGCAGGGTTGTCAGGAGCACGAGCAGCAGGCTCAGTCCATCGACTCCCATGTGGTATTTAATGTCCCAGCCGGCCACGGTGATCCAGGTCACTTCCTGCACCATTTGCAGGTCCGGATCATTGATGTTGAAGTCCGCCAGCATTTTGATGGAAAGCGCGAACGTGATCACCGAGGCAATCAACGCCGTCCAGCGTATGGCATTGTGGCGGTTCCGAGGCAGGAACAGGATGATCAAAACGCCCACGATGGGAAAGAAAGTCACCAGATTGAGGATCGAAAGCAAAGAAGTCATAGCCGTTCCTCAGCGCGATTTATCGAAATAGAAAATACCCGAGAACCAAGATCACGCCCGCAAAGACAGAGAGGGCGTAATTTCGTACATAGCCCGTCTGCAGCGTACGCAGACGCGCCGCAACTCCCTTGGTGACATCCGCCAGACCGTTGGCGATGCCATCGATCACTCGCAGATCGAAGGCCTGACTCAACCACCATGCCAACCCGCGGAATCCTCGCGCCAGCACGCTGTCATGGAACCAGTCGTGCCAGAAGCGCCAATCCACGATGTCGGCGAAGAAAGCCGCCAGCGCAACGTAGGGGCGAATGATCAGCAGATCATACAGCTCATCCACCCACCACTTGTTGTGCATCCCCACGAAGATCGGACCCAGAATCTTGCGCAGCGGGTCGGGCTCCCCCTTCTTCATCTTGGTGCGACCATAGATCAAGTATGCCAGCGTGATTGCTAGTAGAGCCAGCAAGGTGGAGAAACCCGCCACTATGAAGTTGAATTCGCCAGCGTGGACGTGCTCCAGGGTGTGGTGCAGCCAATCGGTGAGCGAGTGCACGCCGGGCAGATTCAGGATGCCGCCCAGGACCGAGAGTGAAGCCAGGGCGATGAGCGGGACGGTCATCACCGGTGGATTCTCCATGGCATGCGCAGCGGCTTCGGAGCGCGGTTTCCCGAAGAAGACCATCAGGATCTGCCGCCCCATGTAGAAGGCCGTGAAGAAAGCAGCGATGGCAAGCAGCCAGTACACTGCCGGATTGGCATGGCTGGCATCGGCGAGGATTTCATCCTTGGAGAAGAAACCAGCCAGCGGTGGAATGCCCGAGAGGGTCAGCGCGCCGATGAGGTACACCCAGAAGGTGATCTTCATCTTCGAGCGGAGTCCACCCATGTTGCGCATGTCCTGCGGGTCGAATGGCGGTCCCGTCGCCTCCTTCCCATGCTCGATGTGGTGATGGCCGTGTTCGATGCCCTGGATCACCGACCCCGCCGAAAGGAAGAGCAGTGCCTTGAAGAAGGCATGCGTCACCAGGTGGAACATGCCCGCCACATAGGCTCCGAGCCCGACCGCGGCCACCATGAAGCCCAGCTGGCTGATGGTGGAGTAGGCCAGAACGCGCTTGATGTCGAACTGTCCTACGGCAATCGTGGCGGCGAACAACGCCGTGGCGCCTCCTACGATGGCCACCATGGTCGACGAGAAGGGAGCCAGCTCGAAGAGCACGTGATTGCGAGCGATCATGTAGATGCCCGCCGTGACCATCGTGGCGGCGTGGATCAACGCCGAAACCGGCGTGGGGCCGGCCATAGCGTCCGGCAGCCATACAAAGAGCGGAATCTGGGCGGATTTGCCCGTTGCGCCCAGGAGCAGGAAGAGCGTGATCGCCGTGGCCACACCACCCACCGCCGCTCCGGCGGCCTGCGCCGATGTAAAGACCTGATCGAATTCCAGGCTTCCAAACTGCCAGAAGACGAGGAACATGGCAATCAGAAACCCGAAGTCTCCGATGCGGTTGGTGATGAAAGCCTTCTTGCCGGCAACCGCATTCCCGATGCCGTCCTCCCCCTTCTCAAACCAGAACCCGATCAGCAGGTAGGAACAAAGACCGACGCCCTCCCATCCGACGAACATCATCAGGAAATTGTTCGCCGTCACAAGGACCATCATGCTGGCCACGAAGAGGTTGAAGAACACGAAGAAGCGTGTGTAACGACCCGGATCACCCTGGAAGCGCACGTCTTCGTGCATGTAGCCCACAGCATAGATGTGAATCAGCGTGCTGACGCCTGTGACCATCAAAACCATGGCCACAGAAAGCGTATCGATCTTCAACGACCAGGCCACATCCAGAGTGCCAATCGTGATCCAATCGGCCACCATCACATTCACGCCCTCAGGATGGCCGCGCAGGGCGATGAACTGCAGTACGGCGACAGCGAAGGACAGACCCACGGCCGTGCAAGCCACGGCACCCGTGAAACGCTCACCGAAACGGCGTCCGACGATGATGTTGATCAAAAGTCCTAAAATCGGCAAGAAGATAATCAGCGGTGCGAAGGAGAACAAGCCTCCGTTCACTCCAACTTCAATCGATGCCATCCACACACCCTCCGCCAATATGCCTAGCCGCGCAGCTTATTGATTTGGTCGATATCGATGCTGTGCCGAGTCTTGAAGATGGTCACGATCAGCGCCAAACCGACGGCCACTTCGGCTGCAGCAACCGCAATCACGAAGAACACGAACACTTGTCCAGGCAACTCGGAAAATTGCCTGGCGAATGAGATGAAGGCCAGATTGGCCGAATTGAGCATCAGTTCAATCGACATGAAGATGACGATCGTGTTGCGGCGGATCAAGACGCCCAACACACCCAGCGTGAACATCACGCCCGAAAGAGCCAGCAGGTAGGTCGTTGGGATGTTCATCGGCTCTCCTTACGTTCGTTGCGTGAAAGTACGATCGCACCCACCATGGCCACCAGCAGCAGCACCGAGGTGATCTCGAAGGGAATCAGATACGTACGGAACAGCTCGGATCCGACGGACGCCGGGCTGCCGAAGCCCTCGACCACGGACTGCACACTCTCCGCCAATACATCCATGCGTGTGTAGAGCATCAACCCGAATTCACCCACGAGGATCAATCCGAAGATCAGCGCCACCGGAAGCTGCCACGGTAATTTCCTCGAGGTTTCAACATGCTCGGCTCCAAGCAGCATGATCACAAACAGGAACAACACCATGATGGCGCCCGCGTAGACCGTCACCTGCACCAAGGCGATGAAAGCCGCATTCAGCAGCAGATACAAGACGGCAACTGTGATGAAGTTCATAACCAGGAAGATCGCCGAATAGATTGCATTTCGGCTGATAAGCATGCTTACCGCCGATGCGATGGCTACTGCTGCCAGGCCTAAAAAGATGATCACGTCTATGCTCATACACATGCCTCTTGCTTGTACGATCGCAGCGCTTGGTCGACAACGAAGATGGCCGTGCGTGGTTCTGGCAAGCCGCCTTCAGTTTTGTTCATCGATACCCATCCCCCCTCAATCCGGATCTTCCATTTCAGGAATGGCTTTGCCGAAAGCTCCGGGTGGAACGGTCATCGGTGTCGCCCTGCCTTCAGGCGGAACCGGCACGAGCAGCCTGTCTTTGGTATAGATGGCGTCCCTTCGGTTCAGATAGGACAGCTCATAGTTATGCTCAAGCACGATCGCTTCTGTCGGACAGGCATCTTCGCAGAAACCGCAGAAGATGCAGCGCAGCAAGTTGATCTCGTAGATGCTGGCGTAGCGCTCACCTGGTGAGTAGCGTTGTTGGTCGTTGTTCTCAGCGGCTTCGACGAAGATCGCTCCCGCCGGACACGCCGCTGCACACAGAGCACAGCCGATGCATCGCTCCAATCCGTTCTCATAGCGTTGCAGCACATGGCGTCCGCGAAAACGGGGACGAACCGGCCGCTTGACATCGGGATATTCAATGGTAACAGGCTTCTCGAACATGCTCTTGAAAGTCGTCCACATGCCTCGAGCGATTTCTAAGGCGAACATGCATCAGCCTCCAACCAGCACAAACGCTGCCGTGCCCATCACGTTCAGCAGAGCAAGCGGTAGTAGGATCTTCCATCCAAACGCCATCAGGCGATCATAGCGGAAGCGAACCAGGGTGGCCCGCATCCAGACCATGATGAAGAGCACCACAACGGTCTTCAGAACCAAGTAGACCGGTCCCAACAATGGGAACTGATTTACAAACGGTCCCCAATAACCGCCCAGGAAGAGCGTAACGGCGATCATGCTCACGGCAATCATCTTGTCGTACTCGGCCATGAACATCAGCGCAAACTTCATTCCCGAATATTCGGCATGGTATCCGGCCGTCAATTCCTGCTCGGCTTCGGGCATGTCGAAGGGATCACGATTGACCTCCGCCACGGCCGCAAGCAGGAAGATGATGAAGCCCAGAGGTTGAAGCCAAATGTACCAGCGGAAACCTTGCTGCGCGTTCACGATATCATGAAGGCTCATGGAATTGGCGAGCAGGATCGGGCCGATGAACGCCAGGGCAAGGGCGAGTTCATAGCTGATCATCTGCGCCGTGGCACGAATGCCACCCAGCAAGGCGTACTTGTTGCTGGAGGCCCAACCGGCGATCGTTATGCCATACACAGCGATCGAACTCACGGCCATGATGTACAAGACACCCACATTGATGTCTCCAGCAATCCCAAGGGTAATCGGATAGCCGAACAACACCATGTCAGGTCCCAGAGGAACTACAGCTAAAACGATCAGGGCGGGGATCACCGTGATCACCGGAGCCAGGATGAAGAGCGCCTTGTCGGCGCGATCGGGGATCACCTCTTCCTTGAAGATCAATTTAATTCCATCGGCCACAGGCTGCAGCAGCCCCCAGGGCCCTGCCCGGTTGGGGCCGATGCGGACCTGGATGCGTGCTTGAACCCGGCGTTCGAATAAGGTGAGATAGGCAAAACCGCCGATGAGTCCGACGATGATTACGATCGACTCGACCGCCCATTCCACCAAATGTGGGATGTCCATGGCCCTCCCTTAACTCCCAACGGAGCGAATCTTCACAGCCACTGGAGCTGCCAATGGAACTCCAAGGCTGCGAGGCACGAGAACCACACCGCGAGGCACTTCCTCTTCGATCACCGTTCGCAGGCGCTGCTCGCCGCCATTCCACGTGACATCGACTTCACCCCCGTCGGAAATCTTCAGCCGTTTGGCATCCTCAGGATTGATATGCAGACACAGGGAAACCAATCTCGAAGAAAGCACCTGGGATGGTTCAATCGTCGTGCCGCGATCGTAGAGCTTCGTGATAGGAATCATCATGATGCCGCGCTTGCTGGAAACCCGGGCGGGTGTTGACCACTCGATCTCAAACGCTTCGCCGCGCTCGACGCCCGAGGGAAGTTGTACGCCCACCCCCTGCTGATTGGGATTGGCGGTGCCTCCGAAATAGAGATCCTTGCCGCCGACTGGCGGCCACTGCGATTCGGCATGCGCCAGCGCGGCGTAATCCAACCCTGCATAATCACCATTCTCGGATGCGATCTCCAGTAGAACTGCTGCCGCCGATGGTCTTGCAGGTTCGAGCCCCATGGCCTCACCGATGGCTGCCAGGATCTGCCAATCGGGTCGTGTTTCTCCCAGAGGCGCGATTGCCGGATAGAAGCGTTGAACACGACGCATGCCGTTGGTGTAGGTACCCTCGCGTTCCGCAAAGGACTGCGCTGGCAGGACGACGTCCGCCGCCTTCGCAGTCTCGGTGAGGAATAATTCCTGAACCACGAGGAACTCGATTTCCGCCAGCATGCTGGCCAGTGCTGGATCATCACCAGCAGGGTCAGCCGCCATCACGTAAACGGCCTTCGTTCCCTTGAGGGCTTCCTCCAATCCCTGCGGGTGGGGAGCCAAGCCCATGTCCCAGGCTCCTTGGCTGTTGCAGCGCGGCCAAACGGCCACCAGCCCATTGTTGGGGCGAGCCACGTGACCGGTCGCTGAGAGCAGGCTCGCACAAGCCTGAGCCAGGGCATGAGATCCCTCGTAGTCCATTCCTTCATGCCCGTAGAACAACAAGGCGTTGGGCGCCTTGGCGAAGGTCTCGGAGGCTTCTCTCGTCTCATCCGAGGCGAACTTGGCCAGGGCACCGTCGCCATTGACGGCATGCAGCAGCCCGAGCATCGTATGCGCCGCTTCACCGTACGTATAGCGCAGGGTGTGTGAAGCATAGGCATCCAAACGCGTGGTTCGCGCGTTGGCGACGATCAATTGCGCACCACGTTCGACAGCCTGTTTGATTCGAAGCCACCAGATCGGAGCCTCCTCATGGAGATCTGAAGCCACCACAAGGATGCAGTCACCGGCACCTAACCGGGCGAGATTGGTTTCTGCCCCAACGCCGACCTGCTGGACGAGATCACCCCCAGCCATGTCGCCATGCTGTACGGCCTGCCCGCCGAGCCCTTCCATCAGGTGTCGCATCAGGAAGAGATCCTCGTTGCTGGTCCTTCCGCCGGCAATACCGAGGATCGATCCATCGGCAGCCTTCAATCCGTCGACAACACGCTTCAGGGCCTCCTCCCAGCTCGTCTTGACCAGCTTGCCTTTACGTTTTATCAGCGGTTGGGAAAGGCGGTCTTCGCTGGAAGCGTAGTGATGTGCGAAGCGTCCCTTATCGCAGATCCAGATCTCATTGACGGTGTCGTTATGGCGCGGTATCACGCGCTTGATCACCTCGGCACCCTTGGATCGCGCTTCGCGTCGCGAATGGAGCGTGATGTTGCAACCCACCGCGCAATGCGAGCAGATCGAAGCTGCTTCACTCAGCTCCCAGGATCTGGCGCTGAAGCGGAAATCTGCGGTCGTGAGGGCTCCCACGGGACAGATATCAGTGGTGTTTCCTGAGAAGTAGGAATTGAAACCCGGTTCGGAGTAGGTGACGATCTCCAGTTTTCTGCCTCGCTCACTGAAGGCGATCACGGGGTCATCGACGATCTCCGTTTGGAAGCGGATGCAGCGGGAGCACTGAATGCAGCGCTCTCGATCCAGGAAGATCAGTTCGCCCAGGGGTACATGCTTGTCCAGGCGCATCTTGTCTTCGTAAAGGAAGCGACTCTCCCCTGGACCATGCTTCATGGTCAGGTTCTGCAGCGGGCATTCGCCGCCCTTATCGCAGACCGGGCAATCCAGCGGATGCGAGGTAAGCAGGAATTCGACGACCTGCTGGCGTTCCTTGATGGCGCGCTCGCTGTTGACGAGCACCACCCAGCCTTCTCCGACGGGTGTGGTGCAGGCGGTCTCCAGCTTGGGACCGAACTCGATCACCGCATCCCCGTTCTCATCGCGCACGACCGCACGCGTCGCCCGGTCGATCTTGGGACGTCCGATCTCCACCAGGCACATGCGGCACATGCCCACGGGTTTCAGCTTCGGGTGGTAGCAGAAGACGGGAATCTCGATCCCGATCTTCTTGGCTGCGTCTACGATCAGCGTGCCTGCGGGCACGGTGACCTCAACACCGTCGATCGTCAGGGAAACCAAGGCTTCGCTCATTTTCCGTCCACGGCGTGGGCTTCAAAATCGGATCGGAAGCGGGCAATGTCGGCTACGACCTGGGCGGCAGCAAAATCGCCCAGCGCACATAAGCATTTACCCACAATGCTGTTGGCCACGCTATCCAACAGATCGATGTCCTCCGATGTGGCCTTTCCATCTTGCAGGCGTTTGAGAATATTGAGCATCCAGTAGGTACCCTCGCGGCATGGCGTGCATTTACCGCAAGATTCATGCTTGAAGAAATCAATGATCTTGTATGTCAGCCAACTGATGTCCACACTATCGTCGATCACGATCACAGAAGCGGAACCCAGATCCGAACCGATGTCGCGCACCGATTCGTAGTCCATGGGTGTATCCAACACTTCATCCGTGGCCACCAAAATGGCGGCGGAGGCTCCCGCGGGCAGGATGGCCTTGATCGAACGGCCGTCAGGAATGCCCCCTCCATGCTCGAAGATCAATTCACGGAAGGTGGTGCCCAGGGGAAGTTCGTAATTTCCGGGGCGGACCACATGGCCCGAGAGGCTGAAGATCTTATTCCCCGTGCTCTTCTCCGTGCCGATCGAACGATACCAATCCGCGCCGCGCGAGAGGATCGGAGGCAGGTTGGTCAACGTCTCGACATTGTTGACGACGGTGGGTTTCCCGTACAGCCCCTCGGCCGCGGGGAATGGCGGTCTCAGACGTGGTTGACCGAGCTTGCCTTCCAAAGACTCGAGCAGCGCTGTTTCCTCGCCGCAGATATAGGCGCCGGCGCCGAGGTGGACGCGGATATCGAGGTGATAGTCCTTACCGAAGAGCTTCTCCCCTAGCAGCCCCTTCTTGTAGAGCTGGTCGATGTGTCCTTCCAGCGTATGGGCAAGATCCCAGAATTCACCGCGGCAGTAGACAAAGGCTTCATGTGCCTGGGCGGCATAGCAGCAGATGGCAACGCCTTCAAGGAACTGGAAGGGATTGCGCTCCATGATCTCACGATCCTTGAAGGTTCCCGGTTCGGATTCATCGGCATTGGCCACAACATAGCGAGGATAGACATCAGGGGTGAGGAAACCCCATTTGACGCCGGCCGGGAACCCTGCTCCACCCCGGCCGCGCAATCCGGCGGTTCGGACAATGTCGATCACCTCTTGGGGTTTCTTCTTCGTGACGACTTCCTTGAACGCCTCAAAGCCACCGTTGGCCATGTAGACATCCAACTTGTCGATGTCCGGGATATCGCGATGGCGCAGCAGAATGTGTTCAGCCATCTTTGTGCCTCTTGCGGATTTCCTGGATCAATGCCATGGCGCTTTCTACCGTTTGGTCCTCATGATAGTGGATGCCTTCCGCGTCTTGAACTTGAAACACGGGGGCCCTGTCGCAAGCGGCCAGGCACTTCACTTCTTCGACCGTGAAGAGGCCATCCTCTGTTGTCTCCCCGAAGCGGATGCCAAGTTGTGCGCAAAGCTGTTCCGCAAATTCCTCCGCACCGCGCAGCGCGCACGGAGTATCCGTGCAGATCTGGATGCGGTACTTCCCGCCCTGTTCATCGTAGTAGAGCGTATAGAAGCCGATCAGTGAGCCGACCTCCGTGGGTTCCAGCTCGAGCAGCTCGGCGATTTCCACCAGGGCGGCGGGAGTGATGTGACCATACTCCTGCAAAGCCAGGTGGAGCAACGGCATGACTGCGGAACGCTTCTGCTCAGAAGGATACTTCTCAAGAATGGCCTTGATCTCTGAGCGGTGATTGTCTGCGAGCAAGGTTTCGGCTCCTCGATATCTTTGCCCGGATCGGGCAGCTTCTCCCGATCGAGCTTATCGATCTACGTCTCCCAGGATGGGATCAAGACTGCTGATGATGGCCACCAGATCGGCCACCAGGCACCCCTCGGCAAGAACGGGCAAAACCTGAAGGTTGCTCAAGCTTGGGGTTTGGAAGTGGACTCGGTAGGGTTTGGGGCCACCATCACCAACCAGGTAGCATCCGATTTCACCCCGTGCTGACTCCACAGGCACGTACACGGCGCCTTTCGGTGCAGAAAAA
This sequence comes from Anaerolineae bacterium, assembly GCA_011192015.1. Lineage (GTDB taxonomy): Bacteria > Chloroflexota > Anaerolineae > Anaerolineales > E44-bin32 > W1033. Next base: position 128,365 of record DUET01000074.1, read on the forward strand.
CCCTCGGTCCAGAGCTTGAAGTGATGGATAAGAGCTTCCATGCTGTGACCGAGCTCGGATCGCGGGGGGGGCACGAATTTCCGGTTGTTGCTGCGCCAGGGCCCTGCGGGGATACTGTCCACCGCCTGCTGAATGATGCGCAGAGATTGGCGCATCTCCTCGATGCGTACGATATAGCGATCGTAGGTATCACCCTTGGATCCGAGGGGAATGTCGAAATCGTAGCGCTCGTAACCCGTATAGGGTACAGCTCTTCGAAGGTCGAAGGGTTCGCCGGCGGCGCGGAGTGCAGGCCCTGTCAAACCCCACCGAATGGCATCCTCGCGTGAAATTTCACCGATGCCTCGAGTGCGATCGATGTAGAGCGGATTGTTGCTCAGTAGATCCTCGTATTGCTGGATGCGCTTAGGGAAGATCTTCACGAAATTCCGAACCGCGTCCTCAAATTCATCCGGCACATCCCGCCAAAGCCCTCCCGGTCGGATGTAAGACGTCATCATCCGCGCGCCGGAGCACATCTCGAAGATGTCCAGGATGATCTCCCGCTCCCGGAAGCAATAGAGGAATACGGATGCCGCAGCCAGATCCAGCGCATGCGACGCCAGGAAGATGAGATGGGAGGCGATGCGCTGCAATTCGACCAGGATCACTCGAATCACCTGCGCGCGTTCGGGAACATCGATGTCGATCAGCTTCTCGACCGCCAGCGTAAAGCACAGGTTGTTGCCGACGGTGTTCAAATAGTCCATGCGGTCGGTCATTACAAGCGCTTGATCATACCGCTTGGACTCCATGTTCTTCTCGATGCCCGTGTGCAGAAAGCCGATGTCCGGGTTGCAGCGAACGATCCTCTCACCATCGAGTTCGAGCAGCAGGCGCAGCACTCCATGCGTGCTGGGGTGTTGGGGTCCCATGTTCAAGACCATGGTTTCGCCCGAGATGGCACGCTCGCTTACCAGGTGTTTGAGCTCCTCGAACGTGACTTCCAGATGAGGTTCCAGCATATTCTCAATCCTTGACATCATGGGCATCAGCTACTCTTTGGCATACCGTTTTCGACGATCGATCTCGTCGAAATTGAAGCTGAATTGGATTTCCTCATAACCCAGAGGATAGTCCTTGCGCAGAGGATGTCCTTCCCAATCCTTGGGCATGATCAGACGTCGCAGATCTGAATGGCCTTCGAAGAGGATGCCAAACATGTCGTAGACCTCGCGCTCGAACCAATTCGCGTTCAGGTACACGCTCTCAATCGTCGGCAATTCCGCATCTGCGCCTTGCAGCGGAATGCGCAGCCCCAGGTATTGACCATGGGGAATGCTGAAAACCTGATAGATCACGGAAAAGCGCGGTTCATCCGGCCAGTAATCAACAGCCGTCAAGGACGCCAACCTGTTGAAACCCAATTCCGGCGTATCCCGCAGAATCTCGCAGGCTCGAACGATGGCTTCGCGATCGAGCACAACCGTGGTTTCACCCCGGAAGCTCTCCACCTCGAGCACCCCGGAACCCAGTTCCTTCTTGAGCGCCGCGACCGCTCTATCACTCAACGTCATCGATCCGTATCCTTCTGACAGCTTGGCCGACCGGAGCTTGATCATCTCCGGTCGGCAGTTGGCTTCATTCTTCTAAGACCAATCCTGGATCTTCTCGGCCATGACTTTGTCACGCAACGTCAGAATGCCATGGATCAAAGCCTCAGGTCGAGGGGGGCAACCGGAAACGAAAACATCCACCGGCACGATTTCATCCACGCCCTGCACGATGGCGTAGTTGTTAAAGATGCCGCCACATGAAGCGCAGTCCCCCATGGCGACGACCCATTTGGGTTCCGGCATCTGATCATACAAACGCCGAAGCACAGGGGCCATCTTGCGGGTTACACGTCCTGCGACGATCATCAGGTCGGATTGACGAGGCGTTGCTCGCATGAGTTCCATGCCGAAGCGGCTCATGTCGTAATCCGAAGCCTGGGCAGCCATCATCTCAATCGCACAGCAGGCGAGGCCGAAGAGCATAGGCCACATCGCACGTGTGCGCGACCAATTCACGACCTTCTCGAGCGTGGTGGTTACAATGCCCAGCCGACCAAGCTTCTGTTCTACTCCCATTCCAAAGCCCCTTTCCGCCAGGCATAGATGTAACCAACGAACAAGATGCCGATGAACACCAGCATCTCAATCAGTCCAAAGAGCTTGAGCTCTCTGAGAACCACTGCCCAGGGCAGGAGAAATACGATTTCCACATCGAAGAGAATGAAAAGCACTGCCACGAGGTAAAAGTGAACTGGCATGCGTCTCTGTCCTGCACCATAGGGCTTCATGCCAGATTCGTAAGGTGCCCCTTTGGTTATTGTAGGGCGCCGCGGCCCGAAGAGATGTCCGAGGATAACGACGATAAAGGCTATGGCCGTGGCAAAGAAGACAAGAACGGCAATCGGCAGGTAGTCACTCGGCATTGGAGCCTCTGAAGTGAGTTGGGAACTCACGTTTTTTGTCTTACCGATCCTGAAAAAGTCTGTTCATTTTATCACAAGCGCGTAGAGGGGTCAAACCACCAGTCAGAATCCACCCCTTTTCGCTGATGAATGATGTCTTTCATCATTCCCATGGGATGACTATTTCCATGGATTCGGACCTCGTTTCAAAGTCGATAGGTCGATAGGATGATTGGGAAACAGAATTCATACCCACAACCGGCGCCCGACAATCGGACGCCGGTTCATGGATCCCGCTCAAATTCCAGAAGGTAATTCTTAGGTCAAGAGAGATAATCACGCAGATGCCGGCTGCGTGTAGGATGCCGCAATTTTCGCAGCGCTTTGGCTTCGATCTGGCGGATCCTTTCTCGAGTAACGTTGAAATGCTTTCCGACCTCCTCGAGAGTGTAGTCCTTTCCATCCAGAAGACCAAACCGCATCTCCAGCACCTGCCGTTCGCGCTCCGTCAACACCGAAAGGGCGTTCTGTACCTGCTCCTTGAGCAGCTCCCGGGCAGCGGTCTCAACCGGCTCGGGCATGGTTTCGTCCTCGATGAAATCACCCAGTTGGCTCGAATCTTCCGAGCCGACCGGTGTCTCCAAGGACATGGGTTCCTGGGCGATCCGGATGATGCGCCGTACCTTTGCCGCCGCTCTCCGCCATTTCCGCTCCAGCGATGGTTCCACAACGCTGTCACTCTCCAAGGACGCTTTGATCGCTGCGACCTCTTCCGGCTCGAGCAGCTCCATCTCCAGCGCCAATTCTTCGGAAGTCGGTTCTCGGCCCAATTGCTGCAGCAGACGTCGTTGGATCCTCATCAAGCGGTTGATGGTTTCGAACATGTGCACCGGGATGCGAATGGTGCGCGCCTGATCGGCGATCGCCCTGCTTATGGCCTGGCGAATCCACCAAGTGGCGTACGTGCTGAATTTGTAGCCCTTGGCGGGATCAAATTTCTCCACCGCTCGCAGCAGTCCGATGCTCCCCTCCTGGATCAGATCCAGGAAGGCAATCCCCCGACCCATGTACCGCTTGGCAACGCTCACCACGAGTCGCAAATTGGCTCGGATCAAGGCAGAACGGGCTTCATCCGCAAGCCGGTCCACCATCCGCTTGTCCTTGTTCAGATCCCGGACGCTCGGCAGCCAGCGCAGGTAGGTCCGCCGGCTCGCCAATCCCTTACCCTTGTTCAAATGATCCGCAAGGCGTTGCTGGACATCCGGAGGCATCAAGTAGAAACCAATCAGCACGTCCAGGAAATTACGCGCCACTTGCTCCCAGGCAGGATCGTTGCCCCACAAACCATTGTCGAGCCATGTGCGGGTGTAGGACGCGTGGTCACCCCACCACTCATCCCGCAGCACAATGGCTTCATCCAAAACTTGCACCATGTCCGGCTCGGGATGCTTCAACCGTTTGGCATCTTCCAGAACACGCTTCCAGGCCGTTTGCATGTCATCGAACATGATGCGATGCGCGGTTACGATATCCGCTTTCTTCTTCGAAGATCTGGATTGAAGGCGAACGATATGACGGGCGGCTTCCATACGCGTTGCGAGCCATAGTTCCTGATTGGAGGAAAGTAACTCGACCCGACCGATCTCTTTAAGATAGAGCCGGACGGGATCATTGGTCAGCTCGAAGGCGATGATGAGTTCCTCGGGTTCGCTGGAATCCGATTCCACCTCCACCTTAGTTTCCGCAATCTCTTGCGGATCTGGTTCCAGATCCATGGTTTCCTTATCCACCAATTCTATCGGATCGATGTCAAACAAGTCATCGAAATCGAATGATGCTCGTTCTTCCGGCTCCACTCCGGCATCTTTTTCGTTTTCTTCCACCATCTTCCTTACCGCCCTTGCTGCAACAGGGGGCTTGGTTGCATACCCTGTCGTTGCATGATCGCCTGATCCAGGCGCGCGATGTGCATTGTCAATACGTGTACCTCTCGGATCAGGTTCTCGATCCCGGGTCGCTGCATCATGGAGGTTTCCCCCTCCATCTCCTGTGCTGATTGAAGCTGAAAACGCAATTGAGAAAGTCGCAATTCCTGATCATGTTTCCGCAGACGCAGGAAATTCGTCAACACCTCATCCAACACCCTCGGTCGGTCGAGATCAATGTTCTGAGTCTTCTGCACTAATTCACCCGCAATATCCAACAAGGGTTGCAGGAGGGCCTTTCGCCAATGAGCCGAAGGTTCTTCGGTTTGTTGCTCCAAAGCCTCCCGTACCGCCTGGAAGATTGCCTGGCGCTCGCTGCCGCGAAAATCAGTCGGAGCTAATATTTCCAGATCGATGGATTGCAGCGCCCGATCGATCCGGTAGGTCAATTCCGGATCTCTCAGGAGAAGCCCCAAGCAGAAACCATCCAACACGCTGGCACTCGATTGCGGCGAAACAGCCGCATCGTCATCCACACCATCATCAACTTGTGCAGGCTTCATTCTTCGGTGTTGAACGCGCTTTGGTTTCCAGGCAAGCAGGGCTCGTTCATCGACCTTCAACCTACGCGCCAGATTCTGACGATAAACCTCACGTTCCCAAGGATCGATCACATCCTCGATGAGGGGGAGAACCTGCTGGGCAATTGTAGCCTTGGCCTTGGCATCCTCGAGATCCTGACCCCCGATAAGGACCTCCAAGACGTAATCCACCACGGACTTCGCCCCCTCCAGCATTCCTGTCCAGGCGGATACATCCTCGGCCACAATCTCATCCGGGTCCTGCCCAGGAGGCAGCGTGACGACGCGGATATCGGCGTCCAGCCGTCCTTCCTGTCGTACAAGGGTGCGGGCATTGAAGACATGTTCCGGCTGGCGCTCCAGCGATTCGCGCGCCAGTGTCAGGCCGCGCAACGTACCTTGATCACCCGCAGCATCGGCATCGAGCGCCAGGACGATGCGCCGAGAAAACCTCTTCAGCAAGCGCAGTTGAGCCTCCGTGAGTGCTGTTCCCATGGGCGAGACGACGTTTGCATACCCTGCCTGATGGAGCGCGATAACGTCCATATAACCTTCAACGATCACGACCTGATCCACGCTGCGTATGGCTTTACGCGCCTTATCCAATCCATAGAGCAGTCGTCCTTTGTCAAACAGGACCGTCTGCGGTGAATTCATGAACTTGGGCACATCGTTCGGATCCACAACCCGAGCGCCAAAACCAGCCATCCTGCCTCTCGCGTCGCGGATCGGGATCATGATGCGGTGTCGAAATCGATCGAAGTACCCCCCACTTTCCCGTTCACTGGACATTCCTGCCTGGGCGATCTCCTCGTCATCATAGCCCTTCTCATGCAGAAAATGCTGAGTCGCCTCCCAGGCTTGGGGCGCATAGCCGATCTCGAAGCTCTCCAAGGCATCATCGCTCAGGTTGCGCTTATGCAGATACTCAAGCACCGGCGCTCCCGCCGGTGTTTGCAGGAGGTGATGGCGATAGAAGGGGATCGTTGCCTCCAGCAGGTCCCGCAGACGCTGCCCAGCTTCTTCGGCTTCTTCCTGTTCCGGCGTTCTGGGCTTCAGGGTGACGCCTGTCCGTTCTGCCAGATAGCGAAGCGTCTCTGGAAAATCCCAACCCTCCTTCTTCATGAGGAAACTGAAGACGTCCCCACCTTCGTTGCATGCTCCGAAGCAACGCCATGTTCCACTCTCCGGAAACACCACGAACGCAGGTGTGCGAGTGTTGGGATGGAACGGGCAGAAGCCGGTGTAATTCTTGCCCGACTTGCGGAGTTTGACCGTTTCGCCAATCACTTCTACTGGGTCGATACGATCCTTGATCTCATCGACTACGCTCATCGATCCGCAAAGGCTCCTCGTGCTGCATCACATGTCGGCGATGCAGCATCCTTCAACGTCGCCATGAAGTTCATTGGCTGGTGTCGATTCGCAACCATGATCTCGGCTGTGTAGGTGCTTTCAACGCTGATGCCCGTGATTCGCCGAAATCTACCGGCATACGTCCTGCTTCTTGCCGCTTCATCGCCGTCCGCCGGGCATCAGGGGCAGATCGTCTTGCGAGTTCACACCAAGTTTCGGCAAGCAGATGGATTATAGCGTTCCCTGCTTTGTATGAGCAAACCACCCGCTCCCAACCGGCGAATGCCGGGCAGCAATCAGAATCCCTCCAGGTAAGAAAGATCCACCACACCGTCAGCTAAATCGACGATGCGTTGCAGCACTGCCAGACGATTGGTCTTCAGCTCCTGATCCTCGCTCATCACAAGCACCTCATCAAAGAATGCCGTAATCGCCGGGATCATGGGTTCGAATGCCTTGAGGAAATCTTCCACGGAACCAGGAGCACGTTCCTTGGCTTCGGCCTTCTTAAAAACCGCATGCAGGGCACGCTCCTCGTCTTCGACAAACCGAGCCTCGTCCACTGCGAAGCGTCCCTCCAGACCACGGAGGATACGGGCACATCGAGCATAGGCCTGCAGGATCGCAGGCCAATCCTCACGCTCCAACCATTGAGACAGAACCTGAACAGCCTTGGCCGATCTTACGGGATCATGCCCCTGGACTGTCAGGACCGCATCCACGACATCGTAGTGAAAATCCCGCGCCAGCAACAACGCCTTCAAGCGCGCGATGATGAATTCCAGACATTGTGCTTGTGCAGTTTCACCTCCCCGCAGAGGCAATCCCTTTTCCGCCAACTGAAGCCCCTGCCGAAGGTCGAAATGCAAGTCATGCTCCAACAGGTTCTGCACCAAACCTATTGCCGCTCTTCGCAAAGCGAAGGGGTCCTTTGCCCCTGTTGGCGACAATCCAACGGCGAACAATCCCATCAGCGTATCCAGGCGATCTGCAATGCCTATCGCTAATCCCGCTGCGCTGGCAGGCAGCTTATCCCCCGAGAAACGCGGCAGGTAGTGTTCCAAGATCGCTTCCGCCACTTCCTCGCTTTCACCCGCCCTCAGGGCATACTCGCGTCCCATCTCGCCCTGCAGTGCGGTCATCTCGACCACCATGTGGGTGGCGAGATCGGCTTTGCACAATGACGCCGCCCTCAGAGCGATCTTGCGCTCAGCGGCCTTCATGTTCAAGTCATCGGCGAGTTCGGAAACCAAGCGTTGTATGCGATTCGTCTTGTCGAGCATGGAACCGAGCTTGGTCTGAAAGGTGAGTGTCGCCAACTCGGGAACGTAGGCTTCGAGTGGATTCTCGAGGTCGCGCCGAAGGAAGTAATCCGCATCCGAGAAGCGAGCACGGGTCACGTGCTCATTGCCCTTGATCACCGCAGGCATGTCCAGGAGTTTCCCGTTGTTGACCGCCACGAAAAAGGGAAGCAATTTCCCCTCCATCTCGATGGGGAAATAGCGCTGGTGCTTCTTCATCACGGAGACCAACACCTGCTTCGGAAGCGAAAGGAAGGTGTCTTCGAATTCTCCTCGGAAGGCGAAGGGAACCTCTACCAGATGCGATACCTCTTCCATCAATGCCGCATCTTCGTTGACTTCGCCGTCGACTGCTTGCGCCAATTCTGTAACCTGATTCCAAATCAGCTGACGGCGCTCGGCGATATCCAGCACAATCCCTGAATCTGAAAGCGCCTTGAAATAAGCTTGTGGATTCTTCACATGGATCGGGATGGGTTCCGTGTACCTCGGGGGGAATGTCTCCTGCCTGGCTTTTATATTCGCGAATTCGAGCTCCACCAGATGCGCACCATGCAGCGCCAGGAGCCATCGAATCGGGCGCGAGAAAGTCACACCGCTTGCATTCCAGCGCATCGATTTCTCGAAGCGCAAGCCATCCAAGAGCCTCGGAACCTGCTCGCTCAGAACATCGTCCGCGGTCCGCCCGGGCTGCTTCGTCTCCGCGATAACGTAGCGGCCCCCATCCATTTCTCGCGCTTCGAGCGCCTCGACTTCAATCCCCTGGCTACGGGCAAAGCCCTGCGCAGCCTTCGTGGGTTTGCCTTTATCGTCGAACGCCCGGTCTGCCGGCGGCCCCTTAGCCACGACTACCCTCTCATCCTGTCGAGGCGCGAGCGCTTCCACGAAGACCACCAGCCGCCGCGGCGTGCCTTCGACCTTGATGCCACCATGCTGTAGATTCTGCTCCCCAAGCATTGCATCCACAGAATCGCGCAACTGAGCAACAGCGGCATCCACATCCGCCGGCGGCAACTCTTCCGTGCCTACCTCCAGCAGGAAAGGAGCTGGTTTATTCGGCGCGGGCGCCACATCCGAAGCAGGTTCAGTTGCAGGTTTGACGCTCGGCGCAAGTTTAGACCAGGGATGGCCGAGCTCCTCGCGTTGAGCTAAATAAGCATCTGCCACGCCGCGCGCGAGCTCGCGCATGCGTCCGAAGAGGGCTGCGCGCTCGGCTACGCCGATGGCCCCACGCGCATCGAGGATATTAAAAATGTGTGATGATTTGAGCACGTAATCGTGGGCGGGGACCACCAAACCCGCCGCAAGCGCCGCCCGCGCTTCTTCCTCGTAATTCTCGTAGATCACGCGCAGACGCTCGATATCAGCATGGCCGAAGTTGTAACCACAATGCTCGATCTCGGCTTGAAGACTCAGATCGCCGTAGGTGAGATATGGATTCCAGGCGATGTCGAGGAACGTCTCCACTCCCTGCAAGGCCAGCGCAATGCGCTCCAAACCGTACGTGATCTCCACGGACACCACATCCACCGGCCTGCCGCCAGCCTGCTGGAAGTAGGTGAATTGTGTGATCTCCTGGCCATCGAGCCAGACTTCCCAACCCAAACCCCATGCGCCCAGCGCTGGCGCTTCCCAATTATCTTCCACGAAGCGAATATCACGGACCTGGGGATCGATCCCCAGTGCTTTCAGCGATTCGAGGTATTGCTGCTGCGGATCACCAGGGTCCGGCTTGAGGATGACCTGCAACTGGTAGAAATGCTGCCAGCGATTGGGATTGTCCCCGAAGCGTCCATCGGCAGGTCGGATGGAGGGCTCTACGTAGACCACATTCCAGGGTTCCGGACCGAGAACCCGCAGGAAAGTGGCAGGATTCATCGTGCCCGCGCCGACTTCGGTGTGGTAGGGCTGCCAGATCACACAGCCCCGATCTGCCCAGAACTGCAGAAGGGTCTGGGTGATGGATTGGAATGTGGGAGGCGTTTTCTCACTCAAGGTCAATTCCTCACTGGGGCATCAGGTCGTGGTTTCGGCTTTGTAGGCCTTGGTGGCCAATTCGTTCACGCGCCGCAGGAAATCCGGTGTATGGAGACGTTTCTCCAACAAATAGGTCAGGTAGCTCTCCAGCAGTCTGTCGAGTTCGGCATGCACCTTGGAACGAATCTTCGCTGTGGCTGCAACTGCATAGGCGTTGCGCTGATAATAGCGCAGGACCTTGAGCGCCGCCAGTGAGATCGGGTGCGCATGCTTCCTTCCCGCCCCGCAGTTTGGGCAGAGTATTCCCCCCATGTCTACAGAGAAGAATTGATCCTGTGGCTTAAGCTCCTTCCCACACCCCAGGCATCGGAAGAGTTCGGGGCGATATCCGACCAGTTCGAGCAAGCGCAGTTCGAAAAAGCGAACCACGACGCTCCCTTCATCCTCCGCCGCCAAACGTCCCAACGTCTTCAGCAACAGGTCGTAGAGGCGCTGTGTCTCCCCCTCCTCCACCGTAAAACGATCGAGCAGTTCCACAACGTAGAAGGCCTGGCCTAATCTCTCCAGATCACCTCGCAGCGATGTGAAAAGTTCCACCGCCTCGGCTTGGGTGATGACATCGAGATTTCGCCCGCGCGCCAGCATCAATCTGGCGCGCGTGAGGGGTTCGAGATGGCCCGCCTTGCGTGATCGCAACCTTCGAACACCCTTGGCAACCACCCGCAATTTGCCATGGTCTGGAGTGAAAATTGTCAGCAGGCGGTCCGCCTCGCCGAGGTCCTGACGGCGCAGAATCACTGCCTCGCTTCGATAGATCCGTTCTCTGGAGGGCACAGGGGGATTATACCAGCGGCAATCGGTGTCGAAGGAAACGCCCTATGAGGCGTTTAGGTCTCCAGGACCAAAGGATTCGGGTAACAGCGCTCCAACGGAGGACTCTCTGCAAACCTTGCCATCCTCGTCCACCATCAACACCAGCATGTCCAACCCGAACTCGGACATGACCTGGCGGCAGGAGCCGCATGGCGACCCGCCATTCTCTGTGGCCACGACGATGGCTTTGAACTTGCGCTCCCCTTCGGAGACCGCCTGGAAGATCGCCGAACGCTCAGCGCACATGCTCACAGGATATGCAGAATTCTCGACTTTCGATCCAGTGTAGATTTCACCCGAATCGGCGAGCAGTGCCGCGCCTACCGCGTATTTGGAATATGGCGCATACGCGTTGCGCCGTACTTTCAAGGCTCGCTCGATGAGCTCATTTCGTAGTTGATCGGACAGTTTCATCAGAATCCTCTTCGGAGGTCGCATCCGGTGCTGTCAACCACTTGGCTCGTACTTTGCGAATTCGCTTCCCCACAACCTGCTCCACGATCATCCGCATGCCACCCACCTCCACGACCTCACCCGGTGTTGGGATCCTTCCCAGGTGGCTGTAGATGAAGCCCCCCAGCGTTTCACTCGTATCTTTTGGTAATCCAACACCGGTGATGGCATTGAAATCGTCGAGATCGATCCTGCCCCGAAAGATGAATTCCGCATCGCTGACCTGGCGAAAGGGTAATTCCTCCATGGTGTCGTATTCGTCGTGGACCTCGCCCACGATCTCCTCGACGATGTCCTCGAAGGTCACCAGACCTGCTGTTCCCCCATATTCATCGACCACGATTGCCATTTGTATGCGGCGGGCCTGCATCTCTGTGAGCAGGTCATCCACCTTCTTGGCTTCTGGCACAAAATAGGCTTCTCGCGCCAGATCGGAAACCTTGCCATCATGCTCGCCGCGTTGCCAGGCAGCCAGCAGATCCTTACCATACACGATCCCGATCACGCGGTCGATGGAACCGGAGAAGACGGGGGCGCGTGAATATCCCGTTCGAAGCAGCAGATCAGTGGCCTCAGTCAAAGGAGTGTCATCCTCGAAGGCCAGGATGTCGATGCGTGGAACCATCACTTCTCTCGCCAGCGTGTCTCCAAGCTGGAAGATCGAGTAGATCATCTCACGCTCATCCTGTTCGATGGCTCCACCTTCCTCCCCTGCGTCCACCAGAGTCTTGATCTGCTCTTCGGTGACCACGGGGAAGGCCCGCCCTCTCGGCGAGTCGGATAAGCGCTGCGCCAAACGGCCCAACGGCCAAACGATGGGTTGGAACAAACTGATCAGGATGGACGTGGGCAGCGCCAAACGAACCGCCCAACGATCCGGATCACGTAAAACGAGATTCTCCACCAGGAAGAGGATCACTCCCACACCGATCCAGATCCCAATCAGCGCCAAGACGAACCCCAGGGCATTGCTCCCCTCCGGCCCCACCAGGATCATGTACGCCACCATGCCCAGGGCCACCGTCGCCAATCTCAACAGACTCTGTCCGGAGCGCATGGTCAGGATCAAGCGCGTGGCCTCTTCCACCAAGCGACCGGCAAGTCTGGCTCCTGGAACCTCATCTTTCTCCATGCGTTTGAGATGGGCGCGATTGCTGTTCTTCAGTGCGGTTCCCCCCGCCATCATCAGCATGTTCAACATGAGAAGAAATATCGAAATCAGGATTGCCGTCAATTCACTCATCATCTGCTTTCAACTTACGAACCACTCGGGCAGGAACGCCCACAGCTATACAGTAATCAGGAACATCCTTATTCACGACCGCTCCGGCCCCCGTGCGCGCCCCCTTGCCCACCCGCACAGGCGCAACGAGCATCGTGTCACTGCCGATAAACGCCCGTTCTCCAATATCGGTTTGGTGTTTCTTCTCTCCATCGTAATTGCACGTGATCGTACCCGCACCGATATTGGCCTCCGCGCCCACGGTGGCATCTCCAATGTACGAGAAGTGTCCCATCTTTGCGCCAGGACCCAATCGGCTGTTCTTCACCTCGCCGAAGTTTCCCACATGCACACCGTTGCATAAGTGGGCCCCTCGTCGCAAGTGGGAAAACGGCCCCACACGGACATCATTCTCGAGTACGGCTTCCTCCACGACGGATGCTTCGATGTGGCATCGATCGCCGATGGTCGATGCTCGGATGATGCTGTTGGGTCCAAGACGACATTCCTCACCGATCACCGTTGCCCCTTCCAAATGCGTGTTGGGCAATAATACCGTGTCCACACCTATGCGAACTTCATGGCCGATGTAGGTCGTGGCGGCATCCACAAAGCTGACGCCCTGAGCCATCCAATGCCGGTTGATGCGCTTTCTCAAGGCCATCTCCGCTTCGGCGAGGTGCTCACGAGTGTTGATCCCAATCACTTCGTCCTCGTCGGTCACATGCATACATCCGATTGACGAGGATTCTTTCACAGCCAGTTCCACCAGATCAGTGAGGTAGTACTCGCCCTTGGGGGATTGCTTCAATTTCGGCAGGTTCTCCCAAAGCCATTCAGCGCGGTAGCAATAGGCTCCCATGTTCAATTCGCGGATGGCTAGTTGAGCAGGGGATGCGTGGGCTTCTTCCATAATACCGGTGATCTTTCCCTGGTCGTCGCGCAGGATGCGTCCAAAACCACGCGGCGATTCGCCGTGCATTGCCAACAACGAGAGGACACCCTCGTGCTTGGACTGCGTTTCGATCAATTCCCGCAGCGTTTCGCTGCGCAGGAGCGGCATGTCCGCATGCACGACAAGCACCAGATCGGATTTCCCCCTTAGCCTCTCTGCAGCCTGCGCCACGGCATGTCCCGTACCCAAGCGCTCCTCCTGCACGATGAGCGCAACCTCGTCCCCGACAGCTTGGCGATAGATTTCCGTTTCTGGCCCAACAACGACATATGGCGGACGCCCACAGGCATCTTTGCAAGCCTCAATCGACCATGCGACCATGGGCCTTCCGCCAAGTAGGTGAAGCGTCTTGGGTAGATCGGACTTCATACGCGTACCAAGACCAGCAGCCAGGACCAAGGACTCAGATAGCACAACGGCCTCCCTGTGGGACATAATAGCAGGTTGAGCGCTTCCGTGCTGCTAGATCACTGGCGCTAATGCACAGTTCAGGGGGGAAACGTTTCTGAGGGTCTTCGTCAGACACAGAGGTTGACATGCAATCGAATGCGCGAGGTTGGGGCGCCAGGATTCGAACCTAGATCCACGGATTCAAAGTCCGGTGTGCTGCCGTTGCACCACGCCCCAACGATAATCTCCTATGCGAGCGCTCAACATTGTATCACACGAGTCCGCCATCCTAGAGAACACGATGCATGGGTTCCTGGTTCTATTGGAAGGAAATGAACTCCCCAACGCAAACCAATTCATCCTGAATGGGATCCGTCAACGAGCCAACAGGAAACCCGATGATCCCCGTTCACAGAGATCAAACTTGGCTCCTCGATCGAACAATGATGGACAGCAATGGGACAGCGTGTATGGAAACGGCAGCCCTGTGGGGGATCAAGGGCACTGGGCGTTTCCCCTGAAAGCAGAATGCGTTGATTCTTACTCCCTTGCGGCAACGCCGGTACTGCCGACAGCAGAGCTCGAGTGTAGGGATGCAGCGGATGGGAGAAGATGGTCTGCCGACGGGCTATTTCGACGATCTTGCCAAGATACAGGACGGCCACCCGATCTGCCACATGCTCGATGACGCGCAGATCGTGCGCAATGAAAAGTAACGACAAACCCAACTCGGACTGCAGGTCACCGAGAAGATTGAGTATGGAAGCCTGGATCGAGGCATCCAGTGCCGATACGGGTTCATCTGCCACCACAAATCTTGGCTGCAATGCAAGCGCTCTTGCAATGCAAATACGTTGCTGCTGTCCGCTTGAGAATGCTCCCGGGTACCGATCGGCAAGATGTCGGTCGATGCCCACCTTGCGCAGCATTTCCAACGCCGTTTCCCGGTAGGCTCCGGGACTGTCCGGGCGATGGATGAACAAGCCTTCGGAAACGATGTCGACGACCCTCATGCGCGGATTGAGGGAAGCGTGGGGATTCTCGAAGATGATCTGCATCTCACGACGAATGTCCTTCGAAGCTTCTCGCCCGAGTGAAGCCATGTCGCGCCCATCGAATTGGATCGATCCCGATGTCGGTTTGATCAAATCGAGGATGCACAGGCCAATCGTTGTCTTACCGCTGCCGGATTCCCCGGCCAAACCAAGCGTCTCTCCCTCTCTGATGTCGAAACTCACGCCGTCCACGGCATGTTTCCAGCCCCGAACACGCCCCAACGGGCCCCCACGATAGGGGTAATGCTTCACGAGGTTTCTGACGACGACGAGGGATTTGAGATTCGGGATCTCATGCCATTCTTTGTTCATGCTTGGGAAACCGCGCCCTGTACGCCTGCTCCAATGGAACCCGATTGGGGTTCGCTCAGGGGAGGTCTATGGCGGCCATGTCCGTGATACAACCAGCATCGCACCAGGCGATCATCAACGACTGGTCTCAACGCAGGCGCATGCAGCTGACAGATTTCCAATCCGTAATCGAGGCGCGCCTGACAGCGCGGCGCGAATCGGCAGGCTGGGGGTAGATCGGCTGGGTTGGGAGCCGTTCCAGGAATCGTCTCGAGGTGTTCTCCCTTCCGGGGCATGGAGGTTATCGCTGCCATCAATCCCACCGTGTAGGGATGAAGGGGCGTGGAAAACAGCGTATCGACATCGGTCTGCTCGACGATCTGCCCTGCATAGATAACGGCTGCACGATCAGCCAATTCCGCCATCACACCCGGATCATGCGTGATCAGGAGAATCGCAGTACCCGTCCTCTGCTGAATCTCTCGAAGCAGATCGAGAATCTGCGCCTGGATGGTGACGTCCAAAGCGCCTGTAGGCTCATCTGCGATCAGAAGCCCCGGAGAGCCGGTAATGGCAAGCGCAATCCCAACCCTCTGAGCCTGGCCTCCGGACAATTCATGCGGAAAAGCCTGCGCCAGTTCCTCCGGATCGGGCAATCCCATCCTGTCGAGCAGAGCGACAGCTTCCTGCAATGCTGCATCCCTATCGTTGCGACGTTTCAATTGGATCGCTTCCACCATCTGGTTGCCCACGGTAAACACCGGATTGAGGCTCGTCTTGGCCTGCTGGAAGATCATGGCTATTTTCTCAGTTCGCACGGCTTGCATCTGGGTTTCATCGAGGTCGAGCAGATTCACACCATCATAGAGCATGCGATCCGCATCCGTTCTTCCCGGGGGTGTGATAAGCCGCAGGAGGGAAAGTGCGGTCACAGTCTTTCCCGATCCCGATTCTCCGATCAGAGCGAAGATCTCCCCCCGCAGAATGCACAAATCCAATCCATCCACCGCCTTCACGATTTGCCCATCGAGATGGAACCAGGTTCTCAAGCCCTGCACCTCGAGAATAGGCGATTGTTTACGGTTCTTTCTCGCGCTTGGGCGCTCGGATGGATTCTCCCTCTTTTTCATCAAACCTCAGCATAACTCGCAGCGGAATCTGTCGGATTTGCCAGCTGGTCCTGTATCGCCGCCAAACGTGCAGCCTCCAGGATTATATCCCTTCGGAAGGAAACGGATCGCGCGGCAGGATGGTTCCCATGCAAGGGAAGAACCGGCTGGGTGATCCCATCAGCGGCTGGTAGAGGATGAGAATGAGCAGGGGAAGCCGACACCATCTAAGATGCGCTAGTGGTTGGTTTTGAAACTCAATCCGTTCTGGCGGCACGGGATACCCCCCAGACCACCCTCACACGTCCACTCCTACATGTTTACGGTTCGGAAGCGGCTCCTGCGGGCACCGTGACCCTCGAGAGAACTTCTTCAAGCACTCGCTTCTCATCCAGATCGCGCAAATGGGCGCCAGGCGCGAGAATCAAACGATGGCCCAATACGGGAACAGCCAACTCTCTTGCGTCATCGGGAACGGAATAGTCTCTGCCCTCCAACGCAGCCCGTGCCTGGATGCTCCGATACAATCCCAGGCTGCCGCGGGGGCTGGCTCCCAGATACACATCCGGGTGATCACGCGTCTGTCGAACCAGATCCACAATGTATTCCTTCAGCGGGGTTGAGATATGGACCTTCTTGATCTCATTCTGCATCCGCAGGACTTCCTCCACGGAAGAGACGGATTCTAACTTATCGATGGGATGATTGTATTGCTGGCGATCCATGACATCGATTTCATTTTCCCGATCCGGGTATCCGAGCTTGATCCGCATTAGAAAGCGATCGAGCTGCGCTTCGGGAAGGGCGTAGGTGCCCTGGTATTCAATGGGATTCTCCGTGGCGATGACCATGAATACCGGAGAGAGAGGATAGGTGATGCCATCCACCGTGACCTGCCGTTCCTGCATCGCCTCCAGCAACGCCGACTGAGTTTTCGGCGTGGCTCGATTGATTTCGTCGGCCAGAACGACTCCCGACATCACAGGCCCCGGGCGGAAGATGAATTCCTGCTTGGCTTGGTTGTAGATGGTAACTCCGGTGACATCGCTGGGGAGCATGTCCGGGGTGAATTGAATGCGTCCGAAAGAGCATCCCATCGATGTGGCGATGCTGCGTGCGAGCATCGTCTTTCCTAATCCTGGAACATCATCGATCAAGATGTGCCCCTGACAGAGCAAGCCAATCACGGCCAATTCGACCGCTTCTCGCTTTCCGACGATCACGCTTTCGATGTTATGAATGATCTTTTCCGCAAATTCTTTGACAATGTCCATATTCTTTATCCATCGATTTTGATGGTCGCTGGTGGCGGAACTTGCCAGATCAGCGACCAAAGGATCGGGGTCATTCTTGCACGCTTGAGCAACCACAGCAACCAAAGCCTGGAACGCAATCGCTTGTAAGCGCGCACAACTTCCTTGGTATCTACTTCAGCCCCTCCTCTAGGGCTGAAGACAAGCAGCACAATTGCCCTCACCAATACTTTCACGTCATTATTGGCCACCATAAGCCAATCGTTCCACCGGCTCGTTCGCCCCATGATCCGGCTGTATTGCGCATAGATAGAGGCAACATCAAATGGCGTATGGAAAAGCTTCAATAGTATGCCTGCTTTTTTCGAAAGGCGGAGGAAGCGACCGTACGCTTTGGGTATGAGTTCTTCAGCAGAAAGGCGACTCAAGAAATAGTCCGATAGATAGATGGCTGCAGCGAAACCACCAACCACGAGCACCAACCCAACGGTTATACCCACAGGCCAAACCCAATTTGAGATCTCAGGCTTCTCCTCGATCGGCTCCATATCGAGCGGCGTGCTGGCTGGGATCGTTGGTAGGGGTTCTGCCGGTCTTTCCAGTTCGGCACGCCCCGGCGTTGGCTCGAATGGTATCCATCCATAACCGGGGAAGTAGATTTCCGCCCACGCATGCGCCTGATCCTCGGTGACAAGATAGGCTCCGAGGGATTCGTCGTATTGTTCGGCAACATGGCCTGTGATCAAACGGGCTGGAATCCCTGCCGCTCGGGAAAGAACGACCATGGCCGTGGCGAAGTAATCGCAATAGCCTTCTTCCAGCGTGAACAGGAAATATTGGGTGACATCCCGTCCTGCCGGCGCGAGTGACACGTCCAGCGAGTAATCCAATTCCCTGAGGTAACTCTCCAAGGCGATGGCACGATCGTAGGGTGTGGCTTCGATAGCCGTAAGATCACGCGCCAATGCCAGCACGTCATCAGGTACGGTCGGTGGAAGCGCCAAATATCGATCTATGATCCAATCGGGATAGGATCGCCTGGCGGATCGCAGCTCTGTCTCACTGTACAACGGCATGATCGAGTCGACGCGATAGGCCGTCGCTGAAATCATGGCGCCAAACAGGTCGAAAGCATCCATCCCCTCATCAACCGTTCTCCAGGCGGCTGTGGTGACTTGATCTGTGCGTATGGGTACCCCGACGGCATGCAGTAATCCCTCGTATCCCTCCACGATGTCCAGGCTCTGACGAACGACATGGTAATTCTCCGGCCAAGTAAGCAGCAGCATCTGCCCGGCGCGATATTCGGAGAATCCCGCATACTCCGAAGCCCAACCCTGCCCCGTGTAGCGATCGTAGCTCAGACTGCGTATATAAATCCGTTCCGGTGGAATTGCACCCTCAACAGTCAAATCCAGACCCGGCCAGACCCCAAGTTTGATCGTCATAACAAGTTGTTCGGAAAGCTCCGGTCCGGACCCGAGCAGATGTTTGTTCGGGAGCGTCTCCGTATTGAGGGCATCCAGGGAACTTCGATGCTCCATGCGCGAACCAAATCCCAGGGAATCGCTAATCTCGGTACTATCCTGCTCGATATTCAGAGCGTTTTGAATGGCCTCTCGAATGCTGCTGAGGGAAATCGAGGGACTTACAATGGAAACCACCATCAATCCAGCTGCCAAGGCGCATCCGGCTATCGCCACGCGCGGACTGATCGAATCTTCAAAGAGCAGAAGGCCTTGTTCCCATTCGTGCTCATGCTCTTCATAGCGCACGAATACCCTTTGGAGGATCATCGCTCCCAGCATAAATGCAAGAATAAAACCGGGCTGATCGGTGATCCCAGAGCTGATCGCCACGAGTAAAAAGGCTGGCGCTCCCGCTAAAACCGGATTCCTCTGCTTCACCACACCATACAGCGCCCAACCCGTAGCGAACCAAGCCGTGATACCCCACAGGATGACCACAACCACCGGATCAAAATACGCCTCGCCCTGGACCACCCCCGCCAGCCATTCCCACAGACGGGCTCCAAGCAAGCCCATTTTTTCCCCCAGCAACGCGAAGGAAGCTTGCAATGCTTCGGTTTCCGGGCCCGCGCTATCACTCACCAACGCACGCAAACCAACTTGGATATAGGTTACGATTTGAGACCCGATATCGCTCAACAGAACTTCCAGCCGACCAACCCGGATCATCGAGAGAATGATCCCGAAAATCCCGCTCAACACGCCCATGATCCATGGAGGCATGGTGAAGAGCAACAGTAGTCCGTTGATCAGCACTCCACCGCCGGTCATGAACCAAAGGAAACTATCATCCACTCCTTGAATTGCATCTCCGAGCGTGCTTGCCATTCCCCACAGCAGCAGGGAGACCAATCCAATCGTGCGCAGATACCGGAGCCCCTTCTTCCACACGCTTCCGCGTCGCTCGCGGGTGGTTTTCTCCTGAACTTTCGGAAACAATAACCAATCCCACGGTTTTTCCTCAGGTTCTTCAGGCTGATCGAGGATGTCAGCGGTGATGATGTAATGGGTGATGCCCAAACGGATGAGCTGGTCCCGAATGGAACCTGTGCTCTCTGAGCTTCCGAATGTCGATGGATCCAGAAGGACGATTGTGGGGATGACGCCGGATTGTCGTAGGATTTCAAGCGTCTCAAGCCACTCGGAGGACATGTTCGCGGTGATGATCACCAAGCTCACTTGCCGCTCCACAGACTCGCGAATGCTCTCCAGTAGTTCCTTCAAACGAACCTGTCCGGGTCGCGCGGTTGCTAAAGATCGTAGGATCTTCCATAGGTGGGCATCGCCCACTGCGGGAGTATGCCAGAGAAACTCTTCCCCGTGGCCGATGAACCCGATGGCCTTACCCATCTGGTTGTAATGATTCACCAGGGATGCGGCCAGGATGATCCCATACTCCTCCGTGTTCCGCTGACCCTCACCGATTTGAACTTCCGCATCCAAATCCAAGACCAACCAAGCATCGCTGGATGGTTCGCTATCGAAGATCTGGACATAGGGTTCGTTTCTTCGAGCAGTGGTCGGCCAATGAATCCAACGCAAACTATCGCCATGCGTATAACTACGGACTCCTCCAGCAGCTACGGTCTGCTCCAAACCCTGCGCACGCGTTCTCCCTTCTCCAGCGCGACCGCCAGCAGCAATCTCGATTTGGGGCAGATCGATCACCTGAGGGGCCACCATCATGGTCGTGGTTTCGGGATATTCGACACGCACGCGATACATGCCCAGGGGATCCGAGGCTTCAAGGATGGTGGGGCCCATCGTGTACAAACCCCGGCGCGTGCACTTCCCACGGCTGAACCAATGGCGATATCGACCCTTGCTGAAATCTCGAACACTGCTGATGCCATAGTCGTGCATGTCCGATTGGTCGATGATCCGGACCCACAATCCCGGTACCCAGCCGTCGTTGGCGATGATGACTCGTTCCTGTAATTGATCACCAACGCTCATCCAGCCAAAGCGCATTTCGCGTTCCAACCGCAAGCCGTCTTTCAAGGAGCGCGCCCAGAGATAGCTGACCAACCACGCGCCACCCAGGCCTGTGAATAAAATCATCCATCCTTTGTGAGGAAAGAAGAGTTGCACGAGCAGGACGATCAACGCCATCACCGCTATGCCGCGGGACTCGAGCTGGAGGGTCCGGATGGGCTTTTCAAAACCCGACATGACATTACCTACGGCCAACCGCACGAGAGATTTAGGACAGTTCTCAATGCTATCCTGGAGCGACGAATGCCCGATGGCGGTATGTGCTGCTTTGATGATGGTATCGTAGCATCGATGGCTGTTGCTAATCAGCCCCGATGATCCTTGCATGGGCCAATATCGCCGGGACTATCCAATGCGTTAATCATGCTGGATCCGCTGCCGAAGGGAATCTAACGGCAACAAATCATGGAACAAATTGATTGTCGCGCACATCGCAAGCATGATACCAAACCTGGCGGCCTGCTTCGATGATCTGAGTGTCATTCCTCCCGCAATCTTGGATTGAGGACTCGATCCAAGGCGTAACCGATCAACGCAAAGGCAAATCCGGTCATCAGGAGCAGGGCGATGGGGCCCAGCACATAGTAGCGCGATCCCCAACTGGCGCCCTGATTCAGAGCTTGGTAGATCACTCGGCCCCAGGTTGGATACATGGATTTGATGTTGAACATGCCCAGGGTTGCCTCGAGAAAGACAAAGGCGGGGACCAGGGTCACCAATTGCGGAATGAGCACGGGGATGATGCGCGGCATCATGTAGCGCAGGATGATGCGCCAATTGCTGACACCATAAGCTTGCGCAGCCTCGATATAGGGAGCTTCTTTGATCTGCAGGAAGGCTGCGCGGAAGGATTTCGTTGGACTGCCGAAAACATTCAAGATGACGATAATCCCCAGGATGGTCCAGATATTGACGTTGAAGACGGCATAGAACAGGACCCCCAGGGCGAGGATAGGCAGGATCATGTTGGCCTCGGTGATACGCTGGATGAGGGCATCCAACCACCCCCCGAACCATGCACCAGCCGCGGCGAGTACCATCGAGGCCACTGTCGTCAAGACAGCTCCGAAGAGCCCGATCGCCAGGGCAAACGGCATGCCCCACAGCAGCGGAACCAGCAGGTCGCGGCGCATGAAGTCGGTCCCCGCCATACCATACACCTGTCCCAGAATTACCAACTCTGCATCCAGATCCGCATCATCTTCAAACAGCAATCCCTCGATTCGCAGCTCGTAGGTCCCCTTGAGAGGAGCCGTGGAGTCAGAATTCGGATCCAGAAACAGCTCCGATAAATCAGGGTCGCCTCTCCCGATGGGATCTTGTTCATCCCATACGTCCAACGCAAAGGGCGATACCTCGGCATGTCCTGGCGTATGCTCGGCTAGATCGATGCGCGATCCCGCTGCGACGGACATCTGTTTCAGCTCGATCTCGCGTCCATCAGGCGTGATCCAGGTCATGAAAACAAAAGGTCTCTTGAGTTCAAACTGCGGGGTGAAATCAATCAGCAGTTCCTCAGGCATGGCTGCATAGGAATAATCGAACGAGAAGGTGATGAACACACTCGAAGTCTCATTCGAACCTGGTTCGATGGTTTTCTCAACACCGTCGTCATGTTCGGTGAGCACAACCGTTGAAAGAAGGGTATCCTTTCGAAACCAATTGATCCATTCTGGTTGTGCAAGTTTCGGAGCGTAATACTTCCCGGTCAATCCTTCTGTGTACCAGCGTTCACCCACCTCCAGATAAGGAAGTTCAACTACAGCATAGATCGAGCCCCCGACAAGCAAGGCGATGATAGCCAATCCCACGATGGCTGAGGGATAACTGAACAACTCCCCCATCGTCTTCATCGAAGCCCGCCATCTGGCTTTGAAGAACTCCCAATTGGAGCTCGTGGGAAGCGTTGCACGTTGCTTTGGCAGAGGCCTGCGTTTCATGCGAGGCGGCGCAATGCTCGTTGGCGATCGCCTCTTCATCCACCATTTCCTGAGGCTGGAAAGCCACGATGTCCTCTGGACAATTCGCAATGCTGAATCCTGCTTCTGCATCCTGATGCGGGGATCGACGATGGCATAGATCAAATCCAGAAGAAGTACCGTAAAACCCAGGATGTAAGCAAAGACGACCACGATGGCGATGACGATCACCATCTCTCCGGGGAACATCTGCTCGCTCCAGAAGTTGGGGAGGGATAGGATGTAGAGGTTCCCGATACCCGGCCAACCGAAAACGATCTCCAGGGCTGTGGTCATTTGCCAGAAGGAAACCAAAGTCAGCGCAAAGCTTGTGATCACATAGGGCAACGCTGGTTTCAAGACGTGACTGCGATTGATCGTCTTTTGGGGCAAACCAATCGCCTGAGCAAGTTCAACATAATCCTCGCGGGCATAGATCAGGAAGAATGTACGCCATGTATAGACGAGTTGGAAAAGCAGGCTGATGACGATGGCCGATACCGGCAGGAGCATATGCTTGATTACAGCAAGTACGTAACCGATCTTCGTTTCCGGGGGAAACGGATCGTACATGCCTCCGAAGGGAAGCAGGCGTAATTCCAGTGCGAAGATGAAGATCAGCAAGAGGCCGAGAACCCAACTGGGAATGGATGAAAATGGTGCCAAAAGGGAAAGTAATTTGTCCTGCCATTGCCCATGCTTTCGGGAAAGAGAAAGCGCAAGAGGGATTCCGATCATGAAGATCAGGAGGTACGCCGATCCCACCAGGAGCAAAGTGTTCGGAAGATGCTGGAAGATGATGGATTTTACATCATCATAATCCTGCCGCATGGCTCGTGCACCAGGTGCAGAAGAGAGGTTGAGGAAGCGTATACTTCCCCAATTGAGCGTCAGAGCATTGAACGTCCAGCGGATATGCCGCGGCCAGAATGGAAGGGACAATCCTGTTTCATCCGCCATATTGTTATAGACGAGCATGACGACTTGTTGCAGACACTCCGAGTCAGCACCCACGAGTCCATAAGACGTCCATCGTGCTTCCTCGATGATTCTTGCCTCGACATTCTGATCGATCTGCCCTCCTGAGTTGGCCAGCAGAACGGCGCCGAACGTCCCCAAAATAATGGTGACGAGGATCATTCCGGCCCTTAAAAGGACGAACCGAATAACGCTTCGCGCAGTGCTGGAATCTTGATCTTGAGACTGGAATGCAGATCCCATGGTGATTTTCCCTGGTGATTATTATGATTGGAAGTGAGGCATGCATGTTCCGTGTTTACTACCTGGAAATGAGCCTCTTGGTTCGAATCTAGTGAAGCGCTTTGAATGCTGATAATGTCCGGTTAGCCCAAGTCAACCACTCCATGCAAGCAATCATCCATCTTCCCAGCGGGAAAAATGGGATCGCATCGCGGCCTGGAGAAGAAAGAAACTTGCAGAGAATCACCCTTGAATAGAAACGTTCCATATCCGGAAACGCTTAGACCTATTCGGGCGATTCTCTGCAAATTACCATTCCCTCTCTGGTGATCGGCGTTGTTTAGGTGAAGAGCGAAACCAGATCAGGTGAGTCGTAGCATATATTATTGGGCTTCAATCCGTATCAGGTAAACCGTAGAGATGGTCAATGCAAGCAGAAGGGTGAGCACCAGGATGATTCCCCCGAACATCCAGTTGCCCGTCATGCCAACAATGGTGCCGGCGATGATGCAAACCGCCAGGCCTGCCATATTTGCGAAGGCTCCCAATGCCCTGGCCCTCAAGGGGCGATTCAAAAGCACCCACAGAACCACACCTACAAACATGCAGACGAGTGCTATGGTGGCCAGGGAGAAGAAGATCTGATTCCCCGTGAGGAGGGTTGTTTTCACATACAGAACCCCGCAGGCTCCTTCGCTGGCAGGGAAATCATATCGAGGGAAGCGACGGATTTTTACGAGGATCAATCGTTCGAAGGCAACATCGTCTGGCGTTATGGTCCAATAGATGGCGCCGGTTTCGCCTGCTTCCAAGGGCAAGGCCGTGTTGTCCTCCGTGATCAGCGTTGCGCTTCCCTGACTGATGTAAGTTCGGAACCTGAAATCAATAGCGCGATTGGAAGTGTTTGTTAACGTTACGGATACTCTGCTGGTCTCCTTGTCGGTGATGATGATCGGGCAAGCCAGATTCTTGAGGGGCGCATCGAAGCGATAGGTTGCGCCGAAGCGCATGGCTTCAAAATCCCCCACGATCGTGATTCCTTCCAGGGCTATGCCGATCACTGCACCAATAATGAAGAGTAGGATTGCCAACGCTCGAGTTACATTCTTCCCCATCATGAAACTCCTGTGTGCTGTCCCTGGTCCATGCCGCCCTTCTGATCAATCGAGAGATGAAACTTGCGAAGGTCTCAAAGGCACAGGGTCAAAAGACATCCAAAAGGATGAAACGTAAGGTCGCGAGAGAACTCCTTAGCAATGGGAATACGCTTGTGGTTTGATCTCTTTGGCGGTAATTCGCTATGTAAGGACTCGGTAGTTTCGATTTGCGATTACGAAGCCTGCAAGAAGCTTTATTGTCTGTCGTTGTCCGCCTTCTTTCGAAGATAGATATCCAGGGCTCCATAAAGTCCAAGGAGCAGACCAACCACCGAGGCGCCGTAGGAGGCAAAACCCAAGAGGAAGCCCGGGTTGATGAGCCTGATGACCATCAGCAATGGAACCACAAAACCGATGAGCACCAGCACGAACCCAATGAGTATGAAACGGAAGGCTCGCGTGGTTATCACTGGTACAACCAACACGCGACCTGGTGGCCGGGAACGGGTTCGAAATCCGGAGGTTCCTTCACTTCACACAATCCCTCGATGAGCTTGGGACATCGCGGGTGGAAGCGGCAGCCAGGTGGAGGTTCGATCAAGCTCGGCGGCTCTCCAGGAGGAACGTCCTTCATGATAAGCGCATTTTCAGCATCCGGATCCGAAGTCGCAGCCAGCAGGGCTTCGGTGTAGGGATGCATGAAGTTGTTCAGCAGTTCATCCACGGTTGCTTTTTCAACCAGTTTGGCCGCGTACATGACGAAGATGCGCTCCGAGAAGTATCGCACTGTGGAGAGATCGTGGGTGACGTAGATCACCGCAAGGTGGTGAGAATCCTGCAATCCTCGTAACAGTTTGAGAATCTCAACCCGCACGGAGGCATCCAGCATGGATACTGGTTCGTCGGCGACGATGAGCTTGGGTTCGAGAATCATCGAGCGCGCAATCACGATACGCTGCTGCTGCCCCCCGCTGAGCATGTGCGGAAACTTGGGCAGGAACTCCTCCACAGGCTCCATCTTGACCTCTTTCATCACATCGTGGATGCGCTGCTTGCGGACGTTCCTATCCCTGACGCCATTGACGATCAGCGGTTCTTCCAGCGTGCGGTTTACGTTCATGAAGGGTGCCAGTGCACCATACGGATCCTGCTGAACAAAACCTACCATGGCGCGATAATCCCTTGTTTCACGCCTGCCTTTGTCGCTCAGATCCTGACCTTGAAACCAGATAGAGCCATCCGTGGGAGTATTGAGCCCCAGGATGGTCTTCATCAAGGTGGTCTTTCCACATCCGCTCTCGCCGACGATGCCGATCGCCTCACCTGCCTCGAGAGTAAAGTTCACACCATCGACAGCGCGTACGTATCCTGCGCGTCCGAATCCCCAGCGACGCAGTTCAAACCAAACGCGCAAATCCTCAACCTTCAGTAGTTTTCCATTCATGCTGCTTGTGTCCATGGACATGCTATGCTCCTCGCTTCACGCATACAGCCAGCATTTGACGCTGCGTCTACCTGTGGTCAGCATCGGGGGATCTTGATCGCACTGGTCAAAGCGCTTCGGGCACCGCGGTGCGAAACGACAACCCTCGCCAAGACCGATCAGGCTTGGCGGCTTTCCACTGATGAACTCCGGTTCCTCGTCCCCTCGCAACCTGGGCACGCTTGCCAGCAGCTTCTGTGCATAGGGATGGCGGGGGTTGGCGAAGAAATGCGAAGCGTCGTCAACTTCCACGATCTGCCCGGCGTACATCACAGCGACGCGATTGGCCAGTTCGCTGGAGGTGGCGATATCATGCGTGATCAGGATGTAGCTGATCTCCATCTCCTGCTTGATGCGTTTGAGCAGGTTGAAGATGTTGGCCTGTGTGAGAACATCCAGCGCGGATGTGGGCTCATCCAGAATGACCAGGCTGGGCACGGTTGTGAGCGCCATGGCAATAGCGATGCGCTGCCGCATGCCGCCACTGAGCTCGAAGGCATAGCGGTTCAAGAATCCCAGTGGGACTCCCACGCGCTGAAACATGGTGCTTGCCTGTTCCAGCGCATCCTGCTTCTTGGCAGCAAAGTGCACCATCATGGGTTCAGCCACTTGATCACCAACACGCAGTACCGGATTCAAAGCATTCATGGCCGCTTGGGGCACCATGGACATCTTCACCCAGCGAACCTGTCGCCGGAATTCCTCATCACTGAGCGTCATCACGTCCGTGTCCCCCAGGTGAACCTTACCTTCGTATTTCGCCACATTGCGTGGAAGAAGACGCAGAATCGCTCTTGCCAAGGAGGTTTTCCCGCATCCGGATTCACCGAGAATCACGATGGCTTCCGTGCGGTTGAGTTCCAAGTCGACATGATCGACTGCCTGAACATCTCCATGTGTAGTGCGGAAGTAGAGATTCAGGTCTTCAACGCGGAGTAGGCTTGCATCTGTCATCGGATTAAAGGCCTCGCAATTTAGGGTTGAAAATTCGATCCAGAGAGAAGCCCACCAACGAGAAGCCGATTCCCGTCAGAGTCAGCAGGATCGCGGGTTCAAGCATCCAGTAATAGTAACCGTTGTAGACGGCTGCGTTACCCCATGCATCGTAGATGATCTTTCCCCATGTTGGCAGAACAGGATCACCCAAGCCCAGAACCGCAAGGGTCGCCTCCAGGAAAACGAACGTGGGAACCGAGAGGATCAGGGCGGGAATCAGGACGGGGATGAGGCGCGGGAGGAGATAGCGCATGACGATGCGCACATCACTGGCTCCGTAGGCCTGCGCGGCCTCGATGTAGGGCGCTTCCTTGACCTGCAGGAACATGGCGCGATAGGTCTTGATCGCTGCGCCGAAGATGATCAAGAGGATGGTAACGCCCAGAATGACCCACAAGCTTTTCGAGTAGAACGTTCCCACCATGATGAGGATCGACAGGAATGGAAGCGTCAAGTTGACCTCGGTGATGCGCTGGATGATCCCATCCACAACGCCTCCAAACCACACGCCGAAGGCGGCGATGATGATCGTCGATACGGAGGAGCCGACAGCTCCCACGAGACCGAACGCCAACGCAATGGGTGCCCCCCAGAGCAGCGATACCATCAGATCGCGGCGGCGGTGATCCGTTCCCGCCAAACCGTAGACCTCCCCATGCAGGACGAATTCGGCATCGATGGTTGAGTTCTCCTCGAAGGTCAGCACCTTGAGCTCGACCTGATACTCCCCTTTCAGCGGAACGGGGTCTTCGGGATCCGAATCCGGATCCTGGAACAGCGCAATGCGGGCAGCATTGTTACCCAGTCTGCGGGTCAGCCTCTCATCCTGGGAGAAGCGATAGGATTCCTGCCGGCTGACGCCCATGTCTACGATGCGGAACTCGCGTCCATCCGGTGTGGTCCAATAGACAGACACGAATGGTTCATTCTCCACATATTCGGACGTGAAGAAAAACGCCAACTCCTGTGGGAATTCATCATAGGGGTAGTCAAAGTGGAATGTATACGTGAGATCACTGAAACCCGCAGAGGTTTCCTTGGTTTCCAGGTCCACTGATTCATCCGTGTTGAGGATGGCGATCGATTCTGGAAGTTGATCTGACCGGAAGAGATTCACCCACTTCGGCAGGGCATTGCGAGGATTCATATACCAAACATCAGGGCCACCTCGCCAAAGCCTGAGGGCCTCATCGTAGGGGATGGAAACAATCGCGTAGACCGCCAGCGCGATCACGCCAAGCAGCACCAGAGATCCCATGACCGCCGATGGATATCGCAGTAGGTCCTTTAGGGAAGCCTTGATGGATTGCATAGTTTAACTACTCCCAGCGCCGATTTTCACTCGAGGATCAACCAGCGCGTAAACGAAATCGAGCAGAAACACGGTCAGTACGAGCATGTAGGCATAGATGATCGTCAATCCGACGATGACCGCCGTGTCGTACAAACCGATTGCGGTGTAGTAAGTACGCCCCAAACCCGGCCAAATGAAAACCGTCTCCAGGATGATCGACCCCGTCCAGAGAGCGATCAGGGTGAGGCTGAAGTTGGTGATGATCGTCGGGAGGGTCGGCCGCAGGATATAACGTCGCTCGATGGCACGATCCGAGAGGCCCTTGGCCTTTGCCATGTCGACGTAATCCTCGCTGGAATACACCAGGAAGAACGTTCGCCAGTTGTAGATTCCCAGAAAGATGTTTGCAATCACGATTGCGGAAACCGGAAGAATGGCGTGTTTGAGTACGGAAAGCGTGTACCCAAGCTTCGTTTCCGGTGGTGGCGAATCCACCATGCCATTGAAGGGAAGGATGCGCAGCACCGCCGCGAAAATGAGAATCAGGAAGATGCCATAGAACCACGATGGTGCTGAGGATGAGGGAGATAGGGCGATAACGAGCCTGTCCAGGAAGCTTCCGTATTTCCTCGATAGGGCAAGCGCAGCGAACACGCTGCCGAAGAAGAGAATGAAATTCGCGACTCCCATGATCAGCAGAGTCGGCCCCAGGCGTTCCTGGATGATCAGCCTGACCTCCCGCGAGCCCTCGTCGCTCGTCATGAGTTGGGCGCGTCCTAAATCGAGCACCATGGCTTTGAAGAGAAATCGGAAACTGCGGATCACGAACGGCTGATCCAAGCCCAATCGGCTTTCCTCAAGCGTAACCTGCTCCGCGATCCAAGCAGCTCTAACGGACGGATCCAAGGTTTTGAAATTGGGATCGTTCTGGATCACCAATGCGATGTTCTCACGAATCTGCCCGCGTATGATGCTGTCCACATAGCCGCCCATGTTGGCGATCAAGATGGTCAGGTAGACACCAACGACAACGGTTAGGATGAGGATGACAAAGCGAACACCGGTATATTTCGCCACTCTCGTAAGCGTGCCTACGAGCGGGTTCTGCTCAGGAACGTCCCCACCTGCTTGAAGTGCGTGAGCTTCCGAACTCATGACATTTACCTCGTAGTGTGAGTTAGTTCTCTCTCAGAAGAGGATAGGGGCAAGGTATTCTTGCCGCCCTGCCCCTATCTCATATGCATGTTGCAACGGCCTCTACTCGGTCACGAACTCGAGCGAGGAGATCGTAGGAATGCTGACGGGGATCGCAACAACCGCAACTTCGATCTTGTTGGATCCTGCTGCCAGCGCACCTGTCGTTTCTGCGCTCAAGGTGAACTCGAAGACGCCGCCACCCAGCGCTGTGGCATCCACCACTTCGACGATCGCACCCGTGGCATCGTAGAGGATGTACTTCACGGTGGCGATCTCATCGTCGGGATAGGGCTCATCAGCGTAGGTTACGTAGATGGTGTAGGTGACTGCTTCACCGATGGTCACCCGTCCGGGGCCATCCAGCTCGACAACCGCCAGCTTCGGCTCGGCGAATCCAGACCACTTGCTCGACAGATCGACGTAGTTCTCGTAGTGCTTGAGCGTGGCGGTCTTCTCAACCAAGAGTACCTGGTCGAGGTAGTACGGACCCGTGCCGACCCAGAAGTGACCGTGGTCTGCGTACCAGGCCTGGAGGTTGGCGTAGCGCGTTGCAGCCTCGTCGGCCGTGATGTAGGCACCAAGCGTCGGTTCGTAGGGGATGTAGGTATCAGCAGCAGCCTGATCCAGATAACCGCTCAGGATCTCCAGGCTGGGGCCGCCGATCCAGCTCATCCAGTCCACTTCCAACGCATCCGACTTGTCGGACGAGTACGCCAGCGCTTCACCAGCTTCGGCGAGGTTGGCCACAGCCATCATAGCCCAGGAGCTGTTGCCGTAGCCATACTCAGGCCAGAACTGCGTGCGGAAAGGAACCGCGCACTGTTCGGCATCCAGGTAGTACGTGTCGCTGTAGAGCTCGATGCTCAGCGGATCTTCTGACAGGATGCGCCATCCTTTGAACGTGGACTGGAAGGATGCAAGCGTGCCAGCGTACGATTCGTCATAAATCGCGCTGTCCTCTTTACCCCAGTCGAACGTAAAGATCATGGCCATGACGAAGTCACCGATGCTCATTGCGCTTCCATCATGCCAGAAGACGGTGTCGAACAGGTCGGCTGGGTAGTTGATGATCACGTGACGCTTGGCGGTGAGGCCTTCGGGATACAGATCACCAACCGTGATGAAGGTCTGCGCCACGGGATCCCAATCGATCCAGACATCCGCCGGCACGTCGATCTGCGGCAAGAAGCTCAGATCCACCCAGTCATAGGTCTTGCCAACAGGCAGGCCTTCCTGGATCTCCACCGAGGCGCTCTCAATGCGCTGAGGCAGAGTGAGGCCAGTGTGAGGATTGGGGATCGCGTCCCAGTCGTTGGTCGCAATCTGCCACTGGGAGTCGTAGGTCCAGTTGCTGCCTGCGGGCGGGTTCGGGGGGTCAACGAACAGGTCGGGCGTACCCCACCTGACGATGCCGCCCTCGAACGCATCGTAGCGCAGCGTATGCGGCCAGAGTGTGTTGATGTCGACGCCTGCGGACAAGTCGTAGGCTACATCCAGGGAGGGGTGCCACGTGCTCGCACCACGACCGTCCACCACCCAAACCTTGTAGGAGTGGTTGAAGGTTTCAGCCAAGCAGATCTCGAACAAGTCTCTGCGTTCGTCAAGAGTCGAGAAGGTGTTGTTGGCCAGCGCTTCGGAGCAATCAAAGAACTCATCTGAGAGCTCGTAGGCCTGCCACAGCGGGCTGAACCCGTAGCCACTGTTGGGTGAGTAGAAGAACTGGAAGTCGCCACCATCATCGCGCGCGACTGCGCCGGAGCCCCAGGCGCCGGTGTACAGGTGCCATAGGCCGTCATTGGGATCACCCAGGATCCACAGCGGCGATGCCTCGGATGAGGTCTTGTACTGGCGATCTACTGCGAAGCCAACCGCTTCAAGCTGATTGGCAACGTAGTCGCCAATGGGGATGCGGGTGCCGTCGGAGTCATTGCGGATGAGGAAGATCAGCTCGATGACTTCGCCTTCGTAAGTCCACATGTCATCAGCATTCTTCACCGCACCCATGGCTTCCAGTTCCGTGGTGAACACGGCATCTGCCTTCTCGAAGTCATATGCATACTTGGCTTCGAGGGGGCGGATCAAGTCGATGTAGCGTGCGTAGTCCGGGAAGCCCGACACCAAGCTGAAGAACTTCGGAATGGCCGTTCCACCGTAGATCTCCTGATCGATGTAGTCTCGATCAATCAGCCAGTTTAGAGCCTCGCGGATATTCGCACTGTAGAAGGGGTTGAATCCACCGGTTCCATCAAACACAGGACCCACGGGGTTAAGGGTGATGTCGTAGTAGAGACCGAACTGGTAGGATCGCTCCAGACCAGCCGCTTCAATGGCCTCGAAGTCCTGCGGTGTGGAAAGGTTGGAAGCATAGAGGTCGACAGCGCCAGCATCGATCTGCGTCACGGCGGTGTCAGACCCAACGACGGACATAGCGACCGTATCCAGCCAGCCGCCCCGGCGTGTCGACACTGGGGCCTCAGGCTCAACTGGCACCTCAACGGTCACTACCTCTCCTGGCACCTCAACTTCCACGGTGACTGTGGGGCCTGCACAAGAGCCCAACGTCAGGGCCAGCACAGTCAATCC
>DUET01000075.1 GCA_011192015.1 Anaerolineae bacterium
GGGATCGGCGTCTTCGATGCCATGCGCATCAGCCCTGATGTGAGTCCCAACTGGCATCCAGTGTTCTCCATGCTCAATGCATATATAAAGGCGGACCCAAGTTTTCCATCAGCACGCAATGCCATGCGCAACACCATCAACCGATCCTGGCTTCACCATCGATGGTGGGTGAACGATCCGGATTGTCTGCTATTGCGCAGTACAGACAGCGATCTCAGCTTGGATGAAGTGCAGAGCCTGGCGAGCGTGATCGCACTTTCAGCGGGATCCCTGTTCGTCTCGGATCACCTTCCCGCTCTGGATGACGAACGCATCGATTGGCTCGCGCGCCTGCTGCCTCCTCTTCCTCGACCGGCAAGAGCCATCGATTGGTTTGAAACCACACATCCATCCCGATTGATCCTGCCCCTTTCGGATCAATCGGGTCAAAGGCATCTGCTCGCACTCCTGAATTGGTCGGATCATCCGATGGAGATGGAGTTTTCCTTGGACGAACTCATGTTGCCGAAGGCGGATTCCTACCATGCGCTCGATTTCTGGCAAGCGCATTATCGACGGCTCATGTGGGACGATATCCATGCCATGAAGATCCCGGCACATGGTGTGCGTCTCCTGGCCTTACGCCCCATTGGTGATCAACCTGCTTGGGTCGGTGATACGTTGCATATATCGCAGGGAATGGTCGTGCAGCAGTGGCAGGCAGATTCCAACAACCTCAAGCTCGAATTGGGTTTGGGAAGGAAGGTGAAGGGCGAGATTTGGATAGCGCTTCCATCTGCCCCTGGAGCCATCAAGCTGGATGGGGAATCGTTGGAATGGCGTGAACCTCATCCTGGCGTGTATGCATTCCCTGCAGTTTTCGATGGAGTTGGGCATCTAGAACTAAGATGGGATGAGAAACCTAACGCGTGAGTGTAGAATCAATCATGAAATAAAGCGGTGTCTTCAGCGTTGACCATGGGGGAGGATGGGATGGATCAGATGCCGTGTCATTCCGTTTGGAATAATCCACCGGCTGGAAGATGCTATACTGCATGAAATCGTGATAGGGGTATTGGATTGGATCAGCAGACCATCGTTCAAATCATACAAGCGCTGATCTACGTCCTCGTCGGCGGATTGATCATTGCACTGTATCTCGGTTGGCGAGAGCTGCAGCTTGCCAATCGCATTCCTTTCTATCAACTCCGGCGGCAAAGGGTTGCCCGTGGATGGCGTCTGGTGTTGTTCGGAATCCTGCTTATTGTCTTCGTGGTGATCATGCAGATCGTAAATAGCAGGGCAGTGGCGATGCTGCCTGTCGAGACACTCCCCAGTCCAAGTATGACTGCACCGGATGCTGGAACTCCAGATACACCCGCCATCACGGTTACGGATGAATTCACTGTGACTCTCGAGCCCACCGTAACTCCAAGCGGCCCACCAACACTCCCCGAAATCATCAGGGATCAATTCGATGACATCGTGACGCCGGATCCTAGAGCGGCAGTTGGATTGATACATGTCGCCAAAGACGTAATCTACCCGGCCTATCCGGATGACGAAGTCCTTGAGTCGGCTGAAGGCTTGCTTTATGGATTGTTCAACTACGACTACCTGGATGAAGGCGTTCTGTGGACGGCGGTCTGGATGAAAGACTGGGAGATCATCTGTATGGAGAGCAATCCGTGGGAGGGTGAATACGGAGGTTGGGGATACACGGAATGCGAGATGGCCCAATGGCCTGCTGGTTCGTATGTGATCCACATCTTCCTGGGGGAGGAATGGAAAGTATCGACGCAATTCACGATCCTCGAATCCGCGCAAGCTCCCACGGACTCCGCAACACCCACATCGAGTCCATCGCCGTAGTTTCTTTTCCCACGTCCCACGATCCACCGAAATCGTAGAAACCTTCTATCGGTTTTCCGTGAGGCGCTTGGTGGAAACCGAGCAAGACGCATGGATTATGGTTTGTTCGAGGCCTCGAGGGCGAACGAGGCTTGGATCAGGTCCAGCAGGGCAGCGTAGCCGCGAGGCATGGGACCGATCTGGATGCGTTCGTCCAGACTGTGTGCATTCTTCCCCGTTGTCAAACCCACGCACACCGCCGGAATTCCCCGGCTGAGTGGGATGTTGGCGTCGGTGGAACCGATCAACAACTGGGCGTTCTCTTCCCCCGCTTGCTCCAGCGCGCGGCATGCGGCCAAAACAAGCGGGTGATCGGCGGGAATCCCCCCACCAGGACGTTCTCCGATCTTGTCGATCTCGATCCGGATGCCTGGTTTGCGGTACCGCCGAGCTGTTCTTTCCACTTGCTTGGAGACCGTTTCGAGCGTTTCCGGATCCTCCGAGCGAAGATCGAGCTTGATCTGACAGCCGGGGGCGATGGTATTCACTGTGGTCCCACCGTCGATGTTGCCGATGTTGAGCGTGGTCCTGGGTTGCCGTGGAAGCGCCAGGCGCAGGAGTTCGGAGTTGATCTGTGTCATGATGTGGATTGCGGACGGGCGGCCGGCATGAATCCACGAATGACCGCCGGAAGTCTGGACACGAATGCGATAGCGGTTGACAGGAAGCCCACGATGGAAGACATGGCCCAGGATCATGCCCTCCAAGACGATGTAAGCCGAGACACGATCGGAAAAGCGATCCACCACACGGCGCATGCCCTGCAGATTCCCCAATCCCTCTTCGGCCACGTTGGCCACCAGCCAGACATCTCCAGCAAGCTGTGCTGAGGGAAGATCATGGGCAAGTTCGATGAGGGCGCTCAATGCAACCGTGTTGTCTCCGATTCCCGGACCTGTCAGAGTTTGTTTCGTGCGTTTCGACTGGAGCGGTGTTTCAAGTGGGAAGACGGTATCCAGATGAGCCGAAACAATGACCGCGGAAGCAGGACCACCTGCAACTCGAGCGAAGACATTGCCCATCTCATCCTGTTCCACATCTTGGATGCCGTTCCTCTTGAGAGCTCGCTCGAGGAAGGCCGACCTCTGAGTCTCGTGGAACGTGGGGGCGGGGATGGCCTGAAGTTTGAGGGTGTTTTCAATCCAGCGCTCGAGATCCATGGGCTACATCTTCTTCACAGATAGACGAAGCGAAGCCAGGCGCGCCTGCGTAATTCCCGGCCAGGCGTCAAGGGCATACAATGCACCTGTTCCCTCGATCGTAAGCGATGATGAGATGTTGCCGCGCAACGCAGCCTCCACAACATCTCCTGTTTCATCCAGGCCCACCAGGAAGCCGCCGCAAAAGGCGTCTCCTGCTCCGGTTACATCTCGAACCCGAGCGGGATATGCGGGAACCATGAAGCGGCGTTTGGCGAGTTGATCCCATACCAATTGGCCGCGTGCGCCGCGTTTGATGACCACATAGCGGCATCCCATGGCCCCCAACGCTTCGGCCATCTCCCAACCATCCAACTCCTCCGGCTTAAAGAGAGCCCTGGCATCAGTTTCGCTGGGCAGGAAGGCATCCAAATCACGCATGATGCCGGGGAGGTCTTTGGAGAAGGATGGCTGCATGTAACGTTCGGAGGGATCGAGTGTGATCAAAGAGACACCCAGTTCCCGCAAGCGGTGGGGAAGGGTGACATGTGTCAGGAAATCTGCGGGAGCAAGGTGGGCGCCGCGCGAAAACTTCAAGCGGTTACTGAGATCCTCCGGACGGACGGCAAGCGGAGCGTATCCACTTCGCAGGTCCTGCCCTTCGGTGGAGGAGCGATAGTTCAGAAGCTGCTTGGGAAGCTTCTCTCCGATGCGCAAGAAATGGCTTGCAGGATTGGTGTCGACGCGTTCCTCAGCCGAGAGGTAGGCATAGAACGTGATGTTGCTGTGGGGCTCGGAAAGGATCTTGACACCTTGAATATCAAAGCCGGCATCCTCGAGTTTTGCGAGCCATGTTCGGGAGAAGGTGCTGCCAACACGGCTGATGATGCCTGCTGATGCGGACCATACCGCTGCGCCCACCGCCGAGTAGGCCGCATTTCCGCCAACAATACCCAAATGGACTTGACCTTCATGGGTGATACAATAGTCCTCGCGCAATCCCCCGATGAAGACGAAGTCGATAGTCTTTGAGGTCATTATCAGCATTATACAGGCTGATCGATGAGGATCAATTCCATGGATTCGCTTCAAAAGCAGTCGCAACATGCCATCGAGTTCATCCGTTCTGCTTGGCCTGAAGCGCGAGAAGCTGCAAAGCAGGCTCTCAAGGCGTCGGAAGGCAAGTTCGAGCATGTGGTCCTTTGTGGTTGCGGAGATTCACATCATGCAGCTCTTGGGCTGGAAATGGCTTTCGATGTCTGGACCGGTTTGCGTGCAAGAGCAGCGACGGCGATGACAGCTTCCCGATACTTGATGCCGAGGTCGAAGCTTGGAGCATCGCGAACACTTCTGATCGGAATCTCTGCATCGGGTGAGGTAGCCCGAACGCTTGAAGCGGTTGAAATGGGCGTTTCTAGTGGAGCTCATACCTTGGCGCTGACGGGCGCAGCAGATAGCGCTCTAGCTCGCGCAGCTCACATGAGCCTGAACCTTCCCGTGCCGTCTCTGCCAGAGGGGCCCGGATTGCTGAGTTTCCTATCGTCTCTGTTGATGGGGCTTGCGGTTGTACACGCACTGGCTGGCGAAGAGGATGGGGATGAGCTCGAGGCGTGTATGCAGGATTTGCCAGAAAGCCTGGAAGTGTTTTTTCCAGAACAATCGGAATTGGGGATGGAGTTTGCAGACGAAATCGATCCTGCGGGTGCCGTGGTCTTCCTGGGTTGCGGCCCTGCCTACGGGATGGCCAAGTTTGCAGCGGCCAAGCTCATCGAGGCGGCGGGGATGCCGGCATGGGGTCAGGATGGGGAGGAATGGACTCACATTGAATACTTCGCTGAACCCGCGGGAGTTCCAACATGGTTGCTCTCCGCAAGAGGACGAAGCCATGGGCGAGAGGAAGAGATCGTCGCTGCTGCGCGCGCAATCGATAGGAACCTAAGGGTCAGCCGTTGGGAAGGTCGTCCCGAATGGCCATCACACGCTCGAGAAGCCCTTTCCACGCTTGCGCTTTGGCCGGGACCGGTTGCTTTCGCAAGCCGCATGGCTGCGCGCCTGGGAGAGAAACCGTTTCGGGATTTCGGTGGGGGGCGATCGGTACAGGAGGGTGGAGGTGCAAGCCGCATTCGAAGCAGCAAGCGTATACGGCATCCGGGCGAGTTGGAGAGCTAGATTCGGAGTTGAGGCCAGAAACCAATCGTACGAATGGAGACATACGAGTTGTGGGCGCAACGTGATTAGTTTCGGGGATGGAGTTTTCCAAGCTTTCACCACAATGGAAATCCAGTTTACACGTGTGACGTAACATATCAGCTTTAAAGGTGTTAAGAGAACTGTAGCCGATTCAGTCTTTCTGTATTTGCACGTGAAAAGAATCCGGGTATAATCGAATGCGCAAGCGTAATACTTCTGGGGATTTTTCCTTATCAATCGCCAAGGAACCCTCATGACCAATGAGAAACTACTGCTCATAGAAAGTAGTAGAGCTGCTGCTCCTTCGTTTGCCTCCGCACTTAAGAAAAAGGGTTACACCGTTTTCATACATCACAAAGTAGATCATGCTTTAAAGGCAGTGGAAGCTGACGTTCCGGATCTAGTGGTCCTGGATGCGGCTTCGATGGCTACCAGCGGAACGCGCATGTGCCGAAGAACACGAGCTCAGTTGGATGGTGTCCCCATCATCCTGGTTTCTCCAGAAGGAACGCATCCGGATCGAACCAATGGGGCCAGCATAACGCTGGTCCATCCATTCACGGCAAGGAAGCTTCTCAACCGAATCAAACGATTGTTGCCGGGGGACGAGAAGCATGTGATTCAAAAAGGCCCCATTCATCTCAACCTGGCGCAGAACAAGGTCAAATGCCATGGGAAGGAGACGCGCTTGACCCCCAAGCAGACCAGATTGCTTGAGGTGTTCATGGAGAATCCCGGGAAATTGATGACGAGGAAGATGCTTCTCCGCGAGGTTTGGGATACCGATTACACCGGGGATACGCGTACGCTGGACGTTCACATGAGTTGGCTCCGGCGAGCGATCGAACGCGATCCGAAGCAGCCCAGTTTGATCGTTACGGTGCGCGGAATGGGCTATCGCCTCATGCTTCCACCGGAGAAATGATCGAAAGCCATCAACTCCAATTCATCTCGCGCCCGCAAGGGCGGATTTTTTTTTAAGAGGACATCAAGATGGATTGGGGACGTGGGGCGAACGAGGTCCCCTTTTAATCCTTGAGATGAATGGGGAAGTTGGCCACTCCGGAATTTCCAACCGCGTCGACAGCGCGCACGCTGATGAGCCTATCTCCGCCCATTGGAAACTCATGTTCCATCTCCAGGTCGATGTGCTCACTTCTCCATGCTCGAACTGCCTGGGATCGGCTGCGGAATACCGACCCGGAGGAATCCCAATCGGCTTCCCACAGAACGATATTTCCCGGGAATGGGCTCGGGGTTTCAACAGCTCCGGAGACGCTGTTGAGTTTCAACTTCACCTGCCGCCCCATTGCTTCCACAGATACTCTAGGCTCGAAGCTGGCGGATTCTTCTTGGCCATCGGTTTGCCATAGCGTGAAGGGGGAGGGAGTTTCAGCCAGCAACAATCTTCGGTAGCTGGTTTGAACGGCGAGGGGATGAATATCGCAAGCTATCCATCTTCGATCCATCCGTGAAGCCACGGCGGGTATGGTTCCCGATCCACAGAAAGGATCCATCACAAGATCTCCGGCATGGCTCGATGCCGCAAGCATGCGTTCGATCAGGGCTTCAGGTTTCTGCGTGGGATATCCCGTGCGTTCCCGATGAAGGCGTGCGATGACGGGGAAATACCACCAATCTTCTGGGACCTTGCCGCGTTCAAGATCAGGAACCTTGCCAAAACCTGCTTTTGGAGAAGAACCAAAGGTCTTCACTGTTTGAGGGGCATAGGCCACACGAACGGCATCAGCGTTGAATGTGTAGCGAGTTGTTTTCGTATAGACGAGAATCGTGTCGTGCTTGCGCTTGAATGCCGTGCGCATGGGAGAGGGCCCGTGATAGGTCCAAATGATCTCGTTCAGCAGGCGCCTGGGTCCAAAGATTTCATCAAGCATCACTCTGGCATAGGCGGATGCGTGCCAGTCCAGATGCAGGTAAAGAGTGCCGGTGGGAGCAAGCAGCCTGTGCATGAGCTTCAAGCGCGGATAGAGCATGGCCAGGTACTCCGCGCCATCAGACCAGGTATCGCAGTAGCCTTCGATGGTGTTCCATTCCGAGGGTCGTCGTGAGTCTTCCTTGCGCCCTATGCGCGCTGCATAAGCCTTTCCACTCAGGAAGGGGGGATCGGCGTAGATCAGATCGACCTTGCCCTCAACCTCCGGCAACAAGGCGGTCATCACGCCGCCGTTCTCACCCAGGATCAAGCGATTGGGATCGTGTGGTTGCATGGGAGCCGCGCCAGACGGATGAACCTCGCAGGACAGACAGAGCGAGACTGGAGGGAGTTCTTCCTCTGTTCGCCCATGCCATTGCAGGTGAGCGAAGGGTTTGTTCCGACGGCGCGGCTTCATAGTCGCAAATGCTTCATTTCTTGCCGAAACGATCCTCCAGTAAATCTGCCAGCGTGGGTTGACCGATTTCCTGAAGCTCATAGCGCACGCGCTGGCTTGGCTTCTTGATCTCGAGCAATTTTCCGAGGTCGATCGGTGTGCCGATAATGACCAAGTCGACGTCTGCATTCTCGATCGTCTTCGCTAATTCGCGAACCTGATCATCGCCGTATCCCATCGCAGGGAGGACATTGCCTGTGGTCGGGTACTTGGCATAGGTATCGAGGATGCTTCCCACTGCGTAAGGGCGAGGATCGACGATTTCCGCAGCTCCATAGCGCATGGCGGCCATCCACCCGGCTCCATAGGCCATCTCTCCGTGTGTGAGTGTGGGACCATCTTCGACAACGAGCACACGCTTGCCGCGAATGGCTTGTGGATCATCCACGAAGAGAGGGGAGGCTGCCTCGATAACAACGGCTTGAGGGTTGAGTTCCCGCAGATTGTCTTGCACTTGCTGGATGCCGGCCCTGTCGGCCGTGTCCACCTTGTTGATCACCAGAACATCGGCCACGAGAACGTTCGTCTCTCCAGGGAAGTAGCGACGCTCATGCCCCGGACGATGGGGATCCACGACCACGATGTGCAGATCACTGCGGTAGAAGGAGAGATCGTTGTTGCCGCCATCCCACACGATGATATCCACTTCCTGCTCCGCTTGACGCAGGATGCGTTCGTAGTCGACACCGGCAAAGACGATCACGCCGCGATCCAAATGCGGCTCGTATTCTTCACGTTCCTCGATCGTGCACTCATGCTTGTCCAGATCTGCATGCTCTGCGAAGCGTTGAACGGCTTGCTTGGCGAGATCGCCGTAGGGCATGGGGTGCCGGATGGCAGCAACGCTGTATCCCAACGCTTGCAGGATTTCCACCACTCGGCGGCTGGTTTGACTCTTGCCACTGCCAGTGCGTGAAGCACAAACGGAGATCACCGGTTTGGTCGATTCAAGCTGCGTGGCAGCCAATCCCATGAGGCGGAAATCAGCGCCGGCCCCCAGGACCTGAGATGCCTTGTGCATCACCGTTTCGTGAGAGACGTCGCTGTAGGCAAAGATGACCTGGTCGATCCGCTCCTTGCGAATGAGCTGCAAGAGGTCGCTCTCCGGATGGATGGCAATGCCTTTCGGGTAGAGGTCACCAGAAAGCTGCGGAGGGTATTGGCGTCCCTCGATGTTGGGGATCTGGGTGGCGGTGAAGGCCACCACCTCGTAGGCGGCATTGTTGCGGAAGTAGACGTTGAAGTTGTGGAAATCGCGCCCTGCGGCGCCCATGATGATTACACGTTGACGGTCATTCTTGGACATTCCTGCTATGCCTCTTCTTTCATCATTGTTTGGACCGCTGAGTTTGGCGATCCTGCGGAGTTACATGACTTCCGGCGCCTGGATACTGAGTAACTTCAAGCTGGTCGCCAAGACCTGCTTCGACGCGGCTGTAAGTCGAAGCCGGGCGTCACGAACTTTGCCCTCAGCCTTGATCACCGGACAATGTTGGTAGAAATCGGTGAAGTCGCGTGCCAGATTGAATGCGTAGTTTGCGATGAGCAGCGGCTTGTACTCCTGCGCAGAACGCTGGACCTCATCCGGAAAACGCGAAATGCGATCCAGCAATTGAACTTCTGCTGGAGCCAATTCATGCTCGATCGCCAGTGGCTTGGGAAGCTTCCCTGCGCGCTGCAGGATGCTGTTGGCGCGGACATGTGCATATTGAATGTATGGAGCGGCCTGGCCTTCGAAGTCAAGCGCCCGGTCCCAATCGAAAACCATGTCCTTCTTGGTGTCAATGGAGAGCATGGCATACGAAAGTGCGCCCATGCTGACCTGCCTGGCTGCCTCGTTGCGCTGCTCTGTGGGAAGATCGGGATTCTTCTCGGTAATGATCTGCACAACACGCCGGAAGGTTTCGTCCATGACATCTTTGAAGAGCACAACATTGCCCCGCCGAGCGGACATGGCCCCTTCAGGAAGCGTGACGAATCCATAGGGGAGATGGAAGCATTGTTCAGCCTGAGGGAACCCCCACAGTTCCAGGATTTTGAAGGCTTGGACGAAATGGAAACTCTGGCGAACATCGACGACATAAACCGAACGATCGACCTGATACTGCTCGAATTTCTGTTTGGCGAGGGCAAGATCCTTGGTCAAGTAGAGAGTCGTGCCATCACTTCGCAAGACGACGGCTGTGCGGTATTTCTCCTTCTTGAGGCCCAATTTCTCGTCGATCTTGATGATCACAGGTCCGCCCTGTGGGCGTTCATCTTCAGCGATGCCGCGCTGGATGAGCGCTTCGACGATGGCTTTTGCCGGCTCGTCCACCTCGCTCTCGAAGAAGAAAACGTCGATCTTGATGTCGAGTAGCTTAAGGATTTCGTCCAATTCATCCAGGCTCCAGCGCCTGGTTTCCTCCCATAATTGGCGCACTTCAGGATCACCCGCATCCCACTTGGCGTACATCTCACGCACTTCAGCTTCGTACTCCGGGCGTTCGGTGGGCTTGAGATCCTCGTCTTCTTCATCCAAACCCAGGAGAGCGTTGGCTTCGGTGTATATCGAGAGCAGCCATTGGCCGCGCTCGTGTACCCCGTCGGGTTCCTTCCCGTCATGGAAACGCTTGTAAGCCCACAGGCATTTGATCACGCCCAATCCGATGTCTCCGGGATAGGAGGCGCGGATGGTATCGAAGCCGGCGAATTCGACGATTCGGGCAAGCGACTCGCCGAGGATGGCATTGCGCGCATGCCCGATGTGAAAGGAATGGTGGGTGTTGGGTTGTGCGTATTCCACCATCACGCGTTCGGATTTGGCCTTGCCTTGGCCAAAACCTTCGGCTTGTTTGAGGACAGCATCCACAACAGTGCGGGCGTACTCGGTCGGCTGGACGTACAGGTTCAGGTAGCCTCGAACGGCTTCAGCGCGCGCAAAGCCCTGCGGTATGCCGATCTCTTTGAGAAGCAAATCGGCGATTTCTGCAGCCCGAACCGGCACTTGAACCTTCTTC
The DNA here is from genome assembly GCA_011192015.1 of Anaerolineae bacterium. Lineage (GTDB taxonomy): Bacteria > Chloroflexota > Anaerolineae > Anaerolineales > E44-bin32 > W1033. The sequence continues at coordinate 10,609 of DUET01000075.1, forward strand.
CCGCTTCGAGCTTCTTCTGCCGCGATTTGAAAACCAATTGTGGTTCCAAATCCCCATTGGCCACTGAACGGCGTCGAGGTCCATGCGATCTCTTCAGGCGCGGGCAATCCAAGGTGTTTTAAACCTTTGCGCACCAATTTTGTGGCTTGGGCTAGTTGGAGATCAAACATTCGCACCTCGAAGGACGGAGCGATTATAGCACGCAAGGCCTTGCTCAAAACAAAACGACGCACCAGGTGGTGCGTCGCGGCATGCCGGTGAAACGAAGCCAGCGCTATTTCGAATCGAGCAGCGGAGTAAGGTGCTTCATGAGCCGGCTCTTGCGGCGAGCAGCGTTCCTGGGATGCAGCACGCCCTTCGACTTGGCGCGATCGATCTGGCTGATGGCCATCTTCACGGCTTCATTTGCAGCCTCGGGATTGCCTTCCTCGATCGCCAGGCGGGCGCGTTTAATGAACCCGCGCGTACGAGTGCGCACGTTTTTGTTGCGGATGCGGCGCTTCTCGTTTTGTCGAATGCGTTTCTTTGCAGAACGTGTATTGGCCAATGGACTTTCTCCTCACTAGCTTGGCATCAAGAGTGTATTGTAGCGCACCCGAGTAGATGTGTCCAGACTTTGTTTTTCATGAGGTTTGACCACCGGATGCATGCAATCTGGGAATGGTCATTGGGTCATGCCCTGTTCCTCGATCGCCAGATCATCATCCGGACCAGCGTACAGAGAACGACCCAGCATGTAATCGTACAACGTCCAGGAACGGCCCGCACGTTTGGCGGCGGCTACCAGGCAGTGGAATCGATTCACCTGGCCATCGAGGTTGTCCAGGTGATGGAGGGCGACGGCTTCAATGATCTTCGGCCTTCGAGGTGAGCCCCATTCATAGCGGCCGTGGTGAGAAAGAATCAGGTGTTGAAGACGAATGGAGAGCTCTTCTGGAAAACCGTCCAAATGTCTCACAGCTTCTGCCACCATCTCCGCTCCAGGGACGACATGTCCGAGCAAACGCCCTTCGTCGCTGTATTCGATGTCCGTTTCCCAGGTAAACTCGCGCAATTTCCCTACATCATGCAGCAGGATGCCGGCAACCAGAAGGTCGCGATCGATTTCGGGATAGAGATCGATGAGCGGTTTGCTGAGCTGCAGGACTTCGAAGGTGTGCTCCAGGAGGCCCCCGAGGTAGGCATGGTGAATGCGGCGGGCGGCCGGAGCGGAGAGGAATGCCTTGCGAAACGAAGCATCGTTGAAGAAATGCTCCAGCAGGCTTCTGAGGTTCTCATTTTGGAGCTTGGCGATCGCGTCATCGATGGCCTGGATCATGGTTTTGACGTCGCGTTTCGTGCTGGCTAGCATGTCCGTGCGATCACTTTCCTCTGCTTCGGCAAGACGCAGACGCAGTACGCGCACCTGCAGTCGATCCTGAAAGGCTTCCACCTCGCCCTCGAGCTTGATGATCGCGGCTTCGTGAAGGAGATGAGCCGTTTCCTCAGCGTCTTCCCACACACGGGCTTCGATACTTCCGGTTCGGTCCATGATGTTCATGCGCAGATAATGTCCTCGGCTTGGATCGCGGAAGGTTCTCAATTGGGCATTGCGCGCAAGGTAAAACCCCATGAACGTGTCGCCAGCTCTGAGATCAGCAACCCATGGGCCTTTCTGGGGATGTGCAGGATCAATCATGATCGTGACTCCAGGATGCTTTCCCGAAGGAAGGGAATCTTCGTAACAAATGCTGGTGGTTGTGATTCGGAATTCCGCATGCTTCTTGAGGATTCACAGCTTCACGCATAGGATACTCTTGTGAGCATCCGCAGGCAAATGTAAGGCATCATCGTTATCAGGCGGCTTTGGTATAATCGCCTCGCTTTGTCCCGAAAATGGTCTATTCTCCTGGCTTTTGCCCTGCTGATGGGATCGACTGGGTGTTCCATTCCCGGTGCGTCTTCGGGCACGCAAGGAACGGCAACTCTGAGGGCGTACGCAAGCGTGACGCCCTCTCCCCAACCGAGTTTAATGCCAATCCCGACATTGCTCACACCCACACAGGGCCCCACGCCGACGCCCTTCACGCATCCAATACAAGAAGGCGAGACCCTCTACTACATCGCCTACCTGCATGGAGTGACGATTGATGACATCCTGGCCGCCAATCCAGGCATCGATCCGCGTTTCCTTTCGATCGGTTCCTCCTTGATCATCCCGATTGCCGATCATCAGGATGCCGACACACAGCTTCCTGTGGTCACACCCGTTCCGGTCGAGCTGGATGCGGTTTCGTGCTTCCGGACGCCGTCGGGCGGACTTTGGTGCTTGACGACGGCGAGTGCTGGAGATGGGAGGAATCTCGAGGGGCTGTCCGCATCGATCACACTGATCGATGCGCTGGGTCAGGCGGTGGCCAGTGCTGTTGCCTACAGTCCCTTGAACCTGCTGGAAGCGGGGAAAACCATGCCCCTGGGAGTCTTCTTCCCGCCTCCATCGCCGGTTTACGCGCGGGCAATCGCCACCCTGATGACCGCCTTCGAGCTAGCGCCCGAGACTGACCGCTACCTGCCAGTCGAAGCCAACTTGGAGATTCTGGAGGCGCTTCCGGAATCGGCTCATTGGCGGTTGGGTGGAACGGTTTCACTGGCCGCTGGCGCGCCGTCTAACGCCGAGAAAATTACCATGCTCGTCCTGGCCTTGGATGATGGCAACAACGTAGTAGGCTTCAACATGTGGGAATCGAGCGAGGTGGTATCACCAGGGCAGCAGATCGCAGTACAGCTCGATCTCTTCAGTCTTGGCCCCCCCATTCGGAACTTTCAGATCCTGACAGAAGCGTTCGCTGCTCCCTAGAATCTCAGCCTTGAATTTGATGCGCTTCGATCAGGGAGACGCTGTGCTCCAGATTGCTGCGAACTGACCTAACGCGTAGCCGATCCCATAGTCGCCTGAAACCACGACCTCGTAGTTCACGATCTCGCCGGGTTGCAGATCATCGAGCGCAAGGATGAAGGACGTCTTTCCTTCCGTGCTGGTCGCCGGAACGATGGGATAGATATCGCCGCGCGGCCCATGTACGACCACGAGGGGAGTTGCGTTGACCCACGGCATGCCGTCCTGCAGGAGGATCTCGATCCAGATCCATTGCGAACTCCCGATGGGGATCATGGGTTTTTCGGGCCATGTCTTCACGATGACGACCAAAGGAGCTTGGTGGGGATTCGCTGTGGGAGTGGATCGCGAAGCAACCGGTGTTGGAGGCACGCTGCCGATTTCCTTGCTCTCGAGGTAGGCAAGCCCCAGGGGAGCAAATTGAATGGCCAGGTGGCTCGGAAGATCGTAGTGGTAGGTAAGCTCTCCATATTGGAAACGTTGCACGAGAACGCCGCCCTCGATGTGGGATTCTTCCAGTGGAAGCCCAAGAATCTGCTCGCCCTGATGCGTTCGATAGAATGCTGCGAATGCCCAACGTACGTTATGCCCGGTTTCCGGAAAGAAGAGCGCATCCGGATCCTCAACCGGTGCGACGGGAGCCTCCGCCGGTCCCAATGACTCACCCAGAGGGCGAAGTTGAACCTGGGCCGAGTTGCGCACGCTGGTATAGAATGCGGCACGTTCGTAGATCTGTTCGATGGCTCCGTCCTGGGTGAAGAAGGGCTCCGTGAGAGGGGGGCCAAACAAGGCCTCACCGCCGAAGCGGTCCATGAAATCCCCGAAAGGTCTGAGCAGAATTTCCGGCGGCAGCACGTATTGAACATCTTGAGTCATGTTCATGCCGCGATCGGGACGGGAGGCCAATCCGTATGCCAGAAGATGGACCTCCGAAGGCGCTTCGTTCTCTTCCCTGTAGAATCCCATGTTTTCAAAATATTGCAGGACCAGACCCTGGCGGAATTTGACTTCGCTGATCGGCGCACCGACGACGGGCTCCGCGCCCAAAGCTGAGTAAACCTGCGTGAAGCCCGTGTATAAAATATGGCCTGTGGCGGAAAAGTATTGAGATCCGCTCGAACCGATCGGGCTGACCGCTGGCTCAGCCAGCCCCAAGGTTCTGCCGAGGGGGATCAGATCGACCGAGCTGGTGGCGGAGTTCCGATCCACGACAAGTTCGACGTTGAGGAATACTTGACGAAGCAGGTGGCCGTCTTCACGCGCGGCCTCAATGGGAGGGCCGAAGGTGGTCAGGCCGCCGTGAGCCGACCAGAAACTTTCGAGCTGTGGTGCGATGGGGATGTCGCCGAACGCGTCTAACCCGGCGTAAGGCTGATTCGACGTGCAGCCGATCAGCAAACAAGCGCCGAGCATAAACGCGCTAATACAAACCTTGGCGACGCGTCCCATGGTTTCTTCCGGCTATCCGAATGGTTCAACTATAACTCAGCAACGCGATCCGGTGCAAGCTTCCTTTGCCCAACGGCATGACGGGGTTACAATCGCGCCATCATGAACGACATACACATTCTTCCAACCTCGGAACGCAAACAATTAGCGGAACTCCTGGCGCTGGGTTCGGCAGCTGACGCCATGGTTGCATACTATGCGCTCGATCACTCGGGGGACCGTGTGACCCTCTATACGCATGGCCCCGAAAATAGTCTTCCACGAGCCTTCCTGGTGATGGCACGCACAGGGTTGGATTTATTTCGGCCGCTCGTCGTGCCCTTTGTGGGTCAAGCCGAGAGCCTCGAGGCGCTTCTGCAAGCCGCGCTGAAACCCGAAATGCCCGTGCTCCTGGATCTACCCATCGGGCAGAAATCCTGGGCTCAGGAGATCGTGGATCTGGAGGGCGTGAAGGACGCAGAACTCCTGCGTCTGGATGTCTCCATATTCGTGCCGCAGATCAACGTCCTGGTCGTCGAATCGATCACGCCGGATGGATGGCCGCGTTTCGAAATCCGTTCCGGGGAGGTATTGCAGGCTGCAGCTGGGTTGAACTGGATGGGGGAGCACTTCGCCGAGGTCTATATCGAAGCCGATCCTGTGGCGGTCACGCGGGGCTTCCATATGGCCGTTTTGAGCATGATGGCCAATCATCTGCTTGCCGACCGCATAATCGCTCTCTACCGTGCCGTGGACGATGATTCGGAAGGTAGAGCAGAGGCCATGAAGATGGGCTTCCGCACAACGGGGATACGATTGTTCACAGCCCAAGCCACGCTCGTGCAAGAAAGTGAAAAAACGGAGGTCTAAATGATCGAGGCGATCTACACCTTCCCATCCAACTTCCTTTGGGGTACGGCTACTGCCTCGCATCAGGTGGAAGGTGAAAACACGAATAACGATTGGTGGCTGTGGGAACAGGAACTGGGACGCATACGGAACGGACATCGATCGGGAAAGGCGTGTGAGTGGTGGGCCGGGCGTTGGAAGGAGGATTTCGATCGCGCCGCAACGGATGGACAGAATGCACATCGTCTGTCGTTGGAATGGAGTCGAATCGAGCCCATGCCCGGTCAGTGGGACCATAACGCAATCGAGCGTTATCGCGAGATCATCAAAGGGGCCATCGATTGCGGGCTGAAGCCGATGGTGACACTGCACCATTTCACAAACCCGATCTGGATGGTGGAACAGGGCGGGTGGCTGGCAGATGAGATTGTGGAGTGGTTCGAGCGTTATACGCGCCTTGTGGTTGGAGAACTGGCCGATTTGGTCGAGCTGTGGATCACCATCAACGAACCCAACGTCTTCGGCTATGAAGGCTTCCTGAACGGCGGTTTCCCTCCTGGTGGAGGGAGCATGCGCGAACTCTATCAGGCGATGCGCAACATGGTGCTGGCCCACGCGGCTTCCTATCATTCCATCCATGAGATCCAACCAGAAGCCTCCGTGGGAGTGGCTCATCACTACCGAGGCATGAACCCTGCACGCATGTGGAGCCCCCTCGATCGCTGGGTGACGAACTTTCGATCACGAACCTTCAACGACTCCTTCCCCCAAGCCGTAAGCACGGGGCAATTCCATATGATGGGACGTCGCGAGAGATTTCCTCAAGCGGCTAACACGCAGGATTTCTTCGGTTTGAATTACTACACCACGGAACGCGTGACCTTCGACCTTCGCAAACCCACGGAGCTGTTCACGCGCGGCTTCTTCCCACCGGATGCCGATCTTAGCCCGGGCGATTTCATCGCCAACGAACCCGCAGGCATGTGGAAGGCTCTCCAATGGGCGCATGGTTTCGGATTGCCGATCTACATCACAGAAAACGGCGTGGAGGATGCCGAAGATCGTATAAGACCGCGTTATCTGGCATCGCATGTCCGGGAGGTCTGGCGGGCGGTCAACTTCAATTGGTACGTGCGTGGATATTTCTGGTGGAGTCTGGTGGATAATTTCGAATGGGAGCGGGGTTGGACACAGCGTTTCGGCTTGTGGGAGCTGGATGTCGAAACGCAGGAGCGCAGGCGGCGTTCCAGCGCTGATCTCTACGCTGAAATCTGCAAGGCGAACGGGCTTTCCACGGATATGGTCGCACGCTTCGCGCCGCAAGCTTTTCGTTCGATCTTCCCCGGTGCCAGTCTGGAGAAACCTGAGGATCAAATCGCATCATGATATAATCTCTCTCGCCGGGTGGGAATCTCCACACCGGCGATTCCACGGAGAGGTTGCGTAGTCTGGCCGAACGCGCGCGCCTGGAGAGCGCGTGAGCCGCAAGGCTCCGTGGGTTCAAATCCCACCCTCTCCGCCTCTAGGGATGAAGTCGTCTCGTACCTCGGGGAGTCACCCCCGATCGCTACAGCAGGCGTGCTTCATCTCTTTGGTTTTCACCTGGGACCTTTCTCCGCTGTTCTGCAATGCGTCTCCGTCCACGTCCTGCTGGTGGATGTTCCGTGGGTCGTGCATCAGTGCCTTCGACGCCCCGGGCCGGGTGAAAATTCCATGCGGAAAGATGCGATGGAGTGAAGCACCCTGTCTCATGCCGCTCTGGTATACTGATCGGAGCATGCAATTCCTGAAGCCGTTGCGATCGAATCCCAAATTCCTGATGCTCGGCGGTGCGGCGCTGATCGTTTTGCTTGCCGCCTTGGTCCTCTCTGCTGCGTTCAAGAAGGACATCGTCCTCATCGTCGATGGCGAAAGCATGCTGATTCGCAGCGGAGCGAGAACCGTGGCTTCCGCCCTTAATGGCGCCGGATACAAACCTGGTCCTGATGATCAGGTCTTCCCCGATCGGGATCGCAGGATCGCCGAAGGCGATGTGATCGAGCTCCGGCGCGTACGGCGTGTGTGGCTGGAGATCGATAACCAAGCGCAGTGGGTCCACACAGCGGAGATCTCGCCGGTCGGCATTTTATACGCAGCGGGTGTTTCCATGGAGGAGGGGGATCGGCTGTGGGCGGACGGTGTTCGGTTGACGGAAGCGATGATCGATGCCGAACTGCGACCGTCCGAACTGCGCTTGAAGCGAGCCATGAACATCCTTCTTGATATCGATGGGGAAGACCTGGTGATCCGCTCCGCTGCCTCCACGATCGGTGAAGCGCTGTGGGAGAACGGCATCCAGATCGTCGAAGGGGATGAGGTCATCCCCTCGACCGAGACGCCTCTGGCGAATCAGATGCTGGTCAACGTTCTCCGCTCGCGTCCGCTACAGATCGAGGTGGATGGAAATACGCTGGATGTTCGCGTGGTCGCTGACACCGTAGGGGAGGCTTTATCGCGCGCCGGTGTGGCGTTGGTGGGATTGGATTACGCCGTTCCTGCCCTCAACGCTCTTATACCGGAGAGTGGTTTGATCCAAGTGATCCGCGTTCAAGAGCAGGTCCTCGTCGAGCAAGCAGCGATTCCCTTCCCCAGTTTCTACCAGCCCGCACCGGAAATCGAGATCGACAACGAGGTTGTACTGCAAACCGGTTCCTATGGTTTGAACGCCAGCCGCGTGCGCGTGCGGTTGGAGAACGGGATCGAGGCCGGGCGAACGATCGAGGGCGAGTGGGTGGTCCGTGAGCCCGAACCCCGCATCATCGGTTATGGAACCATGATCGTCATTCGAACGCTGAGCACACCCGATGGGCCGATCGAATACTGGCGGGCTGTCGAGATGTTCGCCACGTCGTATTCCCCGTGCCGCCTCGGTCCGGGATCGACCATATGCAGCTACACCGCGCGCAGCGGATTGCCCGTTCAAAAGGGCCTCGTTGCCTTCCTGCCGGAGTGGTATGACTACATGGCACTCACCCAGGTCTACGTTCCAGGATATGGCCCCGGCATTGTCGGCGATACGGGGTGGGGCCTTCGCGGACGGCATTGGATCGATCTGGCATACGGAGAAGATGATTGGGTCTCCTGGGCCAGCAACGTTACGGTCTACTTCCTCACGCCGGTTCCCAGTGAGATCATGTGGATCTTGTACGTTCGGGATTGAAGGTCCTGCCCAGCCAATGTGTGAGGATCGATTCTGCTATAATGGCGTCTCTTCTCGTCATGTACACCAGGGATCAGCAGGGATCGTAGCATCCGCCTCCAGCGAATGCACACGGAGAAAACTCGCGCCATGAAGAGGGTCTGGGGAGTTACCAAGAAGGTATTGAAGTGGATCGGGGTGTCGCTGGCCGTCCTGGTTGCAGCAGGTTTGGTGTTTGTGGCTGTGATCTGGAGACGACCTCTCGGCCCTGCCTTAGATCTGCCCACTGTCACAGCGACACAGGCATCTACGAGGCCACCCACTACCACTGTTCGACCCATGGATACCGGAACTCCGGAAGCCACAGCCACCGAGATTCTACCTACAAGCACGCCCACTCCGGAGCCGGTCTGCGGTGGGCCACCTTCGATGCTGATCCTGGTTGTGGGCATCGACTACCGCCCCAACAGTTATCTCTATGGATTGGCGGATATGATCCGCCTCGTCAAGGTGGATTTCGTAAACCCTGCAATCTCAACGCTGGACATACCGCGCGCGATCGAAGTCGATATTCCGGATCTCAACGCAACAGGCCTGGCCAATCTCGGCACTCCTTCCGGGGCGCTCAATCAGGCTTACTTCTGGGGAACGGAAGGCATGCAGTATTCCAATGTGCCGGGTTACGGTGCAGGACTTCTGGCGAGGACGTTGGAGGTGAACTTCGGGGTGCGAGTGGAAAATTATGTTGTTATCAACATGGCATCTATGGCGAATGCAATCGATGCCATCGGCGGCGTACCGATCTATGTCTATCAAACGATCGATGACCGTCAGCGGGCTACGCTGCCTCCAGCCCCCATCAATGGATATTTCTCCGCCGGGAATCATTGGCTCACAGGAGCGGAGGCCGTGCGCTACGCACGCATTCGCTCGATTGGCGGCATCTACGGTCGCCACGATCGTCAGAACGAAATCCTTGTCCAGCTTCGAAGGCGCATCACAGAACCAGCCATCGTGACGGCCATTCCAGGATTGATCGAGAGTTTCTATGGAAGTGTGCGGACCGATCTCAGTTTGGAGCAGATCTCGCAACTTGCCTGCTTGAGTCTCAAGCTCTCGATGGATGAGATCGAGTTTGTGGGGCTTCCATCGGATCTATTCGTGGAGGGTCGGAATTTCCGTGGGGATTCAGTCCTGTACACCGATCACGAAGTCATCCGTGGTCTGTTTTCCGAATTCATCTTGGGGGAGCAGACCATGATCCATGAGTAGTTGGAATGGGGAAAACTTGAATTCCCTTGAGTTGGAAAGCCAAGCCTCCAGATGCAGTTCCTGGGGGCTTTTTCGGAGGGAATCTCAGCGTCTGAACAACCCTTTTCTCCCGCTGATGTGTTTGGTTGATATTCGCGATTTGGAACCCCAGGAAGAGCGATGTTCTGCTACAATACTCTCTCCGTCTGATGCCCGTGTCGTGGACAACCCTGCTTCTCAATAGGCGCGTCCTGACGGATCAGCGGAAACAAAGGAGAGTGTTCGAAGCAATGAATGCCTGGACTATTGCCAAGAAAGTTCTGAAATGGCTTGGAGTGGCGCTGCTTGTGCTTGTCGTTGCAGGTGCGGTGTACGTCTTGGTGATATGGCGACGTCCTCTGGGCCCGCAATTGTCTTTTCCCACACGCACCATGACCCAAATCCAAGCCGATCAAGTGAGCGAAACACCTGCGCTGACAGAGAGTATTGAAACTCAAGAACCTTCGCCAACGATTGTTCCACCCACCCCTACAGCAACACCCGAACCGGTCTGTGGTGGTCCCCCTTCGATGTTGATCTTGGCCGTTGGCACCGACTACCGATGGAACAGCTATTACAGGGGTCTGGCTGATGTCATTCGCCTCGTCAGGGTGGATTTCGTCAACCAAGAGATCTCCGCACTGGACATCCCACGCTCGCTCCAAGTCAATATTCCAGACACCATTCCAAGCCGGTACGGATGTGAAAACAGCACCGCAGGCTTGTTGAATCAGTCCTACTTGTACGGCACCGAAGGCATGAATTGTTCGGATGTTTCAGGCTTTGGAGCAGGTCTTCTCGCTCGTACGCTGGATGCGAATTTCGGGGTCCAGGTCGAGAACTACGTCGTGGTCAACATGACCACACTATCGAGTGCCATTGACGCTGTCGGCGGCGTTCCCATCTACATCTACCAGACGATAGACGACCGGCAGGCGCCATACTTGCCCATGGCCCCACAGCATGGTTATTTCACAGCAGGAGCTCACTGGCTCTCTGGCTTGGAGGCTGTGCGTTATGCCCGCATCCGCTCCATCAATGGCATCTTCGGTCGCCACGAGCGCCAAAATGAAATCCTCATCCAGCTCAGAGAGCGTATCATGGATCCGAGTGTCATCACCGCCATTCCGGAGCTGGTCGAATCGTTCTACGGGAGGGTGATGACGGATCTCAGTCTCGAGCAGGTCTCACAACTGACATGCCTGGGGCTCGGACTCACCATGGAAGACGTTCATTTTGTGAGTATTCCCCAGGAGACCTTTTCCGAAGGCTTTAACTATCAAGGCTACATGGCTTTGTTTGCAGATGCGAATGCGGTCAGTGAATACATTGATGATTTCATCCATGGAAGACCACTGTCCCTGACCGAGTAAGGTCTTGATGGATTGAAGGATGGAAACGCCCGGCGGAAGACTGTGATCGACTGCGCATCAGGTAATGAGGACGCCTCCAGAACCCCTTCTTGGAGGCGTCATGCTATCTTATTATTAGCTACAATGGTGTGGGCGAATCCACGGATTTCCTACAGACGTAAACAGGACTCTTGACGATGGACGAAGATATCGATCATTCTCCAATCCAATCCGATTGGCATGCGCTATTACGCCGACATGGCGTGCGACCCTCCAGGCGTCTTGGTCAGCATTTTCTCTTTTCTCAAGGTGCTTTGAAGAAGGTCGTTGAAGCAGCGGAACTTCGGGGAGAGGAGACGGTCCTCGAGATCGGAGCGGGCGTCGGAAGCTTGACCCTGTGCTTGGCGCGTGCGGCACGGCGAGTCATCGCCGTGGAGATCGATCGGAATCTACTTCCAGCGCTACGTGAAGTTGTGGGTTCCCATCCAGGCATCACGCTCGTTCATGGCGACATCCTTGAACAGGATTTGAACGCATTGGTGGGGGAGGGCGCGTATTGCGTGGTCGCCAATATCCCCTACAACATCACCTCCATGCTGATCCGGCGTCTCCTGGAGGCTCCCAGGTGTCCGGAACGCATCGTGCTCACAGTGCAGCGTGAGGTTGCAGAGCGCATTGTAGCGGGACCCGGACGGATGAGTTTATTGGCTCTGAGTGTGCGCCTCTACGGATCTCCCCGGATCATGGCGCGCATCCCGGCGGGCGCTTTCCACCCGAGACCCAAGGTCGATTCAGCGATCCTGCGAGTGGATCTCCATCCCGAACCCATGGCCGCCCCCGGCTTGATCCCGACCTTCTTCAAGATTGCACGCGCTGGTTTCCAGCAGAAGCGCAAACAGCTGCGCAATGCATTGGCTTCCGGGTTATCCATTCCAACCGCGCAGGTAGTCTCTTGGCTCGGGGAGGTCGGTATCGCACCCAAGGCGAGAGCTCAGGAGCTCAGCCTGGATGAATGGGTGCTCATGGCGAAGGCTTATGCAAAGGATCCTGAGGACATCGTGGGAGACCCTAACTCAGTGAGCGCCGGTGAGAGGGATTGAGTTTCCTGTGGGTGAAGAGCACTTGCCACACCCTCAGGCTGGCTTCCAATTGAATGCGGAATGACATTTTCGATTTTCCCAAGCGCCGTTCGGCAAAGAAGATCGGTACTTCGATAATCTTGTATCCGAGACGTTCGGCAACGTAAGCCATTTCCACTTGGAAGACATATCCGCTGGAGCGGATTTCGTCCAGGGGCATGCCCATGAGCGTCTCACGTCGCCAAAGGCGAAAGCCACCCGTTGGATCCTGCACGCGCAGCCCCGTGATCTTCCGGGAGTAGAACGACCCAAAGGAGGAAAGGGCCAGACGCCAGATGCTCCAGGTTTCGTCGATCTGTCCGCCGGGTATGTAGCGCGATCCAAAGACAGCATCGGAATCTTCCAGTTTCTCAAGGAATTCGGGCAAGTGCGAGGGAGAATGAGAGAAATCGGCGTCCATCTGCGCAATGGCTTGCGCACCACGCTCGAAGGCCTTCTGAAAACCCATGAGGTAGGCCGACCCGAGGCCGAGTTTTCCCTGACGATGCATGACGGACATGCGTTGGGGTTGCCGCTTCGCCAATTCGTCAGCGATCTCGCCGGTTCCATCGGGAGATGCATCATCGACGACGAGTATCTCGAGATCCGGGATGGATAGCGCCCAGAGCTCGGCCACCAAGATGGGGAGATTCTCGGCTTCATTGTATGTAGGGATGATAACGATGAGTTTGCTCATGATCAGACCATGATGGGTATCGAGCTGCCTTGTTGCAGCAAAGATGCTTGGTTCCGCGGAACAATCTGCGATGGATCAATCCACGGGTTTCTTGCCGATGTGGAACACACAGGCTTCATCGCCCATGGCAATACATTGAACCTCTTGGATGTGGAAACTCTGCCCACCTGTCATCCAGCGCAGGGCTTCTTCGAGCAAACCAATGTTTGCATAACAAACCGGTTCGCCGGAACTTCGTCCCCAGCACGTCGCGCAACGCCGGAATGAAAAGGCATACGCATCACCGAGATCTTCCACGCCCGCGATTTGGTCGCTGACCTTGCTGAATGCAAGCGAGATTCCCTTCAGACCCTGGCGCATGGCGACAGGCGCGGGGAGAACCTTGACCGCAAGATCGACGACGCTCGTGATGCCTCCTACGTGTTTGAGCGCTCTTTCGAACATACTCCAGGCCGAACGTCGCGCCAGGTTTCTCCCACCTCGAGCTCCGTAAATCTCTTCGAGTGAGGCATTGATCGAGGAGAACGCTGCGAAATCTACCTCACGGTCGAGATTATCGGGAGGATGGTTGTCGATCCAATGGCTGTGGTTGGCGATATGCAGAATCGCCTTGACGCCGTTGATGCCCAGAACATCTTCCATCGCATACAGGAAAATGAACGCGAATCGGTTCGGAAGGAAGTATCCACTTTTGGGGATTGAAATCAATTCTGCTCTCCGTAAGGGAATCAGAGAATGTTGCTGAGATCTTCTGCAGCCCTGCGCATGTCCAGGAACAGCAAGCCTAGTTTCGCTTGCTCGTGGGCCAAAACTGTAAGCACAGCATCTGCACCGACAGACATCAAGACCACATAGCCGCTTCCGCCCCTGATGTACACCTGATCCAGGGTGCCTCTGCCGAGTTCGGTGGCGATACGCTCACCAAGCGAGAGCATTGCCGCTGACATGGCAGCAACGCGGTCCTCCTCGACATGCGCGGGAAGTGCCGAAGCAATCGTCAAGCCATCCACACTGATGATGGCCGAGGCTTCGACATCGGGCGATGATGATTGAAGGTCACGGAGGCGTGCAACCAGCAGCTCATTGCGTGTAGTCATCATGCTCACAATCCTCTTGAATCGATGTTGCTGGAACTGAAGCTCTTTGATTCCGGAATGCAGAATCAACTATAACCGCAAATCCTTGCCATGAAAAGCGTTGAGGTGTTGGGACGCTTGGACTATAATGCGCCAATTCGTACGAAGCGAATTGGCCCTATACTCAATCAATACGGGATAGATGGAGGTCATGATGCCGATTTGGCTCGAAAATGAGATCGTCGCGATTCTAACCAAGCTCTTTGAGGCCATGGATTGGGTCGGCGTCGTGGGGATCATGGCTTTGGAAAGTGCCAATATCCCGATTCCCAGCGAGGTCACGATGCCTCTCTCGGGATGGCTGCTCGTCCAGGCTCGGGGGGGGACGGTTTGGCAGGCGATCTGGGAGGGAGGATTCTTTGGTGGATTGGGATGCACGATCGGGTCCCTTCTATCTTACGCCCTGGGTGTTTGGGGCGGGCGTCCCCTGCTGAATCGCTATGGCAAGTATTTGCTCATCAGCAATCATGACTTGGATATGGCCGATCGCTGGTTCGCCCGATGGGGGGATTGGGCCGCGTTCATCTCTCGTCTTCTTCCCATCGTGCGTACGTTTATCTCGTTCCCGGCAGGCATAGCTCGCACGAGGCTCTCAACGTTCACACTCTTGACGTTTGTAGGATCCTTCATCTGGTGTGGAGGTTTAGCGTACGGGGGGTATGTGTTTGGCGCTCATTGGGAGGAATTGAGAGCCATCATGCGCCCCTTCGACATTCCGATTGCCATCGTGCTGGTCGCCGGTTTTGCCTACTACATCTATCGCCATGTCCGGCGGGGAACGAAGAATCAATCCACGCAACCCTCCTCGGAAGATTAGATCGTCTCGGATTCCGCCCTTACCAGGTTGCGGGCGAGCCATGGGATTCCGACCAGCGTCAAGACCGTCATAGCCAACATCGCCAGTGATCCTGCACACGCGACTGCTGCCGCATACGCAACAGCCGGTCCTTCGGGTTCCATGAGTATAACCTGCCCGGCCAGGCCAGCCCCCAGAGAGCTTGCGTTCCAGATCCCATGCAGCGCGACTGCCGCCAAGAAGGTCAGTGTGAAGCGTTTCCATTTTCGGTCCTGGATCGCTCCCACGAGTCCCCAGTTGGTGATGCCGGCCGTGAAGACGTGCATGAGTGTGGTTCCAGAGCGCCCGATGAGGATCATGAACCAGGTTTCACCGGGTTCGGAGATCAAGAGAGCTTCGAACAAAGCCACGCCTGCGCCGGCGAGGGCTCCGCCCAGGAAGCCCTGCGCAGGGGTAATCTTGCGTCGCAACAACGGCCAGATGGCCATGGTTTTGATCACTTCCTCTGCGAGAGGTACCAGGATTGCGAGATTGACGAAGATCACAGCAATGACCCAGGGTTCCATGATCAGATTCTGCATGCTCTCGTTGAGAACGGCTGGATCGATGTATACGGAGTTCGTCAACAACTCCAGAAGGGCTTGTCCCTCCGAGGAGAGCATGAGTCCCGTACCCAACAACAGCAGGGACGGAATAAAGAGCAACAACTCGCCGATCAGGGTTATCACCGGAATGCCGTAGAGACCGATCAGGAAGTGGCCCCATACCCTGCGTGGAGAGAGGGGTGGGCCGATCCAACGCAGGATCAAGACCACCGTGAAAACCACAGTGGTGATGGCGAGCACATATCCGATGGCTTGGAAGATAGACGGATTGCTGAATCCGAAGATCGATGCGGAGCCGAGGCAGATCCCCAATGGAATGATGACGAGAACCATCGCCCAGCGCGTGCTTGGTTTCTTCAAAGGTAAGCTTTTCCCTCTCAAGGCCTTGAGCGACCAATATGCTCCAGGAATTCCAGCCAGGAACAAGATGGCGAACGCCATTGTTGACCACGCAACCAATGCTGCTTGATCGCTTCTTCCATTGGAAAGATGGTAAAAACCATTCACCGCGGATCCGATGGCAATCAATAAGCTGAAGATCGTTCCCGTCAAGGCAAAGATTGGAAACAACCTATCCAGGCTGCTCTTTCTTGAAGTCATCTCACTCATCGTGCCTCGATTTCTACGTATTGGATCACGGCTTCGGCAGGCACCAGCAGGTCCTCAATCGGATCGCGGGCTCGAAGGGCGTCCAGGAGCTCCAAGCCGGAGATCACGCGTCCGAAGATCGTACGAGTTCCTTCGAGTTCTGGAAGAGGCTTCAAATTGATAAAGAAGCGGCTGCCGTTTGTGTTCGGGCCAAGGCTGCTCAGCGCAAGCATACCGGGAGTGTCGAAGTCCAAGGCTGGATCGATCTCTGTGGGGAAATGGTATCCGGGACCTCCATAGCCCAAGGCGCTTGGATCTCCGCTCTCGACAGAATGCCCCGGCTGCACGCGGTAGAAGATGTTGCCATCGAACCACCCTTCTTTGGCCAGGAACACAAAACTGTTGACAGCCAGAGGAGCCGATTCGGGCAGCAATTGAATGACAACCTCTCCGATGGAAAGGTGCAGGCGGGCGATGTATTCACCCTGGCTGTCGATCTCCATGAGGGGGTATTCGGTGTATGTTCGCGTTTGAAGCAAAGCCAGCCGTACCGCCTGTTCCAGGTTGTTGAGCGTGGTTTCGATCGTGTATGGCTGGCCATTGATCAGGAGGAAGGGGGTCCAAGGCACTCCCAGCGAGACAGCCTCCGYATAAGAATCCAGCATGATTTGTTCATATCGACCGCTCACAAGATCATCCTCGAAGCGGGTCCGATCGAGTCCGAGATCCTCCGCGGTAGCTATCAGCCAATCCATGAAGGCGTCGAGTTCGAGTTCGGCCCATTCCTGCTGGCGGTCGAAGAGTGCATCGTGCATCGGCCAGAACGCACCTTGGATGCCGGCTGCTTCGGCGGCTTGCCCGGCCAGGGAAGCCTTATCGTGGATGTAGATCTGCGGATAATGGCGGTAGATCAACCTCAACTCATCGGGATGCATATCCACCAGTTCTATGAACAGAGGCATCAAACGCCTGCAGTAGGGGCATTGGAAATCGGAAAACACGACAAGAAGAACAGCGGCGTCGAGAGGGCCTTGACTCCACGACGAATCATCTGCCAGGTCGAGGGTCGGTGTTTGCGGGGGGGAGGTGGGCGAAGGGGTTGGGGACGGGGGCTGTGGGGAATGGGGATCAGCCGTGGGCGTGGCAGGAGGGGGAGAATCCGCTTCCTTTGGCGTGCAAGCGCCCAATGCAGTAGTTGAAAGTGTGAGCACCAAGAGCAGACAAAACGAACGCGCCAGATTCCATGGAGACGTTGAATTTGGGATCGAAGATAACCTCGTTGCCGAAGGGTGATTTCGCATGCAGCTATAACCTCAAGCAGGCTTCAACGGACAGCCAGAAGAGCTTTTCGCGGACCTCTTCGTGCCTCTGCCATCCGCGATGATCCCAAGTTTCGCCGCTTAGATCGTCTCCGGCATAGAGTGTCTGACCCAGGACGACCCCGCGGTGCTGGGCAACGGCGATCAAGGCTGCAGCTTCCATCTCCACGGTGATGCAGCCTTCGCGCCTGCGCCTGGCGATCCTGGAGCGAGTTTCCCGATAGGCCGCATCGGTCGTCCAAGTTTTCCCCAGTCGATAGGGAATGCTCTGATCCTGTAGGACCGATTCCAGAGCTGCAATCGCGATGGGATCCACATCCACTTCTCGAGATGGAGGGAGGTAGTGATAGGAGACACCCTCATCTCTCACAGCAGATGTAATAACGATCAAATCCCCCAAAGCGATGCCCTGTTCCAGCACGCCGCAGCCACCACAGACCATGAATTTTCGGCAACCGAAGGCAATCGCCTCTTCCAGCAAACCGGCTGCGAATGGAGCTCCAATTCCGGGATGATATAGGGCCACGCGTTGTTGTGCGTGTTCGATCTCATAAATCGGATGAGGCCCGTCTTCCCAACGGTTGTCGACAGCGATCCTAGCTTGCTTCTCGCGAACGACCTTCTCGATGATGTCACGGAAGAAGCAGAGGACACAATGCTCGGATATGTCTCGAGGCTTGTTGACCTTCGACGGTTCGATGTAGGCCTCTTCGTCAGGGTCATGTTCGAGTATGGGATAGGGGACATCCATGGGAAATGTCGTCCTTTGTATCAACCCTCACAGGCATCGAGTCTTTGGAGATGTCATGGGATCCGGAGTCCTGAGAGAGTCTTGGGAGACAGATGGTGTCAAAGACGCATCAGAACGATTGTAGCAGATTTGTAATCAGCGCATACTTAGAGGCGTATAGGAGTTTGGGTTGAGTCGAGCAAGCGTCTCATGTCCCGCCGCTGGATGCTCTGAAGGTATCGCATCTTGCCCGCACGCATGGCGTGCGGTATGCTTTTAACTCATGGGGGTGGTTGGGTCCCGGTGGGCTCCCCGGTCTTCAAAACCGGTGGCGGGCCGTTGAACGGGCCGCGGTGGGTTCGACTCCCATCCACTCCCGTAATCCATCATTTGAGGATTGCATGGCTGACGACGTAAGAACGGAAAGAAAGACCATCATCGAGCGGCTACTACCGCAGGTACAGGGAGAGATGCAGGTTGATGAGGTGGTTAGAGGGGGGCGCAAGGATGGGTACGCGGCACGATTTCGAGGACAGCTCATCCGTGATTCACAAGAAGCCTTCGATCGCTTGGAACCCGCCTTCAAAAAGGAAGGCATGACGCTGGTCTTCCAATCAGAGGGCGAGGATCATCTTGTGCTCGCCCTCCCGGGAGTGATCGAACCTCGTCCCTCCAATCCTTGGATCAACTTGGGCGTCTTCGTGCTCACTGTCTTCAGCGTCATCTTCGCCGGCGCACTGTATGCCTACGATGGGCCGATCGAAATCGATCTGGCCACCTATTTCCAAACCATTCTCCGCAATCTCCCCAGCGGCATTCCGTTTGCCGTAAGCTTACTTGCCATCTTGGTCGCCCATGAGTCCGGGCACTACCTGGCGGCCCGCTATCATGGAACGGCTGCGTCCCTGCCGTTCTTCATTCCCTTCCCGGGGAGCACTTTTGGTACCATGGGGGCTTTCATCCAGCTCAAGGAACCTCCGCGCAATCGTCGAGCCCTGCTGGATATCGGCCTTGCGGGACCCATCGCGGGGTTGATCGTTGCCATTCCTGTGCTCCTCATCGGACTTTCCCTTTCCGAGGTCGGACCGCTCCCGAGCAGTCCGGAAGCTGATCCTGGGATCGTGCTGGAGGGTAATTCCATACTCTACCTGGCGATCAAGTACATCGCCAAGGGGGAGCTGCTTCCTGCTCCTGTGGATTACGGCAACCTCTCCCCCGCTTGGTATTGGATCCGCTACGTGTTTACCGGTTCACCGGCGCCGTTTGGCGGTCAGGATGTGCTCCTGCATCCCATCGCCTGGGCTGGATGGGCTGGATTGCTGGTGACTTCCCTCAACCTCATTCCAGTCGGCCAACTCGATGGTGGGCATGCCTCCTACGTGCTTTTGGGCAGACGGGCGAGGATCGTTTGGCCCGTTATCATCCTCGGATTGGTGATTCTGGGCTGGGTATGGAATGGGTGGTGGCTCTGGGCTGCCCTGCTGTTTCTGTTGGGAAGGCGTTCCGCTCAGCCGTTGGACGAGATCACCCCGCTGGACGGCAAACGCAAAGCGCTGGCCATTGCGGGCATTCTCCTGTTCCTGATCGTCTTCATCCCGGTCCCATTGCGGACCTTTGGCAGCTTCTAGAACCCTGAGGAATCGGTTCAAGATAGGATGAACGATTCTTGATCGATGTAGGGCGGAATCCGTCGATCTTCGACTGCATCCAGCCACGAATGATCTTTGCGCACATTCCGGTAGGGGAGCGGTAGATAGGGTTTCTGGTAATTCCGTAGAAGGTTATGTATCCACAAAAGAACATATGAATTCAAGGATTCTTTGTTAGACTAGGATTGCAACCGCTTCGACTTGCCCGCCCCCCTCGGGTGAATCGAGGCGGTTGCTTCGTGCTGGTAGACCCCAGAAGCGTCAAATTAGCCGTTTTAAGCAGATTCCAACGGGAATGCATAGAAAATCCCATAGTTTATTCTTTGGGGCATCGTGGACATGGTTGACAGGGGCTGATCGATGGATTACACTATGGATAACCCACCCCATATGGGGGGGGATATGGAAGGAGCGGCTGGAAGATGGAGAAGACAGATACGCTACAACGTTTGAAGAGCATCGAGGGGCATGTTGGAGGTGTGGTGCGCATGGTGGAAAGGGATGCGTACTGCATCGATGTCATCCGCCAGATTCAAGCCGTACAAGCCGCGTTGAACAAGGTTAGTTCACAGATCCTGGACGATCATCTACATTCTTGCGTGATCACGGCCATCGAGGGCGACGATCCGCAGGAGCGCGAACGTGTGCTCAAGGAGATCTCCGAGGTCTACTCGATGGCATCCAAAGTTTCGATGAAACCATGAAGTAAGGAGTAAGGTTATGTCCACAATCCAGTTGGTAATTCCAGGTATTTCTTGCGGGCACTGCGTTCACACCATTCGCAATGAACTTTCCGAAATGGATGGCGTCATACGAGTCGAGCCATCCCTGGAAAACAAGCAGGTCGAGATCGAATTCGGCCCTCCAGCAACGCAGGAGCGGATCGTGGCTCTCCTGACGGAGATCAACTATCCCCCGAAGATTTAGTACCAGCAGAGATCATTTGATTCCAGGAGGTCATGGGTGGCAGAACCGAAACGGCAGCTTGTGCTGCCGATCACGGGGATGACATGCGCCAATTGCGTGGCCACGGTTGAACGCAACCTGCTCAAACTGGATGGAATCGAACAGGCCGCGGTCAATCTGGCATCCGAACGCGCCATCGTTTCCTACGATCCACAGACTGTGGATGCAACCACGATGGTCGCACGTGTACGCAAGACGGGCTATGACGTCGCCATAGGACAGGCCGACTTGCTGATCCAGCGGCTCGGTGATGACAATGATGTGCGCCGCTTGGAGAAGGCTTTGCGCGCTATCGAGGGTGTGGTCGAGGTCAGCGTCAATCTCGCCAGCGAGCGTGCGCGGGTGCGCTACATACCCACCATGATCACCCAGGCGGAGATCAGGCATGCCGTGCAAGGAGCAGGTTTCGAAGTCCCGCTGGAAGCAGGAGCGATGGAGGATGTCGAGCAACAATCACGGGATCGAGAGATTGCGCGCCAGCGACACCTGCTCTTCGTCGGTCTTGCGCTGACCCTGCCGCTCTTCGTGCTGTCGATGCTGCGCGATTTTGGGTTGGTTCCGGAAGCCATCGCCATCTCTCCGGCCTACGACTGGGCGATGTTCGTCCTGGCTACACCGGTGCAGTTCTACGTGGGTTGGCAATACTATCTGGGAGCCTACAAGGCCTTGCGCTCCGGCACTGCCAACATGGACGTGCTGATTGCCATGGGCTCATCGGCTGCGTATTTCTACTCCCTGCCGGCGTTGTTTGGATGGATCGGAGGCCATCTCTACTTCGAAACCGCGGCCGTGATCATCACCTTGATCGTGCTGGGCAAGTTGCTCGAAGCCAGGGCAAAGGGTCGCACGAGCGGAGCCATCAAGAAGCTGTTCAGCTTGCAGGCCAGGACGGCGCGAGTGATCCGCGATGGGGAGGAGCGCGATATCTCGGTGGACGATGTGCGTATCGGGGATCTTGTCCTCGTTCGTCCGGGAGAGAAGATCCCTGTGGATGGGGTCGTCATCGAAGGGCGATCGAGCGTGGACGAATCCATGCTCACTGGCGAGTCGATGCCCGTGGAGAAAGGACCGGGCGCTGAAGTGATCGGCGCTACGCTCAACAAGTTGGGCATGATCCAATTCGAAGCCACCAAGGTGGGAAAGGAAACCGCTCTCGCGCAGATCGTGCAACTGGTCGAAGAGGCCCAGGCCAGCAAGGCGCCGATCCAGCGGCTTGCAGATCGCGTGTCGGCTTTCTTCGTTCCGGCAGTAATCGCCATGGCTGTACTGACCTTCCTGGGCTGGTTGCTTCTTGGTCCACAGGCAGGCGCTGAGGCTTCGCCCTTCACGCGTGCCTTGATCAACATGGTGGCTGTCCTGGTGATCGCCTGCCCCTGCGCCATGGGGTTGGCAACGCCTACGGCGGTCATGGTGGGCATGGGCAAGGGAGCCGAGCGAGGTATCCTCTTCAAATCCAGCCAGGCGTTGGAGCGAGCCGGGGATGTGACCACCATCGTGTTGGATAAGACGGGCACGATCACACGCGGCCAGCCATCGTTGACGGACATCCATCTGGTTTCGTGGGGGCAGGGCGAGGACGAACTGCTCCGGTTGGCCGCCAGTGCGGAGAAGGTTTCCGAGCATCCTCTGGGCGAGGCGATCGTCGCTGCAGCCGGCGAAAGGGATTTCGAGCTACTAGATCCCGAACGATTTGAAGCCGTTGCGGGGCAGGGGATTGTCGCTCAGGTGGCTGGACGCGAGATCGTCATCGGAACCACCAAGCTGCTCGAAGGGCGTGGTTTTGACCTGGATGGAACGGTCGAGAAGAAGGATCAACTGCAGTCCCAAGCCAAGACGGTGGTGCTGGTTGGCGTGGGTGGACGAGCCGCTGCGGTGCTGGGTATTGCAGACACGTTGAAAGATGGGGCCAGCGAAGCCGTACACGCGTTGCAACAATTAGGGTTGGAGGTCGCCATGATCACGGGCGACAATCGGGCGACTGCGGAAGCGATCGCGAAAAGTGTGGGCATCCCCTTCGGGGATCAGCATGGGAATCCCAACGTGCTTGCGGAAGTCCTTCCAGGAGAAAAGTCGGCGCAGGTCTCCGCCTTGCAACGGCGGGGCAGGGTGGTCGCCATGGTGGGGGATGGCATCAACGATGCGCCCGCTTTGGCGCAGGCTGATGTCGGCATCGCCATCGGGACTGGAACGGATGTCGCCATTGCAGCAGCTCCGATCACGATTCTGGGAGGGGATCTGCGCAGCGTGCCGAAGGCGATCGTGCTGTCGCAAGGCACCCTGCGAACCATTCGTCAGAACCTCTTCTGGGCGTTCATCTACAATATCCTGCTCATTCCAGCCGCTGCCCTCGGACAGCTCAATCCGATGCTGGCAGCAGGAGCTATGGCTTTCAGCTCGATCTTCGTGGTCACCAACAGCCTTCGCTTGCGCGGTCTGAAATTGGATCGAGTGAGCCAATGAGACAGCAAGGTCTGTAGGCTGCATACCTTGCCATGTGCCACCGCATCCGGTATGCTTGCCAACATCTTGGTGACGAATGGGTACCCAAACTCGATGAGGTGATGAATTTGAACAGACGTGATTTCCTGAAGATGGGGAGTCTGGGCATGGCTGCAGCAGCCTTTCCAAGAAGCATCGCCATTCCCAGACAGGATGATTTTCCGGAGGCGGAGTATCTGTGCCGGATTTCAGAGGACACGGTTCGTGTTCATGCACGGCCCCATCCCGACAGCACAGTCATGCATTATCTGCGTCAGGACGATGTCGTCGAAGCCTACTGCCGGGTTGTCGGGCAGGGCGTCTACGATCACAACCATGTGTGGTTCGAGACGCCTCTGGGCTTCGTCTGGTCCTCCTATGCGCAGCCTGTGCACAACCGTTCCAATCCTCTTCTGGATGCCATCCCCGAAGACGGCACCTGGACTGAGGTGACCGTGCCGTATGTGGATGGGCGCTCCAGGCCGGATCCCTATGCCCCTGTGGTCTACAGGCTCTACTACGCCATGGTGCTCAATGTGGACCAGCGCGTGGAAGGTTCGGATGGCGAGATTTGGTATCGGGTGCACGACGAAAACAACATCATCATGTACGCGCATGGATCGGCATTTCGTTCCATTGCTGCCGAGGAGATCGCACCCATCTCGCCCGAGGTGGAAGATAAGGTCATCCGTGTCCGGCTGCTACGCCAGGATCTCTCGGCCTACGAGAATGGCGTGGAGGTCTACTACTGCCGCATCGCCTCCGGATACGCCTATTACGATGATGATGAGGTGCGCAGGTGGCACACGCCTGTGGGGGACTGGTACACCTGGCGCAAGATGGTCTCGCGCCACATGGCGGGTGGAGATGCGGTCACAGGATACGACATTCCCGGCGTGGGTTGGACGATCGTCTTCACCGATTCGGGAGAAGCCATACACTCCACCCATTGGCACAATGATTACGGCACCCCTCGTTCTCGAGGCTGCGTGAACGTGAGACCCGAAGACAGCAAATGGCTCTTCCGCTGGACCTCGCCGATAGTGGATTATCGTCCGGGTGACGTGACGGTGCGCTGGCCGAATCGTGGCACGCTGATCGAAGTGCGCGAGTAGGCGTTCGGGTGATCGGAAAAGTGAGACGGTATGGATCCTAATTCCATCACAATCGGTCTGGCAGTTCTCGCTGGCCTGGCTTCTTTTCTCTCGCCATGTGTGCTGGCGCTGGTCCCTGCCTATGTCGGTTATCTGAGCGGATGGTCGGTAACAACCAGTGGGGAGATCGCGCGCAGCCGCTGGACAACTTTCCTGCACGGTTTGGCCTTTGTCTTCGGATTCAGCCTCGTGTTCGTTGCCCTGGGGATGGCGGCTTCGGCCATCGGCATCCTGCTCTACGACAGCCGTGTATGGTTGGGGCGGATCGGAGGTGTGGCGATCATCATCTTCGGTCTGCACACCATGGGTGTGATCCGCATACCGTTCCTCGATTACGATACTCGACGCCAATATCGCCCCAATCCCGCTTTGGGCTACCTCTCGTCGGTCTTGATGGGGGTCTTCTTCTCGGCCGGCTGGTCGCCTTGCATCGGTCCGGTTCTGGGAGCCGTGATGGGCATCGCCGCAAGCGGGGCAAACGTTTCACGCGGCGTGATGCTGCTGAGCGCCTATTCCATCGGAATGGCGATCCCCTTCCTTTTAGCGGCTCTGGGGATCGGGGGGATCACCGAACTCATGCGTAGACACACGAAGACGATCCGCATCCTATCGATCATCACAGGCATCTTCCTGGTGGTGATCGGGATCCTGCTGCTGACGAACACGCTGCATTTGTTGGCGAGTTTCACTCCCTTGATCGATTTCGAGTTATAGGCTTTGGATGAAGAAACTCTCTGGACGCAACATGGGTTGGCTCGTTCTCGGTGGGGGATTGCTGCTCGGGATCGCAGTCGGACTGGTGGTCGCACGGTTCATCGCGCCAGGGGCGGGCTCACACCAGACCTCGGATCCGGTTCAAGCATCCGCTACATCCTCGCCGACCCAGATCTCAACCACGACCATCGTGTGGCCGACAACCGAACCCATCGAGGATCCCAACGCGGATCCGGAGAGTGGGTCCGCCGGATCACCGGCTCCTTTTGTCGGAGAGATGGCGCCCGATTTTGAAATGGTGGATGTCGAGGGCGAAACCTTGTCGCTGAGCGAGCTGCAGGGGAACGTGGTGTTGATCAATTTCTGGGCCACTTGGTGCGGCCCGTGCCGGCTTGAAATGCCTCTGCTGCAGGATCGCTATACGCGCTATGCCGATCAGGGCTTCGAAATTTTGGCGGTGAGCTTCGATGCGCCGCTGGACGAAGTGCTCGATTTCAAGCAGGAATACGAATTGAGCTTCAGGATCCTGATCGACGCGGACGAGACCGTGCAGGACCTGTACCGGATTCGCGGTTTTCCCACCAGCGTCATCGTCGGACGGGATGGTGTCATCCATACCATACACTTCGGTTCGATTTCCAGTTCGCAGCTCGATAGCTACCTCTCTCAACTGGGGATGGGCTCATGATTCGAATCGTGATCTACATGCGTCAGCATTGTCCGTTGTGCGATCAAGCATTGGAGGATTTGGAACAATTCATGTCCGAATTTCCTCACGAGATCACTCAGGTCGATATCGAATCTGACGCTGTGCTCTATGAGCATTACCACGAGCAGATTCCCGTCATCAAGATCGGTCCTTATACGCTCCGGCCCCCCTATACCGAAACCGATTTGCGCGTGACGCTATCGGCGGCTCAGGACAATCTCGAGAGCAAGCCGGAGCAAAGCCAAACCGATCGAACTTGGTCGAGGCGCATCAACAAGGGCGTATATGCGCTGGCGCGTCACTGGTTGGCGGGGTTGAATCTCATCGTGTTCCTCTATGTCGCGATTCCATTTGCAGCACCGGTTCTGATGCATTTGGGTTATCAACGCCCGGCTTCATGGATCTATTCCCTATACGGGCGTCTCTGCCACCAATTGGCGTTTCGGAGTTGGTTCCTTTTCGGAGACCAGCCGGTCTATCCTCTCGAGCTTGCGGGAACGGATTGGCAGACCTATGGGGAAGCCACGTCCTTCCTGGAGACGGATCATCAAACCGCATCCACATTCGTGGGGAACGACCAATTGGGCTACAAGGTAGCGCTCTGCCAGAGGGACGTGGCCATCTATGGCGGGATATTGGTGGCCGGATTGGCATATGCCCTCCTGCGGAAATGGGTGAAACCGCTGCCTATGTGGGCGTGGTTTGTCTTCGGGATCCTTCCCATCGGTCTCGATGGCGGCTCTCAGCTCTTCTTCGGTTTGTCCCTTCCGCTGCTTTCTGCGCTGCCGATTCGCGAGAGCACACCCCTATTGCGAACCTTAACGGGCGCTCTCTTCGGGGTGTTCAACATCTGGCTTGCGCTTCCCTATGTCGAGGAGAGCATGAACGAGACGCGGGTACTGCTTGCCGCCCGATTCGCCGCTGATGCCGCGGAAACCTCTTCCTAACAATCTGCTGGTGATGACCTGTGCTCCGTGATACACTCAGCACGTGCCCTTCAAGCAAATAGGATCACTGCGTTTTTATCAATTCCAGTCGCTGGATCGTTCCGATCTGGTCCATGGGGTGTTCACGCGTCGAGGGGGAGCCAGCCGAGGATGCTGGAGTTCTCTGAATGTAGGCGCAACGGTGGGGGATGATCCCAACCATGTGCGAAAAAACCGGCGCCGTTTGCTCGAGGGTTTGGGTCGCAAACCCGAATCCGTCTATGAGGTGTGGCAGGTCCACTCATCACGCGTGATCGTGGTGGATGGGCTGAGAGGCGATGCGCCCATCGAGAAGGCCGACGCCATGGCCACGGATGATGCACGCGTGACGCTGCTGATGCGTTTCGCGGATTGCGTGCCGATCCTGGTCTACGACAGCGTGCGTCGCGCCGTGGGGATTGCGCATGCCGGATGGCTGGGTACGACGCGCAAGGTGGCTGCCGAATTGATCAAGACGATGAAGCACGCGTATGGATGTGATCCGAAGAACATGCTCGCCGCCATCGGACCCTCCATCGCCGCTCATCACTATGAGGTGGGACCGGAGGTGGAGCGGGCCGTAAAACAGGCGTTCGGCAACCAGGCCCGGGAACACCTCCGGCACAGGAACGGGCGCATTCATCTGGATCTCTGGTCCGCTAATCGCGCGTTGCTGGAGAGCGAGGGCGTAAGCCAGATCGAAATCTCGGGATTGTGCAGCGCCTGTGCGCTTGAGGACTGGTACTCACATCGTGCTGAACATGGCAGGACCGGTCGCTTCGGCGTGGGGGTCGCATTGAGGCAGGATGACTGAACAGCGCAAGCTGCAAATTGAAAGCCGTCTGCACTCGGTCCGCTCGCGCATCGCGGAAGCGGCGAATCGGGTCGGACGCAAACCGGACGAGATCGAACTGGTGGCCATCACCAAGGGATATCCAACCGAGTTCATTCACAGTGCCTACCATTTGGGACTGCGCCATTTCGGGGAGAACCGTGTAGAGGAGGCGTTGCCCAAACTGGATGCTATGATCGATCTGGAAGACATGGTGTGGCACATGGTCGGTTATGTGCAGAGCCGCAAGGCGAAAGCAGTGGCGCCGCGTTTCGACTGGGTGCATTCGGTCGACAGATTGAAGCTTGCCCGGCGACTGGATCGCTTTGCTGGAGAGGCTGGTCGGCGCCTGCCCGTGCTGCTGGAATGCAATGTCTCCGGAGAGCAGAGCAAGGCAGGTTGGGTGCTGTGGGAGCAGGATCAATGGTCCCAGATCCTACCGCTGTTCTCGGAAGTGCTTGCCATGGAACACCTGGAAGTGCGCGGCTTGATGACCATGGCGCCATGGACTTCGGACAAGGATCATGTGCGCGATGTCTTCCAGAGCTTGCGAGAATTGCGGAACTTCTTGGAAGCTCACCTGCCAGGAAACTGGCATGAATTATCCATGGGCATGAGTTCGGATTTCGAAATTGCCATCGAGGAAGGGGCTACCCTGGTGCGCATCGGCCAGGCAATTTTTGGCCCGCGAGCGGGGGACGTTTGCGCTCCAGATCAAGTAGAATCCTAGGACAATACCAAAGTTGATTGTGGAGGAGATCCAAGCATGCTGATCTTGATCCAAGCCATCCGAGCGCTTTCATTCCTGCTGATCCTGGCCGTATTGGTGGACATCATCCTTGGCTACTTCATGGATCCCTACCACCCCGTCCGGCGGACGCTGGATTCCATCGTCCAACCGATGCTGGCGCCGATTCGCAGGGTACTTCCAACCCTGGGTGGTTTTGATTTCAGCCCGCTGGTGCTCATCATCTTGATCGACCTGATCGAATCCATCTTGGTGCAGTTGTTGCTGATCTTGACCTGAGAGGAGAGCAGGCGTGCCTCGAGTAAAATTCAAACTCCATGATGGAAAAACCGGAGCCGCGTTGAGCGTGCGCGTCACACCCCGCGCGCGCAAGACGGAGGTGGCGGGAATCCGGGATGACGGCACGCTGAAGGTGCGCGTGACCTCCCCTCCAGTGGAGGGTAAAGCCAATGCAGCACTGGTCAAATTCCTGGCGGAGATCCTGGGAGTTCGCAAGCGCAGTGTCGAGATCGTTGCAGGGCATAGAGGATTGGATAAACTCATTTCCATCCTGGACATGACGGCTGAAGAGGTCGAGGAACGCATTCTGATGTACATGCAGGGTAAGAAGGAGTGAGAGAGACGGGCTTGATTGCTTGAGATCCTCATCACGTTGCGAAGTGGGCATGGAAAATCCCCGGAAATCAGCCGGGGATTTATGTTGGGTCAAGCTTTTGTGCCGTAGCGATCAGCCAGCGTAGAGGATGCGCCCGCATTGTGTGCAGAGGACCAGGTCGCTCATGCTGCCGACAGTCTGGCGTTTGGCGGGAGGGATATTCATGCCGCACGCGCTGCAGCATTCATCCTCGAGACGTGAGACGACGACTCCGCCTTTCGCCTGGCGCAGCTTCTCATACAAGGCAAGATCGTCTTCGGACACACTGGCCACGGCCCCCTCTCGCTCCGTCTGTAGGCGCTCGGTTTCGCGGATGAGCTTCGTGCGCTGCTCGCCGAGTTCTTCCTCGAGCGTTGCACGATCTTCTTCCGCGTTGGTCAGGGTTTGTGTGGACGCCTCGTGTAACTTCTCCACTTCCTCGAGAGCGACCATGCTCTCGAGCAGGCGATCTTCGAGCGTGAGCAGGTAACGCTTCAGCGATTCGGATTCGTTCTGCAGGTCCTGGAGCTCTTTGGGATTCTGGATCGTGCCGCCGTAGAGTTTCTTATCGGTGATTTCGATCTTGGCGCGCTGCGAACCGACGGCATGCTCGGCGCTCTTGTTGGCCGTGCGTGCTGCCTTCAATTGTTCCTCTGCAGTCTCTAATTTCTGTTGAAGACGCTGGAGTACACTCCGCTCCTCGAGCGCGGCTTGGATTTCTCCCAGGCCAGCATGAGCCCTGTCGAGGGAAAGATCGATTTCTTGCAGGCGGTGCAGGCTGGAGGCTCGGCTCATGTGGCGATTATAGCCGGGATGCACTCGCAGGTGCAAGCAATTAGTGCCAAGGGACCATCGGGTTTGGAGACAAATCAACCTGCCACCGATGGAGACGGGGGGGAGAACATCACCAACGAATGGCTATGCGTTTTCCGGCTCGCCGCGCAGGGTTAGAAGGAGCGCTACCAGCGCTAAGGGAAGCACGATCAAACTTCCGATAGTCCCCGGGGGCGTGGATCCAGCCACCACTGGTTTCAACAAACCCACAGCAATGCGCAGGAGCTGCTCGATGACGACCATGAGCAGCATGAGTGGAACCAGGGAACGGTACTTGAGAATAGCCAACCAATAGAAGAATGCCAGCAGCAGCTGGCTGGCGCCCCATTGGGCGAAGATGGCGATGAGATTGGCGCCACCCTCGACATCCACGGCAAGCCCAGCGATCGAGTTGGCTCCGCCATCCGGGGCGAACATGTGGATCAGGCTTCGCGCAGTGCTGATGAGGGCCACGATAAAGAGGAAGGCGAAAGCGATTCTTGAGCGAATCCCATCATCCGAGATTGCAGGAAACAAGCTCGACTTGTGCATGGTTGCATATCCTTAGGATCCTGTGCTGTGGAAACCACAGCTTCGAAAGGACCTGTTGATAGGATGGTTTGGAAATCAACTCCTCAGAAAATTGTTGGCTTGCGCTATCGAACCGAGAGCAGGAATTGGTTCACATCATTGGGCACGAGAAACACGAGATAGGCGTCATTCGTTCTGGCGGGTTCGACGAGGAAGCCCAAAAGGTTCTGGCATGTACCTCGATCTGTCGAATGCATGCCACACACGGCTACACAGTCAAGATCGTTTCCCGATGCATCCGCCATGAAAAGGGAGGATGCTGGTTGCATCTGGCCAGCAAGAACCGGTTCGCCCGTCAAGTTCTCGGCCGAGACATGCAGCATGAGCAGGTAGTGATTGGGCTGATCCGGCGGAATGCGAATGATCACGCCGGTCTCGCCCACGCTGTTGCCGGCAATGATCACTTCGAGCACGGTGTATCGGATTTGTTCCGACTCCAAGGTCACCGGGTTGTCCAAGTTTACTGAGATCGGTATTTCAACGGGGGTCGGTTCGGGTGTCGGGGGGATCGAGGTGGGGGTGGCGGAAGATCCCAGGGAGAGTCCGCTGCATCCCATGGATAGCATTACCAACATCCATCCCAGTGCGCATGGAGCGAGTTTTTTCTTGGTCATTGTGTGATGTCCCTTTCGATGAATGAGTCGATGATCGACTGCGCGTATTCTTCAAGCGCAAGAGCATTGTTCAATCCCCATCTGTCCCTTCGTACGTATTGGATGTTCGGATTCGCGCTTCCTTTATGTCTCGGGTTCCATGGACTAGGAGTGGATGATCCTGCTATGTTTACGCGAGAGATGCTCCACTCCGCTGGTGAGTACAAGCAGGATCGAAACTCCAAACAGGACAACCCCATATCCCCAGTAGTTGGCGAGATTGAGGGGATCGATCCCCGCACCAACCATCAAGAACGCCGCCCAGATCTCTGAGCCATGCAACAACGATACCAGCAGCAGGCTGCCACGGGTGTTGTTGAAGAGCCAGGAGTAGATGATCGACCACGGGATAACAAACAGGACGAAGAAGACGGCGATGGAAAACCAGAAACCTCTCTGAGCGATCCAGCTGCCGTAGGGAAAATCGCGCAGTGAAACCGGGTCGGATCTGGCGCAGAACCATAGCGGCATGTGCCAAAGCCCCCACAAAACGCCTCGGATGAGGCTCGAAATCAAGGCGTTGTAACGGATTTGCAGCCTGGGGATGAGAAAGCCGGTCCATCCAAGATCCTCTCCCACGCCAGCCACCAGGAAGAAGACCAGGAACATGGGCAGCAGGGGGAAGGGTGGGGCGAAGCTGTGCAGGATGAGCGGATCACCGCCGAAGAGCGGGTTGGCCAGGGAACCGAGCAGCAGGGCTGGAAGGATGAAGACGAACGCGAACAACCAAGCTCCGATTCCGACCCGCCAGATCAAATACCTTGCCAGCAACCGCTTCAAGCCAGCTCGACCGTCCACGATGGCGGTCAGGATGATTCCGGAGATCAGGGCGGAAAGAGCGGAAACCAGTGCGAGATTGGAAGGAAGGATGCCCTGCACGACCAGGACGGTGACCCCACCGCCAAGCACGGTCGCCAGCAGGAAGAACGCAATCACCGCATGTCGATTCAGAAAACCGGCAAGTTTGCTTGGGGAAGTTGCCAAGTTACGCTCCTTCAGAGAATGCCAGGTGGATTGCCTCGCAGGATTCGAGGACCCCCAATCAATGCTTCTCTGCGATATATCCGATGTTCGCCTGCTTCAGGATCCTCCCCTCCCAGAGTTTCTCTATCCACCGTTTCTCCTTGCGCTGGATGGTATAGGCCTCGAAGAAGGCGTCCGCTTCGCAGTCCTCGAAATGGGAAAACCTCTCACTCTTCAGCCGGTTCGCGGCTGTCTTGCAGAACGGGTCCCAACTTTCTTGATCGTCCACCGAAAGGAAATTGACGTAGCACAATCCCCCCGGTTTGAGCACGCGCGTGATCTCGCGCATCGCCAGGGCAATATCGGGCTTGGTCATGAAGTCGATGGCGTTGAAAGAATAGACGAAGCTGAAGTTCTCATCGGGGAAGGGGATGTCGCGCATATCGCCGCCCACGATGTTCAGGGGCATGTCGTTCTCGACGCAGAAGCGCTGCGCTTCCTTCCAGGCTTCTTCGTAGATGTCGATTCCGCAGGTCCGGTAGCCATGCTGGTAAAACAGTGAAAGCGGGGGAGTGGATCCCCCGGCCCCGCAATCCAAAACCGTCTTCTCCAAGGAACTGGTGTTGCACTGTCGCAGGAATTCGTAGAGCGGGGTGGCCCAAATGATGGCACGCATGCGAGAGGTTCCTCTTTGATTGGATGGATCAGGCCCTGTAATGGTCCTCCGCCAAGACCAAGAGGATCTCACCATAGTAGATGCGGTGGTAAGCCTTGCGTGGGTACTTGGCGTCCAGGTCGGGATCGAGGAAGTTGGCCTTCTCCATGTCATCCCAGTAGAGCTTGCGGCATTCGAGGATCAGCTCCGCTTCCTCGTAGCCCGGGGCGGCTACCATCTTCGAGGGGATCGGGTGCAGCCCCGCCTCGGCGATCTTGTCGCCGTCGCGGCCTGATTTCGTGCCCAGCAGTTGGAGTGCCTCAGCGCCCTCCGGCGGAAAGGCGCATACCGTGAAGGTATCGTACTGCTCCATGAACCCGTAGGTGTAGCGGATGGGCCGCACGACGACCTGCACGAACGGCCTGCTCCACATGATCCCGAAGCTCCCCCATCCGACGGTCATGGCGTTGAATTCGCCCGCTTCGAAATCTCCAGACGTGAGCAGCAGGTACTGGGTGCCCCAGAGATGCATCGGCTTGACCAGGAAATCGTCAAGGGATAGGGATTCTAGGCTCATGGTGCCCTCCTCTGATGGATCTGAACTTCACGCTGCGAACTCCATGGATCCGGAACGGTTTCAGGAACTTTCCATATTGGCAGGGGTTCGTATGGCATCGACAACGACCTAAATCCAGAAGACGATGCTCCATAAGGATAGAACATCATGCCCGATTCGGGGAATCCAGATGGTCCAAGGAACTCCGGGATCGGGATTGGAGGCAAGGATGCTCGTGAGCAAGAGGAGGTTGAGATTGCCGATGACGATCGCCGCCAGAAGCAGGATGGCGCCCTTCCTGCCTCGACCTGCGTAGATCTGACCCAACCCCCGCACAATCAGGGACAGCAGTCCTGCAACGGTGGGATTTCGTCGCATGTTCGATGCTCCTCAAATGGAAGCTGATTCCATGAACCGCCGGCTCTCGTGCATCACGTATTCCAGGAATGCAAGGGTTCTTCGGTAATCGTCGGGATTGGCGGGTTCTTTGACCTTACTTGCCGGATCGGGCCTGCAGCTCCAGGTGCGATCGATGAGTGAGGACCAGGAGGGATCGAGGTTTCGCTTGGCCCATTCGGCTCCCTCGCGCTTGGTCCCAGGACGACCTCGATGCAGATCGTGCAGCATGCGTGCGTAGCTCAGCACGATGAAACCTTGATAGAAGCGGTTGCTCCAGCGCGATGGATTCTCCAGGATCTGCTTTCCCCAGGTCATGATCACGTCGTACATTTCCTGGCGCAGCAGCTCCTGCGGGATGGGCTCGATGAGTTCCTTTGGAGGAGGTCCCACCAGGATCACGCCCCTCTCACGAACGATCCAGCGGACGAGCAGGGTGTTGCAGTGATCGGATCGAATGATCGAGATTGCCCCATGATCCAGGTACCAGAGGTCTTCGCCACGGCGCTCGAGGTCTTGGAGAATGCTCAAGGGGAAATACGAGCCTTCGAGGTGTTTGGCCCATTCAGGACCCAGGTTGTAGATCCGGGGGTGCATCAATTGCAGGGCTTCGACCTGATTGGAAGAAAGTTCATCCTCCAGGGCGACGATGAAATCCACGTCGCTGTGCTCGTCGAAGTCGCCCAGGGCGAAGGAGCCCTGAAGATAGACGCCGATCAGCCTGCTGCCCAGGATTTCGGACAACCGCTCGACCAGTTCGCCCAGGACTTCATTGAGTTCGGAGTAGGGTGTGGGTGTCATTCCATTATTCAATCAGGATGGTTGCGCGATGGCATGCATCCAGACACCCTGTTCGCCCAGCGCCTGCATGAGTTCACTCAATGTCAGACCGGATTGCAGCAGGATGAGCACCACGATGGCGACCAAGATCAGCATGTAGGTCAGAATCAGGGAGAGAGCCGATGCCGGCAACGAGAGCCTGGAGAGTGGAGCCGGTTCTTCGATGACTTGCGGTGTCCAACGTTCGACCTCTCGCCGGACCAACCAGCGATGCAAGGGGTAGGTGAT
Organism: Anaerolineae bacterium; assembly: GCA_011192015.1. Lineage (GTDB taxonomy): Bacteria > Chloroflexota > Anaerolineae > Anaerolineales > E44-bin32 > W1033. The sequence continues at coordinate 45,114 of DUET01000075.1, forward strand.
GAGGACCCCGGTCCAACCGGTCAGGGCCAGCGGCCACAGGATTCGCAGATCGGGATTCTGCCCGAAACCCAGCGAGACCGCCAGGGCGTTTCCGATCAACATCATCGTCGCGAAGACGATGTTGGTGGTCAGCACGATGCCGGTGCCTCGTTGCTGTACGGTCTTCCACATGCCAAGGCTGATCAATCCATGAATCAACAGGACGGCAAGATATTGGCATAGCAAGCTTAATAGCGCATGCATGGACGGCAGGATGTCGGAAAAGATGTCAGCAAGGATCAAACCGATCAAGGTGGCTGTGGTACCGAGGACGCTCAGAACCAGGGCCTGATGCGTAACTTCCGGTGAATCGTTCTCCACAAGCTTCCTGTGTGAGAGCCAGTAGCATGCCAGCCCCACGGGGCCCATCAGGAGGATCGCCACAATCCAGAGCAGGCGATTTGCGATCGGCATCCACCTCCGCCTCCGGACCCATAGCACGATGAGGACGATGCAGGAGAGGATGGCAACCGCGATCCAGGCCAGGAAGAGGCCCTCAAGGACCGATGCGCTGGATCGAAAATTGGGCTCGAACCAGATCAGATCGGCGCCAATATGAGGTTGCAGCCAGACGGCGGCGTCGTAGAAGGCGAACTGCGGCAGCCAGTGATCGCTGTCGTACCAGAGGATGGTCTTGGGTTCGCTCGCAGCGTGGAAGTAGCGCATCGCGTCCGAGGGGAGAACGTTCTCGTCGCGCAGACCGTTCTGGAATAGCAGCGCCGCGGGCGCCGCGCGGCCGACGAAGTGCAGCGATTCAGTCGGCCACATGAGGTCCGCCCAATCCTGGTTGAAGTGGATCACCATCCCATCCGAGCCAGGCGAGCCTGTGTGCTCGACCAGGCCGCCGTCCCCGACCATGAGGACATAGGCTTGAAGGCGGGTCTCGATGCCGGCGAGCAATCCACCCATGGCGCCGCCGAAGCTGAGCCCGAAGTAGGCCAGGCGGTCGGCATCGATCTGCGGATCTTCGCAGAGCAGGTCCACGGCGCGCTGCAGATCGATGATCATCTGGATCTTGACGTCCATGTCCTCGTCCGTGAAGTAGGGCCAGGGTTCTCCCATGTATTCCGTGGGTTCCCAACCTCCCGGCCGTGTGTAGGGATCATCGAGCATGAACGTCGCCGCGCCCAGGCTGGCGAACCATGCGCCGAGATCGGTGAGATCTTCTTTGCGGCCCAAGCCGCCATGCTGCAGGATGATGGCAGGGAAGGGACCAGGCCCTCGGGGGAGGATCATCTGGGCCGGTACCCGTCCGCCCTTGGGGCTGGCGTAACTCAATATGATGAGCGTGCCGGTGTCCAGTTCCGTGCGTGACTCTTCGAGGACCTCGAGCGGGGCGCTGCGGTCGTAGTCGAACAGGGGCAGGCTGGCTTCGGGATTGACCTCGGAGAGCAAGCGCTCGACGACTTCGGGAGACGAGGTTTCGGGCATCTCCGGAGGCTTCAATACCTCCGATGTACAACCCGCGCATAGCACCATGATCATCATTAAGACCAAGTATGTTTTCTTCATGATCAGCTCCTCGTCTACTTCAACCAGAATACCTTCGATAGAGCCATAGCATAACACGTATCCTCAGGTTTTCACGCACAGCCGCTGGATCGAGGAAACCCTCTTGAGAATCCTCCGAACCAACCCACGCGCGGGCGAGGGAGCTTCCCCGTTTGCGCTCTGATTGAGCGTATCGAGGGAAGTTCGAGACCCAGACGATGGGAGGATCGGGGTCGTTGTCCTCGACAGCGGCTCGATCCACGGATCTGCACGATTCTCACGGATTGTGGGTTCCCCAGCGGATCTGACCTCCTTCCCGAGCATGCCCGGGCTGAGGGTCAGTTCGCGGCGGTGGTGGATCTCATGTTGATCACGTGCCACAGGATCCAGAGCAGGGGGAAGTCGTCACCCCAGGGCGCGGTGATGCGGGTTTCGAGGGCGGTTTCGTCGAGACCGGCGAGATAGGATGTGGTCCGGGCATAGACCTCCTCGAGCGCCTGCAGGGTGGATGTTCAAAGATTGGTTTCGCTGCGCGGCGGAGCATATATCGCGTTTTGCATGCTTTCGGCTGGAAGTTAGATCATCGCGCCGCGCACATCGCGGCTCAGCTGTGCCAGATACGGTCGGTTATCGTGGTTTTAGATATCCTTTCCACGAATTCTGCGCAGGAAATTCCTCAGGCTGACCAGGAGGCGGGAGCCGGCATAGATATAAACATCATATTCATCTCTGGGTATGTAGCCCAACTTCTTGGCCAATCCGGCGGAGATCTCCGTGGCCGCATCCCAATTGGGATCGATTCCCCTTTCCAGGCATTCGAGGATCAAAGCCGCCCCCGCGGCAGACGCCAGACCCTGCCGGCGAACCTTCCTATGGGTATTGATTTGCACCTCAATCCCTTTGGAACAAACAGCGCCCGTGGATGCAACGCATACGATCTTCCCATTCTCCAAGGCGCAATATCCGAAGCCGCGCTCGATGAAGTCTTCAGCCGACGTGAAGCCCAGCAGCAGACCATCTGCCAGATCACCCTTTTCATCGAGGATCTGCCGGGCATGCTGCAGAATCATCCTTTCGATCTTGAAATTCTCAGGCAACTGAGATGTGAATGTCTGTAATTTCTCTGCATCCAACTTTCCGCTGCTGAAGGGATACCTTTGGAGTGCGACTACTTTCCCCTCGTGAACTTCGTAGAGGAGCTCTTTCCATCCCTGCAAGCCGAACAGCAGCGTCGAAAGACCCTGCAGTTCGTCCAGGCATTCGCGGGCGGCCGGGCGCGTGGGATCCCCACCCAAGATGTGCACTTTGAATTCGGGCAGACTCAATTGGACAACGCCGGGATGTTCCTCATCGTCGACCCGCACTTCACCCATGGATCCTTCCAGGATGGCATCGGCGATGTAGTTCCACGTGTAGTCGGGGAAGAACCTGCGCAGTTCCTGGCTTCGATTGTCTCGAATGGTTTCCATGCTTCATCCTTGCTGTTTTGAAGTTATCTTGAAATTACCTAACGGGTTCGGGTTGGATAGCCCCGATCGTGCCTCCGTTTTGAACCGCTGAAGCGATGAGCAGACGGTTTATGCTAAAAAGGCTTCAAGAGGTTTACTGCAGAATCAACACATTCGATGTGCCGGTGGTTCAATCGCCCCATCAAGCGGAGGGCGATCCAATCGGAATGCACTCAGCGTATCAATCATCGGCCGATTTGATCTGCGGACGCCCGGATTAACGCTTCAATCTCAGCCCATGGAGCGGTTTCAAAGGAAGCGATGTCCATGTAGCGCATGTGCAATGGATCCCCCTTGAGCAGTGATTTCGGGTCCTCCAGATACGCCCCCCGGCCGAATCTCAAGCGGACATGGTTTTTCCGGATGTCCACAAAGCAGATACCCCCAGAGATGGTCCCCCCTTTCTCAGAGTCGAAAAAGGTGAGCCCATGCGCGCCGATACGCTCGGTGGCGGATGGGTATACCCTCGACACGAGGTTCCTGATTTCAAACAACAGATCCACCAGGTCCTGTCGGTGGAAACGAAATGCCCTTTCAACAACCGCAAAAGCGTGCATCCGAATGGCTACCTGGGAAAAGGAATTCCGAAACGAGTCTAACATGGGCTTCGGTTGCCCGGCGTTTGAGCTTTTCCACGAACTCCATCTTGGACGAATATCCGGTTATAAGCGGCGCGTACCCACCGGCTGCAAGCCGGGGCGCCTGCTAGCGGGGTCAGCCAGCAAACCGATTGCCCACGATTTCAGGCGACGTCATGATCATGCTCTTCCATGAAGTGTGTAATCTTGGATCCGACCGAACCCATTCATTCATCACAGTGAATAGCAAGATACGCCGGTATGCGATRAWCAAATCCAATCTTCCCAGCCATTCMGRRGGYAATKGGTTTTCRMGRGCATAMCCTTCCAGGAAATTCTCGAGGAACCCCATCAATCTACGCYTATCATGCACCGGCYTACTCAAACCCCCTGACAGGAACATCAAAACATGCTGGCAYGCGATCGCAATATCGTTGACGAACCAGTGATGATTGGCTACATCGAAATCCAATAACGTGATATGCGTGCCATCGTCCAGCAGATTCCAGATATGCGGATCATTATGGATCATCCCAAACGATTCGCGCCTGACCGGCAGTCCTTCCAGATGTTGCTTGATCTCGACCCATTTCGTTTTGACGTCTTCATCTTGAATCCAATGATAAAAGCTATCCCATTCTCTCCAACAGGTAAGATAGGCTTCTCCAGTTTCCGGATCGATCAAAGCCTTCCACGGTGTGTATTGCCGTGCCAATCGGTGCAGCGCGCCAATAACGGCTCCCCATTTACGGAAGAATCCAGGGCTCCATGTTTTCCTATGACGAGTTCTCCCGGAAGCCAGTTCCATACAATAGCCCACCCATAAATTCTTCTCATCAAGGTGAGTTTCATATAGGTTTTCCTGTGGTGAAAACTGGGGAAAGACGATGCGCGCCCCGTTCTCACCCAGGTAGCGCATGAATTGCAATCGGCCTTCCAAACATAATTGCCCAACGCGTCGGCCATCTTTCGGGATGGCCATGATTTTCAACAGCCGCCGAGTGTTTTTATAGGGATAGGCGTACACGATACCGTCTGACGATTCTTGACCACCCCCAAAATGTCTCAGATCCGATCGATTGACTCCATACACGGCTGCCAGTGATTCGAGAGTTGATTCCGGAACGGGTATCATCTTTCCTCTTTTTCCTTCGTCTTGTTGCGGGTAACGGAAGAGCTCACCCGCAGCCGGGTTTTCTCCTGGTGATTATAGAACCAAAGCCTGGAAGAAGGGGAAATGGGTGAAATCACGGTCGTGGCGGGTTGGCGGTTGGAGCGGGGGTCAGCCAGCCATGCTCGGAAGCGGCACAGAAGTAACAGCATATGTGCCGGATCCGATGGCGATCGTTCTTCCGTCTGTTTTCGATACAACATCCATCGTCGCCGTCGATATTCTTTTCCCCAATTTGACGACATGCCCGGTGGCCACTAAGTCATCATTCTCGGCAATATCCAAAAGCCTTGTGGAAAACTCAACCGTTGCGATCCAATGGTCATAGTATTGTCCCAAGGTAAACCAGCCGGCGTTATCGATCAACGTGGCGATGGCGCCGCCGTGGACGACCAGGCCGTTGGTCAGATTCTCGTTGAAGGGTAGAGTCCACACCGCTTCATTCTTCTCGTTATACTCCAGAAGCATTCCAAAGGATTGGACGATGGGTGCTGACTGGGCGCCCATTTTGAGGATTTCCCGTTGATTGGCCAGAACCGCTTCATCCATGATGGGACCTCCTTGCGGGCTAGCGGCTTTGAGCTAAGCGGCGCCGGAATGTACCTTCATATATTATTGCTGCCGTGACCGGCGTCCGCTTCAGCGAAATGCTATGCGCCGCTTGAATACTCTTCAGCTCCATGAAAAGCTGAACCAGAATCTGGAGGAAGATTCGCCACCGCAATTCTTATAGCTTCCTCGGCAGAACCTTCTCCTAGAATCTGACGCCCCATTCCAGTAACAGCGTATTTATTCTGTTCCACGTATTCAATGCGTGGATACCCAGCACTGAATGGAAAACCAGTGCAACGGCTGAAACACAAGCTAGAAAGTGATTGGTATGGATATAGTTCCCTCAACTCTGGTTGCTCTAAAGCGAGTTTTACTATCGGCATCATATTAGGAAAGCTGTTTTCCATGAATCTCGAAATCGCCTCCCACATGAAGCTTACGTATTCTGCGGGTCCTTGTTCATAAGCTTCTACCCAATCCCCAGTATTAATTTCTGGAAACTCGTCCGCTATCATTGTTACGTTTGTCTTTTCTATACACCATAAGGAAAGCACACGTGCCAATCTATCAAATCTATCGATTGCCGTACTCTTATATGTTCCAAGCGAAACACCATTTCTCCATAGTGTTGCTGTAATCGAACCTTGATCATAGCGCAATTCTATTTCACTACTAGAATTGCCTTCCTCAACAAATGCCCATTGATCATCTTCAATAAAATTGTCATCGGGATCAAAAGCACGAAGAGGTGTGTCTAATGTTACAAACTCTGAATTTAACTTATCTATTAACTTCTCTCTTTTCATCTCTGGTATTGTCCCAGCGTTAGCTTTTGTATTATTGTGTTCATTTCAAAAGGCGTATAACGCATTCGAGCTGAGGCGCCGGGGTTCGCCACCTCACCTACTCTTCCAGCGACTCCATCATATAACTTCGTTGGAAAATCTGGCAGCATCCCCGGTTGCCTCCAGCGAGTTGTTAGCGGGTCGAAGAGCCATCGGAATTCGCTGATCTCGCCATCTCAAGAACTTTAGCAATGAATTCTGACTTCCACTCCCGATCGAGATGATTTGTCCGAGCGTAATAATCCACGAAGTCCCTTTTCAGTTGAATATATTCTGAAGCCAGCTGATCATTTTCCCTAAGGTAGTCACGAAACAAGAGTTGATTTTCCCAAAATGCCGATACTTTCTCTGCTAAGTTTAAATGATGAGTTCTGATCCCTGGTCGGACTTCCCGGGCAAAGAACATACGGCCTGGGACGGTATCGACAGGAAAGTATTCATATCCTATCGAAACCAAGGGGAGGATGAGATCTGATGAAAGAGTTAGTTTTTCTACGGCGACCATAATGTCAATAACGGGTTTTGCGGCCATGCCTAGGATAGATGTGCTTCCGACATGCTCAATTTGCAGAGCCTTATCTCCAAGGGCGGTCCGGATGCGATCAGCCTCTCGGTTGAAATGATCAATCCACACACTTTGGTAAGGGACAAGCTCGAAAACCCTTTTGTGTTGACCAATCATATTAATCCTATAGGCAAACGGCTGTAAGCGGAGCAGCACAGCAATGCATATTCAATTAGAACAGCAAGCGGATGCTGGATCGGCTCCGGTGATTTGTTGTCGGCCTGCTAACTGTTTACTATACGGAATTTTTTCCCTGTTCCTCCATCACGAGCATGTTATGAGGAATTCCTTCCTCATAGCGTCCCCAATACACGTGTGATGCGGAATACATTCACTCGCGATCCCCTGGGGCTGCATGCTATGAGGAAGGAATTCTCGTAGTAGCTAGAAAAGGATGAGGATCGGAAGCGCCCCTATTTTGTCGACATCCCAAGCATACCGCGGGGGAGCATGGGACGCAAACAGACCATAAGGTTCCACAAACCCCAGCCGCTTTCATGATGTTCCCGGCGGCTTCGAATTTCAACCCATCAAGGCAGAATCCTGTTTGCCCCGCATCTCCCATTGGCTTCGCAGACCCCCTCGGCGTACAATCAAGCCATGGAGAAGAGGAGAGATCTAATCGTCGCTGCCGCGTTGAGCCTGGCTGCGGTGCTCGTCTTCGGGGTGCTGCCCTATGTCGTCGCGGCACGAACCGCCGCGCCGCAGGGCGTCTTTGGCGGCTTCCTGATCAATCCCATCGACGGCTTCTCCTACCTGGCCAAGATGCGCCAGGGTTTCGATGGCTCCTGGCTGCTGCAGCTGCCCTATGCCGCCGAGCCGGGGCAGGGCGCCTTCCTCTTCATCTACCACCTCTTCCTCGGGCATGTCGCGCGTTGGCTCGGAACCTCGCTGCTCATGGTCTATCACACCGCTCGCGCCCTGGCGGCCTTTGCCATGTTCCTCATCAGCTTCGTCTTCTACCGCCGCCTGCTGCCCGAGCGCCGCACGCACTGGGCCGCCTTCCTGCTCACGCTCCTCGGCTCGGGCCTGGGCTGGCTGGCGCAGCCGCTGGGCGTGCTCAGCATCGACCTGTGGGTCCCGGAGGCGATTCCCTTCCTCAGCGCCTATGCCAACGCCCACTTCCCGCTCGCTGCCGCGGCGCTCCTCGGGGGTGCGCTGGTGGTCTTAGAAGATGAGATGCGATGGGGCTGGCGCATCGTATGTGCGCTGCTCTGCGGGTTCGTGCTCGGAATGGTGTTTCCCTTCGGCGTGGGCACGCTGCTCGCCGTTTTCGGCGCCTGGTTGCTGTGGGAGCTGCTGCGAGCCGCAGATCGAAGGGATTGGCTTCTCGAACAACGCGGGCGCATGCTCGGCATCGCCTCCCTCCTGGCGACTGCACTTCCCTGGTTGATTTACGATTTCTGGATTTCCCGCAGCCATGAGGTGCTCGCCGTCTGGACGGCGCAGAACCAGACTCCCTCGCCACCGCTGCTGGATACGCTGCTCGGCTTAGGCTTGATCCTTGTGCTGGCAATCGTCGGCGTGATTCTCGGAAAGGCGCATCGATCCGAGAGGGGACGCCTGCTGATCTGCTGGGTGATGGTGAACCTCGTGCTGATCTACGTGCCCTTCAGTCTGCAACGGCGCCTCTCGCTCGGGCTCCTCTTCCCGCTCGCCGCCCTGGCCGCTATGGGATTGGCAGCAATGGCAGCCACGCGCAGGCGCGTGATCGAGCTGTTCATGCTCACCCTGGCGTTCTCGATCCCCACCAACCTGCTCGTTGTCGGCGCGGGACTGTGGGGCGCGGGGCTGGGCGATGCGGCGCTCGTGATCTACCCGGACGAGGCGGATGCCTTCGCCTGGCTGGCGGAACACGCGCCTGCCGGTGCACTCGTGCTGGCCGGGGAGGATAACGGCAACCGCCTGCCGGCCTTCGCCGACGTGCGTGTGCTCTACGGCCATCCCTTCGAGACCCCGCATGCCGAGGACGAACTCGCCGCCGTCGAGGCGATGTATGCCGGATCAGAGGACGCCCTGGACCTGCTGCGGTCGCGCGGCGTGGCTTATGTCTTCTACGGACCGCGCGAGCGAGCGCTGGGCGATCCCGCCTGGCTCGAATCGCTTGAGGTCGTCTTCCAGGAGGGGGAGGTAACGGTCTATCAGGTGGGATCTCCATGATGCGTCCCACCATGCGACGCCTGTTGATGTTCGGATTCTTCCTGCTATCCGCTGCGCTGTGGCTCTCGCCGCTGATTCCAAACCCGACCGGCGTCGCCTTCCAGCCCGGAGCGCAGCATTCCGACCTGCTCATCTCGCATCTGCCCAACGCCATCTTCCTGAAGCGATCGCTGCAAACCTGGGGACAGATCCCGCTCTGGAACCCGATGATCCTCAGTGGAGCGCCCTTCGCTGCCGATCCACTTTCCGGGGTCTTCTATCCGCCCAACTGGCTGCTCTTGATCCTCCCTCTGAGTTTGGGTTTCAACCTGCTGCTGTGGCTGCACCTGGCCTTCGCCGGCTTCGGCATCTACCGCCTGCTGCGTGACGAGGGAGTGGGTATGCCGGGGGCGGTGCTGGCAGGATTGGCCTTCGGAGGGCTGCCCAAGCTGGTGGGGCATGTTGGATTGGGGCACGTGAGTCTGGTGTTCGCCGTCTCCTGGACTCCCTGGATCCTGCTTGCCGTTAACCGAGCGCTGCGTGCTGAACCCCCAGGACGCTGGCGAGATGCAGCGCTTGCGGGGGCAAGCCTGGGGATCGTGTTCCTCGCCGATCCGCGCTGGGCGCTGCCCGCGAGTGTGCTAGCAGCGGCCTATGCCGCCCGAATCATTGCGCATAGTCATCGAGATAAGGGCATTCGCTGGCGGAAAGTTGGCACCAGCGTGGGTTGGGTGGTCCTGTTCGGGGTTGGGATCTCCGCTGCGCTTGCGATTCCGCTCATGCAATTCGCGCGCCTGAGCACACGCGCTGCGTTGAGTGCCGGGGAGCAGGCAGCACTCTCGATGCCGGTTGGGCATCTCTTCGGCATCATCCTTCCGTATGTCGGTGGCTATGCCGAATGGCTGACCTATGTCGGCATGGCCGTGCTGCTGCTGGCTGTTATGGCGATGATCGTGAAGACGCGGGATGGGGGTTTCTGGTTGGGTACAGCGCTGGTCGCGCTGGTGTTGGCGCTTGGCGAGCACACACCGTTATTTGCGTTCCTCTCCGCCATTCCAGGTTTCGACCTGCTGCGCGTGCCCCCCAGATGGCTGTTCGTCTTTGGATTCGCCCTGGCGATGCTCGCAGGCAGGGGCTTGGACGCCTTGTTGAAGATGGATGGGGTGGAAAAACTCCTGCGGAGCGCACGTTTGACCTTAGCAGCCTATGCCATCTTCTTTCTGCTGCTCTGTGCGGGTGTGGTGTGGATCGGCTTGCGCAACCCCGGCGTTCCCTGGCAGACCTGGACGTTGTTCGCTGCGTGGGGTGTTGTGAGCGCGCTTTGGGGCCTGGCGGGTCTGGCGATGCGCATTCGCCCCAGATGGCTGGCCGCGGGCTGGATCCTGCTCGTGGCACTCGATCTGGCCTGTATGAACGCCTCGCTGCTCGAAGTTAAGTCCTTGGAAAATACGTTCGAGCAACCTGCTTTCCTGACGGCCGTCCTGGAGAACGATACGCCTCAAGGCAGGATCTTCTCGCCCTCCTACAGCCTGCCCCAGCAGATTGTTGCCGAGAAGGGCCTGGAACTGGCGGATGGAGTGAATCCGCTGCAATTAAATGCGTATAGCCAATATATGGCTGGCACCACGGGCTTTTCGATGGATGATTACAGCGTCACACTTCCACCGTTCTCCAGCGGCGATCCGAGAGAGGATTGGTTACCAGAGATCGACACCCAACGACTCGGCTTCCTGAATGTGTCCTGGGTAGCTTCCGGCTACGCTTTGAATTCCGAGGATTTGATCCTGGAGCAGGTCATGGATGGGATCTATCTGTACAGCAATCCCCATACAAGACCACGAGCCTGGGTGGAGAGCGATCTCTCTGCGCGGGAATCCTCCTGGAACCCGGTCGAAAGTATCGTGTGGACACCCAACCATATCCACCTTTCCGCAGCCGGACCCGGACGCCTGGTGCTCAGCGAGATCAATTATCCCGGATGGATGGCCGAGGTGGACGGTGAATCTGCAGAGGTCGAGACAGCTCACGAGGTCCTTCGATCCGTGGAGCTACCGGCTGGAGAACATGAGGTCAGCTTCCATTTCCGCCCGTGGACGATCTACCTGGGCGCTGGTTTGTCACTGCTGACGCTTATTGCGTTGGCGGTGCTGTGGGTGAGATCATGAGGCGCAGCGAACGAAATTGGTGCCTGGCTTACGCCTTCGTGTTGGCGGTGCTGACCACGCTTCCCTACCTGCTGGCCTATGCTTCCGAAGGCGAAGCCTGGCGATTCAGCGGATTCCTCTTTGGCGTCGAGGACGGCAACTCCTACATCGCAAAGATGCTGCAGGGCGCAAACGGCGCCTGGCTCTTTCGCACACCTTACACCGCACAAGATCAAACCGGCGTGGTCGCCTTCCTGCCCTACCTGCTGCTGGGCAAGCTGGCCTCGGGTGAGGCGATGCACGAGCAGCTCGTGGCGCTTTATCATCTCTTCCGCATCGTTTCCATCCCGCTCGCGGTGTGGGCGACCTACCGCTTCATCGCTCGCTTCGTAGACGAGATCCAATGGCGGCGCTGGGCGACGCTGCTCGCCACCGCAGGCGGTGGGCTTGGATGGCTGCTGCTCCTTGCAACGGAAGGATCCCTGCTGGGCAGCGGGCCGCTCGAGTTCTACTCCCCGGAGACTTTCGGCTTTCTCAGCATCTACGGCATCCCACACCTGGTGCTGGCGAGAGCCCTGCTGCTCTTCGGGCTGACGGCGTACCTGGATGCAGCCGGAAAGGCTTCCAAATCCTGGAAAGCCGGTGGGTTCCTGGCGTTATTGGCGCTGGTGCAGCCGTTGACGGTCTTGGTGGGCTATGCCGTGATCGGCGCGCATCTGATCGCCGTGGCGAGTTCCGCTCGCAAAGGCGAACTGCGCGCTACGTTGGCGCCATGGCTGAAGGTTATCGGTAGGATCCTTCTCGTTTCTGGACCGCTGGTGGTGTACTTTGCGTTCAGCTTCCTGTTCGATCCGTTCCTACGAACCTGGACCGATCAAAACCTCATCCTCTCCCCGCATCCCGTGCACTACCTCCTGGCTTACGGTGCGCTGCTGCCTCTGGCATTCCTTGGTGGGAGGAAGCTGCTGCGCACGGGATCGGTGAACGTGCTGCTGCCGATTACCTGGGTGGTGCTGATCCCGGCATTGGCTTACGCTCCACACAATCTGCAGCGCCGATTACCGGAGGGCGCATGGGTGGCGCTTGTGGCGCTGAGTGCAGCGGGTTTGGCAGCCTGGAAAGCCAGTCCACTCGGCAGGCGCATCCTGGCGGGATCGCTGCTGGGCCTGAGCCTGGTCAGCGCAATCGTGCTCGTGGGCGGGGGAGGCATGCTGGCGCTCGCCCCCCGCCAACCCGTATTCCTGCCTGTCGATCAGGTTCGAGCGTTCCAACGCTTGGGGGAAAGAGCCGAATTTGGAGAGGTCGTGTTGGCGGGCTATGCAACGAGCAACGCTCTTCCAGCATGGGCGCCGCTGCGAGTCGTTGCCGGGCATGGGCCGGAGAGCGCCGATTTGGAGACCATCCAGCCCAGGGTGAACGGTTTCTACGACGAGCGAACGCCGGACAGCGAACGTCTCACGCTGCTGGATCTATTCGTTGTGCGCTATGTCATCTGGGGTCCTGAGGAGCGCAATCTGGGCGCCTGGCAGCCCAGTGAGGCCGGCTTTTTACGGGAATGGATCGACACTGAGGCCTATCGAATATTCGTCGTCGATGCGGACTGATTCAAACATCAAGGGAAATCGTCTTTTCTATTTCCTTCTTGAAAACCCAAGTTGAGACGAACCCAATGACATGGATCCCCCTCGGTGCGACCGGGAATGTGGAGCTTACTCCTGTGGGCATCCAGAGAGAAGGAAGGGGTTCCTAGGGTTGCGTCGTGCTCGATTGTGGTACAAAATCTCTAGGGGGTTCCGATCACGGATGGTTCAAATCAGGATTCGCGCACGAGGATTTGGCGAAGATGGGTTATTACTCCACGCCGCAGCAGCTCGCCGCAGCCAAGAAGAGACGTGCAGAAATCGCCACCCAGATCAAGAGGCGCAAGTCGAAATCATCGATCGTCTCGGGTCTGGTGGATTCAGGCATGGATCCGCTCAAGGCGAAGAAGCTGGTCGAGGACGTCCTTCGGGAGATGTACGAGCAAGCTGAAAAGGAGAGGACGGATTGGGTAGCGCTGAGCTTATCCATTCCCGCCGGCTTCCTGGCGTCCGCCATCGGCGGTTCGATCTGGGGAGCGATGATCTTGCTCGCAGGATTGAAAGCCGATTACATGACCCTCGGCGTGGGTTTGCTCACAGGTCTGGGGGTGGTCTTCTTTTCCGGCCAGCGCGGCATACCCTACCAGATCGTCTCAGCACTGCTCTCCCTGGTGGGGATCACCATCGGTCAATACATGAGTTTCTTCGCCCTCGTCAAGGCATCCGTGGATGAGGTGTACGGCCCGGTGATCGCTGATCAGGTCCGCTACCTCAACTTCGATTTCCTGCGCTTCTTCCTGGACAGCCTGCCGGGCATCATCGATCGCTACGATGTGGTCTGGCTGGGATTGGCGATGGTGATCGCCTTTCTCATCCCCCTGAAGAGAGGTTGGAGATCCATCAAGGAATGAGCGTTCAGGAGTTGGGCGGCAGGGGGCGCAGTCCGAAGAGGAATCGCAGGACGTTCACGCGCCGGATGAGCGATACGGCCAGCACTATCAGCGGCAGCGCAATCACCAGGATGATCGCAAGCTTGGGAAGAATCCCCAGATCGGTCGCGCAGACATAATAAGCCACAGTCACCAGGATGGGTTCGTGGATGATGTAGAAGGGCAGGGCGCTGTCGCCCAGGAGGGCCAGCGCCCGGTTGGGTTTGTTGAGACGTTTATCGGCAGCGCTGAGCACGGCGATCATGATCCCCCAGGCGTAGATGGAGAGCGGGGAAAGCGCCAGCATGAGATCGTCGATGGTGAAGAACAGAACCGCCGCCGCGATGGCCGACAGCAGCGCAAGGACCAGCCCGGCTCTGGCATGGCGGTGGATCGCATGCCGGAATCCTTCGTGGCTGGCAAATAGAAAACCGTAGAGCAGGAAGAGGATGTACGAGAACATGTGCCATGCGCCCTGACGAGGGATCCAAATCGGGAAGGGGTAGACGGCCTCGTTGAGGACCACAGGTAGGATCAGCAGGAAGAGGACACCGGGTTTGTTCACAGCGTTCGCCAGGGCTGCGATCCAACGACGATGCATTGGTCGGCGCAGGAAGAGGAACAAACCCAATCCCACCACGGAAAAGACGAACAGGTAGAGCAGGAAGTAGAGGTGGTGGCCGTACCAGGGGAAGTTGCCGCCGAAGGTCCACCAGCCGTCGAAGTAGTGCGGGTAGAAGTCGAAGAACGAACCCTCGAAGCCATCTCGATAACGCACGGCGTAGTAGGTGCTGAAGGCGGAGATCGTGAACAGGCCGAAGGTAAACGGCACCAGCAGGCGTTTGATCCTGGATCCCACGAACCGACCCGGTGTCATCGCCCCCAGCGCAAAGTAGAGGCTCATCCCCGAGATCGTGAACAGAAGCGGCATGAGCCAGATGCCCATCGCCATCATGGCGATGTCCATGAGCACGCTCGTCTCCGCGTTCTTGATCAGGTAGGGCGTGTTGGTGAAGATGATCCCGCCGTGCACGATGGGAACCATGAGCACGGCCAGGGCCTTCAGCCAGTCGAGATCGTAACGGCGCGCAGGTTTGCCTTCTTCCATAAGTTCTGTATGGTAGCCCAAGATGCAGGCGCATACAACCGGTTCGTCTTTCTGCTTGGATTCCACCCAGGTCCTTCCGCCTCCGCATCGCTATGCGTCCCCGTCCACGTACCGCTCATCGAGGTTCCGTCCTCTGAGGTATGGTGCCCTCGACGCCCCGGATCGGGCGACGCACCTACTCTACAAGATCGTGTAGCAGCGTTTCATGAAATCCAGGATATCATTCCGAGCCGGTCTGTGGCGAGGAATCCCCATTCCGCCGCATGGATCTATTTATCCGGAGGCGTGATCGCCGTCAACCTGTAGGGGCGCACGGCCGTGCGCCCGCTGATTTGATGCAAATGAAAACATGGTTCAAAGGGAAAACCGGTGGATGGCTTTAAAATCCCCTATCAAGGCCCATTCCTACAAAGGCTTCAGGCTTCTTCTTTACTACCCCCCTCATGTCCCCCCTTCAAAAGGGGGGACGTGGGGGAAAAGTTCGTTTTCCCCCACACCCCCTACGAAAATTAACCATGATGAAAGGCCTTGTTTCACGAAAACGTCCGAGGAAATCTTGYATGTGTATAAGTTGTCTTCCAAGCCGGGGGCTGGGCATTGATTTGTGTTTCTCCTGATCGCCGTCAACCYGTAGGGGCGCACGGCCGTGCGCCCGCTGAAGTGAATCACGAATCCCGATCCATCCATGGCTTGTCATTCCGAGCTGGTCTTTGGCGAGGAATCCCCGGGGCGCGACGGTGCGAAGGCTGGCGCGGATGCGACATGGCTTTCATTTGCAGCATCATGGAGATTCCCCCGTCAGCAGAGAACGCCTCCTTCGGAATGACAAAAGGAGACCGGCTCCTCAACGTCGATAGACCGAAGCGGATGGGACGGCACCGCGGGGCGGCGGAGGGAGCCTCCGCAGGGAAATCCTCCCTGGGACGGCGGCGCATGGCGGGCCAAACACGTTTCAAGAGATGGACCAGAAAATCAGGACCATAGGACCCCCGTGCACTGGCTCGAAAGCGAGAACGGGTCTATCATCGCAGCATGAACTCAAGGGGATCCAAGACGGGCTGGTTGCCCTTTGCCTTCGTGAGCCTGGGAGCGCTGATCCTATTTGCGCCCCTACTGACAGGACGAGTGCTCTTCTGGGGCACGCCGCTGCTTCAATTCGTACCCTGGCGGGAAGCGGCCTGGGAGACACTGCTCCAAGGCCATCTTCCGCTCTGGAATGACAGCTTGGGGATGGGCGCTCCGCTGTTGGCCAATTACCAGACAGCGCTGCTCTACCCGCCGAATTGGCTCCTTGGGCTGACGGGCATCGCCTGGGGGCAGGGCCTGTTGGCCATGCTGCACCTGATCTGGGCCGGATGCGGCATGGCGCTGTTGGCGCGACGGCTGGGATCCACGCTGCTGGGACAGACCCTGGCGGGTATGGCGTACGGACTCTCGTGCTACCTGGTGGCGCGCGCCGGCTTCCTGAGCATCAACGCCGCCGCGGCCTGGCTTCCATGGCTGGTGCTCTGCGCGGATCGGTTGACCCTCGCCGTGGCTGAGGAACGTCCAAGGGGCGAGCGGTTGCGCGCCCTGCTATGGTTGGCGCTGGCGTTCACCATGCAGTGGTTGGCGGGTCACGCGCAGACAGCCTGGTATAGCCTGATCTTGATCGGCGCCTGGGCGCTGTTCCGGGGAGCGAATCGAGGAGGCTGGCGGGGCCTGGGAAGGGCGACGCTCTGGATGCTCGCCGTGGGAGCCCTGGCCTTCGTCCTGGCTGCGGTTCAACTCCTGCCCACGTTGGAATACATGCTGCAATCCCATCGGGCCGAGACTCTCGATCCCGAATTTGCGCTTTCCTACTCCTTCGAACCCTGGCGATCACTGGGATGGCTCATGCCCGATCTCTTCGGCAATCCTGCCACGGGCGATTACTGGGGCTACGGGAACTACTGGGAGGATGCCGTCTACATCGGCTTGGCGCCGTTCCTGCTGGCGCTGCTGGCGATTATGCGCGGCATCGCGGGACGGGATGAGCGCAAGGCCACGATCCGGTTCCTGGTCATCGCCATAGTACTGGCCTTCGTGCTGGCCCTGGGTAAGAACACACAGATCTTCCTCTGGCTCTTCGAAAACGTACCCACCTTCAATCTCTTCCAGGCCCCGGCGCGCTGGAACCTGATCACGGTCTTCTGCCTGGCCCTGCTGGCGGGTTTCGGCGCCGATGCCTGGCGTGCACCGGAGGGTTGGGCGCTGTATTGGATGCGCCTGGGGACGGCCGGTGCAGTCGCCATCGCTGCTACAGCCTGGACGCTGGGCGCCTTAGCGCCGGACATTCAACCCACGTTCACACACGCCTTCTGGCTGGCGGGGATCTGGTTCTTCATCTTCGGACTGTTCGCCCTGTTGCGCCCCCCCGATCTCACGCCGCTGTGGATCGGGCTCATGGGATGCATCGTCCTGGCGGATTTATGCCTGGCGCACTGGGGTTTGAATCCCTTCACATCACCCGATCTCTACCGCGGGGAAAGCGTCCTGGCGGGGGAGATCCCGAAAGAACACCGCCTCTACATGCCGCCCGATCTCGAGCAAGAACTCAAGTTCGAGCGCACCCATCGCTTCGACACTTTCGATCCGGACATCGATTGGAGGCTCGTGCGCGAGGTCGGTTTGCCCAACACGACGCTGCTCGATGGGCTGATTTCAGCGAACAACTTCGATCCGCTGCTGCCGGATCGCTATGTCGTTTGGATGGAAGCCCTCTCCGACCTGCCTCTCGATCAGCAGGAGAGATTGATGAGTTTGATGGACGTGGGCTGGCGAGCGGAGGTGGACGCCAGCCGTCCGAGCGGCGTGGTGTATCAGCCCGTGGCGGATCCAGCCCGAGCGCGCCTGATCGGAGGTGCGATCTGGGTGGAGACTCCGCAGGATGCGCTGGACGCTGTGTTGGCAGCGGATTTCGATCCGCAGCGGCAGGTGGTGCTCGAGGGCTCAGGGACGGAAGCCTTCGACGATTTGGTTGGGGGGGAGATCGTGCGCCTGGAGCCGATCCATCCGGGAGCCGTCGAGATCGAAGTGCGCAGTATACAGGACGCCTGGTTGATACTCTCCGACACCTGGTATCCGGGCTGGCGGGCCAGCGTGGACGGTATCGAAGCCGACATCCTGCGTGCGGATTATCTCTTCCGCGCCATACGCGTTCCGGCCGGAGAGCATCTCGTAGTCTTCCGGTATGAACCGCTCTCGGTACGCCTGGGGTTTGCACTCAGCGTACTCGGATGCTTGATCGTGGGAGGTATGGCTTGGGCATGGCGTCGAGACTGAAACCCCACATCGTGGCCCTGTTCGCCCTGCTGGCCGGATTGACCTTCGGACTGTGGCGTATGGCGTTGGCGGATTGGGATCCCAGGGGTCTTTCGGAAATCGGCACGCTCTACTCTCAGGGTGATCCCAACGGCAGCCAGGGCTACGACGGGCAGTTCGCTTACTATATCGCCGTCGATCCCGATCCGGACGTGGTCGCTTCCAAACTCGACGTTCCCGCCTATCGCTACCAACGCATCCTCTACCCGCTCCTGGCGCATCTGCTGGCGTTGGGCACGGATGCGCTCGTGCCCTGGACTCTGTTCCTGCTGAATCTCGCCGCGCATGCCCTGGGGACCTGGGCCGTGGCGCAATGGTTGGTGTCACGCAATGCCTCGGCCTCGCTCGCCCTGGTATACGGACTCTGGGTGGGGCTGGTCGCCTCCGTGGGACTGGATCTCAACGAGCCCCTGGCGTTCGCCCTGATCGCCGGCGCCTGGTGGGCGCGGAGCGCTGATCGTCCCTTGACGGGCGCTGCGCTGCTCACGCTCTCCCTCTTCGCCAAGGAAACCGGCCTGATCTTCTGGGCTGCGGCTCTGCTGACGGACATCTTGCAGAAACGCTGGCGGCAATCCGCGATCTGGTTGGTAGTGGGCGGCGTTCTGTTTCTGGGCTGGCAGGCATGGCTGTGGATCACGTTCGGGCTGCCCGGATTGGGCAGCGGGGGTGCCATGGCGACACCCTTCGAGTGGATCCCCTTCATGGGATTGTGGCGCATCGGAGAAGTCAAATTAGCGGCTTTGGGAATCTTCTTGATCATCTTCGGCCCCTCGATCGTGTTCCCGGCTGTGTGGGCTGTGGTGGGAGCGCTGCGGGACTTCCTGCGTGGATTGCGAGATGCCGAAACCTGGGCGCTGTTCTTGAACGCAGCCTCGATTGCCTTCCTGCCTTTCTCCACGTTTCGAGAACCTCTGGGTTTGGTGCGCGTGGCCAGCGGATTGGTGCTGGCGGTGGTCTTCTACGCCGTCCAGCGCGATCACCAGCGCGCTAAGCGTTACAGTTTCTTCTGGATCGCCATGCTGGCGCTGCTCATCAGGACATAACTGCGCGCTGCCGAATTCTGGAATCCTCCGGAAACATACCCTTGTCATCGAGGCTCGAAAAGGGGACAATGTCCCTGCGACTCTGGTTGGGGTTGCCAAATCCGCTTTGTGGAGTTGTGGATGCGAAAGAGGATGTTGCCGATCGCGGTTTTCATCGCCGGGTTGACCACCTTGGGTGTCGAGCTGACGGCATCCAGGCTGCTGGGGAATGTCTTCGGTACAAGCAACTTGGTGTGGGCCAACATCATCGGTTTGATCCTCGTCTATTTGAGTGCCGGCTACTTCATCGGGGGACGCTGGGCGGATCGCTCGCCGTTTGAAGCCACCTTTTACCGGCTGCTTTCCTGGGCCGCATTTGCAGCCGGGCTGGTTCCCATCGTGGCACGGCCGGTCTTGCTTGGTGCGGCGAGTGCCGTGGAGCGGTTGGATGCGGCCGTGATGGGCGGTTCCTTCATCGCCGTGCTGGTGCTGTTCAGCGTGCCCGTGACGCTGCTGGGCTGCGTGTCGCCCTTCGCCATCCGACTGGCGATTAAGGACACCGAACGGGCGGGACGCGTGGCGGGAAGAATCTATGCTCTCTCCACGCTGGGTTCGATCCTGGGCACGTTCCTGCCGGTGTTGCTGCTGATCCCGCTCATCGGAACGGCGCGCACCTTTCTGACATTGAGCCTGACGCTTATGGCGGTCGGTCTGACCGGACTCGGTCTTACGGATCGACGATCGCTGCTCCTGCACCTCTGGATGCCGCTGGTGCTGGTGGCGCTCTCCTGGCTCACCATCGGCGGACCGATCAAGAACACCGTAGGACAGATCTACGAGACGGAATCAGCTTACAACTACATTCAGGTCGTCGAGCGAGATGGAGTGCGCTATCTGCTGCTGAACGAGGGGCAGGGCATTCATTCGGTGTACGCGCCCGATCAGCTGGCGACCTACGGAACCTGGGATTACTTCCTGGCGGCGCCCTTCTTCTCCGAAGCGCCTGTGGATCCGGGCACGGTGGAGCGTATGGGCTTGGTGGGACTTGCGGCTGGAACGATCGCCAAGCAGTACACCCAGGTTTTCGGACCGATCCCCATCGACGGATGGGAGATCGATCCGGAGATCATCGCCGTGGGGCGGGAGTTCTTCGATATGCATGAGGCGAACCTGAACGCCGTCGCTGCGGACGGTCGATGGGGTCTGGAGCACAGTCCCCATGGATACAACGTGGTGGCGGTGGACGCCTATCGACCTCCCTACATTCCCTGGCATCTGACGACACAGGAGTTCTTCGAATCCGTGCACGCGCATCTGCAGCCGGATGGTGTGATCGTGATCAACGTGGGACGGACACCGGAGGACCTGCGACTGATCGAGGCGCTGGTGGGAACTCTTTCGACGGTGTTTCCCTCGGTGCATGTCGTCGACGTCCCAGGTGCATTCAATTCGATCGTCTACGCCACGGTCGAGCCCAGTTCGAGCGAGAATCTGGTGCGAAACCTTGAAATGCTTCAGGAACGGGATGACGTACATCCCCTGTTGATCGACGTACTGCGTCGAACGGCAGAGAACTTGCAGCCTACTCCCGAGACGGAGATTGTCTTCACGGACGATAAGGCTCCGGTGGAGCAGTTGGTGAATTCGATCGTCCTGCGCTACGTGCTGGGAAGTGGGATGGGATTGGGACCGGTGATCGAACCATGAATGAAACCAAACGCAGTCGACGCTCGATTTGGGTTATTCTGGCAGGCGCATTGCTGGCCATCCTGGTGCCGGTCGTGCTTCTGCTGACGAGCTTGCGTCTGCTGCTCACAGACGCCTTCATTCATATCGAATACCGCCTGCCGGGGTTCCCCGAGGACAGCTATGGTTTCACCCTCGAGGACCGGCTGCGCTGGGCTCCCCTGGCGCTGGATTACCTGCTCAACGACGAGGGCATCGAATTCCTGGCGGATCTCGAGTTCGATGATGGGAGCCCCCTCTACAACCAGCGCGAGCTGAAGCACATGCAGGATGTGAAGATATTGACGCAGTGGGTGTTGGACGTGTGGATCGCTGGCATGCTGGCGGTGATCCTGGTTGGTGTGATGCTGTATTTCAGAGGGCATGGAGAACACCTTTGGTCCAGCATACGCCTCGGCACACGGATCATGCTTCTGCTCATGCTGGCGCTTGTGATCGGGCTCGCGATAGCTTTTCCTTTCGTTTTCGTCGGTTTCCACCGCATCTTCTTCGAGGGGGATACGTGGCTGTTCGAGTACAGCAACACGCTCATACGACTCTTCCCGGAACGATTCTGGCGCGACGCCTTCGTGTTCGTGGTGGTACTCACCGTGGGTGGCGCCGGTCTCACACATTGGATCGCTTCACGACGGCTCAGGCGGTCGAAGGCATCGGAGACATGAAGGCGTGAAGGGGTCAGGAAGTAGGCGGGCAGATGTTGAATACGGAAAGTGTGGGTAAGAGTTACGCTTGGCATCGATGGTTTGCAGTCAGCAGGGTTGTCATCGTGTTCGGATTCCTGCTGGCAGCTGGGATGCTGAGCGGGTGTGCAGCCGTTGGCGATGGAACGCCGACGGAGGACTCTCTGGAAACCGCAACCGCTACGCCTACCCAGACACCCCTTCCCCCCGCCTCACCGACGCTTACTCCCACCGCTGGCCCGTTCTTTCCATCGGGTCTGGATTCCCCACTGGGAGAGGATTGGCCTGCCATCGGAACTGATACTGCAGCAGATGTGGAAAAGGTGTATGAGCACCATGTGGATGGATTGGTCGAGGTGTTGGGTTCAGCAGGTGATGAATACCTGGCGTTGATCACCCACGACTGGGTCTCGTTTCTTCAGGGAGATGACCTCAATCCGGTCGCAGGCATCGCCATCGATGCGTTTGGCGAGCTCGCAGCCGCGAAGATGCATGGCGATACCCTGGTCTTGGCCTTCCGGAATCGGGAGGTACGCGCGTTCGAGGTTCCAAGCGGGAACGCGGTTCAGGTTTGGGAAGCGTCCGTGGATCAACTGGCGCTCTCGCTCGATGTCCAATTCCTGGCTGGCGCGAGCGCTGATGGAACGCTGACCATCTGGGACCTCGATGGAGGCGGTATACGGTATGCAACAACGCTGCGAGGCATGCCCAGCGGGCTGACCTTCCTGCCGGATAACTCCTTGGCGGTGGAGCTTACCGGGGATCCCCTCGAACACATCGAGCTCTGGAACATCGAAGCCGGATATCGTACAGACACGTTCGAATGGACGGACCGTGCCGGTCCGATCTACTTCGTGACCATCTCACCGAACGGAGCGACGGCAGCGTGGGTGTCGCGAGCCAGCGTGCTCCTGATGGATTTGGAGAGCGGGGAAGCACGCGCCGTGTTGGGGCATGAGGATTTCGTGAGCGAGGCCGATTTTGGCCCACGGAGCGCGATCCTGGCGACTACCTCGGCTGCAGCGGTGGATGATGAATTCATGGCCGTTATCGATCTGTGGGATGCAGAAACCGGGGAGAAGCTGCAGACGATCCTGCACGGTGAAGCTGCCGTTCGCCTGGCCTTTTCACCGGATGGGAGTTTGCTCGCCAGCGCTACTTATGACGGCGTGATCCGCTTGTGGGATCTGAGCAACGGAGAAATGCTGCAGGAATTCGAAGGCGAGCAGGATCGGGTTTTCCGGTTGTTCTTCGCATATGGTGGACGCCTGCTGGTTTGCGCCTCCTGGGAGGGACCGATCGGCATCTGGGCGGTTCAGGAGTAAACCTTCGCCCTTCAAGCATAAGCTACCGTTCCTTGAAGATGCGATTGCATTCCGAAAGAGATGCCTTCTCATGATGGAGAAGGCATCTGGTTTTTCATCAAACTTGCTTCATGAAGAGCTCAGGTGTTGGGACGGTTTGATTCTCAGGCGCCGTACTTCTCCAACCTTCCTGCATGTGCCATGAGCAGTGACATCAGGTCGGCAGAGGGGAAGGTTCCCAAGCCTCCCAGGGAGCATGCACGCTCGCCGAATGCCTTGTTGCCATCCTGGCGGACGGTCGATGGCGCCCAGAGCAGGAGCGGTACGGGATGCCAGGAGTGGATGCTCATCTTGGCTGGCGTGCTGTGGTCACCGGTGACCGCGATCACATCCGGCTGGATCTCCAGCAAGGAGGGTATGGCTGCGTCGAGGCCTTCGATCACGCCTACCTTGCCCTCGAAATTACCATCTTCGCCCATGCTGTCGGTCTTCTTGATGTGCACAAAGAAGAAGTCGAAGTCCTGTTTGGCCTTCTGAACGGCAGTAAATTCATCTTCGGGGGATTCCCCCTTGAATTTCACAATCTGCATCCCCAGCAGCGAGGACACTCCCTTGTACATGGGGTAGACCGCAACACAAGCCGAGCGCATGCCGTAGACATCCGGGAACTGGGGCAGGCAGGGATTGGTGGAAAGGCCGCGCAGCGTCACAGCGTTGGCGCGCGTGCGGTCACCCAGTTTCTCTCTTGCGAGTTCAACCCAGGATTGGAACAAGTCAGCCGTACGCTGCGCCTTCGGATCAACCGCCTCGACCACAAGAGGAGGCACGCCTGTCTTCTGAGGGTCGGTGTCCTCCAGATCGGCGTGTAGACCCTCGCCTCGCATGACCACAACGAAGCGGTATTCTCGCACGGCACGAACCTCGAGTGTGACTTCCGCCAGA
>DUET01000076.1 GCA_011192015.1 Anaerolineae bacterium
GTCTGAGATTAAACGGATTCTCAAAGGAATAAAATCTTGTAGGGGGGTTGCACCTTTCGTCCTGCATGTTCTTAGCAGGATGCAACGCCCCTACGTGGTTTCAAACGAAATTTGATTCCAGGAAAAGCTCAACAAGCCCCCATCAATCAGCATCACTCTCGAAGGGAACTTCGACCACCCGCGCCGAGATGGCCTCCCGCAGCTTTGCGATCGTCTCCTGCGCCCTGGATGCGATCTCCTCCACGGAAACCACCGCCGCATCTTCCTCATCCCGCAGCTTCATCTCGATCCCGCCTCGCTCCAGGGATCGCTTGCTCGCCGTCAGCCGGATGGGAAGCCCGATCAGATCAGCGTCGGCGAACTTTACACCGGGGCTTTCCTCACGGTCGTCGAACAGGACCTCGATTCCGTCCGCCAGAAGCTGCGTGTAAACATCCTCCGCTGCCTCCGATGCGCCTTTCAAAGCCACCAGGTGCACTGCATACGGCGCCACCGAGATCGGCCAGATCAGACCACCTTCGTCGTGATGCTCCTCGGCCACGCAGGCCAGCAGCCGGCCGCTCCCGATGCCGTACGAGCCCATGATGACCGGATGCGAGAGGCCGTCCTGATCCAGGAACTCCGCGCCCAGGGCTTCGCTGTAGCGCGTGCCCAGCTTGAAGATGTTGCCGACTTCGACGCCGCGCAGCGCCTCCATCGCCTCTCCACATTGGGGGCAGGGATTCCCCTCCTGCGCCAGCGCAAGATCGCAGACGATGTCTGCCTGGTAATCACGAGGCGTATTGACGTTCAGCAGATGGAAACCTTCTTCGTTGGCACCCGCCACCAAGTTGGGTGAATCGGGGATCGCATCGTCGATCACGATGATCACGTTCTCCAATCCGATGGGCGAGCCATATCCGGGCACGGCGCCGCTGGCGCCGATCTCCTCATCCGTCGCCGGGCGCAGCTCCTTGGCCTTGACGGCGTTGGCGAGTTTGACCTCATTCACCTCCATATCGCCGCGCACCACGGCAAACACCATCCGTTCCACATCGCCCTCATCCTCGGCGATCACGGCGGTCATGAACACCGCCTTCGCCGTGCGTGCCTTGGGAACATCCAGGAACTTGGCCAGTGCCTCGATGGTGGTGACCCCGGGCGTGGACACCTTTTCCACACGCTTCAGCGCTTCCTCTGCGCCGGGATCCTTGCAGATGCGGGCTACGTGGCGGTTGGCGGCATAGCCGCAGGCCTCGCAGATGAGCAGCGTATCCTCGCCGACGGGCGTGAGGTACATGAACTCATGCGCCATGCTCCCGCCCATCATGCCCACGTCCGACCGCACGGCTCGCACGGGCAGCCCACAGCGGTGGAAGATGTTGAAGTAAGCCTGGTAGTGGGCGCGGTACTGGCAATCCAATCCCTGCTCGTCGGCGTCCAGGCTATAGCTATCCTTCATCGTGAACTCGCGCACCCGGATCAATCCGGCCCGGGGCCGGGGATCGTCGCGCCATTTGGTCTGGATGTGATAGATGAGCTGTGGGAGCTGGCGATACGAGCGCACCTCGCGGCGCACGATGTCGGCGACGACTTCCTCATGCGTCATGGCCAGCACCATGTCTCGCCCGGATTTGTCCTTGAAGCGCGCCATCTCCGAGCCGATCTGGTACCAGCGCTTCGTGTCCTTCCAGATCTGCGCCGGATGCACCACCGGCATGGTGACCTCCTGCCCGCCGATGGCGTCCATCTCCCGGCGCATGATGTTCTCGATCCTGGTCAAGGCGCGCCTCGCCAGCGGCAGGTAGCTGAAGATTCCCGCTGCCAGCTGCCGGATGAATCCCGCCCGCACGAGCAACTCGTGACTGGGAACCTCGGCCTCGGAAGGCTTGTCGCGCAAGGTCTGGCTGAAGAGTCTGCTCATTCTCATGATGACGATCTCCGTGATCCCGGGAGGATAGGCCCATCCTGGTCTCTTAAGCGAAAACGCCCCGCCGGGTTTCGGGGCATCGCTGCGCAGCCATGGTTCGATAGCATACGTGATTACCGTTGGGTCGCGCCTCAGCCCCGCTGCCGGCTTGCGGCAGCGCTCGATGGGACAGGAGCGCATGAAACCCAATCTGCGGTCATCATGGTCAGAGTATCCTACGTTGCTGTCCCGAGGTCAAGCCCTAATCCAGAATCCGAACCGGGGGACATCCTCGAGGTCGAGGGCGGAAGCGGGTGCGGCGGAACCTCGGGATCGAAGGGGCAGCCACCCGGCTGCGCGGAATCCTGGGGACGGCGGTCCATGGCTGGAAGGATCGGCTCCAAGAGATCAAAAAAGAGATGACCATGAGGTATAAATCTACCATTCCAGAATCGAATGACCGCTGATTCATCGCCCGAAAACCAGGTTGCCTATTGCCTTGGCGACCGATCGCGAGGATAATGCTCGCCTGACTGCCCATGCGAAAAACCAACCAATCTCTCCTTGCCTTGATCTCCTTCCTGCTCATCGCAAGCCCGCTGGCTGCCTGCGGATCAGGGGGCACCACACCGGGCGGCACCGCGAACGACCCGCTGACGGTGGAGCCGAACGGGAACGCCACAGTGACGCCGTTCCAACCAGCCACGCTCACACCGACACCCCAGACGATCACGTTCTGGATCTCGCCCACGCTGCCTGAAGTGCTGCGGGCTTCGATCCTCTCGATCGAGCAGCTGGATGGACGGTCGATCGAGATCGTGAACGATCCCGACCTGGCGCGCATACGCGTCGAGCCCGAAGCGGAAGTGAACCTCTCCTCCTGGGTGTATGCGCTCGTCGCGCCCTTCCCCACGATACCGGACGGGCTGACCTTCGATCTGCTGCAAGCGCAGTGGAGCGATGACACCTCGGGGTCGATCCTGGTTTCCAGCGCCGATGCCGAATCCCTGGCTGCGATTCTGGGCTCACCCGGCGATCAAGCGCTGACCAGAGTGGATGATTCCTCGATCGTCGATCGAGCCTGGGAGAAAACCGATACTCTGGGTCTGGTCGCCTTCGACGAACTCGAACCGCGCTGGAAGGTGCTCCAGGTCGACGGGATCTCACCGCTGAGCAAGGACTTCATTCCTGATACCTACCCGTTGATCGTGCGCTACGGGTTGAGCGGGGATCCCGCCTGGGTGGCGGCGCTGGAGCCGATGGTCGAATGGCCCTCGAGCAACCGCGATCCCGAGCGCATGACGGTGGTCGTGATGACCGGCGTGACAGCCCTGGCGCGCGGCACGGCCTGGCTCATGGACGTCTCCGGCGAGACCTACCCCGGACGGGACATCGGACACTGGCTGCGGGATGCCGATTTCGCACACATCAGCCACGAGGTCTCGTTCACCTACGAGTGCCCCATACCGGATCCCTACGATCCATCCCTGCGCTTCTGCAGCGCGCCGCGGCACATCGCCCTGCTGGAGGACGTGGGCGTGGACATCGTGGAGCTGACCGGGAACCACAATCTGGATTACGGCGCTCAAGCCTACCGGAACTCGCTGGACATGTACCGCGAGCGCGGATGGGAGTACTACGGAGGCGGCGAGAACTATGCGGATGCGTCGCAGCCGGTGCTGATCGAGCACAACGGCAACCGCATCGCGCTGGTGGGATGCAACGCCGCCGGACCGCCCTATGCCCTGGCGACGAGCACCACGCCCGGAGCCATGCCCTGCACGACGGGACAGTCGCTTGCCGATACCACCCGCTTGCGGGACGAGGGCTACCTGGTGATCTTCACCTACCAATGGACCGAGGCGTACATGTCCTACCCGCTGCCGCAGCAAACGGCGGGCTTCCGTCTCCCCGTCGACGCCGGGGCGGTGATCGTCCAGGGCAGCCAGGCGCACCAGCCCCAGGGTTTCGAATTCTACAAGGACGGTTTCATCCACCACGGCCCCGGCAATCTGTTCTTCGACCAGATGTGGTCGCTGGAAACGCGGCAGGAGTTCGTCGATCGCCACATCTTCTACGACGGGCGGCATATCAGCACCGAGCTGCTCACGGCCGTGCTCGAGGAATTTGGACGGCCGCGCCCGATGACGACCTCCGAGCGGGCAACCTTCCTGGACGCCATATTCTCTGTCAGTTCCTGGTAGGAAAGAGCATCAACGCTATCCAATGGGTATAGAGCCCAATGACATGCAGCGTCTCAGCAGCGCGATCGCCCGTCGCGGATGGCGCATGGCGTTGCAAGGCCATGAATTTCGCTATGCGCTGATCGGGAAGATGCTGCCCTCTTCCTGATTCCAGAACCACGATGGAGCGCAGCCCGATCTCGATGCAACGAAAATCCCCTGTGCTCCTTGCTGGAGTGCAGGGGATTGGGTTTTGGTTCAAGTCCACCTGGTTTAGCGTCCGGATCGACGCTGTCCGGCGGCTTGTAGTTTGCGCCTGGTTGTGCCGGGCCGGCGGCCGGCATTGCCGGGCTTGCGGTCTGCGTTTCGTAGCCGGCGGTGATTGTCGTTTGAAGGCGCCTTGCCGTTTCCGTTGCTCTTGGGGCGGGCCTCGGGATTGAAGGTCCCGTAGTTGAAGCCCTCCAGCCGGCGCCGTTCGAGCGTATTGCCGAGCACTCGCTCGATGCGGAGCACCATGCCCTCATCCTGCGGCAGCGCAAACGTCAGCGCCTCACCAGCTTGATCGACACGACCGGTACGGCCGACGCGGTGGGTGTAGGCATCCGCTGTGTCGGGCATGTCGTAGTTGATCACGTGCCCTATGTCGGCCACGTCGATGCCCCGCGAAGCGACGTCGGTGGCGACGAGGATGTCATATCGTCCCGTGCGAAAGCCATCGATGGCGTTCTGCCGGCGGTTCTGGGTCATGTTGCCCTGCAGGGCCGATACCCGGTAGCCCTTCTTACTCAGATCACCGGCCAAACTGCGGGCGCGGTATTTCGTGCGGGTGAAGATCAAGGCCCGCCCGGTGGCGCGCTGCTTCAGCATGGCCAGCAACAATTGCTTCTTACGCCCTCCGTCGATCGGATAAAGCGCGTGGGAAATCGTTTTCGGCGGCGCCTCGACTCCCACTTGAACGGTGATCGGATCGTGCAAGATGCTGTCCGCCAGCTTGCGGATGTCATCGGGCATGGTGGCCGAAAAGAACATCGTCTGGCGGCGCATTGGCAACAGCTTGATGATGCGGCGGATGTCGGGCAGGAAGCCCATATCGCACATGCGGTCGGCTTCGTCGAGCACCAGCACCTCGACCTGCGACAGGTTGATGCTGCGCTCGCCAGCCAGATCGAGAAGGCGACCTGGGCAGGCGACGACGATGTTGGCGCCGCGGCGCAGGGCTTCCACCTGCCGTTTCTTGCTCACGCCGCCGTAGATCGCCACGCTGCGCACGGGCGTGCAGCTGCCAAATTGACGGGTTGCCTGGTGGATCTGTTCGGCCAGCTCGCGGGTGGGAGCCAGGATCAGCGCCCGCACGCCGCGCCCCGGATGGACGGTCAGGCGCTGCAGGATCGGCAGCATGAAGGCCGCCGTCTTGCCGGTGCCGGTCTGGGCGATGCCGATCAGGTCGCGCCCGGAAAGGATGGGTGGTATGGCTTGTTGTTGGATGGGGGTGGGCGCCGTATAACTCGCCGATTGGATCCCGGCGTGTATGCGTGCGTCCAGAACGAACGATTCGAAACTCAAGAGAATACTCCTTGGCTGTGATGAGCCAAGTCGCACCCTCAGCCCTATCAACAAAGAATGGCAGCCCTATGCTGCCAATCATAGAGAATTTCGGTCGCGGACACTCGATCCGCGATCACAAGAAGCACTATACCATGCTGGAGGGCTTAAGTCCATGCAAACTTGCTCGGCGGCTGGGGCGAACTGCAGCCGAAACGCCCAGCGGCGCGCATCCGCCGGGATTTAGGTCGAGCAGAGGATTGCGAATCATTCGTAGTTCTTTCATGAAGTTGCGAGCGCTTGCTGTGTGCTGTATTCTTGGGCCCAACATCGAGTAAGGAAGGGTTCTTGCCCGTATCAGGATCACAAAGGAGGATGTCATGAGACTGTCTCTGAACCAATGGGTGCGGCAGTTCCATCGATGGTTTGCGTATCCCTTTGTGATACTCATCCTCCTGCTCATCTTCTTGCGTCAATCCGATACCGGCGCGATCCTGCTGCGCATCCAGCAAGGCATGGTCCTGGTCATGGCCCTCACGGGCTGCTATCTGCTTCTGCTGCCCTACCTGACCAAGAGAAGACGCGCTGCCAGTAGGAAACGGGGGGAGGATTAG
This sequence comes from Anaerolineae bacterium, assembly GCA_011192015.1. Taxonomy (GTDB): domain Bacteria; phylum Chloroflexota; class Anaerolineae; order Anaerolineales; family E44-bin32; genus W1033. The sequence goes on from DUET01000076.1 coordinate 6,228, forward strand.
GATCGTCCCATCACACGCAGTCATGAAACCGGGCAAGAGAGATCATGGAGAATGCAATGCCTGATAAAGATGATCAACAACCGGGCTGGAGCGCAACCAGCAAGACCGGCGTTATCGCCGGCGGCGGCACGGATGCTGTGGCCGCAGGCGTGGAGATCCTGGCCCGAGGCGGAAACGCCGCCGATGCCGCCGTGGGCACGATCCTGGCGCTCACGATCACCGACCACGGCGCCTGTTCCATCGGCGGGGAGGTGCCGCTGCTCATCTACGATGCAAAAGCMGGTGCGGTCAAGGCGCTCAGCGGGCAGGGACGCGCWCCCCTWTCGGAAGAGGCCATCGAYTGGTACATGCAGCACGGCATTCCCGGCGGGGGCGACATCAAGATGGCGCCCGTTCCTTCCGTGGTGGACCTGTGCATCACCACCCTGCAGCACTACGGCACATGGAGCTTCAAGGATGTCGTTGCGCCTTCTCTGGTCCTGCTCGATGCCGGTCCGGAGCCCTGGCATCCGAAACTGGCAACCACCTTCCGCAGGATGATCGAAGAAGAACAAATCGCATCCGGAAGTCGGGAGGAGAAGCTCCAGGCCTCCACCGACCGATTCTACGGACGCAATCCGGATCGCAACGACATCGCAGAAGCCCTCGAAGCCGATTACATCCGGAAGGGAGGCTTCCTCCGCAGGGTGGATCTGGCCGCCCACAGGACCACGATCGAAGAGCCCGTATCGATCGACTACAGGGGCTACACGATCTACAAATGCGGAACATGGACCCAGGGGCCTTACCTCCTGCAAACCCTGCTCCTGCTGGAGGGCTTCGACCTGAAGGCCATGGAGCATGGCTCCGCGGACTATGTTCACGTGGTGATCGAAGCGCTCAAGCTGGGCATGGCGGATCGCGACGCCTACTACGGCGATCCGGATTTCGTTGATGTCCCGCTGCAGGCGCTGCTCTCAGATGATTACACCCGACTCCGCCGGAAGTTGATCGACATGCAGACCGCGTCTCTGGAAGCGCGGCCAGGGGATCCGATCGCCATGCAGGCCCTCAAGGAAACGGGAGTTTATCGACCCGGTCCTGGAGGAACCACGACCTGCGTTGTGGCGGATCGCTGGGGCAACGTGGTTGCGGCCACGCCCAGCGCCAATGTCCCCAAGGAACCGCGAGACGGTGGCGAGGCCGGCGTCACCTTCGGCAATCGTCTGCGCAGCCTGAACACGACACCCGGGCATCCCAACTGCATCGAACCCGGTAAACGCCCTCGCATCACGCTGACCCCCACGCTGGTGCTCAGGAACGGTAAACCGATCCTGGCGATCAGCGTCGCCGGTGGCGATCTGCAGGATCAGGTGACCCTGAATCTGCTGCTCGATGCCGTTGAATTCGGCATGCTCCCCGAAGCCGCCGTCACTGCGCCGCGCTTCGCCACCGCCCATCACGAGGATTCCTTCGATCCCAACCCCCATCGCCAGGAGACCTTCAAGGGATCGGGGTCCCTGACCCTCAACGAGGATTTCAGCGATGCTGTGCAGCGTGAACTGGCAAAGCGCGGGCATGAACTCGAGGTCAAATCCACGCCGATCGGCGCGCCGGTCATGCTTTCCATCGATCCGATCAACGGGCTCTTCCATGCGGCTGGAGATCCCAAGGCCAATCGGCATGCGGCGGGGTTACGCGACGATTAGCCACAGCAGCAAGTGAGAGAAGAGATTCCAACGAGATGTGATCTTCGAGAGTGAGTGCGCGAGAGGAGCGTTATGAAGGAATACAGGCAGCTGACGCGCCTCGGGCGTTTGCGGCGCTTGAGAAAACTCTCCCGAGTGGCCCTGCAAGCCTACGGCATGGAAGATGCGGAGCTGACCTTCGTTCAATACGAGGGCAACGTGACCTTCCGCGTGAACATTTCACCCCCACACCAACCGGTCGTCCGAGACGGCCCCTACATCCAGGATCGCTATCTGCTGCGGGTTCACACTTCCAGCAACAGGGATGGCATCGCCTCGGAAATGATGTTCCTCGACGCGCTGCGCCGCGAAGCCGACCTCCCGGTGCCCGAACCCGTTCCCACGCTGGATGGGAACCTGCTCATCCAGGTCTCCACGCCCGGCGTCCCGCAGGGGCGGATCGTCTCCCTCATGCGCTGGATCGACGCACGCCGGCTCACAACGGGTTTCCGCCCCAAGCATTTCCATGCCTGGGGGAAGATGGCCGCCCGGCTGCATGCGTTCGCATCGCATTGGCAGCCTCCCAAGGATTTCAAACGCCCGCAATGGGATTGGGAAGGCCAACTCGGTGGGCGGGAATTCTCTTCCCCCCTGGATGAGCTGATCGCCTCCATGCCGGATCGCTACCGATCATCCTTTCAGACCGTCTCCGATCAGGCGCGCGAGGTCATCCAAAGCCTGGGAAAGGGTGCGGATGCCTACGGGTTGATCCATGGCGACATGTACCCCGAGAACGTGCTCTTCAAAGCCGGGCAGGTCTTCCCCATCGATTTCGAGGACTGCGGATACGGGTATTGGATGTGGGACATCGCCGTGGTCCTCTGCACCTGGCCCTGGACCGAGGAATGGTATTGGATGCGGGATGCCTTTCTGGAGGGGTACGCCCGGGTGCGCAGCCTGCCCGAGGAACAGCTCAAGCATCTCGACCTGTTCATGGCCGCCCAGTATGCGACCATGGTGCTCTGGGCGACGATGTTCATCCACCGCGATCCCGCCATGCGCGTCGAACATGAAGCCTGGCGGGACCGGAGTGGGAACAGACTCCTGTGCTACTTCCAGCGTTCTGGTTGAATCTCGTCGATCGTTTCTTAGAGAAACACGCATGAGATCAGGATGGGGGTGAGAGATGGCTCGATACGCAAACGATCCCGAAGCCGTTGCCGATCGTTATCTGCAGGATTATGAAGCGCTGCCGAACCGGCGCGCCGCCACAGTCTGGCCGCTGCGGCGCGCCTTCGCCAGATCACTGCGCGACGCCGATCCGGCCTTCGTGCTTGCCATGGCGCGGGCGCTCTTCCGGAAGCGCGCCAATCCAGGCCACGCCACCTGCCTGCTCATGCTGCATAAGCAGACCTTCGCGATCCTCGGCGAGAAGGAGATCGAGGAGTTCGGACAGGGATTCGACACCTGGGGCAAGGTGGATTCCTTCTACCGTTGGCTGGCCGGACCGGCCTGGTTGAAGGGGCAAATCCCGGACGCGCTGATCCATCGCTGGGCTCGATCCGGGGACCGGTGGTGGCGGAGAGCAGCCCTGGTGAGTACCATCGCATTGAACGTGCGCTCGCATGGAGGGTACGGCGACACGAAGCGCACCCTGGCCGTTTGCGAGATACTTGCAGACGATCCCGACGACATGGTCTATAAAGCGCTATCCTGGGCGCTGCGCGAGCTCGTCGTGCACGATCCCGATGCCGTGCGTGGATTCCTCGAGAAGCATGATCGGGTCCTGGCGGCACGCGTGAAACGTGAAGTCAATAACAAGCTCGCCACCGGTCTCAAGAATCCCAGGCGCACGTAGCAAGCCGAAGGCCTCGCCGCAGCGAGGCCTTTGAATTTGAAACCAGTTCGTCCGGATGCGATGGCCGCAACCAGCGACGATCAGGTGAATCCGACTCAGACCTTGAACTCCCCCGAATCGTAGATCAGCTCGTCGTCGACGTGGATCGTGCCGCCGTCGCGCATGTCGCAGATCATGTCCCAATGGATGGCGCTCTGGTTGACGCCTCCGGCCTCGGCGAAGCTTGCGCCAAGCGCCAGGTGGATCGTGCCGCCGATCTTCTCGTCGAAGAGGATGTTCTTGATGAAGCGGTTGATCATCTTGTTGGTGCCGATGGCGAACTCGCCCAGCCGTCGAGCGCCTTCATCGATGTCCAGCATTTGCAGCAGGTAGTCCTGGTTCTTCTCGGCGGTGGCTTTCACCACCATGCCCTGCTCGAAGTGCAGCTCGATGCCGTCCACCTCGCGGCCTTCCCGAATAGCGGGGTAGGTGAAGCGGATCCAGCCGTCGGCGGAATCGTCGACCGGGCTGGTGAAGACCTCTCCGCTGGGCATGTTCCTCTTGCCGTCTGAGTTGATGAATTTGCGCCCCTCGATCGAAAGCTTCAGATCGGCGTTCGGTCCTTTGACGACGACGTGCTTCTTCCCCGCCAGGTGATCGACAATGCGCTGCTGCATGTCGTGGATGCGATTCCATTCCTTCACCGGGTCTTCCGCATTCGAGTAGGTTGTTCCATAGACGTAATCCTCGAACTCGGTCAAGCCCATCTCGGCATCCTGGGCGTGGCTGTGGGTCGGGAAGAGGGTGATCACCCAGCGCAGTTCGCCTTCGGCGCTGCGCCTGCGGTACTCCTTCAGCATCGGACCCATGGCCTTGGACCGCAGCGCTTGTCGGGCCGGATCCACGCCGGTCAAGGCGCGCGTGTTGGTAGCGGCGCGAATGCTGATCAACACCGGGTATTCGCGCATGACCTTGTCTTGAAAGAGCGGGACCTCCTGGACCTGTTCGTCGTTCCCCAGTGTAAAGAGGTGGTAGGCCAGCTCTTCCTGCTGCAGGTGGACATGCGGATGCCCTCCGGCTCCCAGCACCTGCTTATAGATCTCCTCGACGAGCGGTGCTGCCTTCGTTGTGGAAATGATACCCACCTGCTCGCCAGGTTTGACCTCCGTGCAATAGTGGACCAGCGTTCGTGCCAGGTTGGCCACTCGTGGATCTGCCATGGTGTTCTCCAATCTCCAGAGTCGAGTCTTCAGGATTGTTCAGAGCTTTGATTATAACCGCGCTCAACAGCGAAGAAGCTCTCGACCTCCCGGATGAACGCCAGGGTTCCACTCTCGATCTGCTCGGTCAGCGCATCCAGATCCCGAAAATCGGGAGCCTCCACAAGGACATGATCGATCACGTAATCCACGGCACTCGGATTCGATGCCAGGGAGTACTTCTGCCAACCGCTTTCCTTCAACCAGCGCCAGGTCTTCGTTTGTACATCCCGATTGGCTCCCGACAACCAGACCTCGAATCGAAACAGTTCGTGCACGAAGACGATGGCGATCTTCAACTTTCGACGTTGCAAGGATGGCGGAACCAGGGCGAAGTAAGTCATGTCCATGTAGCCGTAGTAAATGCTGCTGGACACCGAAACCTCTTGATAGGCCTGCTTGAAATGCGCCCGTAAATCGCGGAAGTAAGCCATCAAACCTTGGTACGCCTCTTGGATGTGCCCCCGCTGTAGTTGCGCCTGATATATTTTCATCGAGTCAGCAAAGGATCCCATGTTCAGCACCTCCTTGATTCCCGAGATTCCTCAGTCAATCGAATCGCATCCTGCATAGAGGAGAACGCGCTTCGCCCATTCTAACAGTTGCTGGGGGAGACGCCCCGGCAAGATCACTCCAAATATATTGACAAACGATATATCGTGTGCTATTATAGCGGTGGCCGCTATAACGAAATCCGCTATATCGGAGCGGCAAGCAAAGGTGGTGCGATCGATGGAATCCAACCAATGGCAGCAGTACCTGCCCCTGACCGAAACGACCTACTACATCCTGCTGGCCCTCCTCGAACCGCTGCACGGCTACATTGTGATGCAGAGAGTCCAGGAGATGAGCCGGGGATCAGTCGAAGTCGGCCCCGGCACGCTCTACGGAGCTTTCTCCAAGCTGCTCCAAGAGGGGCTCGTTCGAATGGTCAAGGAGGACAACCGCCGGAAGGTATATGAACTGACGCCCAAGGGGAAGGATGTCGTTCGAGCGCAGATCGGTCGGCTGGAGATCATGACTCAGGCAGGACTCGACGTCATCGAGGCCTTACGGTCGACCGGAGACATGGAGTGAAGAGGATGGAAAGCATGCACATTCGTAAATTCAAGTGGTTCTGGGCATGGCAGGACCAAAAAGAAGAAGCCTGGCTGCACCAGATGGCTCAACAGGGTTATCACCTCGCACGCCTGGTGTTTCCCGCGGTGTACGAGTTCTCGCACGGAGAACCGGGCGATGTGATCTACCGCCTGGATTATCCCGATGTGAAGAAGGACGACATCGCCGTTTACCTGCAGTTGTTCCAGGATTCCGGCTGGGAGCATGTCGACGAAGGGATGGGTTGGTACTACTTCCGTAAAATCGCCGATCCCGACAGTTCCAACGAGATCTTTACGGACCCCGAAACAAAGGTCCAGAGATTCAACCGTCTGCTGGCCTTTTCCTTCATCATCACATGTTCCTTGACAGCGGCTTTTGTACCGAGTCTGGCCCGAAGCAACAGCATCATCAAACTACTCGGCATGGCCCTCCTGCTGCTGTGGGTCTACATCGTACTGAGACTTATCGGGCGCATTCGGCAGTTGAGACGTTTGTAAAGTGGTAGCCATCGCGCCGAGCCCTGCTCCAAGATGCCAGCAGAATTACGCCCATGTTCAACCATGGGTTCCTTCAAAGCCTCAAGTCGGATGCCTATGCATGTGTATGGGAATGATCAAAGACCCGATCCAACCAGGGGAACATCACCTGCTGGGCTCTGGCGATGTTGTCCAGCTGGCAGTGATCCTCCGAACCATCCTCGGCCATGCTCAGGATATGCATCTCCTTCTCTTGCGATCCAACCCCCTCGGTAAATTCCTGCACCTGGTGAATCATTATTTCGCCTTCGTCTTCCCCCACCAGCACAAGAGTTGGACAGGTGATGCGATGCAGGTCTTCCCGGATATCGCACGCGTTGAAGGCTTCCGATTCGAGCTCTTCGCTGAAGGAGGAAAAACCCCAAGTCCACAGTGAGTACTCGAGCAAGGCCCGAACCATCGGCGCTCGTCGTAGCTTGATGGCGAGGATTCTGTCGAGCAGTCCCCGAGGTACGCCTTGGATCAATGGAGCAAAGAAGCCGCCGGTCACTAAACCAGGGAGATCGATGATGGGGCTATCGGGGATCAAGGCTTTGATCCTCGGTTCATGGATGGCCACGCGCGAGACCACGTAGCCTCCAAAGCTGAAACCCGCCAGCGCGATGCGCTCATCGACGCCCGGAAGCTGCTGCAGGAAATCGAGGGCGGCGGCGAAGGGAATCTCGAAATCAGGCCGCTTAACACAGTCCGGGTTCAGATGGACCGCACCCCGGTGTCCGGGGTATTCGAAGGTGAAGTAGTTGTACCCGCGTCGCACGGCACCCGGTCCGGTGCTCAAGAAGATCTCTTCTCCCGAGGAATCATTGCCCCCCACTGCCATCAGCGTTGGACGGGTTTCGCCCGTTTTATCCGGCTGCCAGAAATAGCCCGGGAGGAGACAGCCCTCAAAGGATATCTCCACGATCTCCACCGGAGGATCGAAAAGCGGGCAGGCATACCGGAAGGCTGCAACGCTCTTCTCCCAAAGCTCGTGGAACCTCGGGTGCGAGGGCGTGCAGCCATATTCTGCTGTGCGGTAGTAGTTGGAAGCGCGCAGGAAGCCTTCGCGAGCGCTGATGCGATCGCCGCTGTTCATCGATTCCTGGGCCTGGCGTTCAACACGCGCGCCCAATTGCGCCCAAGTCTCGATCCAACTCTCGGGATCTTTCTCGTCGATGCTTCGCACCGCATATAGGCAGTCGCCGATTTCAGCCGCCTTCTCGCTCATGTAAGTCAGCGTGCGTTTGAAGACCCAATCCATCTCATGATCTCGGAACGCGCCCAGCCCCCTACTCGCTCGCCCTGCTCCGATCTTTCTCTTTGCCATTTTGCATCTCCTTTAATAATAAACGATATTCCATAACTGGACACATCGTCATATTTATGATAAGATGGGCGCAGAGACATGTCAACATGCAATGACCACGAGTTCCTTACAAGCGTCAGCTTTGAACAGGTGACTAAAAATGGACAAATCCAATCTGAACCGACACCAGCGCCGGCGGCTGCGCACCCGGGAGAAGCTCAAGCAGGCGACTTTCGAATTGCTCCTCGAGAATGGCTACGAACAGCTCTCGGTCCAGGCCATCACCGAGCGTGCCGACTTGGGGCGAGGCACCTTCTACCTGCATTTCAAGGATCGTGAAGACGTCGTTTGGACGCTGGTCGAGGATGCGATCCAGGCCACAGATCGCCAGGCCAGGGATGCGTATGCCAGAAGCAAGCCGGAAGACACCCTGCAGACCCTGTTTCTCAACGTCTTCCAACACGTAGATCAGCACCGCAATCTCTACAGGATCCTCCTGGGATCCAGGGGTTCGGCGGTGACAAGTACGAAGATTCAGCACTACCTGGTGGAGGAATTCAAGCGGGATTCACGCGATTTCGGGCTCACGTTCGAAATCCCCGAGATTCCTCTGGAACTGTATTTACAGATCCTGGTGGGAGCCGTCGTTCGCCTGGCACACTGGTGGCTCGAGACGCCCAATGACCTGACCCCCGAGAAACTGACCTCCATGATCGTCAAGGTGTTTTCCTGTCATTAGGCATCTTAAAGGCCATCCTGCCCCGGCGAACCGATCCTGATTGATCCTTCCGATCATGGATTACATCGATCAAGATGGGGCAACCAAACGGTCTTTAATTTCCTTGCTTAGCTTCCCCGGTCCATAAGCGATCGCCCTGTCGGTCTGCCAGGGGCACACCACCTTCACGGATTCTGTGTTCCCCCGAATTTTTTTATGCCAATGTGAAGCGGAGATCTACATGAGAAGCGTTATTGTTCTAATAGTTCGGTATAGACCGAACATTCAGAACGTAGTAAACTTACCTTCGGGAGGATGTCAGCAGATGGAAGAACAAGATCGCAAGATCAAAAGGCGTGAGTTCGCTGAGAAATGCGCGCTGATCCTGGAGAGCCAGGGATTATCCCGGATGGCGGGTCGCGTGTATGGCTGGCTGCTGGTCGCGGATACCAAAGAACAGACCCTCAACGATCTCGGAGCGGCACTGCAGGCCAGCAAGAGCTCGCTCAGTGTTGCCACACGCACGCTTATCCAGTATGGCATGCTCGAGCGGATGAGCAAACCGGGCCAACGCCGTGATTATTTTCGGGTTCGTGTGAAACCGTTCGCGGAGATCTTCAATCGGCGGCTTGAGCAGGTCACGCAAATGCGGACGCTGTTCGATCGTGCCATCGAGCTGTCCGATGATAACGGCGAAGACTTCAAGCAAGACCTGCAGGACGTGCGCGATCGCTACGCCTTTCTGGAAGATGAAATCCCGAAATTAATCGAGCGCTGGGAAGTGCAGGCATCCCGGACGTAAATGGGGGAAACAGGCAGCGATTGAAAGAGGACGCGAAATGAGAAGAACCGACAAAGGTCAAAGGGCAAGCGGGTCTGAATTAGGCATGGGGCAGGTTATCAAGTGGTTTCGTGCATTCATGAAACTGGCCCCCGTGAAGACGATCCTCGTCCAGGCAAACATGGCGCTGGCCAAGCTCACCTACCACGACAAGGTCTATCCTCAGCGAGTTCAAGAGTATGACCAGGCAGTCATCGAATTCACCAAAGGCTGCTGGTATGCAAGCGCTGCCCTGCAGACAAAGGCTGGCGAAGATTGGCGTGAGGCATTCAAGGCGCTCAAGCGAAGCAAGCTCCTGGGGGAAAGGCTCTATAAAGTATTGCACAGCGGCTCCGCGGCTCCCATCTTGACAGAATTCTCAACCACCACATCGGAAGGAACAGAGATCGATTTCGTTGATGGAGTTCCGCTCGTTCCAGAGATCTGCCCCGTTGTGATCCTCCAGGGCACGGATCATGAGATGGGGTACCAGTATGCGCAGCAACTGATCCACATTTTCGGTTCCTGGATCTTAGAACAGAAAGCCAGGCGCCCATTCACAGAGGATCAGCTCGCCCATATGAAAGCCTGGGAAAGCCACATCCGTGAGTTCACGCCCGAGATCATCCCCTTCTGTGAGGGTTGGGCTGCTGGAGCGGCGGATGCTGGAGTGCCCATGTGCTATGAGGATGTGCTCGATCTATGGACGGGACATGGTCCGCCCAAGACGGCCTACATGGGCAGGGAAGGAAACCTGGCAAGCCGAGTGACACCGCTGGCCTGCTCCGGTGCGGCGGCATGGGGACGCGCCACCTCGGATGGCAGGCTCGTCACGGGTTCCTCCGGAGATCACCAGGTCAACCACATGGTCACCATCGTTGCCTTCCCCGAAACCGGCAACAACTATATATTCACCCCCTTCGGTGCGACTGGAAGCGTACCGATCGTCGGCGCCTGCCACATGTTTGGGCATCCAGGGATGAATAACAAGGGGCTGGCCTACGTGCACCACGGGGGCATTCCCCGGATGATCGAATCCACGAAGGAATGGGGCTATGGATTGAGACGCGGCGCGTCGATATTCCACATCCTGCGCTTCGCCGATGACGCACGCCAGGCGCTGGAGATGGAGCTATCGTATCCGATCGGCGACGTGGGCTTGGACACCGGAACTGTGGGTGGCTTCTATGCCGACAGGACCTACGGCTACGTTTTGGAAAGCCGCAAGCATCCGGTGATCGTGCGTGAAAGTGGCGTGATGGGGGAGACGGATTTCCTGTATGCCAACAACAACGCACAGCACCCCGATGCCAATGCCGCCCGGTGGATGACAGGCAAGAGAGTCAACTGGCGATGGGATGAGCACGGCGGTTGGCATCCACAACGCGCTCGAATGCCCAGGTTATTTGTTAGTGACATCGAAGATCTCCTGGCATTCGCCTATGAAGGCAGCCGTCGCCGCAATCTGTATGCTTTCGAGAGGCTGAATCGGGCGATAGGGAAGATCGGTTTCGAGTATATGAAGGCCTTGTTTCGCCCACCCAGACAGGTCCCAGCCGATTCCTGGAACAAGCTGAAAGCCGCTTACAAGCGCACGGGCGCGTGGGGCAAGGTAGCGGTCGGCAACCCGACGAACGCTGTGATCGGAATCATGCAGCCGGATGATGGAGACGAAGGCATCTACGCCGCTTGTATCGGCGAGGCAAAGCGCGGGCTGATGCCCAACAGCCCCCTATGGTCGAGCTTCAACCCGACCTATGCCGAAACGAACGCCTTCTTCCAGATCAAACTGGCCGCTGATCCAGAAGGCGTTTCAGCCCACGCGCAGGAGACAGCACAATCCGATCTGGAGATCGCCGAGTCGATGCATGCTGAGCTGGACCGCATCTCGAACGCCTGCGGACCCCTTAACGATCTTCTCGAACAAGCGCGTCATCAACTCGAGAGGGGCCGAATGCAGCAGGCTTCAGCCCGGGAGACTGCCGGGCGGAGCGAGGCACTCTATGAACTCGCTCGCGCAACGCGATCCTTCACCCGGGCTCAGGTGCACGCCCGCCAGGTCATCAACGCTTTGGCCTCTCCACCGGAAGGATAGGCGCCCGAGCAGGACACAACAAATCGACAGTCCGCGGATCGAATAGCCCTTATTCGTAAAGTGGATCGCCGCACACATCGGCGATCCACTTTGCGTTTGGTCCTTTCGCTCGAGGCGGGTAACGGCATCGAATTGAATGACTGGAGAGATGTTTTACCTCTACATTCGTCGCGCTTCCCCTACCCACTCCACCGAGGGGCCGGAAAGCCTAGAGCCAGTCTCTTGAGCGAAGCAGCACGATCACCAGAGCCGATAAAAATACCGAAAGAACGATCAGCCATCCAAAGGACTGCGGGTTGGAGCTTCCCGGGAGCGGGACGTTCATGCCATAAATGCTGGCAATCAGCATCGGAACGCTGATGACGATGGTCACTGCAGCGAGGAATTTCATCACCGTATTGAGATTGTTGGAGACAATCGAAGCGAAAGCATCCATCATCTGCGTGAGAATGTTCTGTGCGATGTCCACCTGATACATGGCTTGGCGGATCTCGATGAGCACATCTTCAGCCAACTCCATCTCAGCAGGAGACCATGAGAGGAATTCGCCCTTCCGCAGCTTCTCGACCATCGCTTCAATGGAGTTCAGGGCTGTTGAAAAGAAGACGAGGCTTTTCTGATAATTCAGAAGCTCAAGGACCTCTCGATTGCGAAGCGATCGCTGGAGACGGTCCTCGGCTTCATCCACGGTGAGATTGATGGCTTGGAGATACGCCAGGTATTCCGATGCGGCCAGCAGGAGCGTACTCAAGACGAAGCGTGTCTTTTCGCTTTCACCGAGCTTTGGAGGAGCATAGGGGGTCAGCTTTTCGAACAATCCCATATCTCGGGACTCACTCGAAACCATCAGCTCGGGAAGCAGGATCAGACTGACCGGAGCTGTCGCAAAAGGAATCTTGGATGGCTTATCCAATGCGTACGGCAGATGGATCACGATATGGATCGCTTCTCCCCTCCGCACGACACGCGTACGCTCACGAAGATCGAGCATGTGACTGAGAAACTCAGGAGGAACGCCTCCCGCCTGGAGCTGCTCCAGGTCGCTCTCGGTTGGGGCGACACAATGCATCCAGGATCCCGGTTTCATGCTGTCGATTTCTGTTGTTCCACCTTCAGTAAGCCTCAGGACTTTGAGCATCGTACCTCATCCCTCGCACTCCATCGTGCTGCATCACCGCTCGCCCCCACGATGGGTCATTTGGCCAGGGGACCTGTACCAGCTGTATTTTAATCCTTTCGATAGGATTCGAGGACTTCCTGCAAGGATTCGGCCAGGAATGTACAGAACGGAAGATACTGCGCCTTGGACGCTCGCAGAGGCTTCGGCAGCTCGATGTGAAAGGCGCGCCATTGGTCCGTCGCGATGGTCTTGCTCTTCGTCGCCTTGTAGTAGATGGCCTCAAATGTGCCGGAGATGGCATATGGCGCAAGCGCGGGAATGGGGGCGAGCTTTTCCTTGAGAACCTCCGCAAGTTGTTTCGCCCAACGCTCGCGCTCGATCGAACCGCATGAGATCTCGATGTCATAGGCCGCCAATTCCCCGCCATGGCCGTGGATCTCGACAAGCGACCTCGGCCTCCAGGCGGCGATGACTTGGAAATAATCCGAATCCCGGCGCTTGTTTCCATCCATCGTGTAGTTGCAGGCCACGATGCTGTGGCAGCCGAGCAGGGAGGCCAGGAACCGCCCTATGTGTCCCGTATTCTCGTCCGAATCCTCATGCTCCGGGCAGGGGAGATTGGGCGTGCCCAGGGGAGCATGATGCGGTGCGCCGACCACGACATCGCTGTGCTCTCGGCGCTCGATGATCAGCGACGATACCGCAGGATTTTCAAGGATGTATTCAATGGGCATACAAAGTGTCCTTTGTTCAGGCTAGCTGACGGCTGCGAGCTCAGCATCCAGGGATCGAACGGAACGAAATCATATCTCCGCATCCCCGCATGCCTGCAGCGAGGGGTCAGGCTGCAATCAAGTCAGATGTTTACCGGATTGGATGGAATCTTCCCTTCAATAATCGGCTTGATCAGATCTCTCAAACCTTCCGGGAAGAATACCGCTGATGATTTCTCCATTTCGTTTACTGACCACCATCGAACTTCAGCAATATCCTCGGTTGATTGATTCGAAACTGGTGGTCGTTGATCATCTATCTTGGAGAGAAAGAAACTTTCCTCTTGCGTAATCAATTCATTCAAATAACGCAGCCTATGTTTACGTTTCCAGATACATGGACCTATCTCTACAGATAGACCCGACTCTTCTAGCAATTCTCGAGAAGCTGCGCTTTGATAATCCTCATTGGATTCAAGTTTGCCACCAGGTGGAACCCAGTAAACGAGCGGACCTTCTCCATCAGGATGCATGGATTCAGTCTCCTCATACTTTACGAGGAGCACATTCTTCACCCGGTCAAGAAGAATGACCCGTGCCACCTGTCGGATCGTCGGTTCTTCCATTGATTTGGTTGTCAGCCTAACGTTCGAACTGAGCGACCAGGGGGCTCACAATCAAGATCTGGCACATTGAGTATCTGTTTCCAGGTGATCAGGACTACTCCAATCATCAGTAGCGCGCCTGCAACTCCCGGCCCAGCAGGGCTGATTTCAGCCAGCAGGAAGGAACCGATCAGGGGAGCCGCCACCCGGGTCAGGCTGTTCATGGATGCGGAAAGCCCCAGAATCCCACCTACCTCGGATGGGTCGACGTTTTTGGTGAGGGCGCTGTTGGTCGATACCCGCAGCATACCCGAGGCCAGCGCCAGGGGAAGTAAGGCAATCAAAAGCACAGGCAGGGAGAAGGAATAGGCCCATCCTAACAATCCTCCAATGAGCAGGATGGCACCATAATAGATCATCTGTTTATCAGAGAATCTCGCGCTCAACCAGCGAATGCCGACACCTTGCACCAGCACAACCACCACACCTACATAAGTTAACACATAGCTCGTAGTCTGGGCCGAAAAACCCAGTTTCTGTTGAGTGAACAGGGAGAACATCGTTTCGAACATGGTAAACGCCAATCCGTAGATCAATACTACGCTGAGCAGGGGACCCACACAGGGTCTTCGGAGAGCGTTGATTAACTCCCCCAGGGAAACCTTAGGTCGGATTTTTTCCTTCAAGGTGGTCCTGTTTTCAGGCGGCAGGGATTCTGGGAGCCAGATCAGCACGCCCACTAGATTCAGGGCCGCCAGACCGGCGGCTGCGAAGGCTGGAAGGGCATAATTCCCCCCTGCGCTGAGGCTTCCACCCAGAGCGGGACCAAAGATGAAGCCCACGCCAAAAGCAGCTCCGATGAGGCCCAAGCCCTGAGCCCGATTCTCGCGGGTTGTTGTGTCTGTGATATAGGCCTGAGCGAGGGAGACATTGCCTCCCAGAAGGCCATCCATAATGCGGCTGAGGAATAAGATCGCAAGGGAGTTGGCAAAACCCAGGATCAGGAAGCTGAGCACGGTTCCGCTGATGCTGGCAATCAGCATCGGTTTGCGACCGTAACGGTCGGATAGCCGTCCCAGGAAAGGGGCTCCGATCATCTGCGTGAGGGCATTGGCAGATAGCAGCAACCCGACCGTGATTGAAGAGGCTTGAAAATCTGCCGCGTAATAGGGCAGCAGGGGGAGAATTAAACTGAAACCCAAGACATCAATGAAGACAAAAACCAAGATGAGGATCAATGAACGGCGCATAAGGTATCCTTATTGGCTTATTCGAAGTTTGTACGTGTACGAATAATTCTATCAGGCGATGCCAGTCTGGAAAGGTATTGCTCCCAGTCTAACCTGTGCAGGTAACCATTTGAGATCTGGAATCGAGGTGTATTTCAGGATTAATAGTGTGTATTCTGATGATAATCGCCTTGATCAGGGGCGTACCCGGATTAATTCTCGCCACCAACCTGCTGATTCGAAGTCAGACGCCTGCCCCGAGCGTGGTCGAAGGGCTCCATCCCTGGAGCTACGGGGGTGTGTGAAGATTGAATCCACCAGCTGTCTTTCTCGTCAATTGCAGGCATAACACACAAACCGGAAAACCGGCGAGGTTTATCCTGGGACTGTTGATTATCGCAATAGTGCCGCGTGATTTCACCCATTCAAAGTTAAAGACCGGAAACGATATCCTCTCAATGGGCTATGCAAACTATACGGATTTCGGTCCGACCGCGCAACTGGACGAACAGCCAGCCCTCCAATGTCGCATGCCGCGACAGCGGCAACGGAACCCCAGAGCGAGGGGCTGGCCTCCGCCGGGAAGGCCGCTCCGGGGCGGCGGTCCATGGCAGGCAGCCCTAGTTCCAAGGGATGTTCCAAAGAACAACCCGACTCATTGAAATCATCCCTCAGCGCTGGACAAAACGCCGTCCATCCGCCTATGATTGACGGTAGACCAGGCACGCACGAAAGGGCCATCCAATGACCAATCAACTACCCATCGACGCGGAGTACATGAAGACATTGCTTGTGGAACTGCTGAACACGCCCAGCCCGAGCGGATTCACCGATGCGGCCATGAAATTGATCGAGGAGGCCCTCACCGAGCTGGGATTGAAACCGCGCCTCTCCGAGAAGGGCTTCCTGACCGCCGATTGGAAAGGCAAGCAGCGCAGCGCGCCGCGCGCCCTGACAGCCCACGTCGACACCCTGGGCACCATGGTCAAGGAGATCAAGGGCAACGGGCGCCTGAAGCTCTCCAAGATCGGAGGCTTCGCCTGGAATACCGTCGAGGGCGAGGGATGCCACGTGCACACGGCCTCCGGAGAAACGATCCGCGGCAGCCTGCTGCACACCAAGGCCTCCGTTCACATCTTCGGCACGGGCGTGGGCGAGGACGCGCGCGACGATGACAACATGGAAATCCGTCTCGACGAGCGCACGAGTAGCGCCGAGGAGACGCGCGATCTGGGAATCGAGGTCGGGGACCTGGTGAGCTTCGACCCGCGCGTTGAGATCAGTGAGAGCGGCTTCATCCGCTCGCGGCACCTGGACGACAAATCCGGTGTGGCCTGCATCCTGGCCGCAGTCAAGGCCATGAAGGATGCCGGGATCCAACCCGCCCAGCACACCCTGCTGCACTTCAGCAACTACGAGGAGGTCGGGCACGGCGCCGCGGCGGGCATCCTTCCGGGAGCGGTGGAACTGGTCGCCGTGGACATGGCCGTGGTGGGTGAGGGACAGACCTCGGATGAATTCCACACCACGATCTGCGCCAAGGACAGCCGCGGACCTTACCATCCCCAATTGACGAAGCAGCTGCGCCAGCTTGCAATCGACAACGTTATTCCCCACGTCGTCGACATCTACCCGCAGTACGGATCCGATGCGGAGGCCTACTGGCGCGCCGGCGGCAGCGCCCGCATCGCCCTGATCGGACCCGGTGTGGACGCCTCGCACAACTACGAGCGCACGCACATGGACGCTCTCGTGGCGACGGTGCGCCTGCTGGCGGCCTATCTCGGGTCCTAGCCGCCGATGGCGCCCACCTCCCCAGCCAACGAACCTTCCAGCACGAGGATGGAACTGATCCAGGGCATGCTCGATCAACTTCCGATCCTGCTGGGCGTCGTGCCGTTTGGATTGATCTTCGGGGCGCTGGCAGTCTCGTTCGGCATTCCCCCCCTGCTGGCGCAGGGTTTCTCGCTGTTCATCTTCGCCGGCAGCGCGCAGTTCATCGCCGCCGGGCTGGTTGCCGAGGGCGCGCCGCCGATCGTGGTGGTGCTCACCATCCTGGTGGTGAACCTGCGACACGTGCTCTACAGCGCCAACCTGGCGCCGCACTTTTCGCGGCTGCCCGGACGCTGGAAGATCGTGCTCTCCTGGCTGCTCACGGACGAGGCCTTCGCCGTGACCTCCGTTCGCTATCAGAAAAATCCCAGCCGCCATACGCACTGGTACATGCTGGGCACGGGGATGATCCTCTGGTCCAGCTGGCAGGTCAGCACCACGCTGGGCATCGCCGTGGGGGCCAGCATCCCTCCAGGCTGGTCGCTGGATTTCGCCCTGCCGCTGACCTTCATGGCCTTGCTCACGCCAACGCTGATCGACAGACCCGCCTGGGCGGCTGCGCTGAGCGCGGGTTTGCTCTCGGTCCTTTCCGCCGGCCTTCCCTACAAGCTCAACCTGCTGATCGGTGCGGTCTGCGGCGTGGCTCTGGGATTGGCGCTGGAGATGCGGCAGGAACGCCAAGCGTCCGGCGAAGGAGCCGGGCCATGAGCGAGCAGGCACTGTGGGCGATCGTCTTGAGCGGCATGCTGGTGACGTATGCCATGCGTCTCTCCTTCATCGCCCTGATCCCCATCGCCTGGCTGCCGCCGCTTCTTCAGCGGGGATTACGCTTCGTGCCTCCCGCCATCCTGGCGGCGATCATCACGCCGGAACTGCTGCGCCCCTTCGGGGTTTGGGATTTCTCGTTCCAGAACCACCGCCTCCTGGCAGGCTTGCTGGCGGCGATGGTCGCCTGGCGCTTCCGCAATACGTGGCTCACGATCGGCGTCGGCATGGGCGCGCTCTGGCTGCTTTCGCTGGTCTCGTGAGAGATGCTGCGCCCCGCATGGCTGCTTCGGAACGAATCAAGAACGCCCCCTGTTTCCCAGGGGGCGTTTTCTTGTGAGCTATTCCTGCTGCTAGCGAAGCCCGTTCATCGAACGAGCCATCCAAGTCGCATCGGCGATGCAGTCATCAACACGCAGCCGCATGGATTCCAGGATTCCGGTTCGAAGACCGGTTCGAGAGGGCAAACCTGGTTCAGATGCACGCTCGCGATTTACGTCTGGATGAGTCTTGTTGTCAAGCGTGCGCTCTTCTCCAGCGAGATGAGGAGATGGATGCCCTCACCGAATGCATAGGAGGCGAGGGAGACAGCAGTTCCGTTGATGAAGATCCCGACGGCCATGATCAAACTGATCGCGACCTGCACATACTCCCCAGGACCGAAGCCGAGATCAATCCAGGCGGCATATTCCGAGATGAAGGTCGATCCCAGGAATCCAACAACGCACATGCCGATCGAGCCCAGGATGGTGATCACGATCCCGATGATACCCAGGATTCTGTAAATGGTTCCGATGATGCGCAGCAAGGTGTACCTCTTTTCCATTCCTGCCTCCCTGGAGAAATTGACCGAGAATTGATCGGACTGTAGCGCTTATGCAGATAACCCAGAAACGGCTCCTTCTCCAATCCGAATCCGGAGAGCCGCGGTGCCCGGTCCCGAACCCATGCTGGACCTCCTGGTCTCGAGAGAAGGCCGAGCCGTCCGCCTCCAATCCATGACCTGCATGGATCCAGCGTGCCGAATATCAGTTGAGTTCGACCTTTTCCAGCATGGCCTCAAAGATGTTCTCGTACTCGTCCCATGCATGATCCGGAGCAACGGCCAGCACGAAGGCGAATTTGGCGTTCCCCTGCAGTGTGACGGCGATCCACCCGGTTACCGATCGATCGAAGATGTCGAAATCTCCTTCCGCCGTGGCGCGCAGCCAGGTGATGTCATCTCCTTCCACCGTATCCGTTCTACCCACCGATCCAGCTCGGATTTCGTCAGCGATCTCATCCAGGAGATCATCTGCGTCCCGGATCCCCTCGCTCACCCAGTCGTCCAGATATCCAGACACGGCGATGAAAGCTGGCTGGGGCTCCATGTCAAAGAAGTCCCCGATCGGTTCCGGTGAAAAGACAAGGATCTCGTCCTCGCGTTCCGAATACCAATCATCAGGAAAATGGACGGTCATGCCGCCAGCGCTGCGGCTGTCTGCCAATCTGGGACCTGACGACAGCAGCGAGCAGGTGCAGCTCACCATCAAAACCGCCGCCAGGATGATCGGCCAGTACTTCCTCTGCTGAATCATACTTCTCTCCTGTGCATTGCCTCCGCTTGCCGCCCTCACCGCCTACAAACACCTAGTCGGCGAATTCAATCTCATCCAGCATCGCATCGAAAGTATTGTCTACGTCACTCCACTCGTTTTCAGGAGCTGCCGCGATGATCACCGCGCCGCCCCTCGGCAGCAGCTCGATCGCAATCCATCCCTCCCAGGATCCGCTGAATTCTCCAAGGGAACCCCTGAATGTGCCCTTCGTCCAGCGCACATCGCCGATCTCCACGGTCGTGGTCGATCGCAATTCCACATCCAAATCGTAGGCCACCTCATCGAGCAATTCGTCCGCATCCTCGAGTTCGCCAAACCAATCCGGGCCGAAATAGACCTCGAGAGGAACCACGAAAAAGAAGGGTTGGTCGCTGGTATCGAAATAATCCAGATCGATGTAATCCGGCGCGAAAATCCCCGTGTCATATTCGTTGGATCCATACCAGTCTTCGGGGTAGCTGACGGTGATGTAACTTCCCACGCGCATGCTCTGGGGCAGGTCCGGGCCAAAGGGCAGCAATGAGCACGTGCAGCTTATTACCAGACTGGCAGCCAGGATGGCCATCCAAAGCTTCCTGCGATCGTTCATGGTCGTCTCTCCTTGGGGGTGTTTGTGGATACCACGCCGAGTCCCAATGATTCCATCCACCATCGATTCCTTGCCGATCCGCATGTGCCTACTCATGATTAGATGTTCGCATCGTGCGTCTCGGTTTTTCATGCGTAGAACATGTTCAATATTCCTGTAACAAACGAGTTGTGGAGTTCTGTTAAATCGATCCCCCAGGAAGGCTATCCAAGACTATGGATATAGCCACTGATTTGGTCGCGTGAGGCAGTAGCCGCAGGACGAAACCCACCAACTTTGGGATTCATTGTAGCCTGCTGGTAGAGGGAGCACAAATCCCAAAACGAGAAAAAAACACGATTCCTAACGGATAATGTCCGATCCATTGCTCCTGCGTTCAGTCTGAACCGATCAGTCTGCTTCCCACCATTCTCCGATGAAGTAGACGACCTCATCGTCTGCAGAGAAGACAGCCGTGTGACAAAGGAACTCGGGAGGAAACCAGGAGGGAGTGATGTTGCGATCGTTGCTGCCATCGTTGTTCATCAGGTAGAGATCGAATTGCCCCACATCCTCGATAGCGGCAACCACATAAACAATAAGGCTTCCATCATGAGACCAATTCGGAAAACCCTGCGAATAGCCGCTGTTTGTCAGGCGTTTCAGGTTGGCGCCATCAATGTCCACGACAAACAGATCGTAACTCCCATGGGCAGCGGATACATCGACCATGCGCTCGAAAGCAACTTGCGCGCCATCGGGGCTCAACCTGGGATCGTAATCCCCATAGGGGAGATTGGCGTTGCCCCATTCGCCGGCTTGAGGGGGGTCCGTGACGGGCTCGGCACCCGTGGCATCGTCATGCATGATCCAGATGCGGTTGCCGGAAGTGAATACGACTCGATCTCCCACCCAGTCCACATCCGCGTCATGGGTCCCGGAATCGAAGAAACGCTCGGGATTGCTTCCATCGGCGTTCATCACATACAGATCGAGATCGTCCTCCCGCCAGGAGAGGAAGAGGATCTGGGTTCCGTCGGACGACCAGGCTGGATAGAGATCCCAGAATTCGTTCTCAGTGAGGCGTCTCCGGTCCTGACCATGGATTCCCAGTGTGAAAATCTCTGAAAACTCATAGCCTTCGCCGTCAACCTGTTGGGAGATCACAAACCGGTCGCCGGCTGCGTTCAGTCGCAGGGATGTGATCTCGTCCGGCGAGCTGTAGATCAATTCGACGGCCTGCAACTCCAACTCCAGGGCGTAGATACCCCAACGCTCCTGGTGTGGAACTTCGGCAGGTGGCTGTAATGGACTCTCATCCGCACATGCCAGCGCCGCCAGGCCCAGCATCATGAGTGGCAGGATCAAGACGTATGTCCTGGATGTGGTCAGCTCATTCAATGGATCCACTCCCCTCCGGATGCAGTTCCGAGCCATCCACCCGATAACAAGCGCGCCCCCCCGAGATGTCTGTATCTAATCTCCAAACAATCCCTTATCCCATGAGGAAAATGCCCGCCACGTAGGGAAGCATGGCCAGCAGCGCCAGCAGAGGATGTCCGCGTTGGGTGGTATTGTGCCGATCCCAGTTGAAGAGATAGACCGCCAATCCGGCTGCGATCACGCCTCCAAGCAGTAATAGGACGATGCCCGTCCAGGGATTGAAAAGCGCCTCCTGCCCCATGGCAAGGGCGTTGAAGGCATTCATGGCATGCGTGGGTGGAAGGATCAAGGAGATCCTGGCCACGGTTTCGGGCAGAAAGCTGGTGGGCATCATGATGCCTCCAAGCAGCATGGAGGGCAGGAAGACGAGCTGCGAATAGAGTATCGTCATGCGCGTGCTGGGAGAGATGACGCCGATGAGCAGGCTCAGGCTGGCGCTGGAGAAGGCCATCACCAGGAAGACCAACACATAGACTCCCCAATTCACAGGCAGCGGGGCGTTAAAAAGAAAAGGCGCGCTGAACGTGATGATGGCGGTTACGACGGTCAGGTGGAGCATGGTGGTGAGGCCTGGAATGGCAAGAATCGACGCAGCCGGAATGCCGTTGATCTTGTAGCTGCGGTAGATGCCGTTCTCCCGGGCGCTGACGATCGGATCGGGCATGCCGAGCAGCGTGGTCCCGATGATGGCGAACATCACCATCGACGGGATCAACGTGTCCAGAAAGCCGGGATTGATCTGCGGGAAGATGAAGCCCAGCAGCAGGTAGACGCCCAGCGGGAAAAGGTAGTTCATGAAGAGCATCTGCCGGTTGCGAATGCCCGTCTTGAATTCGAAAAGGAAGTGGTTGAGAAAGGCTCTCATTGGGATTCTCCCACCGTGGTAATCTCGAGAAATCGGTCTTCCAACGAGGGTCTTTCCACACGCAGATCGATGAGCGTGTCCTGTTTCTCCTCGATGTGATCGATGATGGCTGCTACGGTCGGACCGATGTCCGAACTGAAGTAGATCTGGTATTCGTCCGAGGTGCTGCTGTGGTCCACAGCCGGAAGCGAGACGCCCGCAGCCTTGAGACTTGCATCCCTCGTGCGAACGGAGACCTTGGTCAAGCCTGCGCCGGTAGCCGTGATGTCCATGGGGGTCCCCATCGCTACGATCTTGCCGTGCAGCAGGATGGCAATGCGTCCCGCCATCTCTTCCGCCTCAGCCATGTCGTGTGTGGCGAGCAGGATGGTGGTGCCCGCTTCACGCTGCTCGCGCATCATGTTGTGCAACTCGACGCGCGTGGCCACATCCAGGCCGGCCGTGGGCTCATCCAAAAAGAGTACTTCCGGATCATGCGCCAGGGCGAGGGCAAGCGACAGGCGTCGTTTCTGCCCGGTTGAAAGCTGGTGATATTGCGCGCTTCGCTTCTCAGAGAGGCCCAGGCGATCCAACAAATCCGTGCGCGGATCGACGCCGTGGTAGGCGCAGAAGAAGCGCATGGCCTCATCCACGGTGATGCTTTCCGGCAGCCCCGAGGTTTGAAGCTGCACACCGATCACGTGGCGCAGCTTACGTGGTTCACTCAAGGGATCGACTCCAGCGACATGCAGGGTTCCACCATTGGGCGCCCTCAAGCCCTCGAGACTCTCCAGGGTGCTCGTCTTGCCTGCGCCGTTGGGGCCCAGCAATCCGAAGATCTCGCCCTTCCTGACCTCGAAGCTGATGCCATCCACGGCGATCACATCGCCATATGTCTTGCGAAAATCCTTCACTTGGATAACTGCGTCGTTCATCATGAATTTCTTCCTCCCAACTCCTCGTGACTGTGGATGGGAATGATATCAGAATCCTGCAATTGGGATCCTTAACCCATTGGATGACGCATGCGCTGTCCGCCGATGAGGTGCAGATGCAGATGAGGAATCACCTGCCCCCCATGCGATCCGGTGTTGACGATAAGCCGGTAGCCGCTTTTGTGGATGCCCTCCCGCTCGGCGAGTTTGCGCGCCACCAGAATCATGCGGCCGGCGAGAGCTTCATCTTCGCTCTTCACGTCGTTGAGCGAGGTGAAATGCTGATTGGGAACGATCAACACATGCACCGGGGCGACAGGATGGATGTCACGAAAGGCGGTCACGAGATCGTCCCGATACACAATCTCACCCGGGGCATCCCCCTCGATGATCCTGCAGAAGATGCATGCGTTCATCCACCGCCTCCTGCGAGGTTCGAATTCATCAGAACAGCCCTCTCCAATGCAGCGCAGTATGAATGCATTCAAGGATCGATGACCATCCGCGAGAGATCCTGCGCTACAACACGTTTGCCTGTGTCAGGCAACTTCTCGAACGATCTGAATTCTACATTATAAACTCGAGAGCATTCAGCATCGAACGTCGTTTTCAGGTTCGCAATATTGGCCTGCAATGTCATGGTTCAACAACGGTATGCAATGGATGTGCTTCGCTGGAATAGAGCTATTCCAACGGATGGCCACCGGTTGACAGTTGATCCCCTTCGATATAGCATCGTCATGGACGATTGGTTTCTGCGCCATCCCTGCCCTCTGAGGACTCCTTCCCGAGGGATGACCTAAGGGGGAACGTTCCCACCCCACCATTCCTGGCTTCCCATGAGAACAACCAGAGAGATAAAGCGCATGAACGCTCGACGAACCACCCTCTTCCGGATCTCCCTGCTTTTCGTCATGTTTGCGGCTGCGGCCTGCCGCTGCACCGCTTGCGGTCTCGGTGAACCATCAGAACCCGGCCCTCTCACCGTTTCCCCACAATCGGTCTTCACCAACTACACCAACGCCAATCACGTCGTGGGCATGACCCTCGACACGCACGGCGATCTCTGGACCGTGGGTGACGGCGGTGCTGTACGCTGGAACCTCACCGAGCGCAGCTACACCAAGTTCAACGTCCAGGACGGCCTGCCCACCCACCTCCGCTGCGTCGGAGTCGGGCACGACGACGCGATGTGGTTCGGCACGCCCTCCGGAGCGACCCGCTTCGATGGTGTTGTCTGGAAGACCTTCACCTCGATCGGTGTCGAGACGAGGCTGGGAGAGGTGCTGGTCGTGGAAGCCGGAGCCGATGACGCCACGTGGTTCGGCACGGCTACCGGGATCGTTCGCTTCGATGGAAGCGCATGGACGCGCTTCACCCCGGACGAGGATTTGGAGAACGTGCGCGTCGAAGCCATGGCATCAGCACCGGATGGCGCCATGTGGTTCGCCCACGCCACCGGCGATCTCTCCAGATACGATGGGCATTCCTGGTCGATCTTCACCAGGGAAGAGACCAGCCTGGAGGGACCGGCATCGACGCTGGCATTCACCACGGATGGGAACCTTTGGGTCGTTTCACCCGCAGGTCTGAGAAGCTACGATGGATCAAGCTGGAGGAAGATCGACCTTCCGGATCCCCTGGCAGAAAGCGAGCTCACGGCTCTCGCTGCCGCGCCTGACGGCGGGCTTTGGATCGGCACGCAGAACGGCGCAGCCTTCCTCGATGACGCGACATGGACCCTCCTCCACACGGGCCCCGGATGGATCGACGATGGCGTGTCTGCCCTGATCGTGGACGGACAGGGGATACCCCTCTTCGGCACAGCCAGAGGCGTCTCACGTTTGGAGGGCGATCGTTGGACTCAATTCATCACCGACGACGGCCTGGCTGGAAATCAAGTGCTCAGCACCGCCGTCGCGCCCAACGGAGACCTGTGGTTCGGCACCGACGGCTCCGGTGTGTCCCGCTTCGACGGAGAAGCCTGGGAAAGCTACAGCACGGCGGATGGCTTGATCGACGACGTCGTCCAGGCCATCGCGGTTTCTCCCGAGGGCGTTCTCTGGTTCGGCACCGAGCGGGGTGTCTCGCGCTTCGACGGCGACTCCTGGACGAATTTCAATCGGGATGACGGGCTGCCGGACGAGGACATCCGGGCCATCGCTATCGATGCCTCCGGTGATGTCTGGGTCGCCACGTGGCAGGGAGTCTCCTGCTTCGATGGTCAGGTCTGGCGCAGCTACGACACCGACGACGGCCTGGCACACAACTGGGTCAGCTCGTTGACCGTGGACACGGACGGCGCGCTGTGGTTTGGCACCTCCGAGGGTTCCTCGCGCTTCGATGGCCAGAACTGGACCGCATACGGCGCAGATGCGGGAGGCATGAGCGTGCGTTCCATCGCGCAGGCGCCGGATGGTTCGATGTGGTTTGGGCAATGCGACACCATCCGCCGCTTCGACGGTCAGGAGTGGATCTCTCACAACCTGCGCGGCGACCTTGGAATCCTATTCGTACTGGTTCCTCCACCCTTTTCCTTCCTTCTGGCCAGCGTCACCTGTGTGTCCGTGGATGCGATCGCCTCCACTCCCGACGGCATGATGTGGTTCGCCACCGGCAGCGCCGGTCTGATACGCTTCGATGGCGAGAACTGGTCCGGCTTCACTTCCCACGACGGTCTCGCCGACAATGCCGTCACCTCCATCGTTGTGGCTTCCGATGGCTCGCTCTGGTTGGGCACGATGAGCGGCGTCTCGCATTACACAACCCACAGCTGGGAGACCTCCGAGCAGCGCGTGGGCTTGATCGACAACCAGATCCAGGCTCTCGCTTCTGACAGCCAGGGCGCGGTATGGATGGGCACGCCGTGGGGCGTCACGCGGTTCGACGGCATGGAATGGACCTCCTACACCTCCGATGATGGGTTGTGGGCCGACGATGTCGAATCGATCACCGCGGCTCCGAATGGCGACCTTTGGTTCGGAGGATGGACAGGTTTGACCCAATTTGACGGCCAGCGGTGGACCACCTACGCGCACAACGAAGCCCTGCAAGGGCAGCAGGTGGAAGCCGTCACCGTCAGCCCGGACGGCTGTCTCTGGGTGATCACGAACGAAGGATTGGTGAGCTACGACGGGCGTGAATGGACCGCTCATGATCCTGGTGAGGGGCTTCCGTCCGGCGAAGTGCTTTCGTTCGGCTCTGCTGCCGACGGAGCGCTCTGGGTCGGTACGGAAAGCGGCGCGGCCCGCTTCGATGGCGCGTCGTGGACGACCTATGACACTCAAAATGGACTGGCGACCGATCGGGTCGAGGCCATCGCCGCTTATCCGCAGGGTGGGCTGTGGTTTGCATCTCTAGGAGGGCTCACCCGCTTCGATGGCCGGAACTGGATCCGGTTCACCTCCGACGACAGCCCATTCCTGATGCGCATTCGCGCCGCCTCCATGGCCATCGGTTCCGACGGTTCGCTCTGGTTCGGGCAATCCGGCGGAGGACTGCTGCGCTTCGACGGTGGCCGCTGGACCCTCTACCCGATCGACATCGACGTCGAAACGCTCGCCACCGCGCCCGATGGCGGTCTGTGGATCGGCACCTTCGGCCGGGGTGTCATCCACTTCGACGGTCAAACCTGGACGGCATACCGATCGAATGGAACATAGCCTCCCCCCACGGACGAGCCTCTTCCTGCGGGTTTTCCTCTTGTGCTCTCCGGCCAAGTTGTTTAAACTTGGCTCTGTTATATTCTCGATTCTAAATGGTGATGCATCATGATTCTTGAGGAAGACATCATCAAGCTCCTGCTGGCCGTGGTTGCTGGAGGATTGATCGGCGCAGAGCGGGAATTCCGCGACAAGGCGGCGGGATTCCGAACGATCATCTTCATCTGCATCGGCGCAACGATCTTCACGATCCTCTCCACCAAATTGGGAGCCGGCATCGAACCGGCGCGCATTGCCGCCAGCATCGTGTCCGGCGTGGGCTTCCTGGGCGCCGGCGTGATCCTGCGCGATCGCGGCCAGATCATGGGGCTGACGACGGCGTCCACCATCTGGCTGGCGGCCGCGCTGGGAATGGCCATCGGCAGCGGTGAATACATGCTGGCTGGTGGTGCCACGCTCATCATCCTGGTCGTGCTCTGGATCTTCCCCTTCATCGAGTTCGGTATCGACAACCTCAGGCACACTTTACGCTACGAGATCACATGCGCCATGGATTCGAAGAAACCGGATGAGATCCAGGCACTGCTCAAGGATCTTCGCCTGCGTGTTGATGGTTTCAAGACGACCAAGACCGGCGATCAGATGCGATTGCGCTGGGAAGCCCGCGGATCCCCCAAGAGGCACAAACGTCTCATGGATGCCCTGTTTGCCGATCCGGATATCAAGAATCTCCATTTCTGAGCGCCTGGTTGTACGCGCAGTTTCCTCACCCCTGATTCACTTCCCCTCGGATTCCACCCAGGTGCATCCGCGTTCGTTGCGTTCCGCGTCTGCGCCCACGCTCCAGGGGCTTGAGGTTCCGTCCTTGCAGGCCGCTTGCTCTCGACGCCCCGGGATGCCACAGGGGGAAATCCACAGCGACGTTGCCTGCAGCGTCGCTGGACCATCCAGCCCACATGCTTCGATACTCGATTGCGTTAACCTGACCAATCCTGTGTTCCCCGCAGGATATAGGCAGCGTGCAGGGAAACCCAGCGGTTGACATCGCCGAGTTCAGGCCATGTGCGCCGGCGGTAGGGACTTGCGCCGCGCCAGCGGCCGTTGCGCATGCGCCGCGCCCGCAGCCACGTCAGAGCAGGCTGGGCTCCGGGGTGATCCAGCGCAACCAGTTCCGCAGCCACGCGCAGCACGAAAAGCACATCCGCCTGGTAGAAGAGCGGGAAATTCAAACGGGACCACATCTTGTGTACGCGTCCCTCATCGGGGAAACGCCCCTGAACGAGCCTCTCCCCCACCAGCAGAAAATCGAGTCCCTTTTGGATCGCTTCTCGCACCGAAGACGAGCGTTTCTCTGCGGGGATGGAGGCCAATCCGAAAAGCCCACGTGCCGCGCCCCACGCGCAGGACAAATCCCAATTGTGCTTGCAACGCCATTGCCAGTCCACGGCATCTTGCACCAGGTATTCGATGATGCGATCGACTCGAGGGTCACC
The DNA here is from genome assembly GCA_011192015.1 of Anaerolineae bacterium. GTDB lineage: Bacteria > Chloroflexota > Anaerolineae > Anaerolineales > E44-bin32 > W1033. The sequence goes on from DUET01000076.1 coordinate 34,354, forward strand.
GGCCAAGCCGCAATGCAGTGCATAGCGCAGCACATTGCCCCAGAAGCAGGAAAGCCCGTAGGCTTCCCGAACAACATTCTCTACGGCCTCGGCCTCCGTTGCCTCCAGCATGTGCGCCGCGCCGCGGCGCAGGCGGGGATCATCGCCATCGGCGTTGAGCTCAGCCAGCAGGAGCATGCTCCAATGGGTGCTGGTGTACTTGGGGGTGTAGTAGCTATGCTCCGGCTGCCAGTCGCCCCGCTCCGTCTGGGCTTGCAGGATGGCCGGCACGGGTCCTTGCCGCATGATCTCACGCTGTGCGGCCAACACCTCCGCATCGTCGCGTTCACGACCAGGCAGATGGACCATGGTGAAATAACGTATGGATGGTGTCGGTGAAGCCAGCAGCCAATCGACAAAGCCTTCATTGACTTTCATGCCTGCCTCCTGGGAAGGTTAATCCCTACGGAACGATTGTCCAATGCGAAGGATGACTTGGCAAGATTGCGTTCGGCGTTGCGATAACTACCATGGGCTTGAATTACATCCATGGTTGCATAGGAATGAGTTCAGGAAACGAGGATGAGAAAGGCGCCTACGCCTTTTGCCAGGGTGTGAACTCGTGGAGGATCGAACCACCGATGAATTCCCGCAAGATGGAATCGTCGGGGATCAAGTCGGTGTCGATCGGCAGGAACCATTCCAGGAAGGCCAGCAGCCGTTTGGCCTCCACATGTTCGGGTGTGCCATGCGGGACCTGTCGAATCAACGGTTCGGCAAGTGGCGCCAGGGCGGATCCTTCGTAAAGCAGCGCCGAATTGAACATCACGTTGGCGTTTTCCTGGTAGGGGAAGATGTAGCGTTTCTCCCCTCTGCGCACGGATTCCCATCTTCGGATGGTCTCCCGAGCGGAATAGCCGCGCCTGGCAGCGTCCCGCACGATGCGCCGGATCAGGCGCGTGTCGGTGGTGGAGACGCGGTTGTAGCGATCCAGGTTGAGCTGTGTCATGGCGGAAACGTAGATTCGAAACGTGCTTGCGGCAGGCATCTGGGAGAGTAGTTCCGGATTCAAGCCATGGATGCCCTCCAGGATCACAATCTGATCCGTTGAGAGCTTGACCTCCTCGCCCTCGATCTGCTGGCCGCTCAGAAAATCATACTCAGGCAGCCGCACTCGCTCCCCGGCGATCAACCTGCCGAGATCGTGGTTCAAGCGTTCGCGATCCAACGCCTCCAGGGATTCGTAATCATACTCCCCTTGTTCGTCCTTGGGCGTGTTGACGCGATCGACGAAGAAATGATCCAGGGCGATTGGATAGGGGGAGAGACCCAGCGCAAGCAGTTGAATGGAAAGTCGTTTCGAGAAAGTGGTCTTGCCCGACGACGAGGGTCCTGCCACCAGAACCACGCGTGCCGATTGATGTACGTCCGCGATCTTGGCCGCGATCTGCGCGATGTGCTGCTCATGCAGGGCATCCGAGACCAGGATGATCTCACGCGCCCTTCCAGCAACGATGGCGTCGTTCAGCGCGCCCACACTGGCAACCCCCAGCGTCTCGAGCCAATCGCCGTATTGCCGGAATGTCCCCAGCAGCTTCGGATAATCCGGAAGGGGCAGTAATTTCATAGGCTCGCGTCTGCGGGGAAAGCGCAAGGTGAACCCATCGCCCGTTGGAACCAAACCGAACCAGCGCAAGAAGCCGGCGCTGGGCACCATGTAGCCATGGTGGTAATCCTGGAAGTCCCCGAGTTTGTAGACCACCAGGTGAGGTTTCTTGCGGTGTTCCAGCAACCGGGCCTTATCCGGGTAGCCCTTATCCCGGTAATGCTTGCGAGCCTGCTCGATGGGGATCTGACACTTTAGGATCGGCTCATCGGCATCCACCCATTGGCGCATGCGTGCTTCGATCTGCTTCAGTTCCTTGGGTTTCAGGGGGGAATGGTGGCTCAATTGGCAGTAATAGCCGCCGGATGAGACCGAATGATCCACCGTGAGCCGTGCATCCGGGAACATCTCTTCGAAAGCCGCCGCGAGCAGGAATGTCAACGATCGACGGTAGATGCGCATTCCGTCTGCCGTCGCCATGGTCACGGGTTTCACCGTGGCGTCCTTCTCGACGGGGTAGGAGAGCTCGCGCAACTCCCCGTTCAAGATGCCGCCCACGATGGGCGCCTTCTCGTCCTCGATCATGCCCATGAAGGAGCCCAGCAAGGATCCTCGCTTCCCTTCGAGCACACGCCCGTCAGGAAGATGAACCTGGATCGTCTCGCGTGGTGGAACCCATTGGATTTGTGGTCCTTGATCTTCAGCCATTGGGGAGCTTCCTGAATCCTGGAAATGTATTCTACCTCATTTGCATCCCCCAACTTTCTCCATCCTTGGTCCGGCTCCAACGTTTCGCGAACGGCTGAAAAAGCCTTAATGCGTCGAAAAACGTACCGTTCAACCCCACAAATGGCACAGAATCCATGACGAATTTTCGTCCGCGTTCAGAATCCGCTGAGAATCATTGCGTACAATAGGAGAGCATCCGGAGAAATCCAGGCCTCGGTTCCCAGGGGCACCGGGGCAAAACTCGCTCATGCAGGAACGTCATGACCACTTGATCATGACGTTCCTGCTGTTAACCCAAGTCCGCGGATCGAGATGACATTCCTGCGTTGGCCTCAATGCAAATCCCGGTCAACGCAGATCACGGCTTCATCAATCCTCCGATGGCTGAAAATCCTCAGGTCGGCAGCACAGCACCAGCTGCCTGGCCGCCAGGACCTCGTCCATCCTTCCGAAGGGTGTGGTGTGTGGGGCTCCGGTGAGAATCTCAGGATTGCTGAGCGCCTCTTCGCGAATCTTCAGCATCGCATCCGCAAACGCATCCAGCATCTGCTTGCTCTCGGTTTCGGTGGGTTCGATCATCAGCGCTTCGTGGACGATGAGTGGGAAGTAGTTCGTCGGCGGGTGGAAGCCGAAGTCCATGAGCCGCTTGGCGATGTCGAGTGCACGTACATCCGGCGCATCCTCCCAGCGTCCCTCGGCAACGAACTCGTGCATGCAGATGCGGTCGTAGGGCACGTGATAACAATCGCCCAAACGCGCCCGCAGGTAATTGGCATTCAACACGGCGAGATCGGATGCCTGCCGGAGACCATCCTTCCCCAGGATGCGCATGTAGGTATACGCGCGCACCATGACGCCGAAGTGCCCCATGAAGGCCTTCACGCGCCCGATGCTCTTCTCCGGCATCACCAATCCATACAGCGGAGGAAGATCATCATCGCCTTCCTCCACGACCTCGGCCACGGGTCCCGGCAGGAAATCCACCAACCGGTCGACCACGCCCACAGGCCCTGATCCGGGCCCGCCTCCACCGTGGGGAGTGGAGAAGGTCTTGTGCAGGTTGTAGTGGAGCACGTCGATGCCGATGTCGCCGGGGCGCACCACGCCCATGAGGGCGTTCATGTTGGCGCCGTCGCCATACACCAGGCCGCCGCAGTCGTGGATCAGCTTGGTCACCTCGAGGACGTTCTCCTCGAACAGGCCCAGTGTGTTGGGATTGGTGAGCATCAAACCTGCCACGCACTCGTTGCATTCCGCCCGCAGCGCGTCCAAATCCACATTGCCGCGCGCATCGGAAGGAATCTCCACCACTTCCATGCCGCTCATCGTCGTGCTGGCGGGATTCGTGCCGTGGGCCGAATCCGGGATCAGGATGCGGTTGCGTCCCTGATCGCCACGGTCCTGATGATAGGCACGGATGATCAGGATTCCGGTCAACTCGCCATGCGCGCCCGCCGCCGGCTGCAGGCTCACCCCAGCGAAACCGCCGATCTCCTTCAGCCATTCCTGCAGCTGGACCATCAGCGCCAGGCTGCCCTGCGAGACTTCCGTGTCCTGCAAGGGGTGTGAGAGCGCAAACCCGGGCAGGCGGGCGGTCACTTCATTGATCTTGGGGTTGTACTTCATCGTGCACGACCCCAGCGGGTAGAAACCGGTGTCGACGCCGTGGTTGTACTGCGAGAGGCGCACGAAGTGCCGCACCACATCGATCTCGGAGAGCTCGGGCAGGGGCAGCTCCTGGCGCAGGAAGGCCTCGGGCAGTTTCGCCTCGGGAACATCCGTCTCGGGCAGCGGAAGCGTCGGTCGACCGGGTGAGGACAGTTCATAGATGAGGGGCTCAGGCATTGGCGGCCTCCTCGAGCATGTCCACAAGATCGTCGATCTCGGGTTTGCTGTTCATCTCCGTCACCGCCAGCAGCATGTGATCCTTGAGTTGTGGGAAATCGGGGGTGAGATCGAAGCCTCCCAGGATGCCTGCATCCAGAAGGATGTCGTTGATCTCAGCCACGGGGCGCGGGCAGGCGACTGCGAATTCATGGAAGAAGGGACCCTGGTTCCAAACCTTGAAGCCATCCAGGGCATCGATCTTCTCCGCGGCGAAATGCGCCTTGTGGTAGCAGAGTTCCGCCACCCGGCGCAGGCCCTGCCTGCCCATCAGCGAGAGGTAGGTCACGGCAGCAAGCGCCATCAAGCCTTGATTGGTGCAGATGTTGGAAGTCGCCCGTTCGCGGCGGATGTGCTGCTCGCGGGGCGTGAGCGTGAGCACGTAGCCTCGCTGCCCACGCGAGTCCTGGGTTTCACCCGCCAGACGGCCGGCCATCTTGCGCACGTATTTCTTCTGCGTGGTGAAGATGCCCAGGTAGGGTCCGCCGTAGGAGAGGGGAATGCCCAGGGGCTGTCCCTCGCCCACCACGATGTCGGCGCCGAACTCCGCCCGGCGGCTTGAGCATCCCCAGCGCCAGCGGATTGACGACCACGCAGAAGAGCGCTCCGCAGGCCTGCGCTGCCTTCCCCAGGGCTTCGAAATCCTCGATCCTGCCCAGGAAGTCCGGGTACTGCACGGCAACCATCGCCGTGTTCTCGTCCAGCATGGCGGCCAGCTCCTCAGGCCCGTTCTCCAGGCTGTCGTCTCCCACGATCTCGGTGCCCATGCCCTGCACGTAGGTCCGCACCACCTCCCGGAACTGGGGATGGATGGCTGCGGAGAGCACGATCTTCTTTCTGCCCATGCGATGATGGGCCAGGGCCAGGATCAGCGCCTCCGCCAGCGCGGTGGCGCCGTCGTAGTGCGAGGCATTGGAGACATCCATGCCGGTGAGATTGCACATCAGGCTCTGGTATTCGAAGATGGACTGCAGCGTGCCTTGAGAGATCTCGGGTTGGTAGGGGGTGTAAGCGGTGTAGAACTCGCTGCGCCGGATGATGTGATCGACCGCCGAGGGGATGAAGTGATTGTAGGCGCCCGCGCCTTTGAAGCAGGCGAAGTGCGAAGTCTCGAGGTTGGCCTCCGCCAGCTCCTGCAGCTCCTGCAGAGCTTCCATCTCCGAGATCGGATCAGGAAGGTCGAGAGCTGGAAAGCGGAACTCCTTCGGCACGGCTTCGTAGAGATCCTCGATCTTCTTCACCCCGATGGCCGCCAGCATCTCCCGGCGTTCATCCTCGGTATGGGGGGTATAGGCCATCAGTGGCTCCGTTCCTCGCAGGACTTCTCGTAGGCGGCAGCGTCTTTGAGGGCATCGAGCTCGGAGGCATCCGCAAGTTCGATGCGCACCAGCCAGGCCTCGCCATAGGGATCGGTGTTGACCATCTCGGGCGTGTCGGCCAGGCTTTCGTTGACCTCCACGATCTTGCCCCCCACCGGCATGTAGATGTCGGCCGCTGCCTTGACGGACTCGACCGCCGCAAAGACGGCCCCCTTTTCCAGCGAGGCTCCCAGCGCGGCAAGCACCTCGACGTAGACGATGTCGGACAGTTGATCCTGGGCATAATCCGTGATCCCGATCGTGCCCTTCTCCCCCTCCACGCGGATCCATTCGTCGCTTTCGGTATATTTAAGATCGGATGGGAAATCCATAGTACTCTCCTTTGGTGCGTTCCGGTGTCAATGCCTGCATAGGCACGCAGAGGACGCACTCCACATGGGTGTGCGTCCTCTGTCCATTACCTGAGAGATTCACCGCGCATCTGCGGTTTGCCCCTTCGGTGTCTCACGACTTTCCAGAGGAACGGCCAGATGGGGTCCTTTTACCTGAGAGTTTCGCCTCCGGCCTGCACAGGCTGGCGAGGCTTGCACCTTCGGTGCCCGCGATGCGGGTCTCTTCCCCATCTGTGTAACCTGTTCAAACCATTCTACGAACCCCCTGTGGAAATGTCAAGAATGGGCGCGAAAGGAGCCGTTTTGAAGCCGGGGATTCATCCGGACCATCCCTTGGAGCCCTTCCTGCGGTTGGGGACCTAGCGTCCCGGGTGAGGGACTGCCGGATGTAGAGGCTCCCGCCGCGCGGCGTTTCAAGATTGGCGATTCTCAACCTTCTGGTATATCCTCGACCGCTGTTGGCTTTCGAAATCCGGTCATCGTCGAGGAAAGGAATGGGAATGCTGCGCTTCTTCCAAGTCTTGGGTGGCCTGGCCTTGTTCCTGTTTGGCATGCGCATGCTCAGCAGCGGGATGGAGAAGATTGCCGGAGATCGAATACAGGGATTATTGGAACGCATGACTAAAGGGCGGTTGAGAGCCGCCCTGTTCGGTACCGGCGTTACGGCAGCACTGCAGAGCAGCAGCCTCATGATGGCCACCATGATCGGGCTCATCAACACCAATCTCATGACGTTGGAGCAGGCCATCGGCATGATGATGGGGGATGAGATCGGCACCACGATCACGGCCCAGATTGTCGCCTTCGATATCGATTATTTCACCTTCCTGTTCGTTGCGGTGGGCTTTCTGCTGGTCGAGTTCCTCCCACGCAGCAAGTGGAGTGACTACGGCGAAGTCGTCATGGGATTTGGCATCCTGTTCCTGGGAATGAACCTGATGTCGGATGCCCTCGAAGTGATCACAACCATTCCGGCGGTCGAGAAGTGGTTCGTCGCGATGGGGCAGAACACGCTCGCCGGCCTGCTGGCAGGGACGATCGCAACCGCGGTCATCCAGAGCAGCTCGGCCGTCACCGGCCTGGCAGTCGCCATGGGCATAAGCCAGGTGATCTCGCTGGAGGGGGCCGTGGCCATTCTCCTCGGCGCCAACATCGGGACCTGCGCCACAGGATTCATCGCCTCCTTCCGGCTCTCCCGGGCGGCGCGGCAGGCGTCCATTGCGCAGATCCTGATCAACGTCATCGGCGTCGTCATCTTCCTGCCCTTCCTCTCTCCGTTCATCGACCTCGTGCGGCTCACATCCTCCGAGCTGCCGCGCCAGATTGCCAATGCGCATACGATCTTCAACGTCGCTGTCAGTGCGCTCCTGTTTCCCTTCGTGGGCTGGATCGCCATCGCCGCCAGGCGGCTGGCGCCGGAGAAGAAGGTGGAAGACGAGGTGAAGCTTACGGCGTACATCGATGAGATGGAGTTCGTCTTTCCCTCACTCGCGCTTACGGAAGGGCGCAAGGAGCTCGTTCGGCTGGGAGAGACGGCGGCGCAGATGATCCATAACAGCCGCCTGGGCTTGATCGAAGGCGATGTGGAGGCGATCGAGTGGGTGTTGCAACAGGAGGATGGATTCATCGATCCGGTGACCGACCTGCTCGAGAATTTCATCAACGGATTGATGCGGCAAAACCTGAGCACCGCCGAACAAAAGCGCTGCTTCCAATTGAAGAACCTACTCACCGACATCGAGCGCGTGGGGGATCTGGCAGAGGACCTTGCCGAAGCCGCACAGAGACGCATCAGCGACGACACCCCCTTCAGCTCCGATGCGATCGAGGACCTCGACCGGCTGTGCCGCCACGCGCATGAGACCTTCTCGCATGCCCTGCGGGCGTTCCAAACCGGGGATCGGGAGCTGGCGCAGCGCGCATGCATCATGGAAGATGAGTTCGACCATCTCTACATCGAAGCGCGCGAGGGRCACATCGAACGCTTGAGAGTGGGCGTGTGCGCGCCGGAAGCGGACATCCTCTATACCGAGACCYTRCGCAACCTGGAGCGCATCAGCGATCACGCCGATAATCTCGGCATCAGCACCYTGCGCAATTGAAGCCTGCGAAYGCGCCCTGCGGCAGGGTTGGGATGAGTGGGGCTTGTCCGTTCCTCGCGCCACGTTGCGCGCCTTGCCAATCCGCATTACAATCGATCTAACGGCAGCGGATCGGCTGCCCAGGGGAAGGGTGGACTGCCCCTCGCAAACGATCGATCAGCATCCCAGAAGATCCTCCCCAACCACCAAAACGAGAAGCATCTACGCATCGCATGAACCTTTTGATACGTTGGCAGCATGCATGCTGATTGGCGCGTGAATTGGTACAGGAGGGAAGTGTTGGGATAACAGGCTTGTAGGGGAAAGCCCTATGAATTTCTTCCACGTAGCATATGTAGACAGCCTGAAAGAGTGAGGGGTGAAAATGGACATCTCTTCTAGAAAGGTATGCAAAGCTATCCTCATGATCGGTTTGCTAGTGCTGGTTTCATGCAGCCCTGCCCGATTTGTACCAGAGGGCACAGCCACGGAAGCAGTCTCGATATCTCCAACACCAACAAGCCGGCCCTACTGGGATCTTCTTCCTCTACCGTCGGATCCGGCTGGAGGATGGACAGCCATTCGCATGGAGGATTCCGGCATATCCTTCCAATACCCTTCCGTCTACCAAGAAGGGAATTGCGGAACGATCTTCACAGAAGACAAGATGGGTGCGGATTACCAGAGTCGTCTCATCGGATTTGAGGGCAGCTCGATCCGGATCCACGTTTTCGATGAGTGGGGAAGCGAGCTGGATCAGATTGCAGGAGGGGATCAACCCCCATCCGAAGGAGAGCTCGTCACCTCCGTGGAGCCGTTTTCGCTCGGAGGGATGCCCGCGGTCCGCTATATCTCGATGATTCCCAACAACGTCGCCCTGGAGTACACGAAAGTGGCCTTGGCCTATCATGGCGATAGGCTCTACATGTTTTCGTTTGGGAATGTGACCTATCTACCTTCATGCGATGCGCCACCATTGTCGGAAGAGCAGGTTTATGAGCATTTGCTCTCTACACTTGACTTTCTCGATTGACCTCTAGCTCAAGTTGCCATGCATGCATCCGGGCATGGGTTTCTTCCCCGCACATCATAGGGGGCATGCATTTGCATGATACGGTCAATGCGCGCCTGGGTACAGCCGTCAATGGACGGCAGGCGTGGTGTTCCAGGCTGCTGGGAAGCCGCGGGATTCTTCCCTCTTTCCTCCTCCTGAGCTTCCCGACCCACCCTGGCACAACATGATTTCAGATTCAGTGGAATGGATTCTTACGCTTCGCGATTCTCGCGTCCGAGCAGGCGATCGATCTCCCGCATCTGGTCGGGCTTCAGGGGGCCGAAGGCCAGCGCCCCGGCGTTTTCCTCCACCTGCTGCACGGACTTGAAGCCCGGAATGGGGACGGTCACCTCGCTGCGCGCCCACAGCCAGCCCAGGGCTCCCTGCGCCAGCGTGCGCCCGTCGCTTGTGATGACCTCCCGCAGATCCTCGACCGTCTGGATGAAATCGGCGATGCGGCCTTCGTTGAAATCCCAACCGTGGCGGATGTCATCCTCCGACAGCTTGGGATCCCCGTGCTTGAACTTCCCGGTCAGCAGACCCATGCCCAGCGGCCCACGGATGATGCTGGCCAGGTTGGATTCCTCGCACACGCGGAGCGTGGGGCCGTAATCCAGCTGGGTCGCCCAGTGCACCGCCTGCTGGATGGCCGTGCAGTGCGCGCCCTCGGCGAAGACGCGCGCCCCTTCGGCGTTGTCCGTGCTCCACCCATACCAGCGGATCAAGCCGTCCTGGACGAGTCCCTCCAGCGCGTCTCGAACGGCATCGGCCCTCTCGGGCGGATAATCCCCGACGTGAAATTGATACAGATCGATGCTATCGGTGTTCAAGCGTCGCAGGCTGTTCTCGCAATCCCTGCGGATGTTCCCGAGGACGGCATCGTGGTCGTTGCGGATGGCCTTTGCCTCTTCGTCGACGAGATAGCCGAACTTGGTGGCGATGATGACGTCCCCGCGCCTGCCTTCCAGGGCCTTGGCCAGGATACGCTCGCTGTGCCCCGCCCCGTAGTTGGCCGCCGTGTCGAAGAAGTTGATCCCCAGCTCCAGCCCGGCGTGGATGGCGCGGATCGACTCCTTGTCGTCGATCTTGCCCCACCCGGCGGCGTATGGCTCTCCGTCGCCGGTATCATACGTCCAGGGTCCGCCGATGGCCCAGCAGCCCATCCCGAGGGCGCTGACCTCGATCCCGCTCCTGCCCAGTTTGCGTGTCAACATCGCTGCTCCCCTATCCTTTTCGCTAGGGCGATTGAGGATTTGCTCAATCGCTCGCATCTAGTCCTTGTTTGACGGTCCGAACCCCATCGCTCCAGTGGCTTCTTGACCTGCGTCTCCCTATTGTACAGCACGGAGAGGTTTGCGCTGTCTGGCCGTCGTTAGGTGGGAGGAAGCGGACGGTCTTCCCTGGGTTCCTCCCCTGGTGCGGGCACTGCCTGTGCTGCGCCGCGTTGCGTGCCTTGCCAACCCGCACTACAATCGAGCTACCTACAACGAATCAGCTGCCGTGGGGAAGGGTGGAGTGCCCCTCGCATGACCAAAGCTGTACTCCCCGAAGATCCCGCCTTGCCAGCGATCAAGAAGGCTTTCCTCAACGTATAATCTGTTGGGGACTGGTTGCAGCGACCATGCCGGGGCGTGCAGATTCAGGTCGGAGGAAAACTTTCCGGATTGCATGGATTGTCGGTCAAGGAGAGATTTCGTTTGTCTAATCACGCTTTTCATAACCTTGGATCAAAGTTATACCTCCTCCTGGCAAGCATCCTTGTCGTGATCAGCGCCGCGTGCACGATCCTCCTCGCCAAGGATGCAGAGTGGATCGTCGATGAACTCGAAGCCGACATCCCGCCGGTTGTCGCCGACGGCAACTCCCCTTCGATCCAGGTTGCTGTCGTCCACCAAGGCCGGATCGCCTGGTCCGAAGCCTTTGGGGAGGACAGCAGCGTGGATCATGTCTACATGAACGCCTCCGTCCAGAAGACATTCACCGCAGTCGCGATCTTGCAGCTGGTCGAAAGAGGACTCCTGGATCTGGACGCGGACGTCAGCCAGTATGTGCCGTTTGGGATTCAGCATCCCGACTTCCCGGAGATCCCCATCACGGCGCGAATGCTCCTGGCGCATCGCTCAGGACTGGATGAATTCCCGCATCAGTTTGGATGGGACACGGAGTCTGCCTTCTCGCCGCGATATCGGCCGCCCTGCCCTCCCCACCTGCTGAACCTGTCGACCGAGGCATTCCTGATCGCCTCCCTGACGCCGGAAGGTTCCAACTACACTCCAGGCTCCTGGATTTCGGAACCGGATCAGGAATATCATTACTCGATCTCGGCCTACCCGTTCCTGCGATACCTCATCGGCCAGGTCTCAGGACAGAGCTACGACGCGTACATGCACGAGAACGTGTTCATCCCGCTCGGGATGACCGGCTCGGGTTTCAGCGCCGATGCGTTCGCGGAGCGCCATGTCCTTCCCTACACGCGCATCGGCGGCGAGAACGTCGAACTCCCCATCTGGAACGGACAGGGCTGGATGATGCACACAACCGCGGAGGACATGGCGAGGTTCATGCTTGCCTTGATGAACCAGGGCCGCTATGGGGATTTCGACTTGCTGCAGCCCGGGATGGTCGAACTCCTGCAGCAGAGCACGACGATCTTCGTGGAAGATTTCCAGGAGGGCGGCGACCTTCCCCTCACGGGCCATGGGTTGGGGCTGTTTTCCTTCCGGGGCGGTTGGTTCGGGAACGGCGGCTCTGCGCCGGGTTTTCAATGCCTGCTGCGGTTCCATCCCTCCAGAGGGGTCGGCTACGTAATCCTCTCCAATGTCAATGCCATCCTGGGGAGTGGTTGGGAGCTGGATTCCGTGAGAAGCGACATCTACACCGTGCAGGATGCGCTTCTTTCGATCCTGGACCCGACGTTGAAGCTTCGCGGCCAGGAGCGCAGGATCCTGCTCCTCATCGCAACCGTGTCGACCTTCCTCATCATGGTTCTGTGGATTCGCTTGAGTCTCAAGAGAAGGGCGAGGCAGAAGGAGGAGAACGCAGCCTGAAATCGCTGCAGGGAAGTTGCGGATGGATCGGACCCCGTGCGCAGCCGACCTTCCCTCGCCAGGAATCTTGCGGGACCGCTCAACCCGCGCTCGTGATCCGGCATCGCAAGAAAGAGGGACAAGCATGACGAAACTTCGTGTATCCGACATGGATCTGTATTATGAGACGTTCGGGCAAGGAGATCCCATGGTCTTGATCCACGGACTGGGATCGAGCTCTCGGGATTGGGAAGGACAGATCGGATATTTCTCCAGGCAGTATCAGGTCATCGCGGTCGACATCCGCGGTCATGGAAGATCGGACAAGCCCGCAGGCCCCTACAGCATCCCTCTCTTTACCCGGGACATGGCGGAAATGATCCGGGCATTGGATCTCGCGCCCGTGCATGTGGTTGGGATCTCGTTGGGGGGGATGATCGCGCTTCAATTGGCTGTAGATGAACCGGAGCTGGTTCGGAGCCTCGTGGTCGTCAACAGCGGTTCAGAGATGGTCGTGCGTACGATCAAGGATCGTATCGGCGTATGGCAGCGCACTCTGATCGTTCGGCTGATGGGCATGCGGAAGATGGGCGAAGTTCTTGGTGGCCGGCTGTTTCCGGAGCCGGAGCAGCATGAACTGCGGAACACCTTTGCCGATCGATGGGCGGAGAACGATCCGAAGGCCTATCTGGAGGCCATGAAGGCCATCGTCGGTTGGAGCGTGACCGAACAACTGCATCGGATCGCGTGTCCGACGCTGGTGATTGCAGCGGAACATGATTACACGCCCATCGAAGTGAAATCAACCCTTGCCGGCAGGATCGATGGCGCGGAGTGTGTTGTCATCGAGAACAGCCGTCATGGGTCGCCGGTGGATCAGCCGGAGGCGTTCAACAAGGTCCTGAGTGCTTTTCTCGCGCGGAATGGATGAGGTTTTTCGTGACGGTCCCGCGGAACCCAACCGGAACCTGGCACAAAATACATCCGCAGGACCTGCCTGACGCCCATGCGCAGGGCATGGGCGACGCTCGACGCCTGCCGGATCCCTGACCCATCGCCATCCATCTCCTCCTCCACAGTAGATGACGCTCGCACCGCGTTGCATGCACTGCGAACTTGCACTACAATCGAACTACCGGCAGCGGATCGGCTGCCCAGGGGAAGGGCGGACTGCCCATCGCAACCGATCGATCCACATCTCCGAAGATCCTCCCTTGCCAAGGTAACGAAATGGATGTCCTCATCGCATGTTCTGTTGAGTTGTTTCGACACGACCATGCCAATGAGCGCACGATCAGGATAGCTGGATAACCACGCATGCATGCTGGTAGATGAAAAAACCGGGATTGATCACCGCAGATTCCATGTTCGCCATTGCATGAGAGAAATGAATTCAAACGGAGGTAAACATGTCAGCGAATCCCTCAAGAGAAGAATGCCTCATGGCATCGATCGCTCATGCTTCTGTCGTGGTTTTTGGTCCTGGCATCCTGGTCGGCGTCCTCATATGGCTCACTCAAAAGGAAAAGGCTTCCTTTGCTTCTGGACAAGGCTTGCAAGCTGCTCTATACCAAATCATCGGAATGATTGTGAACATGGCGCTATGGATCGTCTGGGGAATCTTCTATGCCCTCACTTGGATCCCATTCGTGCAGAATCCCGAGCGGTTTGAAGACGCCCCTCCTCCGATCTTCTGGATTGGGTTGGCTTCGATGGTCGTGCCTCTCATGATCATGCTGGCTTGGGTTCTTTATGGATTGTGGGGTGCACTGAAAACCCTGCGCGGCTATGATTTTCGCTATGCGTTGATCGGCAACTTATTGCCGTCAGAGTGAACGGGTTCGTTCAAGCCGCGATCGAGATCGAGTGGTATGCCGGGCAACTTTCTTCGTCCGGTATTTCGAGTATTCACTGTAAGCCGCAGGATGGCAGTGATCTGATTCAAGAAAGGCGATCGAGCGCTGGTGAACAAGTCGCTGAAGCAGATGCGGGAAGCCGCATCAGGATCGAGTGCAGATCCTATCCCGCGCTCGCGCCGCATTGCGCGCCTTGCCAACCCGCGCTACAATCGATCTACCGGCAGCGGATCGGCTGCCCAGGGGAAGGGTGGACTGCCCCTCACATACGATCGATCAACATCTACGAAGATCCTCCCTGGCCATTGA
>DUET01000077.1 GCA_011192015.1 Anaerolineae bacterium
AGGTCGTGCTCGAGCGTGAGCGTCGTTGGACGCCACCACCGGAGTACCTCGTGGAGGATGTCTCCAGTACGGTGATCAAGATCGTGCTGGGGTTTGATTACCAGAACTAGTCCTCAGCATTCCTTCCCATAAGATCCTCACCTATCCACATCGGATCATCGCGTTGTCAACAACCAACCTTGACAAACCATTGAATATCCTTTTCCTCCCAGCCTGGTATCCGACAGACCAGCGTCCCGTCTTGGGTACTTTTATCCAGGAGCAGGCAAAAGCGGTTAGTCGGTATCACAACGTCACCGTCTTGCATGCGAACCTGACTGAATCGGGTCCGAGAGGCCGATGGCACATCGCCAGCGACACTTTCGAGGAGGGCGTACGAACCGTTCGAATTCAATGGCGGAAGCTGCCCGTTCCAAAGACGGTCTTGCTCTTCCATCTCTGGGTCATTGTGGCAGCGTACCGTCAACTCCTCAAAACGGGCTTCGAACCCCACATCATTCACGCCCATAACTACAGCATGGCACTTCCGGCGTTAGTCCTGGGAAAGCTGTATCGAAATCCTGTCGTCATCGCGGAATACTCATCCCAATTTCCGAGGGGGCTTGTGAGACGGCAGAGGATCTTGGACGTGAGAAACAGGTTTCGAAGGGCGACCATGATCTTACCGGTGAGTGCTTTCCTCCAGGAGAGCATGCAGTCGTATGGAATCGTTGGCAATTACCGGGTGATTCACAGCCCGTATGATACGAAGGTATTCTTCCCACCCACAGAGGGCATCGATAGGGAGGCTGGGAGCCATATCCCAAGGTTGCTGACAGTAGGCCTGCTCACGGAGCCGAAGGGTATTCCTGATTTACTGCGAGCAGTCCATAGTGTCAAGCGTACCGGCAAGCCCTTCCATCTCGATATCGTGGGGGATGGGGCCGAGAGACCCGAATATGAGAAGATGAGTGCCGATCTCGGATTGCAGGCTGTTGTTACCTTCCAGGGCATGAAGAACAAGGCCGAGGTGGCGCAGTTCATGCGGCGATGCGATTTCTACCTGCAACCCAGTCTGTGGGAAACCTTCGGAACCACAGTCGTCGAGGCGATGGCTTGCGGCAAGCCGGTCGTGGCTACCCGGATACCTGTATTTGAGGAGAAGATTGGGGCCTCAACCGGCATTCTTGTCCCCGTTGGCGATGACGTTGCGTTGGCTGCAGCCATCGAAACCATGCTCGATCGATATGACACATTCGACCCAGATCAAATC
This sequence comes from Anaerolineae bacterium, assembly GCA_011192015.1. Lineage (GTDB taxonomy): Bacteria > Chloroflexota > Anaerolineae > Anaerolineales > E44-bin32 > W1033. Next base: position 1,253 of record DUET01000077.1, read on the forward strand.
GCAGAACATGCACGCAGGCAGTACAGTCACGAGGCCGTGGGAAAGATGCTGAGTGATGTCTATCGTGAAGTCCAGAGGTTGAGATAACCGATGGGTTTGAATAACCGCGATCGTCGGAAGGGAGTAGCGTGAGTACAGGCTGGGGAAGATTCACAAAGAGGATCAAGGGGATCGCAGCAGGGATAATCCGACCCTTTATATACAGGTCGCTGCCTTTCGTAGCAAACATCCTCTCTCGTCTCGTGCGCGGCAACGAAGCTTATCCGGCTTTTTCGAAGCATGGGTTCCATCTCTTGAGGAAGCATTTCTATACGCCGATCCCGGAAGAAGACGATCTAACCGATGCATTCTGGCAATCTTCTTCCGACATGGTGGGAATCGACATCGATGAAACGAGGAGCGTGGTTTTCATTGAGCAGCAGATCGCTCCCTACAATGCGGAATTTAGTCAGTATCCCATCCATGCCAGTGGCATGGAATCGGGCTTCTACCTTCTGAATGGAAGGTTCATGGCGGTCGACGGCAACGTGTACTACGGTTTGATCCGGAGCCTCAAGCCGAGGCGCATCCTCGAAGTCGGTTGTGGTCTTTCGACGATACTGGCCTCGGATGCCGTACGCGAGAACGGCGAAGAAGGCGAGGTTTCCGAGCTTATCTGCGTGGAACCGTATCGAACCGCGATCCTGGAACAAGGCAATCTCGAGATTTCAGAGCTCATTGTGAAAAAGGTTCAGCAGGTGGAAGTGGAAGCCTTCACATCCCTGGAGAAGGGCGACATCCTCTTCATCGACACATCGCATGTATTGAAGTCCGGAGGGGATGTTCAGTTCCTGTACTGTGAGGTAATGCCGCGCTTGAACCCGGGTGTGTATGTGCACATCCACGACATCTCCCTCCCCAAACCTTACCCTCGGGTTTACTTCGACCAAAGTTATTTCTTCTGGAATGAACAATATGTCCTGCAAGCCTTTTTGACCCATAACTCCCATGCCGAAGTGATCTGGCCGGGGAACTACATGATGCTCCAGCGGCCTGAATGGATGATGGAGATATTTCCTGAGATCAGAACGATGCGCGAGCATTATCCATCCTCGGAGCCATCCAGCTTCTGGTTCAGGACGAAGTAGCAGGTAACACCGATGGCAGACCATGGTTGTAATTCCGACAGAGAAGCAGCATGACGGATCTCGTGAGTGTGGTCCTCCCAGTCTTCAATGGTTCCATCTTCCTGCGCGAGGCCATCGAGAGCGTAATCGCTCAGACCTACAAGCCCCTTGAACTGATCGTGGTGGATGATGGCTCGACCGACGACACGGCGATCGTCGCGAAATCCTATGGTGAACGGCTCGCATACCACCACCAGGAAAACCGGGGAGTCGCAGCCGCGCTCAATCGAGGCATCCGTGCATCTCATGGGAAGTACATCGCCTGGCTGAGCCACGACGATGTCTTTCTACCTCATAAGTTAGAGCGGCAGATCGAGTATCTCCATGAGCATCCTGAATACAGGGCAATCTATTCCGACTTCTACATCATCGATGCGGATGGAGAGATCATCCGGGAGATCGAGACGCCGTGGTATCCACGTGAAAGCGCCATCTGGAAGCTGTTTGGGAGCATGTACATCAATGGTTCGAGCACGCTGATCGAGCGCACTTGCTTCGATGAGGTTGGGTTCTTCAACGAGCGGCTCCGATACTCCCAGGATGTGGACATGTGGATACGCATGGGGCTTGCCTTCGATTTCGGGCGCATTCCAGAGAAACTGCTGAAGTGGCGGTCGCATCCGGATCAGGGCAGCCGCGAGGTCGGGGAACATGGTGCTGAGAAGTGGGAGACCTACCGGAGGATCTTCATCGAGTTGATGGACAAGGGGCTGTTCCCCGAGCAGATTAGAACGGCAAATCGCGGGCCGATCCAGGCCAATGCGTACACGTGGTTGGGGGACGAGATGGTCGAACACCGGCAGTGGTATGGCTTTGCGGTCGAGCAGTATGCGCGATCATTTTCGTTGTGGCCGTCACTTCACAATCCCGCAGCAGGGAAACTGATTGTCAACTGGATGAGAGGCACATACTGGATGACACGACGCCGACTCGGCAGGATCTATCGAGGCATCTTCCGATCCGCACAGCATCAGCGGGTGGCTACTGAACCACAGGAACACCAAGGGACCAATCCCGATTCGAGGAACTCTCTGCGTTGACAACCCCATCCGAATCCTCAGAATACAGTGTCTTGTTCATCTCCGATCTGGACGTATGGTCCATGGGYCAGKGGACTGGAGGTCCTGCGCTCAGCCGGATCCTTCAGGCATACGTGCAAGCCGGATGGAAAGTCGTCTTCATCACAGGTAGTGGCAAAGGCAGCGGTCAGGTACTTCCGGGCGTACACGTCGTGCGTTTCGGTGCGCCCTGGCTGAAGCGATGGTTCGGCGTGCGAAGATTGGGGGCAATCGCACGGGCCATATGGTGGGTCATCTTCCAGATCACGGCCATATTTCTCGGCTTGCGCATGAAGCGTGAATACTCGTTCGACGTTATCTATGGCTACGAGCTTCGAGGGGTTCCAGCGGCAAGAATCTTATCGCGGCTCTGGCGGAGACCGCTTGTGAACCGATTTCAGGGCTGCATCCTTCCACCGGGCGGTCCGAGCATCTGGAAGAAGTATGCAAGAGCTTGGGATCACGGGTACGCGCTGCGAACGCCCGCAGATCTGATCATCATGACCGATGATGGCACGCAGGGGGATCGAAATCTCCGCGAAGTTGGGGCAAACATGAGCAAGGTCCGCTTCTGGATGAACGGAACGGACAAGGATGCGTTTGTGGAGATGCCCTCCCGCGAGGAGGCACGAACCCAGCTTGAATTGAAACCAACAAACATGATCCTGATGCTCAGCCGGCTGGTGTGGTGGAAATGCGTGGAGAGAGGCATCGAAGCCTTCCCGTCCGTACTCGAAGCCTGTCCTGATACCTTGCTGGTGATCGTAGGGGATGGTCCGGAACGGCCAAGGTTGGATCAAATGGTGTGTGATTTAAACATCCAAGACCGAGTGCGCTTCACCGGCGCAGTTCCCCGCAAGGAGATCCATTCCTACCTGGCGGCCTGCAACATCTTTCTCTCGCTGTACACACTGTCCAACGTCGGCAATCCTCTTCTGGAAGCCATGCTGGCAGGGAGGTGCATCGTGACCCTGGCAACAGGAGATACAGCGCGAGTTGTAGAACATGGCATAACCGGGATCCTGCTGGAAGAAAATGATCTGGCGCTGCTTCCTGGAGAACTGATCGCGTTGTTGAAGGATCCTTCGCGCGCGGCTGAACTGGGCGCCAACGCGCAAGATTTTGCCAGGAAGTATTTCCTCTCTTGGGAGGAGCGCACCTCCATGGAGATCCAGGAAGTCATGACGCTGCTCCAGCGCTTCAAGGCTGAACATCGTCGAGTCGAGCCATCATGAAATCCCTTGCTCGCTTCCAGCATCCCTTTCTGGTCGCGACCATCGCGGTGGCGATGCTGGCTCCGTCCATTCCCATCACAGCCACCTTCTCACTGAGGCCGGAATTCATCTTAGCCGCCGTGCTTTGCCTATGGCTCCTGCCTTCGGTGGGTTTGGAGACCTTCAAGGATCCCGTTTTCAAGTGGATGGGTCTTCTGGCGGGGCTGATTGCGATCTCGTTGGGTTTTTCTGCTTTATTCCTCGGACGATCGTTCACGGTCCAGGACACGTTCGAGGTGGCCAAGGTTGGTGTCTATGCGGTTGTCTTCTACGCTGCGTGCGCGACACCTGTCGACAATCAGCAAGCTTCGAAGACGGTATTTTGGCTGCAAGCCGCCTTTCTCGCTTCTGCGATTGTCGGCATCTGCCAATATTTCAATCTCTTTAACATCAATGTCCATTTGACACCTTTGTACCTGAAGACTTCCTACGCCAGTTCGATCGCTGGAAGCCGCATTGTGGGCACGACCTCGAATCCGAATTACTATGCAATGCTCATGCTGCTGGGCGCCTCTCTGGCTTTGGCCAGCTTCCTGTGGGCCAGGTCGTGGCGTTATCGATGGCTTCCCATGCTTAGCCTGATCTTTTGCACAGCCTCCATGCTGCTTGCAGCCTCGAGAACGGTGATGGCGATCTTCCCGCTTGTTGCACTCTACATCGTCATCCGGTTCGTCGTGCATGCGCGCAAGGCGAAGAAGGACCTCCGACCCTTAGGGATCCTTGCGGCGGGTTCGGTTGCCTTGCTGGTGTTGATGTTCATCCTGCTTCCAAGTGCCTGGTTCACGCGCATGGGCGATCTCCTGAATGTCTTTGAGTCGGAGAGCATGCAGTTGAAGTTCCAGAACTGGCAGGTGCACTGGGATCTGTACCTGCAATCACCGCTCTTCGGCCTTGGTCCCGCGAAGGGTTTGATCAGTCTCAATGTCGACAACGAATGGCTGCTGTTTCTTGTTCGGTACGGCATCGCAGGCCCCATTTTGGTCTTCATGCTTGGCTTCAGCATGTTCCGGAAAACCGAGAAGCTTACCCGTCGAGGGCCGTTATCAGATACAAGAGGTTTTTCGGTCGCTTTGCAGGCGTTCCTTCTTGGMGCAGCGATCTTCATGTTGACCGCAGCGATCTACCACCATCAACAATTGATGGCCATCCTGCTSCTRCTYRTTGGGTTGGGACAGRGTGTTCTTCGARRYCTGGAATYTRRWCRAMATGCAGGAGCAGACGTACGGTGARACGGATCGTCTGGTGGATTCTCAAACGCTTRGCGGGAATYGCGGCTTTRTACTACGGCCTGCTGGTGAGGRTCGTYGGTTTCTGGCAYGTCAGCGTCCGGGTTGGACACATCCATGATCCCTGGGGATCTCTTGTTCGCTTTGCCTTCTACAAACGRATGCTGACATCCGTTGGCAATGGGGTCTATTTCGCCTACGGATGTAATCTCTCTTACCCTGAGGTCAGCATCGGAGAAGATGTCCGCATCGGATATGGAACCAATGTTGGATTGGTGGACATCGGCCGCGATGTGCGCATCGGGGCGAACTGCAATCTTCTCAGCGGGAGCCACATGCATGGCATCGAGCGTACCGATATCCCGATCCGACTGCAGGAAGGAAAGCTTGAGCGGATCGAGATCGGCGAAGATTGCTGGATTGGGGCCAACGTGGTGATCATGGCCGATATCGGAGAGGGAAGCGTGGTTGGCAGCGGATCAGTGGTCACCAAGCCTGTTCCAGCCTGGTCCATTGTGGGTGGAAATCCTGCACGGGTGATCCGATCACGCAAGCCGGGTCGGGATGATGATTGAGTTCGATAGAAGATGCCATGGGCATCCCTTCGGGAAGAGGGGGGCTGGTCTTGGCTAGACCCAAATGCCCCCTGTGTGGCACCCAGGATAGCGAGAAACGCTTCGTAGAAAACGGCTACGGCGTTCTGCGATGCAATAGGTGCGAGCTTCTCTTCATCGATCCCTATCCTTCGGAAACCGAAGTAAGGGACAGCGTGACCTCCGAAAAGGGTATAGCGGAGGATCAAACTGCGGCGCTGCAAGCTCGCTATGCGGCTGAAGTCGCGTTCTTCAATGAGAATTTCGAAGCCATTTTCATTCATTGCGTCGGCGCAAAGAGCTTGCTCGAGGTCGGCTGCGGGACGGGCAGGTTGTTGGAGCTGATGCGCGATGCCGGCTTGCGGGCAGAGGGTGTGGAGCTGGATCCGTGGAGAGCGGAAGCGGCTCGCTCGAGAAGCGGATGCACGGTTCATGTTGCTCCCGTTGAGGAACTACATACCGGCAGGAAATTCGATGTCATCACGCTGATCAATGTCCTGTCGCACATTCCTTCCCTGACGGATTTGATTGACGCCGTCAAACGGCTTCTGAGCGATCGGGGGAAATTGATCGTCATCGCAGGAGAGATGCGGGGGGACGTCGAGCGAGGCGATGCCTTGCATTGGGCGCTTCCGATCCACATGCATTTCCTCGGATTCTCCACGATCGAGCACATCTGCTCCCAATTCGGTTTCCGCATCCTGCATCGGGAGCGTACGCCGTATTCAAAGAGCCTCTTCTCAGAGGCGCGGTTCAAGGCGCCCGGCAGGAGCCGAGTGCGGAACCTGATCAAGGGTCTCGTCCTTCGCTTGCCGTTCGCCCTGCGCCTCCTGCGATGGAACTACGACCGGAAGCGCGGGGGACGTGTGTACACATCCTTGGTCGTGCTTACCAAAGAAGAGGCCTGAACAAACCCGCAGTTGTTCCAGGAGACGATGATTCTGTGGAGGATTGGGTTCGTTGCGGCTCCCTGATGGATTGAGAAGATGGGTAAGGAAGGCAGGCTCTTGGGGCTTTGGCAGAAGCCCCAGGCTTCACCGCATTCCCTTCGGTCCCAACCGGGGTTTGCGCATCTTCATGTCATTCGATATTTCGCCGCGCATGTGGTTCGGTATCGATGAGCCATGGGTGGCGCAGTCGGCGCAAGACCACGTCCATCCTGGGGACGTGGTCTACGATATCGGTGCGCACATCGGCTACACATGCCTGCTCTACGCGCAGCGCGTCGGGGATGAGGGCGCAGTCCATGCGTTTGAGATCCTGCCGTCGATCACAACGAATTACCTGCAGAAGACGATCCAGTCCAACGCGTTCAACAACATAGCTACCCATGCGGTTGGGCTTTCGGATCAGGAAGAAGATTTCTCGCTTCCCGTTGGTGAGACTTTGATGACCAGCCAGCAATCGGAAGGCAGGGAAGGGCAGCGCATCGAGGAGTGCAAGGTTGTACCCTTGGATGCGTATGCAGCGATCCACAATCTTCCCAAACCAACGTATGTAAAGATCGACATTGAAGGTGCTGAAGTTCGCTGTTTGCTGGGCGCGGAGAAGACCTTCCGGGAAAATTTACCCATGATGATGATCGAATTCCACAGCAAGGCATTGCTGCAAGAGGGTTACTCCCTCCTGGATGCATGGGGTTACAGATTTGTGACCCAGCGGGGGGAGGCAATGGATGAACAAATGATACGGAACCTCAACTGGTTTCATGAGAGTGTTTTGTGCCTGCCCCCATCCACGTCTGCATCCTGACCACGGCGCATGCGACGGATGATATGCGCGTGTATTACAAGATGGCGCATGCGTTTGCGTCATCGGGCATGCGCGTCTCGTGGGTGGGGCCGGACATCTCCCTCTACGGCAACACGCCGGATGATCCCGAAATCCCACTTTCGAGGCATCTCTACTCTCGCCTGCCCGGCCGCTCCAGACGCTTGATGAGGTTCCGCAGCGCTTATCGAACCGTCCGTGAGATCGAAAACGTGGATGTCTTCTACTGTCCCGATCCCGACTCCGCATTCGTCGGTTGGTGGCTGGCGCGGAGGTCGGGGGGAAAGGTCATCTTCGATCTTCACGAGCATTTCCAGGTTCCTCACACGGTTCAACGGCGGGGAAGGGGCTTGCGGACGCGGTTCTTCGGGCGTCTTGTCCAGCTCGGCATATCCATTCTGTGCCGTCGAGTGGACCTCGTGGTTGGGGTGAGTGATTCCGTGCTTTCTCCCTTCCGTGGCACCATCAGGGAAGCCCTCGTGGTGCGCAACTGTGCTCCGAAGCGGCTGTTCAGCGTTTCTTCCCGCAGCCGCAAGCCGGGAGAAAAGCCTTTCACGTTGATGCATGGTACCGGCGCGCTCGGACGAGGGACCGACGTGGTGCTGGAGGCAGTTGCGGCTGCTAAGCATAGGGTGCGTGGATTGCGGGTGATCGTCTTCAACGCCTTCACCGAACATGCGGATGGGTACGGAGAACAAGCTTTCCGAAAGCACGTCGATCGGTTGGGCATTGCCGAGCAGATTGATTTTCGTGAGCCCATTCCCATGCGATCCATACCCGGTGTCTTGCAGACCTGTGATGCCGGTTTGATCGGTTACGGCCGCAGGCTTGGAGTGGGGAGTTTGCCCAATCGTCTCTTCGAATACATGGCATCCGGATTGGCTGTGATTGCGCCAAGCTATGCCGTGGAGATCAAGGACATCATCGAGAAAGAGCAGTGCGGCTTGCTCGTCGATTTCGAAGATCCTGAGGCGGTCGCCGAGGCCATAGCCTTCCTGAACGAGAATCCTGATCAATGTCAGACCATGGGGGATCGTGCGCGCCGTGCATTCGAAGACCGCCACAATTGGGAACTTGAGGTCCAACCCCTGCTGGAGCGCGTCCATCAAGGACACGGAAATGGAGTACAGCACGTTCCCAAACCATCCAATCCTTCCTGAGGTTCTGATTTCACTGCCATGCTTCATGTTCTGCTGATCACCTCACAGCGGTTTGTGACCGAGGATAATCCCCTGGGCGGCATCTTCCAGCTGGATCTTGGCCGTGCGCTGCAGCGAGCCGGCTTGAAGGTCGGTGTTGTGGCCCCACTGGCGCGATCCTTGAGAGGATGGAAGATCCGCGAGTTGGGGCGAAGACGGACCTGGACGCACAGCGACGAACWCGRCATCCCCATCCTGCGTCCGGATCATTACGCATGGATACCGTCTCGGACACCGTATTTGTCGAAGTGGTATCAGGTCATGCTCGGCAACCAACTCTTCGACCGCTATGTTGACCGGCACGGGATGCCCGATCTGGTGCATGCGCACAATGCTCTCTTCGCAGGGGCTTTGGCGCTCTCCTTGAAGCAGAAGCTGGGGATCCCCTACGTTCTGACCGAGCACAGCAGCGCCTACATCACACGCACCGTCAAGCCATGGCAGGAGCAGACGGTGGTGAGTGTGCTCTGGAACGCGGCTCGAAGGCTTGTGGTGAGCGATCATCTCGCCCGATCCATGGAGCGTATATACGGCGAGATCATGCAGCCGTGGGAGAAGATGCCGAACATCGTCAACTCCATGTTCACAACCGCAGAACTGCGTGATCCACACGTTGAAGAAGGTCGGTCCGGTTTTCGTTTCCTGAACATTGCCGCCATGCTGCCGTGGAAGAATCAAGCCAACCTGCTGAGGGCTTTCGCCATCTCCTGCAAGGATCGTGATGACGTGCATCTGAGGATCGTGGGTGACGGCATGCTTCGGCAGGAATTGGAGAACCTCAGCCGGGCATTAGGGATTCAGGATCGAGTGACCTTTCTGGGCGTTCTACCTCGAGAGAACGTGCTACAGGAATTCCAGGCGAGCGATGCGCTTGTCCTATCGAGTGATTTCGAGACGTTCGGGGTCGTGCTGATCGAAGCGCTTGCGATGGGACGACCGGTGATCGCCACGGATTGTGGCGGACCGAGGGAAATCGTAAGCGAGGAGAATGGTCTCCTGGTTCCTGTGGGGGATAGCGATGCGTTGGCGAAAGCCATGGTAAGCATGATCGAAGAGAAACAGCGCTACTCGCCGGAAGCATTGCGTGCGACGTGCGCGGCAGCCTATGGAGAAGATGCCATCGTCGCGCGCCATGTGGCTGTTTACGAATCCGTGGTTGGAAGATGAGAACGGGAAGCTCGACCATTCCTGCGGTTTTTCAATCGAGAGGTTTCGTGCCTTGCATGTCCAACTGATCGCCCAGTACTTCAAACCCGAAACCGTGGGCTCCGGGGTTTGGATTCACCAGCTGGCAACCGATCTGGTGGCGCTCGGGCATCAGGTCAGCGTCGTAACCAGCTTCCCGAACTACCCCAAACGCATCGTCTTCGATGGCTACAGGGGCCGGCTGTTCATGCGCGAGCAGATGGATGGTGTGGACGTCGTTCGCACGTACATCTATGCTTCCCCGAACGAGGGCATGCTCTCCAGGACGTTGAACTATGGCAGCTTCTGCGCCTCGGCGTCCATCGGCGGGCTCTTCGCCCCGAAACCCGATGTGATCTACTGCGTCATGCCGCCCATGCCCCTGGGCGCGGTTGCGGCATTTCTGGGATGGGTCAAATCCGCTCCCGTCGTGGTCAACATCCAGGACATCTATCCGGATATCGCTGTGGCTGTGGGCGTGCTGCGCAATCCCCTCATGATCCGATTCTTCGAGTGGATGGAGCGTTTCATCTACCGGAAGGCAGCCTCCATCGTCGTGATCGCAGATGGTTTCAAGGAGAACATCGTAGGAAAGGGTGTGCCTGAAGAGAAGGTGCATGTAGTGCCGAATTGGGCCGATCCGGATGAAATTCAACCTGGTCCCAAGGATAATCCGTTCCGCAGGCAAGTTGGCGTGGGTGACCGTTTCACGTTGAGCTACTCCGGCAGCCTGAGCTACAACACCAACCTCGATCCCGTGCTGGATGCAGCCGAGCTGCTGGCAGATGAGGATTTCTCGTTCGTGATCGTTGGGGATGGCGTCAAGAAGGTCGAATTGGAGCGAAGAGCGCAGGAGCTGGGGCTGAATAATCTGCAGTTCCTGCCTTTTCAACCGCTGGAGCGCTACCCACAGGTGCTGGCAGCGTCGGACATGAACCTGGTCACGCTCAACCAGCAGGCTGCGATGGCTTCCGTTCCCTCGAAGATGTTCAAGATGATGGCCAGCGGCAGGCCTGTGCTCGCGATTACAATGGAGGGCAACGAGGTTCACAGGCTCATCCACGATTCGGATTGCGGACTGACCGTTCCGCCGGATGATCCCGTCAAGCTGGCGGAAGCGCTGCGCTACGCAGCTTCCCATCCCGAGGAAATGGAGCGCATGGGCAGGAACGCACGCACGTATCTGATGGAAAAGCATGCACGCCGGGATTGTGTGGGCAGGATCGAAGCCATTCTGAAGAAGGTCGGAGGATCATGACACGCGCAGAGCAGGCCATCAAACGGATGCTCGATTTCCTGTTCGCGCTGCTGGTGCTCGTCGTCTTCTGGCCGATCTTTGTCCTGCTCTTCCTCATTGTGAAAGTCGATTCTCGAGGCCCTGGAATCTTCCGGCAGAAGAGACTGGGGAAGGATGGGAAACCGTTCACGTGCTACAAGTTCCGCACGATGATCGAGGATGCGCCGCATCTGCGCAAACCCGACGGCTCGGCCTATACCGGCGAGGATGACCCGCGCATCACGAGAGTGGGGCGCTTCCTGCGCAGGACATCGTTGGACGAACTGCCGCAGTTCCTCAACGTCTTGAAGGGTGACATGAGCATGGTCGGCCCTCGCCCGGAGCAGGTGGACCAGGTGCGTTTCTATTCCGAGCGCCAGAAGAAACGATTGCTGGTCAAACCGGGGATGACGAGCTGGGCCATGATCCAAGGACGAAACACGCTTCCTTGGCAGGAGCGGTTGGATCTGGATGCTGAGTATGTCGAGAATTACTCCCTGTGGCTGGATGTGCGCATCTTCATGTTGACTCTCCCGATCCTGCTTTCCACGAGAGGGGCTTTCGGACCGCAGGAAGAAGTTCAATCCGACATCGATGTTCCGGATGTACAGCCTTGAAACCCTGCGGCCAAGCTTCTCATCCAGATACGTTGCGCACTGTCGATTTCCGGATGAACTGGATAGAATAGGATCATGCGTAAGACTTTCCTTCCTTTTGCACAGCCTTTGATCAGCGAAGATGCGATCGCGGAAGTGTCCGACAGCCTGCGGAACGGTTGGATCACCACAGGCCCCAAGACGAAGCGGTTCGAGGATACATTTCGCGAGTACATTGGAACCTCTCACGCCCTGGCGGTTAATTCCTGCACGGCCGGCTTGCACATCGCCCTGACCGCGCTCGGCGTGGGACCGGGTGACGAGGTCATCGTCCCGACGTTCACCTTCTGTTCGACCGCAAACGTCGTCGTGCACCTTGGTGCTCGCCCGGTGTTGGTTGATGTTGGCGACGATTTCAACGTCACACCGGAAGCCATCGAGCAGGCCATTACGAAGAAGACCAAGGCCATCATCCCGGTTCATTTCGCAGGCCAGGCATGCGATCTCGAGGGCATCTACGAGGTCGCTGTGAAATACAAGCTTCCCGTGGTCGAGGATGCAGCTCACGCTGTCGGAGCGGCATACAACGGCCTCAAGGTCGGATCCGACGAGCTACAGGCATCGAGGGAAAATTCGCAGAGCGTGACGGTCTTCTCCTTCTACGCCATCAAGAATCTCACGACGGGTGAGGGGGGCATGATCACGACCGCCGATGATGATCTGGCTGACCGCATGCGCCTGCTCAGTCTGCACGGCATGAGCCGTGATGCATGGAAACGCTACACGAGCGCCGGTTCCTGGTATTACGAGGTCGTGGTTCCGGGATACAAATGCAACATGACGGACATCCAATCCGCAATCGGTCTTCATCAGCTGGAGAGACTCGACGATTTCATCGCCGTTCGCAATCGCTATGCAAGCCTGTACGATGAAGCCTTTTCCGAACTGCCGGAGATCGATGTTCCCATCACACACCGCGATCGATTCCATGCTTTTCATCTCTATGTGATCCGGCTCGTCCTGGACCAACTCTCGATCGATCGAGCGCAGTTCATCGAGGAACTCAGAGCTCTAAATATCGGGAGCAGCGTGCATTTCATTCCTGTTCACCTGCATCCCTGGTATCAAACGACCTATGGCTACAGCAGAGGGGACTTGCCGGTGGCAGAACGCATCTTCGATCGAATCATCTCCATTCCCCTGTATCCCAAGATGAATGAAGATGATTTGCAGGACGTCGTGGAAGCGGTAAGATATATAGTCATGCAACATGGACGGAGGTGAGGAGTGCGGCTTCGACGGCGAATGCTTCTTGAGACCCTGGTGCGCGTGGTCGCCGATAGTGTGGCGATCAATGCCGCCCTGATTGCGGCGTTGATCATCCGTTTCCTGCTGCTTGTACGCAACCTAACCATTGAGGCGACGAGTTATAAGTATCAAGAACTCATCGATGAATCGATTCGTTCCTACCGCAGTTCTGCCATCTTGCTCACGCTTCTCTGCCTGGTGGTTTTCTATCTGAGCGGTTTCTACACCTATGGCCGCGCTTATCGCAGCCGCTACAAGATGCTGCTCATCTTCCAGGCGGTCAGTGTCAGCTACTTGGTCTTCGGCTTTCTCTCCTACCTGTTGGCTTCCTCGTACTCTCCTTTCAGTCCCACCATGCCGCGGGCTGCCTTGATCGGGGCCTGGGGGCTCACGCTGCTTCTCATTGGAGGCATGCGGGTTGCTTCCAATTTCTGGAGACGAGTGACGTGGGCGGAGGCAAAGATCACGGGCAAACCCAGGGTGAACTCTGTAAAGAACGTGACCGTCATTGGAGGCGCGGGGTACATTGGGTCGGTGCTGGTCCGGAAGCTGCTTGAGAATGGGTATTCCGTTACGGTGTTGGATGCACTTCTCTATGGCGACGAAAGCATACGAGACCTCAAGGAACACAGCGAGTTCGAGCTTATCCCAGATGATCTGCGCAATGTGGAAGCGGTTGTCAAGGCGCTGCAGCATGCCCATGCCGTCATCGACCTGGCTGCGCTTGTCGGTGATCCTGCATGCGAACTCGATGAGAAGCTGACGATCGAAATCAATCTGGCAGCCACTCGGATGATCGCGGAAGCCGCCAGGGGGTATGGGGTCGAACGTTTCATCTTCGCCTCTACTTGCAGCGTTTATGGCGCCAGCGATCAGGTGCTGGATGAACACTCCGCCCTCAAACCGATTTCCTTGTACGCCAAAACCAAGATTGGCTCCGAGGAAGTACTGCTTTCCCTCACTGGCGACCAATTTGCGCCCACTATCCTGAGGTTCGGCGCAGCTTATGGTCTCTCCCCCCGTCCTCGTTTTGATTTGGTTATCAATCTTTTTACGGCTCAAGCATTGACCGATAAGAAAATAACAATCTTGGGGGGAGAACAGTGGCGTCCGTTCATCCACGTCGATGACGCAGCCGAAGCCATTATCAAGGTGCTGCAGGCTCCTATCAACACAGTATCGGGCCAAGTTTTCAATGTAGGCTCGGATGACCAGAATTACCGCATCAAGCAATTAGGCGAGGTTGTCCAAGCACACATCCCGGATGTTCAAATCAATCGACAAGATGAGGACATTGACCTCCGAAATTATCGAGTCTCTTTTGCCAAGTTCCGTGAACAGCTTGGCTTCACTCCTCAACACACGATTGCGGACGGTATTGCGGAGATCAAGGCAGCCATCGAGGCGGGAAAGCTCGGCGATTTCCGGGAGAAGCGTTTCAGCAATTACATGACTCTTTCAGACGAGAACCATGTTCAATTGATCCATCGGACCCATCTCACACCGCTTTATGCGGTGAACTCCGAAGGCGGTCTCTAGCCATTCCGGCTATGCTTCAGCCGGCTTCGTTCGATTTGAAACACTCCCAAGATTTTCATCTGAGTTTCATTCACATGGAAAGAACATGACGACCTATCTACTGACCGGAACGGCAGGATTTGTCGGAGCGCGAGTGGCGGAACTGCTTCTGGACGATGGCCACACGCTCATAGGCGTGGATAACATGAACGACGCCTACGATGTGCGCCTTAAGGAGCATCGTCTGGAGAAATTAATGCCGCGCGCCGGTTTCACCTTTCATAAGTTGGATATCGCCGATCCATCCAAGATCGCCAATCTGGAAGGGGATTTCGAAGCGGTGATCAATCTGGCTGCGCGGGCAGGTGTGCGCACCAGCCTCGAGAATCCCTGGGTATACGTCGACACAAACTTGACCGGAACGCTGAATCTGCTTGAACTCTGCCGTCACCGTGGCGTGACCAAGTTCGTCCTGGCTTCGACTTCGGGCGTCTATGGAGCGAATGCGCCTTATCCAACTCCAGAGACTGCGGATACGAGCTTGCCGCTTCAGCCGTACGCAGCCAGCAAGAAAGCGGCCGAAGTGATGAGCCACGCCTATCATTTTCTCTACGGCATCGATGTGACGGTGTTTCGCTATTTTGCGGTCTACGGGCCCGCAGGTCGGCCGGAGATGTTCATGTTCCGCTTCATCCAGCGGCTCTATGAGGGGCGAAGACTCATCGTCAATGGGGATGGCACGCAATCCAGAGGCGTTACCTATATCGATGATATTGCCCGTGGGACGATCCAGGGATTGCGACCGGTTGGATATGAGATCATCAATCTCGGCGGGCATGAAGTCATCACCATCAACGCCTTCATCGAAATGCTCGAGGGCATGATTGGCCGCAAGGCCGAGATAGAATTCAGGCCGCGCCATCGCGCCGACATGATGGAAAGTTTGGCGAGTGTGGAAAAAGCCGGCGCCTTGCTGGGCTGGAAACCCAGGGTCTCCCTGCGTGAAGGTGTGGAGCGGATGATCGACTGGTACCAGCAGGAGCGGCAATGGGCACAGCATGTGGATACCGGAGACTGAAGCCCACATAAGCATGCCGATGAGAGAGAAGACCGATCATGGCTGATCTTCTGAAACGAATTGAGAGCAAGGACGTTCAGGTTGCCGTCGTCGGATTGGGATACGTGGGACTTCCCTTGGCGGTGGAGTTCGCACGCGCCGGACTTCGAACCGTCGGGATCGACACGAATGCCGACAAGGTGCAGAAACTCAACGCTGGCAAATCCTACATTCCCGATGTTGCGGGGAAGATCGTCAAAGAGCTCGTTGGCGATGGATTGCTCTCCGCCACAACGGATTACGACGTGCTCGAGGATGTGGACTGCGTATCGGTGTGCGTGCCAACGCCGCTGCGCAAGACCAAGGACCCGGACATCTCCTACATCCTGAGTGCGGCTGATGAAATCGCCCGCACGCTGCACGAGGACATGTTAATTGTCCTGGAGAGCACCACCTATCCGGGAACGACCGAAGAGGTCTTTCTGCCGCGCATCAGCAGCAACAACCTCAAAGTCGGCGAGGATGTGTTCGTCGCATTCTCCCCCGAGCGTGTCGATCCGGGGAACGAGACCTGGCAAACGCGCAACACGCCCAAGGTGATCGGAGGCGTGACAGCGCGTTGTGCCGAAGCCGCCGCAGCGCTGTATCGGCATGCTGTGGAAGAGATCGTGCTGGTGAGTTCGGCCACCGTTGCGGAGATGGTGAAGCTGCTGGAGAACACCTTCCGCATGGTCAACATTGGATTGGTCAACGAGATGGCCTTGATCTGCGACCGACTTGGCGTGAACGTTTGGGAGGTTGTTGAGGCGGCAGCAACCAAACCCTTCGGCTTCATGAAATTCACGCCAGGACCCGGATTGGGAGGGCACTGCATTCCCATCGACCCGCTCTATCTCTCCTGGAAGATGAAGGAACTGCAGTATACGGCGCGCTTCATCGAGCTGGCCTCGGAGATCAACGCCAACATGCCCCGCTATATCGTGGGCAAGATCACGGACGCGCTCAACACGCATGGAAAGCCCCTGAAGGGCAGCAAGGTCCTGATCCTTGGCGCAGCTTATAAGCGGGATGTCGACGATGTGCGTGAATCGCCGGCGCTCGACATCATCACACTCCTGGAAGCAAGCGAGTGCGATGTCTCCTTCCATGATCCCCACGTTCCCCATATCTCGAGTGAATCCTGGTCTCTGGAGCGAGTGCCCGATCTCATGGCGGCTGTGCGATCCGTAGACTGCGTGGTCATCGTGACGGATCACAGCGGCTATGATTGGCCAGGTATCGTCGAACATGCATCCCTGATCGTCGATTCGCGCAACGCCGTGGGCAGCATCGCATCGGACGAGGGCAAGATCTTCGGTCTGTGAAGCCTGGGCGGGATCCACCCTCTCACACCTATGCAACCATTACCTGATAAGGCCCAGAAAATTTGAATGACAGCAGTTCATCCCCCATTCGATCTCGAATCTTGCACATCCTGTTGATCCTCTGGATGATCGCAGTTCTGGCTCTGCACTGGATCGCGCAGGGCAGTCCCGGCGTGCCTGCGATTGCCGAGTTCACCGCACCGCTGCGGGATCTCATCCAGGGCTTCTTCTACGCACCCTTCCAGGGCTGAAGGACCAACCATCGAGATGCTCCTCGAAACAACCACCTCCATTGCCATCTGTGCACTCTACAGTCTTGCCGTGTTCTGCTTCGGAGCGCTGGTTCTGCGCCTTGTGGCTCGCAAGCGGCACGCTGCGGTGGAAGAAGATGGCTTGTCCATCTTCCTCACGGCGTTCCTTCTGGGGCAGGGTCTTATGGCGGCGTTCTGGCAACTGCTGGCCTTAGTGGGATGGTTTTCGCTGCTGGTGATCATCGCCGTCCTGGCGATTTCGTTTCTGGCCGGCATACGCTTTGCCCTCCCGATCGTTGCAGCCGTAGGGCGGCAAGTACGGACGGCGATCCGGGATTACCGCAGGGAATCCGCCCCCTGGCTCGTGATCTATGCGCTTACCGTGCTCCTGATCCTGATGACCGGGATCACGACCATCAATCCACCTCAGCCGCGGGGTGATTCGCTTGCCTTCTACATGGCGCTTCCCAAGGTCATGGCCTCTTCGCAGCGCCTGCTGCCTCTGCCGGGGTACGAGGCATTCACGCAGATCGGTCTGCAGGGCGAATTCCACTTCGCAGCTTTGTTTTCGCTGAGCGGTGGGGTGGCCTCCAAGATGTTCACCTGGCCGATGAGCCTTGCCGCGGCGGGAATGCTGGCGGTCGTTGGCCGCAAGGCCGGGTTGGGGCGTCGAGGGCGATGGATGGCGCTGGCGGCTCTCTTCACTTCCACCGCGTTCACGAGCGTCATCTGGAATGGAAAGGTGGACCTGTTTTCAACGGCCATGGGATTGACGGCGTTCGCCTGGTCGCTTGAATTGGGGAAGGATTCGAACGACGAAGTCGTTCGCATTGCCGGCCTCGCCGCAGGATTGGCGATCGCCGCGAAGATCACCTACCTGATCCCGCTGATACCGGGACTGCTGCTGATCCTGTTGTGGAGACTTCGCGCTTCGCGGAATCAGGAACCCCTGCTGGGGAGAGCGTTTCTATCCACTGCCTGGAAGACCACATTCTGGCTGGGTTTCTGGACGGTGCTTGCCTTCCTGCCGAACGTGATCAAGAACACGATGTTGTTCAGCCAACCCCTGGCGCCGCTCTTCAACGCCGAACAGACGACTCGATGGATGCAGGCCTGGTTCTCACCGGGGACCACGGGCAAGATCCTTCTGACGTATCCGCTTTCACTTGTCTACGGAAAGTTCTGGGGGCAAGGTGGGCAGATCTCCCCGCTTCTGCTGGCGTTCCTTCCCCTGGCTTTCCTGCTGCCGAAACCGGAGGCATGGAAGAAGAACAAGCTGCTGCAGGCAACCTCGGCCGGACTGCTGGGGGTTGTGCTCTGGCATGTGTACAGTCCTTCCGCCTTTGCGCCAAGAAACACGATGGCTTCCCTGTTGCTCTTGCTGCTCCCAGGTGTGCGTGGTGCTGAGTACTGTTTGGATCTAAAGGAGGTCAGATCACGCATCCTTAACGCCATGATATGGGCATCGGTTCTGGTTGTTTTAGTGATTGGCATCAGCGGGATAATCAACATCACCAAGACGGGGATCCTCAGAGCGATCGGGAGGGTTTCCCTGTGCGAGATGGAGACTTATGGATCGGATGCTACTTGCCGTATCGCGCAGATCCTCAATAACGAAGCGGAACCCGAGGAACGCGTCTTC
>DUET01000078.1 GCA_011192015.1 Anaerolineae bacterium
CGGCGGCGATCCGCCATCTGGAGGGGATCTGTCAGGAGTGTGTCGACGTTTTCAATCGACGTGATGAACTGCTGTTGGCTCCCTAATTGAGGCAGCCGAAGAGGAGATAGGATCATGGCAAGAATCTTTGATGTTGTTGAACACCCGGATGAGATGCGCGATGAAATCGTGCATCGCTTTCCAGAGAGTGGGGCGGGTGATTTCCGCCTTGGTTCCCAGGTGATCGTGCGCGAGGCCCAATCCGCGGTCTTCTTCCGAGATGGAAAGGCGCTGGATAATTTCGGCCCCGGCCGCCACACCATCAGCACCGCCAACATTCCCTTCCTGATCGATCTGATCGGAAAGGCTTTCAACGAGCGCTCGCCCTTCACAGCCGAGGTGTACTTCGTCTCAATGCGCGAGTTTGCCAACGAGAAGTGGGGCACGCCCCAACCGATCATCGTACGCAATCCCGGCATGGGGCTCGGTGTGGCCCTGCTGCAAGGATACGGCACGTACAGCTTCCAGGTGGACGATCCGCAGCAGTTCGTGACCCAGATCGTTGGGGCGCAGGGCAGCTACAACACGCGCGACATCAAGGACCGCCTGCGAGCCATGTTGATCTCCAAACTGGCCGACATGCTTGGCGAGACAACCTCCGCCAAGAGCGTTCCCGAGCTGATCGCGCTCACCGAGGAGCTTGGTGGCGGCGTGCGCGCCAAGGCGCAGGATGATTTCAAGGCGGTGGGCCTCACCTTGAAGACCTTCTACATCGAGAGCCTAAAGCCTTCGACCAAATCGGCCGAGGAGCTGCGGGCCATGGGCATGCTGGATGTGGCGACCTACACGCAGCTGCAGGCAGCGGATGCCATGCGCGATGCGGCTCAGAATCCGGCCGGTGGCGCAGGCCTGACGGCCGGCATTGGCGCTGGGATGGGAATCGGCAACGTCCTGGGCGATGCCTTGCGACAAGGCGCGGCAGGCGGAGCGGCAGGCACAGGAGCCGGAGGACCGAGCCCCACGAGCGGAGCACCACCGGTGATGACGCCTTCCGAAGCGGCGACCTATCTGCGGGTAGCGGAAGAGGATGTCGTTGCCGCCATCGAGGACGGCTCTCTCAAGGCCAAGAAGATCGGCAAGGCCTACCGCATCAGCAAGGAAGCCCTGGACGAGTTTCTGGGCGCATAGGTCCTGCCTGGACCGAAGGACGTAGTGGGGAGGAGCTGCCCATCCGGGGCGGCTCCTTTTTTCTTCGTCAGCATTGTCACATGGCAGCGTTGTCTCGCGATGGATGTGGGTTCCATGAAGTGCACGTACGATACGGAAAATGGAGAGTGCAAACCTTCCACACCATCCCGATTCTGCGGTTTCCGGGGCGTCGCCAAGAGGAAATTCAGAGGACGGAACCACGTGCCGCGGAGCGTGGACGGCGACACATCCGATCGCGACGGCGAGCGGATCGGGGAGGAAACCCCATAGAATCGCGCCGTGACTGGAAGCTGCAATTCAGCCATTGTTTCCGGGAAGGTGTTTCAGTAACCCAGCGTCGCGATCAAGGCATCCACCTGATCGGAGGGAAGGCTGATGCCCTTGGGGAGTTTTCGAAGCCAAGCCTTCAGCTTCTTGACATGCACGGCCGGAAACGGCGAATCCGTGACCTGGATCTGAGCATCGGGATGGAAGAAGACGAAGATGGGCTGAACCTCGGGGATGGATTCCTCGGAGAGATGCTTGGCCAATTTGCGTTGGAGCTTTCTGGAGTCCGTTCGAGCCTGCCGTTCGAAGCCCGAGAGGGAACGTCTGCCGCCGCGCTGCAACAATCCACGCTTCGGGCGATCCTGGAGCCAATCGCCGTCCTGATAATCGATCACGCCGTCTTCGGGTCTCGGAATGAGAACGAATGTTCCCGCCGGGCTAAGCAGGGCGTGATCCACGCGCAGGATGTAGCTGAAGAATACGAAACGTTCATCCATGCCCTTGAGGGCATTGCCGATGACCTCATCCAGGCGGGGGCTTCTTCCCCAGCGATTGGTCAGGAGGGTTCCGATTTGCGTAGCGATGACGCCCAGGAATCCGCCGAAGACGTAGGGATTGAGGACGTCGGGCGATTGCAGGGATATTAGCACGGAGCCGATGACGATCGCCAATCCACCCCAAACGAGTGCCTTTCCGATGAGGCTGTTGCGGCGAATGAGCGCTTGGTTGACGAAGTGACGCATCAATCCTCCAGTTTCTTGAGCACCAGGCAGGCGTTCTGACCACCCAGACCGAATGAATTCGAGAGCACAACCTTGGGATTCGATTCTCGTGGTCCGGATGTGACATAATCCAAATCGCATTCGGGATCAGGATGCTCGTAGTTGATCGTGGGGTGGATGATTCCATGCTTGATCGTCAGGGCGCAGACAACGGCTTCGATGGCTCCCGAAGCTCCCATGGCATGGCCCAACATGGATTTCGTCGAGGAGATGGGGATCTCGAAAGCACGGTCTCCGAAGAGCTTCTTGATGGCCAGCGTCTCGACGACATCGTTGGCCGGTGTGGAAGTACCGTGGGCGTTGATGTAGTCCACCTGCTCGGGTTCGATGCCGGCATCAGCCAGCGCCCAGGCCATCGTGCGGATGGCGCCTACGGCAGTGGGATCGGGTGCGGCAATGTGGTAACCATCGTTGGAAGAGGCAAAGCCGGAAACCTCGGCGTATACGGGAGCCTTGCGCGCGCGTGCATGCTCGAGGCTCTCCAACACCATGCAGGCGGAGCCCTCGGCGAAGATGAATCCCTCCCGTTTGGCATCGAAGGGGCGCGAGGCATGCTGGGGATCGTGATTGAAGTTGATAGGCAGGGCTCGCATGGCACAGAAACCGGCGATGGCGTATTCCTGGATCATGGATTCCACACCACCTGCAAGGATCACATCGGCTCTGCCGTCGCGGATAGCCAGGCTGGCTTCTCCCACGGATTGCGTTCCGGATGCGCAGGCGGTGCAGACCGTACAGCTGGGGCCAAGGGTTCCAATTTGCTGGGTTACATGAAAGGTTGGCATGTTGGGAATGGCTGACGGTAAGGCAAAAGGACTGACCTTGCTCAATCCCATTTGGTTGTATAGAAGCGTGGCATCCAAGGCGCGTTCGATGCCGCCGATGGCGGTTCCGAAATACACACCCATGCGCTCAGGAACAAGCAGTGGGGATGGCAATTGAGCATCGTCAACAGCTTTGATGGAACTCACCAGCGCTAATTGCGAAGAACGTGAGATCCGCCGGGCTTGCTTGGTCGGGATGAATTCGGAGGGATCGAAATCCGATATCTCACCCGCGATCTGGCAGGGCAGGGCGGAGGCATCGAAGAGCGTGATCTTTGACACACCAGAGCGGCCGGCCAGAAGCGCATCCCAGAAACCGTCGATCTCGGAGCTGACGGGGGTGACCACGCCCAACCCTGTGATGACCACCCGGCGCCTGGTGTGCTCAGACGGGGTCACGTTGCACCTCCCATCTTGCGGTCGGACAGACGGGTTTGGATGGCCTTCTGCAAAGCGTCGAGCAGATCATGTTCCACAGCCTGGCGCGTGGCGCGGACGGCGTTCACGAGGGCGCGGGCGTCCGAACGACCATGCCCGACGAAGACCAGCCCCTTGATCCCCAGCAGGGGTGCGGCGCCGGTTTCGGCGGGATCGAGTATTTTTCGCACGTTGCGAAAGGCGGGACGAGCAAGCAATCCGCCGATCGTGGTGAGGGGCGAGGCCTGGATCTCCTCGCGGATCATGCTGATCAGGAAGCTGGAAACGGATTCGCTGGCTTTGATGAAGACGTTGCCGGTGAAACCATCCATAACCACCACGTCCACAACGCCGGCGAATGCTTCCTTGGGTTCGACATTGCCCAGGAAGTGGATGTCGGCTTTCTCGAGCAGCGGGAAGGTTTCCTTGACCAACGTGTTGCCCTTGCCGGGTTCTTCACCGTTGG
The DNA here is from genome assembly GCA_011192015.1 of Anaerolineae bacterium. Taxonomy (GTDB): domain Bacteria; phylum Chloroflexota; class Anaerolineae; order Anaerolineales; family E44-bin32; genus W1033. The sequence continues at coordinate 3,945 of DUET01000078.1, forward strand.
AAAGCAGACCCACGCGGGGTTTCTTCTTCCCCAAGGCAGTTTCGGCATAGACCGAGCCCAGCACGGCGAACTGCACCAGGTATTCTGGCTTGCAGTCGGCATTGGCTCCGATATCGAGCGTAATGATGTGGCCGTTCTTGGCAGGCACCATGGCAGCCAGCGGGGGTCGTTTCACGCCGCGGATGCGTCCCAGGATGAAGAGGGCGTTGGCAAGCGCACCACCGGTGTTGCCGGCGGTTACGAAGGCGTCGGCTTCTCCGTCCTTGATCAAATGCATGCCCACGGCCATCGAACTCTTGGCCTTGCCGCGCGCGGCGCGGGCTGGTTTGTCGGTCATCTTGAGAACTTCAGGGGCGTGGATCACACGCACTCGATCATGTGGCACGCCGGCAGCGTCCAGTCGAGGTTGAAGCACATCCTGGGGACCGACCAGCAGAAGCGGTTCCTGCCAGCGCGCAGCGATCTCCACAGCGGCCTGCAATTCAGGTTCAGGATGATCGTCGCTCCCCATGGCATCCAGCACGATTCGCATACGAATTTACCTCCATCTACTGGCTGATCGAGAAGAAAACCTGTTAGGTTGACAGACTGTCTTCGTAAGCTATAATAACCCCGTTCAACCAATTCCTACGCGCTGGTGCTGGAACTGGCAGACAGGCATGGTTGAGGGCCATGTGCCCTAGGGCGTGCGGGTTCAACTCCCGCCCAGCGCACTGTGGTGGGAACCACAATTGTGGTTCCCGCTTCGATATTAATAAAGAATTTGGTCGAGAAAGGCCTTCGTCCGAGCTTCTTTGGGGTTTTGGTATATCTGCTCCACGGTGCCTTCTTCGACGACGCGCCCGTTAGCGAGGAATACCATGCGATCAGCGGCGGCTTTGGCGAAACCCATCTCATGCGAGACCACCATCATGGTCATACCTTCGCGCGCCAGGTCAACCATCACGTCGAGCACCTCGCGGATCATCTCTGCGTCGAGGGCTGAGGTGGGTTCATCGAAGAGCATGATCTTGGGGTTCATAGCCAGGGCGCGAGCAATTGCCACACGCTGCTTCTGGCCACCGGATAGCTGATGCGGATAGGCCTCGGATTTTTCAGGCAGGCCCACGCGTTCGAGCAACTTATGAGCGGTTTCGTTTGCCTGAGCCTTGGGCCATTTGCGGACCCTCTCCTGCGCAATGGAGATGTTTTGGAGAACGGTGAGATGGGGAAACAAATTAAAGAGTTGAAAGACCATCCCTACTTCTGCCCGCAGGGTATCGAGATCGGCGCCGTGATCCGTCACACGTATGCCGTCGACAATGATCTCACCTTCATCGACCTTCTCCAGTTGGTTGATGCATCGAAGGAGCGTTGATTTGCCTCCACCGCTGGGTCCAAAGATGAAGAGCACTTCACCTGGCTTGGCTTCGAGGCTGACGTCGACGAGGGCTTCGACCTTCTTGAAGCGCTTACAGACGTTTTTCACAGTGATGATGCTACCGGTCACCGCTCTTAAACTTCCTTTCCAGCCATTTGACGGCCATCGAGCCGAGTAAGGTCATCGAGAGGTAGAGATAGGTAACGGTGTTCCAGGTTTCGAATGTGCGAAATGTGCGCGAACGGTTCAGCTTGCCGAGTTGGGTGAGATCGCGCACGGCCAGGACAGAGATCAGGGATGAGTCCTTCAACATGGCGATGAAGTCATTGCCCAAGGGAGGCAGGATCACGCGGATCGCCTGGGGCAAGATCACATGGCGCATGGCTTGAAAATACGACATACCCAACGATCTGGCGGCTTCCATTTGCCCTTTCTCAATGGATTGGATGCCGGCTCGAAATACCTCGGCCTCATAAGCACCAAAGCCGAAGGCCAATCCAGCGATGGCGCGTGCCATGGAGTCGATATCCTGCACGCTCATGGAATACAGATTCTCTCCCATACCGTGCAGGAACGCCAGCCATGGAGTGCTAAGAATCAAGTGCCCCAAGCCATTCATGCCACCAACCACGATCGGTACCAGCACAAAAGCCACGTAGATGATGATCACGATCATGGGAATGCCGCGCACAACCTCAACGTAGAATGTCGCCAAGTTGTAGGCAACAACATTGGACGAGATCCGTCCCAAACCCACAACCAATCCGATGACGAGTGCGATACCAAACGCAGACACGCTTGCAATGAAAGTGACGCGTAGCCCAGGGGCGATAAACTCGAATGCGTCTTGATAGCTGGGGATGGATGTGATGGCATAGACGAGCGATATGCCCAATAGTAGGACGACAAGAGCCCACCAAGGAAGTGTTTTCAGACGTGCAGCCGTGGGAAACAAGCCCGGTATTTTCCGTTCGGATGCCTTCTCGATTGTAGGATTGCTATCTGGCATGGAATGAATCCAAAAGGTAGCGGGGTCCGCCGAATCTCGGCAGACCCCGTGTTATGACGTTCAGAAGATTATTCTTGTGGCCACCACTTAGCTTCTAGAGTATCTAAGGAACCATCTGCCTCAAGAACGCCAAGAGCGTAGTTGATTGGGCCGATAAGATCGCTGCAGGGTGGAAAGACGAAGCAGAACATCTCAGCGCCGGTGACAGGATCAGGAAGGACCATGATATCGTCAGGATTCTGGGCGAGGAATCCCTCTGCAGCCGACTGATCCATGATCACCGCATTCACATCCCCAGCGATGAGTGCAGTGATAGGAAGATCAAACGTGTCGTAGCTCAACACTCGATCTTCTCCAACCAACTCAATGGCCCTGGCTTCGTTGGTGGTGCCGATCTGCGTGCCAACAATGGCGTCGCTTGCGATCAGGCTGGCCTCATCGGTGATCTCGGTCTCATCGATGCGGACGACGATTGACTGAGAGCTAGATCCATAGATCAATGAGAAATCAACCACCTGGTCACGCTCCGCTCCCGAATCCCCGGAGCAGGTGACACCATCCGCCACCATGTCATACTCGCCAGCAGCAGTGGCCTCGAAGATGCCATCCCAGGCAGCCTCAACGAAGTTGGGTTCGCAGTTGAGCACATCGCAAATGGCGCGTACAGAGTCGTAATCCCATCCAGCCCCTTCGTTGGTATCAGTATCAATGAAATTGTAGGGTGGATAGGCGTTCTCAACAGCAACGTTGATCGTCCGACCCTCTAGATCAGTAACGATATCCGATGGGGGGCAGTATTCCGTTTCCACTCCACCAGTGCAGGAGGCGAGCACGATACTGAGCAAGACGATAAGAATTAATTTCACATTCGTTCTCATTATTCTTCTCCTCTAGATTCAGGTTTGCTTGAAAGGTATCCAAAGTTATCCGATAACACTCCTCCTGCTGCTAAGCTCTATTCCACTAATCTGGATTGTGCAATGTGTGATCAAGGTTTCGAAGACTGATGCAAGGATATACGCGCATGGGATGATTTGCAAGTAGTTTGCGAGATTTTTATGTTTCCAAGCACCAGCTTCAACCGGTTTCTATGCTTGAATCCTTTGCTGAACCCCATCGTTATTGCTGCGTCATGAGTTGGATGTGAATGGAATCCGTCTGGATGGGGAGCAGCGGATTGATCAGCGACACGAGATGGAGCGATGGGATCGAGCTGAAGGCGTTTTCGGGGAACAACGTCATGAGTGGGGTCAGGTCCGGTGTGCTGCCCAGATTCGGCGCTTTCTCACTCAATGCCTGCACCACACGCCCCTGAACTTCGAGCGCAGCCGTGGGCTGATCTTCCACCAAGTCTAGAACTCCGATCACCTGACGACCATCCAGCGTACCGCTCTCCAGTGTGACGCCTCCCATGTAATCGATGAATGCGGCAAAGGCGATTTCATCAACAACCAGGATGACATCGATTGTGAGGGGCACTTCATCGTACAACGCCTGCATGAATAGAGTATCCGGTCCTTGGTCTTTGTGCCATCGGAAGAGATCCTTCAAACGAAGCTCGGATTGACCCCCCACTGGGGTATGGATCGGAATGCCAAGCAGGAAGAGATTCCTGCCGGGAAGGCGGAAGGTGACGAACCAGATCGCTTCCAGCTTGGGGATTTCGGCCTGGAGATGATCCACACCGAGGACCAGGATCGTGGTTTGGGGAGAGGTGGTTGCATCCCCAAATGGGAGCGGGGTTTCGAGACCGGATTGAGGTTGCAGGGACGGCATGGGATTGCTTTCGTCGCCTGGCTTGAGAAGCACGCTTGCCAATCCGGCGATGAAGCAGATGAAGAGCACGAAAAGAACCAGTGGAAGCGATGGCCGTTTGATCATAATCGCTGGATGGCTCTGCTATGCAGAGCGCCCGGATTGTACTCCGGGCGCATCGGAACCGCAATTCATGGATGACTGAAACTCAGTGTACATACAAGTTGAGCAGATTCCCGGTGGCGCGCCCGATCCCGTAGGCAATGACCCCCGTCAGTGCCAGGACGAGTATCGTGAAAACCAGTTGCAGGATGGGATGGGTTTGCAATACATAGCCCATGCAGGTGGACACCACACGCCAGAATACCACACGCAACTTCAACGAAATGCGAGCCAGCCAATTTGGCTGTGTGATCTCCATCGCCATCCCTCCGATCCTATTTTGAGGTGCTCATGCGCAGGACCTTGCCACGCTCGTCAACCAAGACATGGGTCACGCGCTTCATCGTACGATCTCCTGGAAGCTCAACTTTTCCCTTGTAGGTGAGACGAAAGCGCAAACCCGAGTGAGTCCGCTCCCGTTTCACGCTGGGCTTTACGCCTCGCATTTCAGGAAAGCGCGAGACGACTTTTTGGTTGATCTTCTGGAGGAGATCTCTATCCATCGGTTTGATTCTCCATCACCCGACGCGGATCCTGCGTCTCAGGAATGTAGGCAGATCCAGATCATCCGGATCGGGCGAGGTGAGGCCTTGTGCTGCAGGAAGTGCCTCCGGAAGCGCCTCCGGGGCTTTGCGCTTGGTGGCTTCCTTCAGGGGTGAGCCACCAAGTCCCGTGATGATCAAGATCACCTGCGATCTCCCGAACATTGTGCCTTCGTGTGTTGCTCCCAGAATAAGCTCTCCGTCAGGATTCATGGAGGCGCTGAGTTCATCCACGGCTTCGCTGATTTCAGCGAGCGAGAGGTCTTCCCCGCCCGTGAAATGGACCAGGACGCCATTCGCCTGTTCGAGACTGTCGATCTCGAGCAATGGATGGTGGAGAGCCTGATGCACGGCTTTGGAGGCTTTCTTGACTCCCTCGCCCAGCCCAATCGACATCAGTGCGCCTCCACCTCGGCTCAACAACTGGCGAACGTTGGCGAAATCGACGTTGATCAAACCCGTGCGCATAACCAACTCGGCCATTCCCTGAACCCCTTGGCGCAATACGTCATCAGCCAGGCGGAAGGCAATCTCGAGGCTGAGATCCTTGGGAGCGATCTGCAGCAGGCGGTCGTTGGGAACGGTGATCAGGGTGTGCGTATGGGGGCGAAGCTTACGAATACCGTCGAGCGCATTCTGCGAGCGACGACCCATCTCAAATTTAAACGGCATGGTGACGATGGCGATCACCAAGGCTCCCGCCTCCGTGGCCAGTTCTGCAGCCAAGGGAGCGGCGCCGGTTCCGGTTCCCCCTCCCATGCCGGCGGTGATGAAGACCATGTCCGCTCCCTCCAGCGCATCCATGATCTCCGCACTGCTTTCCATAGCCGCTGCGGCACCGATGGTCGGATCCCCGCCGGCTCCCAAACCACGCGTGACCTGAGGGCCAAGCTGCAATCGCTTGGAAGCGAGGCTGGAAGCCAATGCTTGCGCATCGGTATTGGCGGCGATGAACTCCACGCCATGCAATCCGAGTTCGATCATCCGGTTCACGGCATTGGAACCGCCACCCCCTAAACCGAGGACCTTGATGCGGGGGCTGACCTCGCTCCACGATTCCACTGTTTCACCATAGAAGACTTCGCTCGGGTTGGGCTCATGGTCAAACATGCGCGGCTCCTGTATTTGTATTCAGCGAAAGACGATTGGGATTTCTGGGATCCAAGTGCGGCTCGAGGGGATCGGCAGGCAGCGGCATGCGATTCACCTCACAACCTGCCTGACGCAGATCGTTTTCAATTTGGTGAGGGATCCAATCTACATCCCCCATGATGCTCACCCTTTGTGCGCTGCGAGCTTCTTCGGCGGAAAATCCCACGACCGGCTTCTCAACCAGGGCTAATTCGCCGAGGGAAGCCCATCGACGTCGAAATCCTGAGCCCATGTCCTCTGGAAGCAACACGTAGTGTTGGATGGGTTTATCGAGCGGGATTGTGTTTGGTAGCGCAGCGCCAGTTGTCTCTTGTCCTTGGAAGAATGAAATTACAGGTTGTGGGTGATCGCTTTCCGGGAACCCGCTGGATGCGTGTTCAGGATGGTCTGGCGGGCATGTCAGCGGGTAGAAGTTGAAGCAGAGAACGTGCGCCGGGATAGCGTCGCTTGCCAGCATGTTCGCGATGGCAATGTTTTCCTTTGCCTGGGTTTCAGGCGTTCGCTCGTTCTTCAGTGGGATCTGAGGGCATGCCCCACCGGCAAGAACCAGCATCGGAAGCGGGGCGGGCAGCAGCTTTCGGCAGATGGCGGCGTACCAATCGAAGATGTGCAGCCCGCGATGATCCTGACTGCCTCTGGGGGTGTGGTAGGGCAGAACTTCGGGCCAGCGATCAGGGCCTCCAGCTCCCCAGTCGAGCGGTCTGTCGAATGTCCATGCGTACGTGCCGAGCGTGAGGTCCTCCAAGAGTTCGTGTTTGCCGAGTCGGATGAGATTCTGAAGGGTCCGCTCCAGGAAGGCGGTGTCCCAGTAATCGCCGCCGGGTTCCAGGGGCGGCAGTGTGGGACGCAAACCGGCGGCACGAGCTGCCTCCAGGATGGGCAAGAGAATGTCCAGGTATCGCTCGATCAGGCCGCGACGGCTCCAGGATGCATATTCCCAGCGTGCCTTCATATTCGGGCGATCAAGAACCACGACATAGCGGATCCCGCATCGGCTGTAGATTTGCAAGAGAGGATCGAGATCGCTCAAATTCGCATCGGCGACATCGCAGGGAATGTGGACGATGGGCTCGATGCCCGCTTCCAGAAGTGAACGCAGGAAGAATGCTGGAATGGGGCGCTTCGCATCGCTCTGCAGCGTCACCCATTGAGCATCGAGAGAACGCAGGATGGGCAGCCAAATCCCAAGGTCGTCTTGTGAGAAATGGCAATCGTCGGGGTAGTAATGGTATCCGAGACGTTGGTTGAGCATACCCATGAATCGTTCCATCCTTCCACGGATGGAAGATGCAAGTTGTATGCCACAGCTTGCCTAGCGGGAGACGGCCAATTTGAGCACCTTGCCGGTGCTGTCGAGGGTCAGGCGAGCGTAGTGCTGGTGCTGATGCAGTCCTTCGGGAATGCTCTTGGCCAGGGTGATCACCGTCGTCTGAGGACCGCTCGGGCGATGGGCTTTATTCGACAAGGATTGGCTCCCGGGCAGGGGAATGCTTCCCTCCAGCAGACCGGCCTGCTGGCGCCGAATGCGGCAATCCGCATCCGCCATCCCCGGGAGATATCGCGAGACGATCGATTTGACCCTGCCGAGCGTAGACGGGTCGAGGTCATCCTGCGAGAGGGAAGGTCCTCCGACCGACTGCATGGTATGGATGGCGCGTGGGCGCTGGATTTGTCGAACGATGGCTTTCTGCCCATGGGAGACCGAGGCCTCTCCAGGCGTGTAGAGGGGATCCCCATAGAGCACGAAGGAGATCAAGGTCTTCTGATCTTCGCCGTCGAGATAATCCTGCTGTTCGATCATCCTGGCTACCAATTGCAGTTTGGCCTTACGCAGCGCTTCGCCGACGGGGAGGGAGTGATTGATTTGGTCCCAGAACAGACGGCCGAGCAAATCGGCGGCGATGAGTGGTGGCGTGATTGATCCGTAGGAGATCTTCGTGGAGCCGATGATGGCATGGCTTCCAGCTTGCAGGAATTTCAGGCACAGGGCGGTCTCGGGTGTCTTGCTGAGTGAATTGGCGCCGTAGCAGGCTTCGGTGAATACCACATTCGGGGCGCGACCGCCGTTGACGACATCTTCGGGATGCAGCGCGACCGGGAACTCGATGCCCAAGGAAGTATCCAGCAGGGGATCTCTCTGGCCGAACCATTCCGGAGCATCCTCGAGACCGTGCAGATTGAAGTAGGAGAGGCGCGTTGGGCGAAGGGCTTCGACGGGGAGCTTCCCTGAGTGAACCGGCGGGGAGGTGATCATCCTTTGGTTCTCTCCGATGGCTCTGAAGACGGCAAGAGAAGCCTTGCGCCAAATGCTGGCGCTGTAACCGAGAGCGTTCTTGTTCGAGCGCAGTAACCGACCGAAAAGGGTTTGCAGCCAGCGCTTGAAACGTAGCAACCAATTGATGGGCTTTGCGGCCTGCAGGTGGTGCTCTGCGGCTTGCAACAGCAACTCAACGAGCAGATCCGCTTCCTTGTCGACGGGGAAGCGACCCACAGGCCACTCAGGGGCGAAGTAGTTTTCATCGGTGGTGGCGTAGGGATTGTCGGATGGGATGGCATCATCATCATCGTCGGTGGGATTGGGGAGCATGTGGAAGGGAACCACGTTGTCACCGCCGACTATGAGCAGTGCGGCCACCATCTCACCTCGTTGCGCAAGGACTTTATCGATGTCAGCCAATCGCAGTTTGATCTGCCAGGCATTGCCCGGATCCACAGGTCCGAGGCCGAAGGAGTCAAGCGTCTGCGGATCGTCGATGTAGATGCGGTATGCCGACCATCGGGAGCGTCGCCGTACAGCCTCGACCAGTTGTATGACGGCGTGATCGATTTTCTGGAAGTCGGTCTCTCCAAAGGACTGCATGAGCCGTGTTCGCGAGGAGAGAACGACGTATGCCGGCAGACGACGATCCTGCCGATCGGAATCCAGGTTGTCGATCTGTGCGGCCAGCCGATCCAGCTGATCTCGAACTTGCTCGGCGTTCTGCGGTTGTTCGAAGCTTTGTGGTTGCATGTCCTGGGGTATCTGAGCGTGTGAATCGCCCGGATCCGGCCCGCGGTAACTTTCCCAGGGCTTGGGAACAGGGAGATCGTCTGGCAGCGACTGAGAGGTAGCGTTCGGAGGTGACTGGGGGGCGTCGTCCGAAGCCTTGGTCGAAGGTGTGGAGGGGATCGGTTCCGGGCTGTGCACCACGTATGAGGTGGGTTCGGGTTCCGGCTCAGGACGTGCACCATCGATCGAGTGCTTCTGAGAAACCGGCACACTGGTTGGTTTCTGCGAAACCGTATGGGAATCCGGGACGACCCGCGGATCTTCGACCAGAGAGGCTCTGATTTCGGGTGGAATAGGATGGCTCAGGGGAGCCTGCATTCCGTCAGGCCAGAGATCGCGATAGGCATGATTGGCTCCCAGGATCATGTTTGCAGAGAATCCCAGCGGATCATCAGCGACTGCCTGGTGGAAGTAATCCACCCCTCGGCCGATATCGCCCCGCGAGAGCAAATCATCAGCGAGCAGCAGACGGAAGGGAACACAAACCGGCCAGCGATCGTGACCACTACGGGCGGCAGCCAAAGCTGCTGCGCGGTCGCCTTGGGTGATGAGCGCACGCACGACTATCAAGGTCGGCAGCGGAAGATCGGGATCGGCACGAAGCGCTTCCTGAGCATGGGAAGCAGCTTCCTCCGGTTTGCCAGCCTCCAGAGCCGTTACGGCGTGGGCGATTGCGTTCGCCCATTGAGGCGTGATGCCGCCGGGGCTCGTTCCCTGCAAGGCACGACCGCAGGCATTGAATACCGCCGCACGGTTGGAATCGCCAGAGGCCCTGGTTGCATGGCCGAGTAATCCATAGGCGTGCTGGTAGTGGGGATGCATCAGGATCAGGGCATGCAGGCGATTCACGGCGGCATCGGACCGACGCTGCGTGATCTCGATCTCGCCCAGCAAGAGCTGGATCTCATGATCTCCAGGCCAGGCTGCCAACCAATCCGTGGCGATGGTGTGAGCGAAATCGTGACGTCCGGCCGCTCTGGAGGCTCGTATCAATTGGATTAAATTCGCGCGCTCGATCATGACCTACTCCACAGGTTGCAGGATTCCACCGTGAACCAATGTCAGGGCTCTCACAGCCGCCAGTTGCTGGTGAGCTTCTGGATCGTTTGGATCAAGCTCCAGGGCGCTCTGCAGTTCATCACTGGCTTGTTGGTAGCTCTTCAATTCCTTGAACGCCATGGCAGCGCCGAAGTGGGCCGGCGCAGCCTGCGGATCCAGAGCAATGGCCCGTTGATAGGCTTCCAGGGCTCGAGTGAGTTCCCGACGTTCCATGTATGCATGCCCCAGCTCGATCGGAATCTGCACTTCATTGGGTGCGATCGTCTCCGCTTGGGTCAATTCCTCGATAGCCCGGTCCAGATGGCCGGATTTGCGGCTCACACGTCCCAGAGCCATGCGGTAGGCAGCTTTGCGAGGCGCCAGACGTACGGCGCGGGTGGCGGTTTCCAAAGCGCTTTCCAGATCGCCGACGTGCTCCAATGCAGAGGTGAGTGCATTCCAGATGCGGTCATCGCCCGGTTCCTGACGTACGATTTCGATCATCTGCTCGACGGCCTGAGGGGCGCGATTGAGCTTGACCATGACATCGCTGCGCCGCAGGTGAACGGCAACGGGATCGTCGCTGACCGACAGGGCTTGATCGTAGGTGCGCATGGCTTTCTGGTATTTCCCCTGGCCGGAGAGAATCTCACCAAGACCCAGCAAGACATCGGGATCCTGGGGTGCAATTCGCAGTGCGGCTTGTGCACGTTCTCCTGCCTCCCGCGTGCGCCCCAGAGCTTGCAAGGCTCGTGCCGAACCCATCAGGCTGGCAGCGTCTGAGGGGGAGATGGTGGAAGCGCGCTCACACCAAGCCTGTGCACGTTCGAAATCACCGACGGCGAGCGCCGTTTCTCCGGCTTCTCTCCAAACCCTTCCGTCTTCAGGATTGGCTTCGAGCACCTTGGCGAAGGCGGATGCTGCGGTTGAAGTCTGACCCAAATCCCGCAAAGTCCGGGCGAAGCCAAGGGCGTAGGCGCCATCGCCCGGCCGCAATTCGGCTGCCTGCTGGACATGCGGCAAGGCGGCGTCGAGATCGGCTTGCTCCGCATACATGTCCGCAAGCGTGAAATGCCAAGCGGCTTCTTCGGGCCAGGCTGCGATGGCGACATTCAAATGCTCGATGGCTCCGTTTTGATTCCCCAGTGCTCGCATCGATTGCGCCATCAAGAACCGTACGAGCGGCTTCAGAACAACGTTTCTCGATGCGCCTTCGAAAACCTGGAGCGCGTGGTCATGGCGTCCCATTTGAGCCAGCGCATGTCCGGACAGCAGAGCGGCCCATCCTGTTTGAGAATCCATGCCGATGTGAGCCTGCAATACTTCAAGAGCCTGCTCGGGACGACTGGCGCGCATGTAGGCGATGGCCAGGCCCTCTGCAGTTTCAGGATCAGCGTTCAGGCTCAGATGCGATTCGAGCGCAGCCAGGCTCTCCGCTCGCACCCCGGTTGAAGCGACTTTCACTCGCAAGCGAAGCAGCTCTAGATCCGATGCCGCTTCTTCAACATCCTGGACCTCGCTTAACAAAGTTTCAAGATCTTCGAGCGTCGAGGACGCAAGGCACGCTTCTCCGGGAGCATGCGCTTGCGCTTCGCAGGCAACGGCGTACAACCAGTACGCATCCAAAACGCGCAGGCATGTGCGGGTGTACATGAGAAATGCTTGCGTTTCCCCGCTTTCCTTGAGCCATTCCTGTGTGGCCTTCAACGCCTCATCCCAGTGTCCAAGACGAAGGGCGGCCTGAGCGAGTGCACCGACGTCCTGGGTGGACTTGGGCGTCAAACTGCCTGCATCGATCAGGGCCTCTTCGGAGGCTTGGATGTCGCCCGTATGCAGCGCAGCGACGGCGCGCAGGGCATGCACAGAAGGAGGTGCTTCGCTTTGAACGCAGGCCTGCTTCAAGGTCTCGTGAGCTTCATCGGATCGATTGAGATCCAGGAGGCATTTGGCATATGCCTCCACGGTATCCAGGCGCTCGGGTTCTAGATTTACGGCTTGCTGCAGCGTCTCAATTGCCTCCTCATGCCTTCCAGCGTGATGCGCTGCTGTTCCGGCTTCGAGGGCCAGTTGCACATCGTTGGGCTTTATTTGCCGGGCCAAAGCAAGATGGTTCAAACCCCGCTCGCTTTCTCCACTCACGGTCAACGCCCGGCCAAGGGCGGCGTGGATTTCTGCGTTGCCCGGATCGAGCTCCAATGCACGCTGCCAGAAATCGATGGCTTCCTTGGATCGTTTCCGATTCCAGAGAATGCATCCGGCGCGCTGCAGAGGATCGCTGCTCTCAGGTTCAAGTTCGGTAATGCGCATCCACGAATGTTGGGCGGTTTGCCAATCTTCATTTTGTTCGGCCAACACAGCGAGCTTCCGCAGCAGCGAGGCGTCGTTGGGCTGTGCTGCCACGGCATGCTGGAGCATCCGCTTTGCCGGGCGCATGGCTCCGAGATCGAGAAGCATGGCCGCGGATTGCTGAAGCACACGAGCGTCTCTGCGCGCCAGGCCCACGGCGCGCGCGATCGAATTTCGAGCCTGTGATTCTTGTCCAGCCTGGACTGCCATGCGGGCCAATTCAAGCCACGCCTCGACATCGTCGGGTTTCTTGTGTGTCAGATCCCGACCGGCTTGCAGAGCGAGATCCCATGCTTCCGTCGCTTCTGCCGCGCGAGCCAGCTGGCGAAGGTTGGTCTCCGAATCGGGATCGATTTCCAACGCCTTGCGGGCCAAATCCAGGCTCTTGTTTGCATCCCCGGCACTCAGGAAGGCCTTTGAGAGCTCGGTCTGCAGCTCGAGAGAATTAGGATAGTGATCGATGGCGGTTTCCAGCGTCGTGATCGCCTGCTCCGTGTCGCCCTCGAGGATCTGTGATCGCGCCAGACCGATCGTAGCCCGGCGGTGAAGATCGGATCCCTGGGAGGCGTGATCCAGGCAGGCCTGGAAGGTTTGGATGGCTTCTGAAGTATGTCGAGACAATAGGTGGGCCATCGCCAACCAATACCTAAGGTTTGGATCCTCGCTTCCCCCTACACTGGCGCGTTCGAGATGGGCAAGACCGGTTTCGAGGGCAGTGATGTCACCATCCTGTACGGCTTGGATGGCGATGCGTCCCACGATCAAGTAGGTGTGTGCATCCTGATCTTCAGGGATGTGTCCCAGAATGGACCATGCCCTGCGAATCTCCCCACGTCGTTCATAAGCCTCGGCCAATTTTCGACGGATCAGCCAGTGTGCGGGTTGCTGCTGATAGGAATCCTGAAGCAACTGCAGGGCTTCCTGCCCGCGCTCCAAGGCGGCGAGCAATTCGACGCGACGGATCAACCAATCTGCTCGATCCGTTTCCAACCGCGTGCCTTCTTCCGCCGCCTCAAGCGCTTCGCTCAATCGACCGTTGGATTGCAGCCACCGGGAAAATGCCATGTGGAGGGAGCCGCATTCCGGTGCAGCTTGAACGCCATTTTCCAGGGTCGTGCCCACCTTCAACTCATCGTTTACCTGCGCATGGGAATCCGCCAGCGCCAACCAGGCTTCAGCAAGGCGCGAATCCTTCTGGAGCGCTTCTTCGAGCTGGGTTTGTGCGCTTGCAACATCACCCCCGGCCAGCAACGCTTTGGCATACAGCACCTTCGTGGGCGCATCCTCTGGTTGAGCACGCAGGGCAGTTTGAGCCGATTGTTTTGCGAGATCGATCTCCCCGGCTTCGAGAGCACTGGAGATCAGATCCGTCAGGTGGGCGGAGTCCGCTTGGGAAAGCGTCTGCCAATGAGCCAGCGCGGCTGTGGATTGACCGGATTCCTGAAGGCGGATCGCAAGGGAGCGGCGGGCGTCTTTCGAGTTAGGCGCCAGGGCAAGCGTCAGGTGAGCCTCCTGCGCGGAGGCAGTAAGATCACCTGCATCCGCAAGGAGTTGGGTGAGGGCGATGCGTGCTTGCAGATCGCAAGGCGCTGCTGCGAGGCGGTTGCGGGCGATGGTCAATGCTTGACCCATCTCTCCGATGGCTTTCAATCCGTCTGCGAGCCATGCCAACCATCGTCCATCGTGCTGCTCCATGCAAGCCGAGGCTTGGGCTGCGCTGTTCAAGAACTGAGCTGCCTGTGCACGGTATCCCAATTTGAGTCGGATGAGACCGGCGGCGATCGATTCCTCCGAGCACTCCAGATCCTCAGGAAGTGTGTTCAGCGCCTCTTTCGTACGGCCCATTTCGAGCAGGGCCATGGCGAGCCATGCCCGGCGGCGAGGGGTGGGTTCAGCACGCAGCGCCTTCCGTCGTGCTTCAACCTCGAGCACGGGATTGTGTTCCGCTCGCGCCAGTTCGGCGAGCTGCTCGGCTACAACGCTCGTGGATTTGACAGCGGTGGACCAAGCTCGTTCGAGGAAGTCATGAGCTGATTGGATCTCGTCTTCGGCTTGCTTGCAGGCTGCCTGGGAGAGAAGATGATCGAGGCGATCCCTACGAGCGTTCTTACTCGGGGAAGCCGGAGATGGAGTGCATAAAGCAGCCAATGCGGACGCCAGGCCGGATTCGCCGATTTCCTGCAGCATGAGGAAAGTTCGGGCGGAGGGTTGCGGCTGAGCTGTCAACCAGAACTTGGCGGCTTCTTCGAGAGAGAGGTTGGCAAGCAGGCTGTTGGCTGCCAGCATGATCCCTTGGGGCTGCTCGGCGCTGATCAAGCCCGACAACGTTTGCGTGCTGGCGGGTAGGACCATCCAGGCGCAAGCCATGGGCGAGCGCCAAGTGCGCGGCGCTGCAAGAACAAAGGATGCCAACCGTTCAGGCCCTTGCTGTTCGCTGGCCTTGTTGACAAGCGCCATGGCGAGCAACTGCACTTCCCCCAGATCGGGATCCGGAGGCACGGCATGCAGCGCTCGATGCCATACGCTTTCCTGCCTGGCAATCAACTCATCCGAGAGCGGTCCCATGACCGTGGTTTCCGGTTCTAAACGGTCGAGGGCAAGGAGCCCCAACTGAGCGGGTGAAAAAGGTGCTGGGAGTTGGGACTCACGCACGCGATTCAGAAATGCTTGATCGTGCAGACGCTGCCATGCCTCTGGCACTCTCAGGTTGCGTTCCAGGACGCGTGCGATCTCTCCAGGAGAGAGCCAATTGCTCAGTGCAGCGAGGACCTGTGCGTCGTTGAGCATGGAGTAGCCTCGCGATTTAGACGATGACCCATTCGATCTGTTGCAACACCCAATAGGAAGCGACAAGGAAGACCATGCCTAGAGACACCAGGAATACACCCACACCTGTCGCTGTTCGGACCAATTGGTTGATGGATGACACCAGGTCCGACGCGCTGTTGACCAGGCCGGTGAACTCATCAGCCATTCCCTTGCGTCCGAGTCGAGCGGAATGGGCCGCCAGCGTGCGGACCTCGCTTGAATATCCGCGGCTGATCAGCACGAAGGCTCCGAGGATGATGCAAATGCAACCCAGGATGAAGACGGAAGCTGCGATCAAGATCTGCATGTCGGTCAATGTAAGCGGAATCATTTTTACCTCCTGATTCTGAATCAGGAGGCATAGTTGCAAGGAGTGTGCCAGAGGGGGTTTACTTGGTTTTCTGTCGGAACTCGGGAGCTAGGTGGCCGAGATCGATTTCGTCTTCGTCGCAGAAGAGCATGGCGCGCTCGATGACGTGACGCAATTCGCGGATGTTGCCGGGCCAATCATGAGCCTTGAGGGCATCGATCGCACGGGTTGTGATCCCGGTGACAGCATTGCCTGTGCGTTGATTGATCTGGCGGATGAATGTGCCCACGAGGGCGGGGATGTCGACGATGCGCTCGCGGAGCGGAGGTAGATGCAGATCGACGACCTTGAGCCGGTAATACAGATCTTCCCGGAATCGACCTTCGGAGATCATCGTGGGGATGTCTCTGTTGGAGGCCGCCAGGATCTGTGTGTCGACTGTGATCTCGTTCACACCGCCTACGCGCCGGAAGCGTTGTTCATCCAGGACTCGCAGCAGCTTGGCTTGCATGTCCGGTTTGGTGGAGGAAATCTCGTCCAGGAAGAGGATCCCACCGTCGGCGACCTCGATGAGCCCCGGTTTTCGCTTCGTGGCGCCAGTGAACGCACCAGCCTCGTGGCCGAAGAGTTCCGACTCGATCATGGTTTCAGGAAGGGCGGGGCAGTTGATGGGGACCCAAGGTTTTTCGGCGCGGGGGCCCATTTCTCGGATGGCCTGCACGAGGACTTCCTTGCCGGTTCCGGTTTCCCCGGTGACCAGCACCGAGGCTTCTGCGGCTGCGGCGCGTTCGGCTTCGTTGACAACGCGCTTCATGACCTCGGTTTCTCCGACGACCATTTCCACACTCGAGCCCGTGGCGCGCCGCAGCATATCGAGCTCACGCCGCAGCGCAACGATCTCTCCCGATCGGGCGATCGCATCCAGGAGCTGTTCGAGGTCGAGCGGTTTCTGCAGGAAATCCTGGGCGCCCTTCTTCATGGCTTCGACGGCGATGTCCACATCGCCATGAGCTGTGATCAGGATCACGGGAGGGCGAGGATTTTCAAGCGCCAGGCGGTCTAGAAGGGTCAAACCCGACCCATCCGGGAGCTGGACATCAAGCAGGATGATGTCGGCAGCCCCGGAATCGACGACCTTATGCGCGCTGGCCAAATCGCCGGCTTCGAGGGCTTCGTAATCCGCATCCTTCAAGGCTTCGCAGATGAAATCGCGTGCCGAGTCTTCGTCGTCGACGACAAGAATGGTTACGCTCATGATCTAGCCTTTCTTCTCTACTCCAACGGCCGGAACGCGAATGGTAAAGATCGTTCCAGTACCGGGATAACTCTCGACATCGATCGATCCCTTATGCGCCGTGAGGATACGCCGGGTGATGGCAAGTCCCAGTCCGGTTCCCTCCTTCTTCGTGGTGAAGAACGGATCGAAGATGCGTCCGAGGATGTCGGGGGGAATGCCGGGACCGGTG
Source organism: Anaerolineae bacterium (assembly GCA_011192015.1). Lineage (GTDB taxonomy): Bacteria > Chloroflexota > Anaerolineae > Anaerolineales > E44-bin32 > W1033. The sequence continues at coordinate 20,942 of DUET01000078.1, forward strand.
TCAGCAATCTTCAATTCGACCAACGAATCCTGGGAGGTGGTGAGTGGGGCGAGGGAGAAGGTCAGGGAACCTCCCTTCGGCATGGCTTGGAGGGCATTGCTGATCAAGTTGACGATCACCTGTTCGAACGTACGTGGATCGACAGCGGTCATCGGCAGGTTCTCGGCAAAGGACATGTGGCACTGAACCTTGGCCAACTCCATGCGCGGCTTCCAGCGTGCGATCAAACGCTGCAGCAGCCCACTCAGGCGCAGCGGTTCCATCTTGAGCTCGAGAGGGCGTGCGAAGAAGAGCACATCGCTGAGAAGCTGGTCGAGACGCGTGCATTCCTTGCGCAGGCGATCGAGCGAGGCGTAATGCTCGCTGTCCTTGCCCAGGCGTGAGGCCACAAGCTGAACGCCCATGCTGATGTTGTTGATCGGATTGCGCACCTCGTGGGCAAAGATGGCCGTGACCTCACCAAGCAGGGCGCGTTGCGTCAAGGTCTCCTGCTGTTCTACCAGAGCCTGGCGCTCGGATTGGTCGACGAGCGTGACCAGCAGGTGGTTGCCAGCCGGAGCGCTTGTGGGGACGGCGCGGAGTTGAACCGGGAACGGCCTGCCGTTGCGACGATGAATGGTGATCAATTGACGTTCAGCCGCTCGCTTGTGCCCCACGGCGTCCAGCAGTGTCGCCAGCGCGTCTTCGGGACCCACAAGAACATCCTTCACAGGCAGCCCCGTCAACTCATCCATGCGGTAACCCAGCATATCTGCGGCTGCCGGATTGGCGCGAACCACGCACATGCTCTCGTCCAGCACAAGCAGGGCTTCGGTCAAGGCCGAAGATTGATCCGTGAGCTCGTTCCTGATCCGCTCGATGTTGGATCGTAAATTCTCAATGGACTGGCGCTGGAGGTTGAGCTGCATGGTGGCGTGGCAGAGATTGGCGAGGATGTTCATCAGCGCTTCGGCTTCCCGCGGAGCCTGTTCCTTCGTTTTCCAGCATGCAACCAGGATGCCGACCCAGGCCCGGGGCTCTCCCAGGGAAGCTGTACGCAGGAGTTCCATCTTGGCCACCCTGGCCGCCCTCTGCAGGACTCGGTCGGGTCGGTTGCCGAGTGACCACGAACTGGAAGGGCCCATGGGTGCTAATTCGGAAGCTGGAAGCGTGCGGGGGAATTCGGGGGGAAGCTCTCCTTCGAGTTGATAATCCGGGGAAGTTGGCGAGACGCGATAGAGCGCAACGTGTGTGGCGCCGAGCATCTCAGCCGCTTGAGACAGAGTCCGGTCGAGATCGGTGATGGTTCCTTCTTCGAGCATGTTGGAGAGCTTGGCCAAAGCCTGCAGGCGGATGCGTTCGGCATGAAGCCGGGTTTCCTCCAGGCGTCTTTGCGACAGGGGACGGATGGTGAGAAGCAAGGCGCGGCCGGTGGTCACCGGTTGTGCAAGCAGATCCACGGCTATCAGGTTGCCTTCGTAACCCTTGAGGAGAATGTCCTTCAAATGGCAATCCTGGTTCTGCCAGGTCTCGCGCAGGCGCTGGAGTGCCTGCTCACCTTTTTCGTCTGGAAAGAGGGCGGAAGGAAGGAGGTTTTGGAGATCTGCACGAGCGTACCCGGTGAGCAAAAGGAAGGCGTGGTTGCAGGTGAGAATGCGCTTTCCGTCGGCGTCCAGAACGAGAAGCGCCTGATCGAGCGAATCGGCCAGAACGCGAAATGCCTCGCGTAGTGGATCGGGCTTCAGCAGCCTGGTGATCAAGTTGTCGCTGGACCGGTTGCTAGGCAACGCTCATACCTTGCTCATGGATTTGGATCGTTGCTTGTGGCGAAGACGGGCCGGCAGGATGCCCTCCATGGCACGATACTTGGCCACAGTTCGTCTCGCCACTTGGATCCCTTCGTCGTTGAGTATCTCGACGATCTGGTCGTCGGTGAGCGGTTTCTGCTCCAAGGCGATGATTTCACGAATGGTGTCGCGAATGGGAAGACTGCGATCGAAGAATCTTGACAGCGGAATGATGCGCCCGTCAGGAAGGGCCACGGATTTATGGGCGACGGCTCGTGAGACTGTAGACTCATGCACATCAAGCCGTTCCGCAAGGTTGGCGCGGGTCATGGGGTGCAGGTGCCGGGGTCCGTGCAGAATGAAATCTCTCTGTTCACTCACCAGGATCTTCATCATACGCCGCATGGTCTGGTTGCGCTGCTGCAGGCACTTCACGAACAGCGCAGCTCTCTCCAAATGCTGGGACCAATCCTCAGAAACGGATTCAGGCTTCTGTTTCACAGCCTGGCGGAAGAGGGGATTGACCCTCAACCAGCCGCGATGAGCCGAGAAGATCTCCACCTGCAGCGGGCCGTCTTCATCGGATGAACTGGGGGAAATCTGGATGTCGGGATTGTGGTAGACATTCGGATCGGCGCTTTGGCGTTGTTTCCCCGATCCCCAGTAGGCACGTGCGGGATAGGGATTCAAATTCTGTTGGATGAAATCTGCCGCCTGGCGCACACTGTGGGAGGAAGCCTCCAGGCGCTTGGCGATGACGTCGTACTCGCGGCGACCCAACTCGGAGAATGTCTGCTCAAGCATGCGGCGTGCCAGTTTTGCATTGGGGACCATGTCCTCGAGCAGATCCAATTGTACGAGCAATGCCTGACGAGGACCTTCGGAAGCCAATCCTGGAGGATCAGCACGAGCGATCAAATCCAGCACGCGCGTCACTTGCGAGGGCATGCTGCGTGTGGTGCGGGCGATCATCGCCGGATGATCGGTTAGGAAGCCGTCCTCATCCAGGCTGGAGAGCAAGTAGGCGGCGAGGGAGCGATCTTCAGGCAACAATTCGGCCGCCAATTGCTGCAGGACATAGGTGCTCAGATCCTCCGGCGCAGCGGGTTCCCGATCGGGAAGATCCTCCTCAAGGCGTGGGGTGCTTGAGAAGCGTATTGATTCGCGAGGAGAGAGGAAGACGACGGGTTCATCGTTGCCGTTGCGCAAACTGCAGACCGGGCAGGGTCCGGGTCGATCCAGGGGACGACGGCAGCCTGGACAAACACGCCTGTCGATCAGCTCCAAGGCGGGATTGGAGGCAAGCTCCGTCTGGATGGTCTCCCGCAATTCCAGATTGGAGAGCGCCAACAGCGTCATGGTCTGGGCGAGGTGAGCCGTCGTAAGCGGTCTTTGAGATTGATCTTGGACTTGTAACATGGCAAGCCTCGGCGTGAGTATACAGGAGTTATCGTTGGTATGCAATCATGTTGCAAGTTCCATGCCGGATTGTGCGTGATAGAATCGCCTCATGGGACATGACCTGGTGGTCATCGGGGGAGGATTGGCGGGAAGTGAGGCCGCCTGGCAGGCGGCGAATCGCGGTTTGAATGTGCGTCTGTACGAGATGCGCCCCAAACGCCAGACAGGAGCGCATCAGAGCGGGTATCTGGGTGAATTAGTCTGCTCGAACTCCCTGGGATCCACTTTGCCTGATAGGGCAGGGGGGATGTTAATGGCCGAGCTGCGAAGCATGGGATCGCTCCTGCTTTCCGTTGCTGAGCAGTTCGCCGTACCTGCTGGAAGGGCTCTGGCTGTCGACCGCAATGCATTCGCACGTGAGATCGACGATCGCATTCGCAGACATCCTCGCATCCAAATCGTGCGCAAGGAAGCACGGCGGATCCCAGCCGGATTGGTCATCTTGGCCAGCGGTCCCCTGACCTCGCCGCGTTTGTCCAAGCACATGAGCCGCTTGACAGGAGAAGATCATCTCTATTTCTTCGACGCCCTCTCGCCGATCATCGAGGCTTCGAGCATTGATTGGGCCATCGCCTTTCGGGCCTCACGCTGGGAGCAGGGGGATGACCTCGAGGGGGATTATGTGAATTGCCCCTTGGATGAGCAAGCCTATGCAAGTTTCGTGGAAGCGTTGCTGGCAGCCGAGCGCCATCCCCTGCGTTCGTTCGAGCGATCCATTCGGGGAGGGGTGCGTGCTGGGGCGGCGACCTTCTTCGAGGGTTGCTTGCCGATCGAAATCATCGCCGAACGTGGACGGCAATCACTCGCCTTTGGTCCGATGCGTCCTGTAGGATTGGAAGATCCGCGCACAAATCGCAGACCCCACGCCGTTGTGCAGCTCAGGCAGGACGATCTTGCCCAAGAGTTGTACAATCTGGTCGGTTTTCAGACCAATCTCACTTACGAGGCTCAGCGGCGGGTTTTCCGCATGATCCCGGGGCTTCAGAAAGCACGCTTCGTTCGCTACGGGCAGATGCATCGCAATACGTTTATCAATTCCCCGCGTTTGCTCGATCCTACGCTCCGATTCCGCCACCGATCTGATCTCTTCTTCGCAGGGCAGATCACAGGCGTGGAGGGGTATTTGGGTAACATAGCCACGGGATTGCTGACGGGTGTGAATGCGGCGCGTTGGAGCCGCGGCGATGATCTTCTGGTGCTGCCACAAACCACTATGCTGGGCGCGCTGTGCCACTACGTGACTCATGCGGAAGCGAAATCCTTCCAACCCATGAAGGCGAATCTGGGATTGCTGCCTCCGCTTGCAGATGGCAAGCGTCGCAGGCGACGAGAGCGAGCTCAGGCATATGCCGTGCGAGCCCACCGTGATCTGCGGACAGTGTGGCAAGAGCATGACGAAGAATTACGCATAGCCAAGGAGCATCATGGGAACGCCGATTAAAGAGCTTCTTTTCCAAATTTCCCTTACTAGCTTGGTCCTTCTAGCCTGCTGCCTGGCACTTGCGGCCTGTGATGGGCTGGAAACGCGCCTGGCGTTCGACGGAGAAAATGCCTTCCAATTGGCTGCACAACAGCTTGACTTCGGGCCGCGTCATCCAGGCTCTGAAGGGCATGAGGCAGTTGGGGATTGGATCTTGGCGCAATTGCAGGAAACGGGTTGGGAGGCAATCGAACAACCCTTCCTCTACCGGGATCAATCGCTGCGCAACATCATCGGCGTGGCCGAAGCCGGCGAGGATGTCTCCATCATTCTTGGTGCCCATTACGACACGCGTCCGATCGCGGAGATGGATTTGAGCAACCCAGAGCTGCCGGTTCCTGGTGCCAACGATGGCGCATCCGGTGTCGCCGTGCTTCTCGAGCTGGCTCGCGTATTGCGCCCAGATACATTATGCGCCCAGGTTTCGTTGGTCTTCTTTGATGCGGAGGACAGCGGGGAGATCGATGGTTGGGATTGGGCGGTGGGGTCGGAGTATTTTGTGGAAACCTTGGAGATCCCACCGCAGGCCGTGGTCATCGTGGACATGGTCGGTGATGAGGATTTGCACCTGCATTATGAACGTAACTCCGACAGCGAGATCTCTCAGGAGATCTGGTCTATGGGGGAACAGCTTGGATACCCCGCTTTCATCCCTCAACAGAAATACAGCATTCTCGATGACCATACAGCCTTTCTTCGTCAGGGCATTCCTGCCGTGGACATCATCGATTTCGACTATCCCTATTGGCACACAACACAGGACACCCTCGAGCATATCTCTGCGTACAGCTTGGAGCAGGTCGGTCGAACCCTCGAAGCATGGTTACAAACCTGCCCGTGATGGGATTGTGAAACGAATCGAAGCCGTTATGCAAACCTGTATGGTAGCCCAGGCAGGCCCGCGTTTATGCCGTATACGGCTACCGGCCGAGACAGTATAATCAGACCATGAGTAAAATCTCTCTTCCAACGGAGCTTCCCCGAGAGCGCGCCTTCTTGGTAGGTGTCGAACTGCAAACCGAGCCAGGTCTGCTCGCTATGAGCGATTCCTTGAGCGAGCTTGCCTTGCTGGCGGATACGGCGGGTCTTGTGGTCGTCGGTCAAACATCGCAGCGTCTTCAACGTCCCAATCCAAAGACCTACATTGGTTCAGGCAAGGTCCAGGAAGTGCGTAAATTGGCTGAAGAAGCCATGGCGGATGTGATCCTTTTCGATGTCGAATTATCGCCGAGGCATCAGCGCGAGCTGGAACGGATCTTCGAAGCTGGCAAACGCCTGGGGGAGGGCATGCGGGTCATCGATCGAACAGCCTTGATCCTGGACATCTTCGCCCAGCACGCGCATACGCGCGAAGGCTCGCTGCAGGTGGAGCTGGCGCAGCTGGAATATCGGCTGCCGCGCCTTACTCGAGCCTGGACTCACCTTGCCCGGCAGGCCGGTGGAGGTGGGGGGCGCGCCGGTCGATCCGGAGGCGTAGGATTGCGGGGACCTGGAGAGACTCAGATCGAGGTTGACCGGCGAGAGATCGGGCGCCGAATCGCACATTTGCGTGAAGAGCTGGAGAAAGTGCGCGCCCATCGATCTCGCTACCGCACCCGGCGCCAACGAGCCGATATCCCCACTGTGGCTCTCGTGGGTTACACCAATGCAGGAAAATCCACGCTCCTGAACCGGCTTTCTGGATCGGACGTTTTGGTGGCCGATCAGCTCTTCGCTACCCTGGATCCCACAACACGGCGCGTCGAACTGCCCGAAGGTCAAGCGGTCTTGATCACGGATACAGTGGGTTTCATCCAGAAACTTCCTACGACACTCGTCGCCGCGTTCCGGGCTACGCTGGAGGAAATCGTTGAGGCCAATCTGCTGCTGCATGTTGTGGATGTGAATCATCCCAATGCGCTGCAGCAGGCTGAAGCTGTACGCACGACACTTGCGGAGATCGACGGCATGGGTATACCGGTGGTAACGGCTCTGAACAAGATCGATCTTCTGGATGGTTCTCAAAGGGTCGACGAGATCGAATATGAATTCGATTCAGCGGTGCGCATATCTGCCACGAAGGGTGAGGGCATTCCTGAACTCATGACGGTCCTCGAGAGGGAGTTGTATGAGGCCATGGTGCAGATCGAGGTCTTTCTTCCTTACAGCGCCATGGCGCTTCAGAGCCTCATGCACGCGGAGGGAAGTGTGGAGTTTACCGAACACAAGCAGGACGGTGTACTGATCCGCGGCCGAATCCCCAAACAACTCGTGGCGAAGTTCCGGAAATACCGCATGCCGAAGCATGCTGCGGTCCTGCCTCCGGATGCCGACCTTGACGGCCCAGCGCCAGATGTCCAGCAAGACCCTGCTTGAATAGCCCTTAATAAGCGCTGGGGATTATTCCACTAGCCCACATTCAACCTGGATTTTATCTTTGTTTACGGACATGCGACTTCGTGCACGGACGTCCATTCGTCTTCGTAGATCTTGTCCAGGCAGCCCTGTGCTTTCCAATCACGAATTACCAGGATGGCACGGCGCATCACGCCGTATGGATCATGCTGCAGGAGAAAATCGAGATCCTCAATATTGAGGAGCACATGGGTGAAACCGTTCTGGGAGAACCAGGAGGCAAGCTCTTGGGTCTCAGCCGCATCCGAGATCTCTCTTGCCCACCGGAAGTGATCTGGATCGGGGACGCATAGATCCGGACAGTAATAAGCCCGGCCATTTCCGATGAAAAGCGTTCGGGTTGTTGGTGGAAGATTGTCGTTGATGAATACGGTTGCGGGGAAGTCCCGAACGATGCGAGATAGGAATTCCTCTCGGCTCTCCAATCCCACCGTGGGCAGTTGCGGCGAAAAGCCGAAGACGATGACAATCTGGTAGAAGAGCGTGAGCACAATCAATCCGATGGTTAGTGAGGGGAGGAATATTCTCCAGGGAAAGCGGCTCTTGACTTGTGCGAGCACGCGATTGGCGACGAAAGCCGTACCTATTGCGAGCGTGGGAAAGATGGGAAGCAGGAAGCGCGTCTGCTGGGATCCAAATGCCCACAGAACGAAAAGAATGCCCGCCAGCAGAAGCGAATGGGAGAGCACGCGTGATTTCTTCCTCACGAAGGGGTAGAAGAGCAGGAGTGGGAAGAGCACACTCGGCAAATCGATCTTGTTCATCACGGTGCCAAATTGAGGGTATTTCACGTAGAGGTTCCAGGGAATGAGAAGGTAGTCGATCACAGATCGGCCCGCGCCGAAGCTCTTGAGATACCCCATGTAGAGGTTCAAACGTGTCGTGTCCCAGCCGGGACCTCCGAAGTAGAGAGGGTAAACCGGGTTCCCCAACCAGATCCAGTTCTTTAGATACCAGGGCGAGGCCACCAGAACGGCCGGTAGGGCATACGAGAGCGTGCTTCGAAAGAACTCCTTCCATCCGTCACGAATGTGAGCCAAGGCAAGGAATGCGCCCAGAACAGCGAAGCCTATCACGCCCAGGTACTTGCTCCCCATGGCCAATCCACTGAGCAACCCGGCAATGATGTAAAAACGGCGATGCCTCGTTTTCCACCCGATCATCACGACAAAGAGGGCAAGGAACTCAAGAGCAGCCCATCCCAAATCGATGTATGCAAACGCAGCCCACATCGGCAGGACATGGATCGTGAGCAGCACTCCGGCAGAAAGCACAGCATCTTCACGGGATAACCACCGCCGAGCAAAGAGCGCAGCCGCGATCACATAGAGCCAACCCGCTGAATAGTGGAGCAGCTTGGGGAAGATGTCGTCACCGAACGCCAGACCGATCGTGGAGACCATCTCCCAGGTGAAAGGATCATTGGCATGCCAGTTGTCGATTTCAGGGGTGATGGCATGCTGCTCCAGAAAGAGACGCGGACCGGGAAGGTAGTACATGAGCCCGTCGTAGTCCCAGGGAGGGCTGAGCGTGTGGATGAAGACCAATACGGCGATCCCCAATGCCAGTACGAGAAAGCAATAGTGTAGGATCGAAGATCTGGAAAGCCACCTGATAATGTCGATCGCTTGCCGGAAGAACGCGCGGCATGCCTCATGAATGTACGGACCGACGGCGACGGTCGTTATTCCGATCAAAGCCAGGATGGTTGTTCTGCCAAGGATGTGTAGAAAACCCGCTGCCAGCATCGAATAACTGAGCATCCCAATACCGAGAGCGAAACCGATCGCCAGGTTCTCTGCGGTTGTAAGCCCCGGAAGCGAGAAGGATCGCAGCAGAAACAGGCCGAGACCTGCTGCTATGCTCATGATGAAAAGCCAGAAGACAACGCTGATGGAGTTATCCAGGATGGCGATGAGGCCTTTATCGTCCATACCCCGGGGAGGGATCAGGAGCCGCAACCCAACCACAAGGACTGCGATCACCAGCCAGATGATGCGAGCACGCAAGGGATGTGAAATGCGAGGCACAGGCGGCTTCATGGCGCAGGATTATACAATGGTGAAGAATGATTGAAAACTGAGACGCCAGTCCTGAATAAGCTGAAGGGACGACGGTTGGTTCCAAGTTGGCCTCGATAATGCTCTCCACGTGACTTTCCCAATGGAAATCGGGCTCTCACTCTATCGCAACAGTCGTGATCTCCGTCGATCCGCGCGTGGTGTTATCGGCGATCGACATCGCGCCCGATCCCACCCGATCTGCGAGGACATGGAAGATCGGACCCAACTCCAAGCGATCTGACGATGGATGATGTGCAGTCGGATTTGGAGAACGCCCTGCGGGAATTGGATGTCGAAGGGAAGGTCATCGTTGCCGGCCATTCCTGGGACGGAGGAAGTGGATGTGAGTGCTTCGGGGTACATGGCCATGCTGGAGCGGTGGGAGGCGGTCAACAGGGCGATCCAGCGTTTCCTGGATGATGCGCAACGCACTTGGAGGGATCAACATGCTCATACGGAATCAACCATGCGAGCCGAGCCGGAGGTTTTCGCCTGTTTATTGAGCGATTTTCTGATCTCTCCTCATCAGGATTGAGTTCCGGAAATTGATACGTTTTGTCCCAAAATGGCGCTTTCTCATTCGATTTTCTCGATGAAAGCTGCGCATAGCCATTAGATTCGCTTCGATTCGCTCCCAGGATCGCCGCGATTCCCTCATGGCTCGCCTCTTCATGATTTTTCAAAGCACGTTGGGTGGGGGTCAGATCATCCTTCAGAACGATCAGAGCGGTTGTCGAATATGTCGTAATACCCACGGTCCAGCTCGTCGTCAGATAGGTGGGCATAACGTTGCGTCACAGCGATGCTGCGATGGCGCGCCAGTTCTTGGGCGAGTTTGAGGTTGCCACCGGAACCACGCAACACGGTTGTTACAAAGTAGTGGCGGAACGAATGCGGCGTGACGGTCCCTACAGCATCTTCGCCCAGGGCCTGCCTGGTCCGTGCGGCAACGATAGCCCGGCCGGTGGTCGTGCTGATCGGCAGTACCTTCTTCCCGGCCGCTTTGTCGTGTCGGGCGAAGAGTGGCAGGGATCGCAGGGGGCGTCCAGAGCCGCCATCCAGCTTGGCGCGTGTGGTTAGATAATCCTTGAGGGCGGAGATCGCACGGCGTGAGAAGCGCACCACAGCCTGGCGGTCGCCTTTGCCGATGAGTACGGCTCGGGCTTCTGCCCAGTCGACGTCACCTCTGCGGAGCGCGCAGGCTTCGTGAACACGAAGGCCTGTGTCGGCCAGGGTCAGCAGGAAGGCTCGATCGCGCAGCAGCCGCAGTCTGTGGCGTTCGTCTTCCGAGGGCTTGGATGCGAGTTTCATCGCATAATCCAGGATTTCTTCAATCGCTCGGCGTGGAAATTGAGGCAGGCGTTGTCCGGGGCGCCGTGCGCGGCGGCGGATCAGGAGGCGAAGACGAGGCAGATTGAGCGTTGCCAGGCGTTCAGCAGCGAGAAATTCATACCATCCTGCAACGGCTGTCAAATAGAGGCGTTCGGTGGCGGGAGCGTGAAGATTCAGGTCGGTAATGAAGAGCAGGATCCAGTTTTCGTCCGCCTGGGAGGTGGAAGCTTGCTGAGGATCGATGTTGTGATCCAGAAGCGTTGTGGCGAAGGATGTCAACGCGTTGGCATATGTCCGTGCGGTGTTGGCGCTGCGTGCCAGCGTGACGCTCTCCAGATAGGCTTCGAAGCTGTCTTCTAAAGACATTTCAGACATGAAAAGATCCTCAGAGGAGATTTTGTCCGGTTTCCGGCTCGGAGAAACCATGTTGTTGATAATGATACTTATCATAAGCGTAATAATAGTAGCATGAAACCGGTCTCCTTGTCAAGACCCCTCCCCTCTGTTCCGATCTGAATTCAATAGAGAAAGCAGGAGTTTCTTGATTAATGAAGCGCGTATTTACAGATAATCCAATCGGACATGGCGATCGCAAATGAATCTTTGGATCCCCCCACCCGATCCCTGGGGATCATGGGTGGTCTCTGGGATGAGAACGATGCACATTAAAGATTATGTCAAAGGAAGAGCTGTCGGTGGTTGCACTACGATTGGTTGGGATTGCGGTTTGCGATGGTCTGTAGTTCGTTGCGTTCCCAGCAACGTTTGAAGACCTCGACCATACGAGGATCAAATTGTTTTCCCGCTTCCTGGATGACCAATTCGTATGCGGTATCCAAATCGATGGCAGCTCGGTAGGGGCGATGCGAGGTCATGGCATCGAAGGCATCCACCACTGCGAGCAATCTGGCTTCTTCCGGGATCTTCTCACCGGCAAGACCTTCTGGATATCCTTTGCCGTCCCAGCGCTCGTGATGGTAGAGAATCATAGGAATTGCAGGTGCCAGATAGGGGATGTCCTCGATCATCTTTGCCCCTCGAACAGGATGCTTGCGCATGACTTTCCATTCATCCTCCTTGAGGGGTTCGGTTTTCTGAAGGATGGATTCGTAAACATCGATCTTGCCGATGTCGTGCAGGATGGCACCAAATTCAAGCGCCTCCCTGCGTTCCTCATCCCAATCCAATTCCCTGGCCATGGCTTGGGCGTAGGCATTCACTCGATCCACATGATCACGTGTGTATGGATCTCGGGCTTCGATGGCATTTGCCAGTGCGCGCAGGCTTGCCATATAGGCAGACTTGAGCTGCACCAGCATCATTTCATCGGCTCGTTGTAAACGGGATTGTACGGCTGCAAGAAGTTCGTGGCTTGTGATCGGCTTCGCGATGTAATCGTCCACACCCATCGATTTGCCGGCGACGATATCTTCTCGTGTGCCTCGCGCGGTTAGGAAGATGAACGGTATTCCAATCCCACCGGGCTGTTTTCGAACGGCGCCGAACAATTGAATGCCATCCATCACAGGCATGGAGATATCGGAGAGGATCAGGGATGGTCTTTCCTCGGCCATCACATCCAGGGCGGCCTGCCCGTTGGCGGCAGTGCGAACGATGTAACCCGCGCTGATCAGGATGTCGCGCAGAGCGATCATCATCGATGGATCGTCTTCAACTACGAGAACAGGACCGTGGGTTCTTCGTATTTCCTTCTCGAGCATATAGGATCCACTTTGAAATGCATACTGCTGATTGTCAAACCGGTAAGTCACAGCCATCAATTATCTTTGTGCTGATCGATTTCATCAAGAATATCTCTGGTACCCTTCTTGGTTTGGAAAGAGTTGGAATTTATTGCTTGATCCCAGCTAACTGGCTTGGATTATACCGGAGGTATGGAGCTTTCTGGGATTCAATCGTGGTTGCAGAATCACCGACAGCCTGTGAAGTTGTGTGCACGAATACCCCTCCCGAATCAGATTACTCACAAATCCAAGGTGTAGATTCCCACCCTGGCATGCTACAATCGCGGTCACGTATTGCTTTGATACGGGCACACCTGGGACAGCGAAAAGGATCGAGTTGATCGGGAACGAGGATGAACGTGGGTGAGGAATCAACGAAAGTTGTGGCCACCAACCGAAAGGCTTCGCGTGATTATTTTCTCGAAGATCGCCTCGAAGCCGGTATCGTGTTGCTCGGAACTGAGATCAAATCGGTGCGCGCTGGTCAGGTGAGTCTGCGTGAATCCTATGTTCGCATCGATGGTCGAGAGGCATTTTTAATGAATGCCCATATCGCGCCCTATGATCCTGCAAGTCGGGAGAATCACGAGCCCAAGAGACCACGGAAGCTCCTGCTCCACCGCAGGGAGATTGTACGGTTGTTTGATCAGGTCCGTATTCGTGGGCGAACGATCATTCCTACCAAAATGTATCTGCGGCGTGGTCGTGCCAAACTGGAGATTGCGCTGGCAACAGGCAAGAAGAAATATGACAAGCGCCGGGAGATCGCGAAGCGAGATGCAGCGCGTGAGGTGGAACGTGCGTTGAGACGTAAGGGGAGAAAATGAAACCCACTTCCATTGCGGCCATCAATTTGTTGCCTTGGGTCGAAAAGAAGGCGACTTATTGCCGATTCATCCCATCGGAATTGTTGGAGCGCTTCGATATCGCTCCCGATTTCACGGACTCCAAAGGAAGATCACTCATCTCACTGAGCTGTGAGGAGGGTTCAAGTGATGTCGAGGTTGATCTTCGTCATATGGTCGATGCTGAGGACCCCCTGCTCTATGCACACCTGACGGATACGATCAATGGGCAGATCCATGTTTTGCTCTACGTTGTGAATGATCCCGAAGGACCACGTTTTGATGTCGATCGCATGCCGGATGGCAGTCCCACACGCTTCGGGATCCTGCAGCGCAATATCGAGGCTGAGATCGCTGCCATGCGCGCTGGATTAGCGCCTGGGCAGGTTCGGCGAGGGCTTCGCCTTCTCCAACACTCGACACCCGCTTTTGAAGCTTTTGTCGAATCCCTCGGTCATGATCTGTTCTTCGTCGAACCCCTCTCCTACCACAATGCAGTTATCTTCGAACGTTATGGAATGGGATATGTTCGTGGGCAGAAGCTCATGGAACATGTTCATGCTGAATTCCAAGAAGGCTGCTCGTTGCGGAGTATGCTGGACGCGTCCTCCCCATTCCGCATGCCTGAATATGCGTCCTCGATTCGAGGACGTAGTTGGGCCATCCATGACGGGATTCTCGGCCAGGTATTTTCGGACGTAACGATGTACAAGCAAATACGAAGGAGCGCCGGCGTCGACACCTTTCCCAATGCGATCTGGTGAATAAAATTTCGCATAGCCTGTCTTTATCACGGAAATAATCGATATGGGAAATATTAACAATGTATGGCTATGCGCATTAATATTTCTGTATGCTCATTCTTTATGCTATAATTCTGCTAGGGGATGACAGGCTTCGACGGGGGTGGATTGCCACGACTTGCAAGCCGAGAGGCGCCGAACTCGATAAATCAGCGCACACTTACAAGTGCCAATCGCACTGACTTTGCGGCTCTTCCACTAGCGGCCTAACCTCCGCAAACGGTAGAACCCAAACGCCCGGCCTGGCTGGGCACGCTCCCCGGGTCGCCCTCATCCGATCCGGGATCAGCGACAGATGGATGAGGTGCCGCATAACAAGCCACGGGTTCATGCGAAAGAGGCCGAGAGGTCCAGTGGCTGGCCAGAAGGTGAAACCCAGTTTGCCAGGTGCCTTCTGGTGAGATCAAAAGGCAGACTAAGCTTGTAGACGGTTGATGGAAGAAACCTTCGGACGCGGGTTCGATTCCCGCCATCTCCACAAAAGAAACCCTCGCGATTGGCGAGGGTTTCTCTGTTTTCGTTTCCGGATTTCATCAATCTACATTCTCTATTCGCCATCCTCGCCCCCTAACCGTTACAATAAACGATTGATCGCTGTCGTATTCCTCAAGTCGATCTCTCAACCTACGCACAAGCGCGTCAATGGCCTGGTCAGACACACCCTCCGCCGAGGTACCCTCCCATACATAGGCAATCATTTCTTCACGAGATACGACTCTGTTTGAATTCTTGTAAAGCAACTCCAAGAGACGATATTGGGCAGCGGAAAGCGGCGGCGATAATTCCTCACCTCGCACGAACACCCTGCTTCCCAACAAGTCCATCCAAAGCCTGCCCTCTCCGATGGGTTCGGAGAGCTGCACTGTCGCCTCGGATTCAAGGAAGGCCATCTTCACCGCCAGGGCCACTTGAATTTCATCTCCATCCTGCAATCGTTGAGGTTCATCTATGCGTGTTCCATTCAAGTAAGTTCCGTTCTTGCTTCCTAAATCCTCCAGCACATACCCCTCAGGACCTCTGACCAAACGAGCATGTTTTCGTGATATCTGCCGATCCGCAACCACCAAATCACATCCCGGAGATCTGCCGATGATGAATTCATCCGCATCAAGCAGCCATCGCGTGGCTTGATAGACTCCGTCAAGACCAATCAATACGGGTATGTCGACTGCCATCTCCATCACCGTCCCCCCCTCCTACTGGTGTCCAACCTGCCAATCGTGAGTATAATCTTTTTGTGCGCAGATTCACGAAGGCATCCGCTCCAAGTCATCGCTCTTCCCGAAACCGATTGCGCATTTGAGGTTCACATGGCCGCAGCCATTCAACCCGATCACATCCTCCGAGATCGCTATGCCGTTCGCGAGATCATAGGTCGTGGCGGTATGGGATCCATATACCTGGCTGAGGACAATCGTCTCCCCGGTCGTCTCTGCGCCATCAAAGAAGTGCACCACGATCTTGACACGCCTGAAGAATTCCGCGCACAAACTCGTGAGCAATTCTATCGCGAGGCATCCGTGCTTGCCCGTCTGGATCACCCCAACCTTCCCAAGGTCTCCGATTACTTTTCAGAGGAAGACCGCGATTTTCTGGTCATGGACTATGTTCCGGGTGAAGACCTGAAGTCGCTCATGTTAGAGGCACATTCCCATGGAAAGACGCTTCCCTCATCCGATGTCCTCTCATGGGCGCTTCAATTAGGCGATGCCCTTCGTTACCTTCACAGTCAGGATCCGCCCGTTATTCATCGAGACATCAAACCCAGCAATCTGAAGCTCACACCCAATGGGCTCATCAAGCTCGTCGATTTTGGTCTCGTCAAGCAGATGGTTCCTGATGAAATGACCATCACCGTCATACAGGGTCGAGGCACTGCCTTGTACACCCCCCTCGAACAATACGGGGGCGACACGGGTCACACCGACCCTCGTTCCGACATTTATGCCTTCGCCGCCACCCTTTATCACCTGCTTACCGGACACGCTCCCATCGCTGCGAAGCAACGCTTCCTGCGCTCGGATGTGCTTTCAGCTCCTCGCGAGTTGAATCCTCGTCTTTCCACTCGCGTCGACCATGCCATTCTCTGGGCTATGAGCCTTCACCCCGATGACCGCCCTCAGGATATCCAATCTTTCCTCGATGCGATATCCACTGGCGCCGTCCGCTCTCTTTACTCCCCCTCCTATTCCGTATCCATTCTCAATGCACTGATTCCAAGCGAAATAGATCGCATCCTCGCCTCGCTTGCGCTTGCGCTGCTTCTTTTTGGCGCTGTGCTCACCTTTCTCTAATCCTCCGCCTGATCATCTCTGCTGAAGCCCATATCCCCATTCCCATCATGCCGCTCACTAAAGTCACAAGCAGGCTTGCCGGCCACCCAGCCCACTCTAGAAATTCTTCACTTCCGGCCAATCCCATTGCCATGTAGTCGTAGGCTGCAAGTGCGAAAACTGCTCCCACGAGCGCATATCGGTAGGGCGCGCTTTGACTTCCCCTTCCCCATTTTGTCCACGTAATGTAGCCCGTTCCTGCAACGATTACCATCCCCGCCAGCCCCATCACGAGATCCAGAAAACCCAATCCATATGTGGATGTTCCAACGGGATCGAACCCTTGGCCGCCCTCGGTTCCTCCTTGGCTGATTTCCTGGGTCTCTCTGGGTGTCGTCGTCATTCGAATGATCGGCGTGGGAGCGATCACCGTCACAAAGGCTGGAACACCTTCTTGCACATCGAGCTGCAGGATCTCCGAAGTGCGGGCCATCTCACTGGAGGCTTCTATTGTCAACATCCCAAGCCGATCCAGCGTCAGACTCACGTTGGCATAGCCGTCCTTTGTCGTCGTATCGACTTGCACCGGTGCCACTTCGGCTGCCTGATATGAAAGCGCAAACCTCACCGGCGTTCCATCAGGAACAGGATTTCCGTTCGCATCCACGATGATCCCGGCTTCCACGTAGATCAAATCTCCACTTCTGAATCCGCTCGGCGTAGCCTCGATCACATCGCCTGCGTCGTTCGATCTCACCTCCAGCGAGATCACCTGGTTAGGATCGGGCGCCAATATTTCAATCAAGTCATATCCCACTGCAGGAATATTTACAGGGGACGCCCCGAGTGCCGGCAATTCTTGGAACAGCAAGCGCGCGGTAACTTCAACAAACACCGCGGAACTTGAATACAACGCGTAATAGGCATCCACCTTGCTGATATCCGTTGCATCCGAGTCGTAGGGCACATCGTATGAAAAGACCACGACTTTCTTGTCTCTTAATAAATCCGTTCTTCGATCCAACAGTAATTTCAATGCGTTGGATCCAAACACATCATCCGAACTTCGCAGCACGGAGAAGACAATCCAATCCGCGGAATCCAACCATGATCCAAGCAGAATGGAAGGCGACATCGTTCCAGCAATCTCAGGTGGTGGTTCATCGCCCAAGAACAATGCCAGCTCGGCCATACTGAAAGAGACCAGATCGCGTTCCGCGATCTGCCTCGTACCCCTGGGTCCGTAAAGATTCAGGATCCTTTCCGCCAGGTCGTTGATGCCAATCTGGTCGCGTGGTTGACAATCACTGCATTGTTTGATTTCACGCACATCAGTGAAGAAGGCGATACGCTCCCCTGTGGTTGGGGGCTCCCCCAATTTATCGAGCAATTCCTCAGGCGATGGGTTGACAAGAGTTGCCCCTTCTCTTGCGATCTCCAGAGTAACCTCTCCGCCATTGCCAACGTTTACATCGGCGCCTTCACCGGGGCGTATCCTTGAGGATTGGAAATTCCCACCATAGATTCTCAGCTTTAGAGTGAGGATTCTCAATACAGCATCGTTCACCCTCTCAGCAAATACCTGATCATCCATGTATTTCTGTTCGAAAAACTCCAATGTCCTCTTGATGCTTTCGATGCCCGAGGGATCATTCTGTGATTCGAAGCCCGTGATCTGGATCAGATCATTTCCTGCAATCAGGGCATCTCTGGCCACGAGATGGCCATTGAATACTGTCTCCGATGGATCATAGAAGCGTCGAATGGATCTGGCTCCTAGGCTGTCGCTAACAACAACGCCTCCTGCTTCATGCCAGGATGAAAAGCCCTCCAGCCCAATCAACACCAGCAGAGTTTGCGCATCAAGACTTACGGGTCGCGTTGTGCTTCGGATATTCCCCTGCAAGCCCTGGTATCGAATATGAGATGTCATCAGTCCGTCGACAACTTCGAGCCCATTTCCCGGGGCATCATTTGTCACCGCGTCAAACGGCACGAGTTCAATTTGAATGAGTTGTTCCAACGATCTCCTTATCGTGGCAACTTCGATCAACGTATCACGATCGCTTCCCCCCATTCCTGGGAAATGCTTTGCAATAACCGCCAATCCCCCGCTGGAACCTTCATGCAATCCTGTGACATAGGCCTTCCCCATCAAACTCACCCAAAATGGATCGCCACCAAATGTCTGAACCCCTAAATCTCCTTCACCCACAATTCGGGGATCTTCCAAGATGTCAAGCGAGGGCCCAAGCAGCATGTTGAATCCCAAGGCGCGCAATTCAGATCCCAACACCTCGCCCACATCGTGTGCTAATTCGCTATTCCAAGTTGCACCTATAGCCATCGCGGAGGGTGTTTCCGTAATTCCAGAGAAGATTTCTCCATAGGGGGCTCCCCCGCCTTCCTGCTCGATCCCAATCAAGAGGGGAATGAAATCTGCACGTCGCGCGTCCCGACTTTCCGGGCTGATGACAGTTTCCTTCAATGATGACTCATATTCGCATTGCTGCAACGCCGAAACAAGCGCCCTGATTCCGTTCAGGGTGTCAGGCGCATCCACGAAGTTATCGTTTTCAGCCGAAAGAATGACACCCGATATGTGTTGATCTTCGATCAACTCCCGAATGGGGTGTTCATCATTCAATACGCTTCCCTGCATATCCACAATGAATAATTGGCCGATCCGTTCCGCGGGCGTCATTTCCTCCAGCAATCTCTCGGCGTCATCCAAGGTTTGTTGCGCGGTGGAATAAGGCAATCCCGAGGAACCCATGCCAATCGCAAAGATCAGGGTGACGATCATCAGTTGGCGCATCTTTTGTCAGTATACCTTTGGGGGGGAAAATGGTGCAAGATAGCTTTGGCGCTCTCCTGCGCTTATTGCGAATGCCCGGAACCTTCCCTCTGCAATATCAAGCGCATTGCCTTTCTTCTCGCGGATCCTGCCAGCGCTTCTAAATGCCGTATTCCCAATGGATCGATTTTTTCTCTAAGCAGTTTGATCTCTTCCTTCGTTGGTGGTTCCGTTGTCTTCAAATCCGGTGCAGTCTGGATCGCAAATCCAGTTTTTGCCCTTATCCTCTCAACGCTCACCCCAGGGAAATTTCGAATCAACCTCATCCTTCCATCTTTGAAATCAAACTCCCCCAAATTGGATACCAGGTAAATCGCACCATGACCTCTCCTTCTTTCCTCATGATGCCCCAGCCCTGAACAGAAATCTAATTGTTCCACGAATGTTACCTTCGAATGCCTCGGGACATACAAATAAACTCCGTCTAAATGGGTTGTTACATCCGGAATGCCTCCTGTTCCCGGCATTCTCAATCTTGGCTTTCGGTAATCCTTTCCAAATGCGATGTTGTTGAAGTTACCATGACTATCCACTTGGCCCGGCCGGAAGAACTCTTTGGGTTTCACCCTGGGAAGAAGATCTGCCGCCGCCCGCACAAATCCGATGGTGATCACGGCTTGATCCAGCCACAACGCTTCGACATGGGCCAATCCAAATGGTGCCCCCTCCCTGCATATGCTCTGCCCTATGGCCGATGCGAAATAGACATTCGGCGCATGCGTGTATCTGGCCAGAAGATAGCCTGCAGCCACCAGGGGGGTTGCCAGGCCTTGGGCCAGCACTTCTCCATCCTGAACCTGCCGTGAAATGCAGACACAAATCAAATCATCTGTTGTGTAATCCCCTGCTTCTTGACTCATCGTTAGTTTCTCGAATATTCCTCGTCTCGATAAATCATCCTTGCCACATCCGGCACATCGGTGATCAACCCGTCCACACCGATTGCGATCATTTCGGACAACCTGCTGATCTCATTGACCGTCCACACGTTTACGGCTTTTCCTTTAGCGCGCTCTCGATCGATCAACTCCTTTGTAACAAGTCTCTTCTCTGGATGCAGAGCCTCATATGGCGTTAATGCTCGCAACAATCCTCGAATCCATCTGGGCTCCTGAGGCAGCAGAAGCAATCCCAGCGGAATTTCTGGCGCGAATTTCCTGGCTTTCGCCAAAGCGATCGGGTTGAAAGATGAGAATAAAACCCTTCGCTCCAGTCCGTGATCTTTCACGAGTGAGATCACTTTTCGTGGCAACTCATCCAGCGGCGATCCGTAGTTGGTCAATTCTACGTTGATGAGCAGGATTTCCCCAAGCTCCAGAAATACTTCTTCCAGTGTTGGGATCCTCTCACCCGCGAACTCCTCTGAGAAGAACCTGCCGGCATCCAGTTTGCTGATTTCACCCAGGGTGTGATGGCGTAATTTGCCGTGTCCGGTCGTGGTCCGATCCAGGGTTTGATCGTGCAATACAACAACAACGCCATCAGCCGTTAATTTCGCATCCAGCTCGATGGCGTCTGCACCCAATTTGGCGGCCTTACGGAACGCCGCCATGGTATTCTCTGGCGCAACCTTGGATGCTCCCCTGTGCGCAATGATTCTTGGACGATTCGCAGCCCATTCCGAAACCGCTGCGTCGTTCATATCTTGACGAAGTAGGCACCTGCCGCCCGATCGATCATGTCTTTCGTCATCGTGGCTTTCACATCCAAGTATCTGGCAATGTCAAGAATCTGATCGCATAGATCCCTTGGGTGGGAGGCGCGCAGTTTGCGGTTCTTCTTGATGTAGTATTCCTGCAGTAAATATGCCAATCCCCGATCATCATAGCTAATGCCGTTCTTTCCGGCTTCCATCTTGAAGATATCACGGTATGAATCCGGCGATGGATCTTCTACTTCGATTTTATGACGCAGTCTCCTCAAGAACGCCTCATCCACGAGATCTTTAGGGGGCAAGTTTGTGGAGAACACCACCATCACATCGAATGGCACCTCCACTTTTCTGCCTGTGTGTAGCGCCAAATAATCAATTCGGTTCTCAAGCGGCACGATCCATCGATTGAGCAGGTCCCTCGGCCGGACAAGCTGTCGACCAAAATCATCGATGAGCAGAACTCCACCGTTGGCCTTTACCTGGAATGGAGCCTCATAGTACTTGTTGACATCATCGAAGACCAGGTCCAAACCTGCCAGCGTCAATTCACCGCCCACCATGACAAAGGGTCGCTTGATCTTCACCCATCTCCTATCGATCTTGGTTCCCAATGAACTCGTCGATTGCTGAGAATCATCCTCCTCATCTGCAAGGACATGATTCACCGAGTCATACAGTCTGACAACCTGCCCCGCGATCTCGATTGCGTACGGTATGTACATATCCTCCTGGAAGGCCATGGTCCCGATCGCTGTTGCAATGGATGTTTTTCCATTCCCTGGAGGTCCATACAAGAAGATGGAAGTGCCTGAGTTTACCGCAGGTCCCAATCGATTCAACGTTTGCTCCGACAATACCAGATCCCCCAGACTTTCCTTCAGCATTCTTGGATGAATCGCCGGTCTTCCTCGACTCTGCTTTCGAATGCTATCGTTGTATTCTGCCAATGACACCGGGGCTGGTCCTGCATACTGGCTTCGCTCAAGAGCTTCCCGCGCCCTGGCGATACCGGCACCCGTGATCGCATATTGGTAAGCACCATCACCAATGCCTACCTGAGATTTCACCTCCACAAATTTCTCCCTTTTCAGGGATTCCAGGATGCCGTCCATCATCCCGGCAAAGGGCAATGCGATATCTTTCGCCAAAGTGAAACCAGTTTTATATCCTGCGAAATACAGGATCTTAAGCGCCAGATCCTGTATCCAGAGATTCGTCAATCCAATATCTGCGGTGCTTTTTACAGGCGGAGGAACGAATCTGCTTGATTTGATCAAGGGACGGCTTGCCGTTTTCCTCAAGATACCTTCCCCAAATGGCATTTCTATTCTCCATTGGTCGTTATTGAGTTGGGTTTAGGGACAAGAATCCTATCCTCTGGTCTTGACAAACCTACCTCTAGGATTGGATTATAGTATACGCTTCTTGAGCCCTGCAACCTTACGCTGTTCACATCTCGTATAAGGAGAAGAATTCACGAATGGAATTATCCCTCGTAATGCCCGTCTTCAATGAAATCCATACTGTCGAGGAAATTCTTCGTAGGATCTATGCAGTAGGCATCGCGGACGAGATCATCCTGGTTGATGATGGTTCCGTTGACGGAACCAGTGAATTGCTTCAACGCCTCGTGGATGAACAACCTCTTCTTCAGTTGATCCGTCATGAAACCAATCAAGGTAAAGGAGCTGCAGTTCGGCATGGCATATCAGCAGCCACGAAGGATCTCGTTCTGATTCAAGACGCCGATCTCGAATATGACCCTCGAGACATACCCTCCCTTCTGCAGCCGATCCAAGAGGGTAACGCCGATGTCGTTTATGGATCCCGATTTCTTGGTGCTCCAAGACGCACAACCATGTTTTGGCACATGGTGGCCAATAAACTGCTCACCTTGATGACCAATCTGCTCTACAACAGTATTCTTTCGGACATGGAAACGGGATACAAGCTTTTCAAGCGCGAGCTCATTCAAGAGATCCCTCTCCATTCCAAGCGATTCGATTTCGAGCCGGAGATCACTGCAAAATTGCTAAAGCGTAAGTTACGTATCTTCGAGGTTCCGATCTCGTTCAATCCCCGTGAGTACCACGAGGGCAAGAAGATCAAGCTCAAGGATGCCTTTCAAGCGGTTTGGACATTGATCAAATACCGCTTCGTGGATTGAAATTTCCTGGGTTTCCATCCTTGAATTCTCGTTTTGCATGCATGTGCTCTATCTGCGCCTGCGTATTCTTCTCGATGCGGACGATTTGGTTCAAACGCGCCTACCAATGAATATCTACGACGTTCATCTGCATGCTTTCAAATCCCAGGTATTCGTTCCGTTCGAAATTAAAAGCCACATCGATTCTTGAGGGAAGTTCGTCGATAAGCTCGCCCATACGAAAGGCAATCGCATCCATACTGCGTTGCTTTTGGCTCAAGGTTAACTTCAGATGCTTTCCATCTGCTCCCACAACCCTCTTGGCCAGAACCTTTGCATTCCTTGCTACTAGAGTTGGTTTCCGGTTTCCTTCACCACAAGGCTCCAATCGATCAAAGAACTCCAGCAGTTTGGAATTCAGTTGATCCAGGCCCGCTTCTGCATCAATGCTTATTCTGGGCACCAGATCGCCTTCTTCTAGTTCCTCTTCTGCAATTCTCATCATTCTCTCGGCAAACAGCTTCTCCTTGTCTGTTTCCATCGTGAAGCCGGCCGCTCTTGCATGCCCCCCGTGTTTGACGAGCAATTCCGAACAACGATCAATAGCATTTGCTATGTGGAATCCGGGAATGCTTCTCGCCGATCCCCTTGTATGTATTCCGCTTCGATTACATACCATCGCCGGTCGGTGGTACTTGTCCACCAATCTGGATGCCCCAAGTCCCACCACGCCTTCGTTGAATGCCTCATCAGCTGCGAACAGAATCAGCGGTACATCCCCATCTCCCACGGCTTTCTTGATGGCTCTTTCCACGGTTTCAGCAGTAAGATCCTGCCTTCTGCGATTCGTGAGTTCCAATTGTTCCGCAATGTCCTCTGCTTGCAGTTTACTCCCTGTTGTGAGCAGAAGCAGTGCATTTTCGGCGCTTCCCAGCCTCCCGGCGGCATTCAATCGCGGCCCTAAGACGTAACCTATCGTTCCTGTATTTGTTTTCCCCAGTTGAATCCGCCCTACTTTCGCTAATTCCTGCAGGCCCACTCGTTCGGTTCTCCGAAGCCGTTTGATACCCCTGGCAACAAGCGCCCGATTCTCGCCCTTCAAGACGGCCATGTCTGCCACGGTTCCCAGGGCAACCAGATCCAGGGCTTCTTCCGGATCCTTCAGACCTCTTTTGCGATGCAGTGCCTGCGCCAGTTTGAATGCCAGCCCAACTCCAGCCAGTTCTTGGAACGGATATGTATTTCCATCCTGCTTGGGATTGATTACAGCCAGCCCTCCCGGCGGTTTCTCTCCAGGTAGATGGTGGTCAGTGACGATGACATCCAAGCCCAATCTTCCAGCCATCGCTATCTCATTCGATGCGCGCATTCCACAATCGACCGTGATCAGCAGTTTCGCCCCCTGCGCTGCGATGATCTCGATCGCTCCGCTGTTCAGGCCATAACCTTCGTTGAAACGATTAGGAATGTAATGTTCGACGTTTCCCCCGAATGTTTTGATTGTTCCCAATAATAAAGCTGCGCTCGTAACGCCATCGACATCATAATCGCCATAGATGACGATTTTCTCATTGTTCAGCAAGCCTCGCTCGATTCTCTCCACAGCCTCCTTCATCCCTTTCAAAAGGAATGGATCATGGTCGCTTATCTTCTCTGCATTTAAGAATTCGTCTACCTGATCCAATGAAGATAGGCCGCGCATGTACAAGATCTGCCGCTCTATGGGGGAAAATGCATCCAGCTCTTTTTCCACCACTTCAGGAACGGATTCGGGTTGATTCCATATCTTCCTCAATGGTCATCCTCGATTCGAATTGGTGTCTATTCATTTCCTTCTTACGTCGCCAAACGGTTCACAGCGAAGGATCTTTTCGATCCATCCGGCCAATTCTACTCCCGCACCTCCATCGTGCAAAATTCCAGGATCAGATCCATGCTTGCATCGTTCGCCATCCATGCTAGGATACGATCATGCGCGTGATTTTCATGGGATCTCCTGATTTTGCGCTTCCTACGCTGCGAGTCCTTTCCCAGGGCTTTGACCTTATAGGCGTCGTTACTCAACCCGATCGCCCTTCCGGTCGAGGGCGCAAGATCGCCTCGTCTCCTGTCAAACTTGCCTCACTTGATCTGGGCATCACTCCGCTACAGCCGAAACGTCTTTCGGATCCAGCAATCCAATCCCAACTACAGCGCCTTGAACCACAAGTGATCGTTGTGGCTGCGTTTGGTCAAATCCTTCCGCCTTCGGTTTTGGAGATCCCGTCATGTGGCTGTGTCAATGTCCATGCCTCATTGCTTCCTCGCTGGCGTGGTGCTTCTCCAACACAAGCTGCGATTCTCCACGGTGATATGGATACGGGTGTCACGATCATGAAGATGGATGCAGGCCTGGACACAGGCCCCATCATTTCGAAGGTATCCACTCCCATTCTTCCAGAGGAAACGGGAGGCGGCCTTTCTGCTCGTTTGGCATCCCTTGGTGCGCAACTTCTTCAAGAAACCCTCACGCCCTACTGTGAAGGGCAAGTATCTCCCGTTCCTCAGAACGATGCTCTCGCTACATCAGCTCCTATGCTTACGAAACTCGATGGGATCCTCGATTGGGGTAAGCCTGCCGCAGCTCTCGCCCTTCAAGTCCGTGCATTCGAGCCCTGGCCAAGATCCTTTTTCCAATGGCAGGATCGGCGTATTGTTGTGCGCAAGGCGCATTCGCTTCCCATGGATGACGTGGCTGTCGGCAGGGTATCGCTGGCGGGCTACCTTCCCGTTGTGGGCACATCATCTGGAGGCCTTGTTCTCGAAATCCTTCAACCTGCTGGCCGCAAACCCATGCCCGGGGATGCGTTTCTCAATGGCTCGCCTTCCTTCCTCGGTTGCAATCTAGAGCTTCACCCATGAGCCTTCTTTGAACAGTTCGCAGCGTAGCCTCCACTCCATGCTACGCTGCGAATTGATTCCTCCTTCTTCCCGATATTCCTTGGATCCCATCAGGCCAATCGATGTCCATCTCCCACCCGAACGGTCACACCCTCCTCGTTCAAATGCTCCATAAGGGCCAATGCGTACTTCCTCGACGTGCCGAAGAAATCACGCACCTCTGCCACCGTTAATTCATCCCTCTCCTTCAACTTACTCCTGATAACGCCGACCATCTCTCGATAGGTGTCCTCATCAAACACGACGGCGTCGGATACTTTGACCAGTTTCCCTTGATTCAACAAATACCCCATAACTTCTTCATCAACCGCATCGAGGCAATCCTTGATCGAGGGAGGTGTGTGTTTCGATGCATCAAACCGTTGTTTTAACCTCTTCCAGCTTTCGGTTTGTTCTTTATTAAGCCGAGGGGCATAGTTTGTGCTGCGCACACGATACCCATCGATTTTCACGATTTCCTCATTACTCGCATACTCCAGCAGCAATGCGAACGATCTGGCATCTGCTTTCATGCGGCTTTTGAGTTCTTCGCGCGGTATTCCCTGTCTGAGAGGATATTGTGCATGGAAATGTTCAATCTCACGCGTCATCTTCTCCAGCCAATTTGCTAATATCGTCCTTTCGATGACCATGGTTTCTGAATCCACATCGATGTCTCCCTCTTCCATCGATATGAGCATGTCTGTCTTGACCAGTTCCTGCAGTCCACTCTCAGCCTGCTGAATATCTAAACCCGCTCTTGAAATCGCTTCCTTGATGGATATTATTCCGTGCCCCTTGAGCGTCTGCTGCAGTATCTCTGCAGAGCCCCCTGTCATCAAATCCTTCAAACGTGCCAAGGATTCGGGATCCTTTCTTCGATATCGCCTCGCTGGATGTGGATCCGCGACTCTACCCCCTCCGATGGTGGCTCCTGGCGAGGGTCTTCTCAGGATGAAACGATCCCCGCGCGCGGCAATCACGGGATCTTCTAATACCAACTGGATCCACCCGTTCTCTCCTGGTGCCAACCGCTCTGCTCCCAATAGTCGCACTCGTGCCATGCGTTGCGCCGCTCCCAGATAGATCTTCACCTGCTGATTGTGCTTCATCGCGCCGGGGGCAACTCTCAACATACGCACGCTCGCATCCACCAGTTTCGTGGCTTCGAAATCGCCCTTCCTGCAAACCACATCCCCCCTCTCCACCCGATTCGCGTCTACACCGGCTAGATTTGCCGCCACACGGCTTCCTGGTATCGCCCTCTCGACTTTCGTTTTATGCGTTTGCATCCCTCGGATCCTGCCCTTCAATCCTTCCGGCAAGACGAGGATCTCGTCTCCAATTTGTAACCACCCATCGATGAGTGTTCCAGTCACCACGGTTCCAAAACCGGCCATCGTAAATGCCCTGTCGATGGGAAGCCTGGGTCTTCCAATGTCTCTTCTCACCTCCGCTGTCCCGATCGTTCTTTCGATAGCTTCCACCAAATCAAGGATGCCTTCACCGCTTAAAGCAGAGACGTTAACGATCTCAGAGCCTTCAAATCTCGTCTTCTTGAAAACCGTCTCCACGTCCTCTCTCACCAGCTTCAACCATGCAGGATCCTCTACCAGATCGATCTTTGTCAACGCAACCACACACCTCGGCACCTCCAGCAGATCCAGGATTGCAAGGTGTTCTCTGGTCTGAGGCATTACGCCTTCGTCGGCTGCCACAACAAAAAGGGCCGCGTCAATTCCCCCGATTCCTGCAAGCATGTTCTCGATGAAATCTCGATGCCCCGGCACGTCGATAATCCCGATTTCCTCTCCATGCGGTAAATTCATCCAAGCGAATCCCAGATCGATTGTCATCTCGCGTTCTTGTTCTTCTCTGAGGCGATCTGGATGTATTCCCGTTAGACGCTCGATCAATCGGGATTTTCCATGATCTACATGTCCTGCTGTTCCCAATACGCGCATTTTTCAAACTCAGGGGATTTGACCTTGATGATCGTAGGGGATGTCATCTTTGATTGGTTATTTCAAGCTCTGGCGCGATTCTACTTCCGCCGCCCATTCTCTAAGGTTCTTCAATAATTCCATGATCCTTTGCCGGTCATGCTCCTGCATATCACCGAATCCCTGCAGCAGTTTCTTTACGTTATCACTCATCGTTCCGACTTCAGATGCCAGTTTTTCATGCAACCTCATGTGTTCACGCCATTGCTCGTCATTGGTCAATTTCTGGGTGTTCCATCGTTTCTGCTCGTCAGCCTTGAACGTTGTCCATTCCTGTGACGCTCGATCTTCTGCCAATCGCTGCATTTCGCCAATTTCGTGGATTCGTCTGTCGAGTCTTTCTTGAGTATCGGTCAGTTCTCCTTGCAGCTGCCGAAGATTTCGATAGGTTTCATCATATGCCATGGCCCGGTCTTGAAACTCTTCAGCCTTTGATTCGAATTCATCAAAACGCGCAGCCCATGCTTTTCTCTCGCGCTCGAATTCAACAATCTTCGAGGTTTGTTGCTCCGTCCAAAGATCCTGCGCTTCTCGCCTTTCCTTCTCTCTTCCACTGAGTTGCGATAATCGAATTTCGCTTTGTTCGATCCGATCCTGCATGGAATCGACACTGCTGCGCGCAAGCTCAGTCCGTTCGCGCATATCCGAAAGTTCCGAGAGAATGTCCGTAACGCGCTTCATGTCTTGTTTGCGCCCCTCTTCCAGCGATGCCAAAACGATGGCGCGTTCTTCATCGAAAACCACTTGGCCTTCGAATCGTTTCTCTATAGTATTGAGACCGCGGGATATTTGGACCTGCTCTTCGCGCTGCTGATCAATTTGCTTCCTGATATCGCTCAGATCGCGCAAGCCTTCCCTCAGTTCCACTGTGGTTTTAGATAATTTCTCAATATCGCTTCTTCCATAGCTGTCTTTGCCATCAACGCTTCCTTCACTTGTTTTTGAAGATTCATCGATCATGCGAGATATCGCCTGCCGATGTTTTGCCAGGGCGCTTTCGACTTCGCTTACCTTGCTGCTCATTGCGGCAATGCGTGCCGTTTCTCCTGCAAGCTCTTTCACCTGCCGCTGCAAGCTTTCGATCGTTGTAATATTTCCTTCCAGTCTTTCCTTCAAGCGCGTGATGGTTTCAGCATCCTTTTGACGCTGTTTTTCAAGCCACTTGACCTTCTTCCCGAGCTCTTTATCGTCCATCAAAGAACCCTCCATACGCACTTTCGCGGATTATAGCATGTCATCCCGCTGGTGTATTCAAGGCAACAGGTTCATCAATCCCTCCCCTGCTTTCACCACCAGAGGATATGTCAATTGTGGAAACAATCCAAGCACCAGGCACAATCCCAATCCTGACATCAGGAAGATGCGTTCAGGCCAACTGATTCTCTCCTCACTTCCGCTTCGCGATCTCAACATAGCGATCATCCATCGCAATCCGCCCATCGTGATCGCAACGGTCCCAATCAATATCGCTCCAGCGGCAATTCCGCTCACTGGTGCCAAGATTGTCATCAGCGCCCATCTTCCTGGAAATCCTGCAGTAAGCGGAAGCCCCCCAACCGCGAACAGTCCAGCCATCGTTGCTCCTGTTGCGTACGGAAATCGCCACAGGCTTCCTTCGAGTCTCTCAAGGGTATCTTCCCCCTCACGTTGTTTCAAGACAGCTATGCCCAACGCCCATACTGCCAGGCTTATCGCTCTCACCCCCGAATGCCCGATCGCCAGCTCGTATCCTGCTGCCTGTCCGGTTCCAACCGCGATTACGATCACACCAAAATCCGCCAGCAACGCGTATGCCATCATCTTGCTGAATTGCCTTTGCGCAATCGCCATCGCGCCTCCGAAAACCACCATGACCGCGCCCACCAATCTGGCTCCTGCAAAGAGATTCTCATTTTGCCGCAACCACGGATATTGATTCAGAAAGAACAGCAGAAAGAATAATCCCGCGCTCTGCAATATGACCGCCACAAACATCAATCCGTAGGGTTTGGCTTCCTCTCCCGCAGTTGGCAACCAAATGTGAAAAGGAGGTATGCTCAGCAGAATTGCGAATCCCAACGCCAGAAAGGCTGTCGCTTGCATTGCCTCCTGCGTTGCGCCGCTTGTGATCCCCCCGGTTTCAACCAACCACCCTGCCCACAGAAGCACGATCATTCCCAGGGTGTATAAGATCAATAAGCGAAGAGCTCCTTTGCGTGCCTGGAATCGTCCCTCCACCAAGATCAAAACTGCTCCCATGGCTGCTAATTCGATGAATAAAACCGCAAACAGGAATGGTTTTACCATCAAAGATGCCGCTACTACATACACCATGATCAAGCCGACACTCGGCAAGTATCGGCTTCTCTCCGCCATCCATGTGCCGCCGATCATGAAGGCACCGATCAGATAAAGGAAACCCACGGCGGTACGGTTTCCATCATCGAGAGTTAAGGCTCTGCCGAGAATCATCCAGGTTCCTTCTACACGCACGCCCGTGGTCCCCATTGAAAGCGCCTCTTCGATGGGCATGAGCAACGCAAATGCGCCGAGTAAGGCCGCACCCAATACTGCGATCGCAATCACAGCTTCTCTACGCAACCGGATAAAGGGTATGACGGCAGCCAGGAGAATGCTTCCTATCGTCAAGATCAATGGTGCGCTCACGACAATCCTTCTACTTCATCCGTTGATGCCCCCACGATGAGATAGCTTACGACAATGGATATACCGATATGAATGGCGGTCATGAATGCAAGCACGGCTAGAGAGGGCTCAACGACAACGTACACGATCTCAAAACCTGCCATCGCGCTTAATAATCCAATACCCACTCGGAAGGGTTCCTCCGATATTCCCAGGTGCAGCAAACCAAGCCCCAATAACAATCCCGACCCCAATGCCGCAGCAGGGTGTACGGCTTGCGGAAGGAACATCCCTCCTCTTTCCACAAGCCCCCACATCGATGCGCTTACCAGCAACACACCGATGATACGAAAGGCAAAACCCGAGGGAAGCCCCTCTCGTTCCGACAATCTGCTTTCATATCCCACACGTACTACACTCATGGCCAGAATGGCACATGCCATCATCCCACCGACCAGTTTCGCGGCTGCCACTTGAATGGGAAGCGCCAATCCTACCAGCCACGTCAGCGCGATGTATTCTCCAGCCAACATCAGCAGCATCCAGCGCCGATCCTTCAACACGATCGCCAATGCGCCTGTTATGAACGCCATCCCTACCGCAATCATGGCTAATTCGCGCAACCAAGAAATCATGATCCCAATCCACTACCAAGCTGGATGAGCAGCAGGATGACGAAGATCCACAACATAGCCCCCTCGCCCTCGAGAATTCCTCCAATGGCTCGTAAGACCCTCAAAATCCCTTGAGCTATCACTCCCGCGATCTCCAAGAAAGGAGCCTCATTCAATCGCGCGAATCCCATTTGTATCCGCCTCAACCACCGTCCTTTGACTCTCCTCAACGAAAGAACGCCGATTCCCACAAGTCCGGCGGTAATCAAGCTGGTGACAATCGACCACAGCCCCATTCCAGAATCCGCTCCAATGGATAATCCAAACCCTCCTACTATCGGCAGCATCAAGGCCGCGGTGTAAAGACTACGCGCAAGATCATCAACATACCAGGGGCGCAGCTCATCGAATGCATCCCTCACAATCCCCACAATGATCATTGCCAGGCCGATCATGCCCAATATCGGAATCCAAATATGTTCGCCCGCTTCGAATCCTTCCGCCATAGATTCCACGATCATCGATCCGGGCGACCAAACGGGGATCAGGATCATCAAGCCCGCAAGAAATGGAATTATCCTCTGCCAAGGAGCGTAGATCTTCCAAATCGATCCAAGGGTTCCCATCATCAATAGGATCAGAACAGCATCCACGATTACATCATTTGCATGCTCTGGTCTCAAACTTGCTGCCATGATCCCTAAGAATGCCACACTTTGTATCAGGAAACGACGTCTTTCCGGCATTTCGTCTGCAAGCAACCATCTCATACCAGCCACCAACATGCCGATGGCTCCCCCGATTCCCAATCCAATGCTCAATCCGTCGGATAAACCAAACGTGAGTTGGCGAGCCAGAATGGGCAACCCAACGACCGGAGACAGCAATCCGATGAGGATGGGAAAGGCCTCCTCGGTTTCGCCTTTATTGGAGATCCTGTATCCAAGCGAAAAGATCCCCAGTCGTAGAATCACAGCCAATATGAGAAGCTCCACCGCCCAAGCGCTGGCCAGTGGCACTTCCAGATCATCAACTCCACCCGCCAATCCATTTGCGATTGAAGTCCCGATAATCGCAAATATCCCAATCCAATCTACAACCACTCCTGCCAGCAGCGTTGATACCTCTCGTTCTTCTTCCGCCACCGTCAGTCCCTGGATCAACCTCACCAGGTCCATCAACGCCCAACTCATGGCGACACTCAGCAGGTTTGCAGAAAGCAAAGCCATGATCGCAAGCCCTGTATAGGCAAGCTTCATCGGATGGAGTTGAATTTCCCTCTGCCCGATTCTCACAACTTCTGAAAGCAGAATCGCAATCAAGGATGCGATCGTCGCTAGGATCAGTTTTGAGTTTGTAGAATCTGCAAGGATACGGATTTGTGTGCCGAAGATGTCCAGGGGTCTCCAAATGGACAAACTTGCCCTTATAGGCGCTCCCTGTGTGATAAGTACACTGACTATCAAGGCGATGAAAGCAACAGCGATAGATAGTCCCCAGCGAAATCTTAGGCTTCGCTTCCTGAATGCCCAAATCGCTACCATACCCCCCATCAGGATCAGTATCGGCAAGGTCGCCAATGGACACTCCACGTGTTGCTAGTCGAATTCGATCAAGGATACCATGATACACGCTCAGTCAGTTCGAAAGAAAAGGCGTGCTATACTGGTTTTGTGAGAATGAATCCTGGGAAAAACGCGCTCTTCGCTTCATCGATAACACGGAATCGAAGCGCCCATGCCCATGTTCATTCCAATCTGACAAGGCGTCAATGTCCATCCATATCTATGTACAGTCCAGATCAAATCATGGATGTCATCCCATATCGCTTCGTGAAACCACGGCCTTCTATTCCGGGCCCATCAACCTTCATACAATTCCATAAACCCTCTCGATCCCCATCGTCACTGACACTTTGCCATGCGCGCTGCTATTATCGCGCTTGTCGTTGCCTCCATCCCATCCCTATTCCGGATACGCCGCTTCTCAAGTGGCTTGGTGAAAACCTCCAGCCGCTTCGCATCCATCGATACCGATCCCACATCCAGAGCCAATCCAGCGAGAAAACCGTATGACACCTTCAAAACCCGTTATTCTTGATGGCCATCAATTGACCCTTTCTCAAATCGAATCCGTTGCCAGGCATGCCGCTGATGTGATCCTTGACTCTGAAGCCTCCAAACGTGTGCAGAATTGTTCTGATTCTGTGCAAGATATCATCCATTCAGACAAGATTGTCTATGGTGTCAACACAGGTTTTGGCATCTTCTCGGATCAGGTGATCCATCCCAAGCATGCCGTCCAATTGTCACGAAATTTAATCCTCAGTCACGCCACCGGATTGGGCCCTCCATTTCCGATGGATGTCGTACGCACGGCCATGCTCGTCCGCGCCAATACGTTCGCCCAGGGTCATTCGGGCGTTCGACCTGAGATCATAGCCACCTTGATTCAGATGCTTTCCAAAGATGTCGTTCCGAAAGTCCCTTCCCAAGGATCGCTTGGATCCTCCGGCGATCTTGCTCCCCTCTCTCATTTGGCACTGGTTCTATCTTCCGATCCGGATGAAAATCATTCCGAACCCAGCGGCGAGGCATGGTTTCAGGGAACACTCATGTCCGGCGCTGAAGCCATGCGAAAAGCCGGCATCCCTCGTATCTGCCTTCAAGCCAAGGAGGGGCTCGCGATCACAAACGGCGCCACCTTTACAGTGGCCATGCTCGCACTTGCCTGTCTGGATGCACGCTCGCTTCTTCGTGTTGCCGATATCGCCGCTGCGTTGTCGATCGAAGCTCTGCTCGGTGTTTCTTCTGCGTTCGATCATCGGCTCCATCGCGTTCGCCCACATCCTGGTCAGGTCAGAGTCGCGGAGAGCATCCTTGCGCTCCTGGCTGGAAGCACGCTTGTGGACAGCACCGATCACGTTCAGGACGCCTACAGTCTTCGCTGTACGCCTCAAGTCCATGGACCTGCGTGGGAGATGCTTGAATTTGCGGAGAGGGTTGCATCTCTTGAAATCAACTCTGCCACGGATAACCCTCTCTTCTTCAATGGACATGCCATCTCGGGAGGCAACTTCCATGGGGAACCCATCGGATTGAGCTGCGATTATCTGAAGATCGCCCTTTCCGAAATTGGGGCCATCTCAGAACGCCGTATCTTCCGCCTCACCAGCGCCCACCTCAACCGAGGCCTTCCATCCATGTTGGTGCCGAACGTCGACCTTGTTGGTCTCCAATCCGGTCTCATGATGCTCCACTACACATCAGCATCTCTGGCGTTAGAAAACCAATCGCTCTCGATTCCGGATAGTGTTCGCTCCCTTTCAACTTCCGGTGGACAAGAGGACATCAATGCCAACGCTACAACAGCTGCCAGGCACTTGCTCGCCTTGATTCACAACTTACGACGCATTCTCGCGATTGAATTGATAGCCGCCTCGCAGGCCATCGACATTCGTCTTCAACAAATGCCAGACGCCCATTTGGGGGTGGGATCCCAAGCCGCGTATCGTACAATCCGCGAGCGCTTGCCGTTTATTGCTGAAGACCATTATCTATCGCCCGATATCCAGACCATCGAAGATCTCATCAACGACAAGCTTCTCATTCATGCCGTTGATGAAGCCCTATCCTGAGAGATCGCACTCCGTGTGCTATAATCGCCCTGATGCAAGCCCGTGCCGAGATTTGCGCTCCAATCTATCACCCAGCTTCCCCTCTTCACCATCCGGGGAAGGAAATCTACATGTAGGCCGGCGCTGTATAAGGTTCATTCTCAATCAGAAATCAGACGGCGTTGGCCCGTAGCGCCGTCTTTCTTGTTTCTTACCAGGAGCATGTCTATGAGTAAAATCCTCCCAGTCAAAGGAGCTCGAGACTTCTATCCCGAAGAGATGGCCATGCGTGGATGGCTGTATCGCAATATCCGGGTCGTCTCCGAAAGTTTCGGTTACCAGGAATTTGAAGGCCCGTTCCTTGAGAGATTGGAATTATATGCTGCGAAATCCGGCGACGAACTCGTCAAGCAACAATCCTTCGTCTTTGAGGATCGCGGCGGTGAAATGATCGCTCTTCGTCCCGAGCTGACTCCGTCTCTGGCTCGAATGGTGGCCACGCGCAGTCAGGCTCTCCCGCGTCCTATTCGATGGTGGTCGTTTGGTCCCTTCTGGCGTTATGAACGCCCTCAAAAGGGACGATCGCGTGAATTCTTTCAATGGAACATTGACATTCTTGGTGTCGACACACCTCAGGCGGATGCCGAGCTTGCTGCCGTTGCTGCAGTTTTCTTTCGAAATCTCGGTCTTCCCTCTTCCGCGGTCCGCATCCTTGTCAACAGCCGCACGCTTGCTGAAATCCAACTTGAAACGATAGGCATTCCTTCTGACTTGCGCCAACAAACCTTCCGCGCCATCGATCGTTTGGACAAGATGGATCAACGCAAATGGGAGGCATATGCCTCGGAGGTGGGTCTCAGCGACGATCAAATCCTGGCCTTGCAGGATGTGCTAACCGACACAGAAGCCTGGAAACAATCGAAACAGCTGGTTTCCTTCTTCGAGGCGGTCGAGAAACTCGGCGTCAGCGATTACATCGAATACGATCCCTCGATCATTCGCGGCCTGGATTACTACACAGGAATCGTCTTCGAGGCGCGAGATGCGGATCGACGCCATCGCGCCATTCTCGGCGGCGGTCGCTATGACGATCTCGTCTCCATCGTTGGTGGCGATCCTGTTCCGGGTGTCGGCTTTGCCATGGGGGATGTCGTCATCGGGCTGGTCCTTGAGGACGCAGGTGTCTCCCCCGAACTGCGCCCCAATCCCGCTCAGATCCTTCTGGTTGCGTTTGATGAGGCGAGCCTCCTTCAAACGCTGAGTATTTCGTCTGAGCTTCGCGCCTCAGGATTGCGTGCGGAGTGGTATCCACAAGCCGATCGCATCAAAACGCAATTGAAATACGCCGATCGTCAGGGCATTCCCATCGTGCTCATTCTTGGACCGGATGAGCTTGCGAACGGTCAAGTGACGATCAAAGATATGCGCAGTGGTGATCAGATTTCTCTGGATCGAAGCGATATGATCGAACACATTGGAGAGATCCTTTAGCAGTGTTATGTCCCTTGAGCAGAGGGAAACCTGGTTCAGTTGGGGGTGTGGAAGTTCGAAACGTGATAGAATAGTCGCTATTCTACCCGGGGAGATTTCCCCATCCATGGTGGCCGTAGCTCAACGGCAGAGCGCCTGACTGTGGATCAGGAGGTTGCGGGTTCGAAACCCGTCGGCCACCCCAATTCCATCGCGTTCCCGTTGGTTGCGCCCGTGCGTATTCCATCGTCCAGGCTGTCGGCTTCTTCCATGCTTGCGCAAGCATGCGGATGCCAACAGCCGATTTCATTCTTCGCTGGATCGAGCCGGATCTTCCAGAGGGGTTGCTCCCCCAAGAGCTTTACGTTAAACTCTCCGCCTATGGTCACATTGTACCGGTTCGAGCTCTCGATCAACGAAATCTAAGAATGAAACGTCTCAGGATCGATTGGGCCAATCTTTTCCTTCTTCTCATCGCGATCGCCTTGGCCGCGCTCTCGTGGTCCAAGGGTGGTTCTTCACTCACGCTTGCAGGCTTGCTCAACGGTCTGCAAACGTTGATCAGCGTGATCCCACTTCTCATCGCCGCCTTTCTCATCGCAGGATTCACGCAAGTCCTCATTCCGCCCGAGGTTATCGAGAAATGGCTTGGCGCCGGATCGGGATGGCGAGGTTTCTTCATCGCGAGTCTTGCCGGCGGATTGATACCGGGTGGTCCCTACGTCTACTACCCCATTGCCGGCGGGCTTCTCAAGGCGGGTGCTGGAATCGGCGTACTCGTTTCCTTCATCAGCGCCAAGAACCTCTGGTCCATCTCCCGCTTGCCGTTCGAGTTTGCGCTCCTCGGTCCTCGACTCACACTGATCCGTTATGCGCTCACTTTTCTCGTTCCTCCGCTGCTGGGCGCGCTTGCTGAACTGATCTTCGGACGATATGCCCGGCGCATTCGGGAGGCTGTGCAATGAACGTCTCCACGATCACCCTCTCGATCATCGCTGTGGGAATGGCCATCATCGCCTTCCTCCGCGGCAAGCCCATCCTTGCCGGCGGTCTGGAAATCAGTTGGGCAACCTTCAAGCGCACTGCGGTTCTTCTTGTGCTCGCCTTTTCCATTGTCGGCTTCATCAACGTGCTCTCTCCCCAAGATCTCGTTCGCGAATGGATCGGCCCAGGATCAGGTGTTGTAGGTGTCCTCATCGGCGCGGTCATGGGCATGCTTCTCCCCGGAGGTCCGTACGTGGTCTTTCCGCTGATCGCGTCGATTTATGAAGCCGGGGCGGGGATCGGTCCGACCTTGGCCGTTGTCACCAGTTGGGCTTCGCTTGCGCTGCTGAGTGTTTCTTTTGAAATCCCTTTCCTTGGATGGCGCTTCAGCGCTCTTCGGCTTTCCCTTGGTGTTTCGGTTCCTCTTCTTGTCGGAATCGCCGGCCAGCTCCTATTTGGCACCTAGTCGCCCAGTCATTCCGATTTGCGTGGTTTTTTCTTCTAACGCCGCTTGATCCTGCTTCTTTGATCGATACCGTGGTAAACTGCCTTGACCTACCAACGAAGGGATTTCCTTGCCCGCAAACCCACAAACAGCCACTGCAATCGCTTCTCCCAACATCGCCTTCATAAAATACTGGGGAAACCGAGATCAGTCCATCCGCCTGCCTGCGAACGGCTCGATCTCGATGACGCTTGGTGGTCTTGAGTCTCGTGTAGCGGTCACGTTCGATCCTCGTTTGGAATCAGATCGCCTTGAAACCCACGGAGTGCAATTCGATCACGATCCTCTTCCCCGCATATCCCATCATCTTGATCTGATCCGCGAGATGGTCGGAACTGATACACCTGCCCATATCGAAACCGAATCGAATTTTCCCGCCGGCGCAGGCATTGCATCTTCATCCGCCGTTTTCGCTGCACTCACCCTCGCCGCCAGCCGTGCGGCTTCCTTGCCGCTCGATCCCCCATCCCTCTCCCGACTTGCTCGACGTGGTTCCGGTTCGGCATGCCGCTCGATCTTCGCCGGTTTCGTGGAAGCCTTCGCCGGGGATTCCGATCAAGACGCATTCGCCCAATCGTTCGCTCCACCCGAGTATTGGCGCATCATCGACCTCATCGCCATCGTTGACAAGCAGCATAAGCGCATCGGTTCCACAGCGGGTCATGCCCTTGCCCCCACCAGCCCGTTGCAGAAGGCGCGCGTTGCTGATGCTCCTCGTCGTCTCGATCTCTGCCGCCAAGCCATTACGGGGCGAAATTTCCTTCCTCTGGCCACGATCCTCGAGCAGGACAGCAACATGATGCATGCTGTCATGTTGACCTCAAACCCTCCGCTTTTCTACCTCTCGCCAACCTCCCTGGCACTCATGGAAGCCATAAGTTCCTGGCGCGCCTCCGGCCTTCGTGCCTGCTATACCCTGGATGCCGGCCCCAACGTGCACTGCATCACACATCTTGACGATTCAGAAGAGGTCGCTTCGCGCCTTCGTGTCTTTCCCGGCGTTGAGGAGGTTCTTCAAGCTCCACCCGGTGAGGCAGCCCGTCTGGTCTAGCGTCTCTCTCGTTCCAGATTGAACCCAAATGATATAATTCCCACGTTCCGATCATTGGACTGATGACAATCCAGGATGGTAGTTGATGCTTGATCTTCTTATCTTCATCGCAGTTCTTGCTGCGCTCATTCTCGGCCATGAACTGGGTCACTTTCTTGTCGCCCGGTTATGCCGTGTTCCGATCGAGGAATTTGGAATCGGTTTTCCACCGCGTTTGTTCACGCTGTTCGAATCCGGAGGCACCAAGTTCACGTTCAATCTGATCCCCTTGGGCGGCTTCGTTCGCCCTCTCGGTGAAGACGACCCCGACGTTCCCGGTGGTTTGGCAAGCTCGCCTAAGCGCGTTCGTGCGGCGGTGCTGCTTGCAGGCCCGCTCGCCAATGTCATCCTTGCACTCGTGGCGCTCATTGCCGCATTCAAGTTTGCAGCCCCTGATGTTGATCGCGTCCTTGTAACCATCGTTGAATCCAATACGCCTGCTGCTGAAGCCGGCATTCTTCCGGGCGATCTGATCCTCAGTATCGAGGATGAAGCGGTCGTTGGCATTTCAGGCTTGCAGGAGGCGATCCTCTCCAACGCTGGCGAGGATACGGATTTCACGATCGACCGCAATGGTCAAATCATGGATTTCACGATCACCCCCCGCACCGATCATCCCACCGACCAAGGTCCTATCGGCGTTGTGGTCGGAAACCCAACCATGGAAACCACTTGGCCTCAAGCCGTATCTCTCGGTTGGGGCTCCCTGTGGGGACAATTCGACGAGATGTTTCATCTTCCAGGAAGATTGATCAGCGGTGAGGTCGCGCCTGAAGATGCGCGTGTCAGCGGTCTTAAAGGTATGTACGATATGCTCGCATGGGCGGGTACGATTGATCGTTCTGCACAACGCCCGTTCCTTACGTTGAATCTCATCGGCATCATCAGCGTTGGGCTCGCAATCGCAAATTTACTGCCTTTCCCCGCCCTGGACGGTGGGCGTTTGATCTTTGTGGGCATCGAAGCCGTCCTGGGGCGCCGCTTGTCGCCGCGCTACGAAGGCCTTGCACATGCCATCGGTTTCTTTATGCTTCTCGCTTTGATGGTGTATATCAATCTCCAGGATTTCATCAATCCCATCAATCTTCCGCGCTAATGTCGTCTCGAGGCAGATATGTCCACGAAACTCCAACAATTGCTTTCCATTCTTCGCGACGACTCGCTTCCGCTACCGGTTTCCCGCCTCCCGGAACTTTCCGATCTGCCTCCTGCGCAATTAAAGTTGCTTCAAGACATCTGGGGGCATATACCCGCCTCCAGGAAGTACTCGCTTCTGGTTGAATTGGGTCAGCTTGCGGATCTAAACTTCGAATACACCTTCGAAACCATCAACCGCTTTGCCCTGAATGATGAGGATATCGATGTAAGGCGTACTGCGATTGAGAATCTCTGGGAATGCGAAGACATCACCCTCGCTCCCGCTCTGCTACGGGTTCTGCAGGATGACAGTTCTTCGGATGTGCGTGCTGCTGCGGCCACCGCCCTGGGCCCGTTTCTTTACTTGTGCGAAGTTACCGGACGCTCTTCTTCCCTGCTGCGAGAGATCGAAGACGGGCTCCTTCATATCACCGCCAAGGATCCAGAAGCCCATGTACGCATGAGCGCTCTGGCTGCTCTTGGATATTCTTCTCGACCCGAGATTCCTTCCCTGATTCATGAGGTATACGATTTGGGAGATGATGTCAACAAAGGCACGGCTCTGGTTGCCATGGGTCGTTCAGCAAGCGAGGATTGGAGCGCCATCCTCCTTGCTGAGCTTCATAATCCATCCCCTCGTCTGAGATCTCTGGCCGCGCAAGCCGTCGGTGAAATCGAGCTCCGGGCTTCCATTCCCGAACTCGTCCATCTGCTCGAAGACGTCGATCTGGACGTGCGTGTTTCCGCCATTTGGGCTCTTGGTCAAATTGGAGGCTCTCAAGCGATCAGACATCTCGAAGCCCTTCTTGAGAAAACGGACGATGAGGATGAGGCCGCCCTCATCGATGAAGCTCTCGATCATGCCATCTTCATGGACAGTATGCCCGATTTCTCCACGGACGCATCCAACTCAGACTGAGGACACACACCATTGAACTCACTTCTCACCCTCTTCGCTAACAACATCCTGCCCATCCTCATCGCCGCCGGCATCGGAGTGCTTCTTCAGCGCTTGCTTCACCCTGATCCCCGAAGCCTCTCCCGAACAACGATGTATGTCCTGACGCCGTGTTTGGTCTTCACACAACTCGTTTCATCCGATATCACGGTGATGGACATGATTCTCATGGTCGTCCTGGCATTTTCGCTGATGATCTTCATGGCCCTCATCGGCTTGGGTTTGAGCCGTCTGCTTCGCCTTCCTCCGAAGCTGACCTCGGCCTTCATCCTCACCATCGCCTTTATGAACGCCGGAAATTTCGGCCTTCCATTTTCCAACTACGTCCTCGGTAGTGAGGGCTTAGCCTGGGCTACGATCTTCTTTATTACCAGCTCGATGTCCATCAATTCCCTCGGGATCTACATTGCCTCAGCCGGCGCTTTCTCCCCGCGTGCCGCGCTTCGCAAGCTAATCAGCTTTCCTCCTCTCTACGCGGTTCCAATTGCACTGCTTGTGCGGTCGTTCAACATCCCCATGCCCGATTTCATCTGGCTCCCGCTCGAGCTTCTCGGTCGTGCAGCAGTTCCCATCATGCTTCTGCTCCTGGGCATGCAGATCGCGCATAATGGCTTTCCGAAACGCAAGGGGCTTGTGGCAATCTCGGCCTCTTTGAGGCTTCTGGTCTCCCCCCTGATTGCGTTTGGTCTCACGCTCATCCTGGGGCTTGAATCCGTCGCCCAACAAGCCGCGCTCATTGAATCCGCCATGCCTACGGCCGTATTCTCCTCTGTGCTCGCGCTTGAATTCGATGTTGAACCCGATTTCACAACGGGCAGTATTCTCGTCTCCACTCTTCTCAGCCCGCTAACTCTGACGCCCTTGATTGCACTTCTGCAGGCCTGATCCCTATCTTCGCTGTACCAAACTGCCCATGTTGTTGGATCCCATACAACGCGCAATCGGCCATGCGCTTCTCCTTTGACCATGGCCGATTCCAATTCTATTGTCTCTTTATTTCACACCGTTGTTTAGAAGATCCTTTCTCCGATCACATCTGGAATGATTGCATTTCCATTCATCCTGCTTCTCCAGACAACCGACTCATAACCTCTTCCTGCCGACAGAGCAAACGAAAACGCGGCTCGAATTCCCTCGCTGCCTCTCATCATCGCATAGAAGTCCAAATATTCATTCGCCTTTTGAAGGCTGCCGACATCCGAGGCAACGTTGCAGAATTCCGTCACCATCAGTGGCTTCTTTGGAAACCGCAATCGATAATCCTCATACGCTCGGCCGCCCTGCATGGACATCATGCTTTCCGTATCCATCCAGTGGCAGTTCACTCCGATCCAGTCCGCTTCCATGGCCGCGTTTTCGGCGCCTTCGAGGAATTCGATTGCGCCCATTCGATGACCTGTCAGCCTCCCGCCTGGTGACAAACCCGGGAATCCAAAACCAGCGTCCGGATACAACGCTCTCAGTTTGGTAATCACCGTCAGAAACCAATCTCCGAACGCCTTCCCATCACTCCAGCCTTGCGCCCATCCTTTGGAAAACAGATTCGGTTTGCTATGCACCTCGAATTCCATGACGCCCGATCGATAGAGCCTGCCCACATCGATTTCGATCCTGCTCAAGAATGATGCTGCATGCCAGTCATCGATTCCGTTACTTCCTTGGATGCGCGCCACCAGCAGCATGTCAGGATGGACGCTCTTCAGTCTATCAATACTTTCCTTGTCCTCATGAAGCGATATCTTCACGGCCTCCATCCTCGCCTTTTCAATGGCCTTGAAATCCTCCTCCATCAGCGAGCCATCGATCCTTCCATGCACACCGATCAAACACTTTTCCGCATCTCTGGGTATGGATTTCACAACCTTTGGATCTGCATCGTCCGGCCATACCAGAAACGGTGTTGGGTCGATCACGTCATTGGGGTAATCGGTTTCCCCGCATTCGGTCGCGCCATCCTTTTGAAGTGTCAGATGCAGATGATTCCCGCATGAGGCTCCCGTAGTGTCCGCCAATCCGATGACATCCCCGGCTCCAACCGCCTGTCCTTGCGAGACCAAGGCCTGCATCAAGTGTGCATAGATTGTGGCATATCCGCCCTCGTGTCCGACTCGAACATGAACTCCGTAGTCATGATCGGTTGGATTTTCATGCACTTCCAGCACATGGCCGTCCGCACAACAGAATACCTTGCTTCCCATCAAGGCTCGGAAATCCACTCCATCATGCCCCGGCAGACCCTGCTCCCCATAGATCAACGGATTCGACCCAAAGGATTGGGTGATCATCGGGAATTCCGTCGGCCAGACAAGTCTGAGTTCGATTTCCTCGACACCATATCGATTCGATGTCTCCAAGCGATACTGAAGGATTTGTCTCAATTCGCCCGGAGTAAGCGCCTGGATCGGATCCAGCTTCACGTTGGCATGATGGTTTTGGAACCACAGTTGGATATCTCCCTGCTCGGGAAACTCGTTTCCACCCGTGATCAGGGTTACCGTTTGCCTGGGGCTCATATGCCGGGCTGCAGCTTCGGGATCGTGAGTCATGACGGCCCCAAAGGTCATGACATATTCCTTGCATGCCCTCACCCAGGACCAATAATCCTTCTGCGGAAGCAGGATGATCTGCTTTTCCACTTCTTTACCTCCACGGTGCGTTACTCGACTTGAACGAGATCGTCTTTTCCTCCCAAGTTCCGATCCTGCTTTGTCTCTGTTGCAGGGAATGTGCCACATTCCTCCGCTGATTTCTTTCCTCAGGATGGAAAAACGCCTGCCTATTTTTCTACAGGCGTCTCTCGCTTCGCCGTGTTGATTCTGTTGTTTTAATCATGCATTCAATCTCACTCGAATCCCAATCCCCTTGTTTTCAAAGAAACGAAGCGCGCTTTGCCGATCACCAGATGGTCCAGCACCTCGATGTCCAGCAGTTTTCCGGCATCCACGATCGATCGTGTCAGAGCTACATCTTCTGGACTGGGCGTAGGGTCTCCGGAGTGGTGATTGTGGGCCACAATCACGGCCGCGGCGTTGCTTCGCACCGCCTCGCGCAGGACCTCGCCAATGCGCACGAGCGAGCTGTTCAGCGATCCGTGGTAAACCTCCACAATGCGCATCAAGCGATTGCGTGTATCAAGCAGCAGCACACGCAGATGCTCCTGCTCCAGCGCGCCCATCTCGTAGAGCAACAGACTCGCAGCATCCTCTGGAGATTGGATGATCGGCTGTTCGTCCGGCGTAGCTATGGCGAAACGGTTCCCCAATTCGATCGCTGCTTTGAGTTGTGAGGCTTTAGCCGGACCGATTCCCCTGAATGCGCAGATTTCCTCATAGCTGGCCCTGTGAAGCCCTGTCAAGCCTCCGAATTGCAGGATCAGTGTTTGGGCCATCTGCAAGGCGTTTTTTCCTTCGATTCCCGATCGAAGCAGAATGGCAATCAATTCTGCATTCGAAAGCGCTGTCGCTCCGTGCATCGCCAGACGTTCCCGTGGGCGATCGGCGCTTGCAAGATCCGTGATCCTATAGCTCGTGTGTCGATCCCCCATGGCAAACTCCCTTCTCCACTCCCCCTATCCAAAATCGGCTTCCTGAGAATAGTCGATCACGGTACGGAAGTTGCAGCCTTGCGATCATGCTATAATGACGCCCTCGGGAGATCGCAATGTCCGCAAGCACTCAACCCCTCCAACTTGATGCCGCG
Organism: Anaerolineae bacterium; assembly: GCA_011192015.1. Taxonomy (GTDB): domain Bacteria; phylum Chloroflexota; class Anaerolineae; order Anaerolineales; family E44-bin32; genus W1033. The sequence goes on from DUET01000078.1 coordinate 65,381, forward strand.
CTCCTGTACCTGACCGCATTTTCGGCTGCGTTTCTGACTGCATTGTGGCTCAGTCTTGTGTTTTGGGCCTATCGCGACATCCGTTCACGCGCTCAGGACCGTCTTCTTCATATCCTGGCCGCTGCCATCGTGCTCCTGCTCGGACCGGCAGGTCTGGTGATCTACCTCATCCTTCGTCCACGACGAACGCTCGATGAGGTCTATCAAAACACGCTTGAAGAGGAAGCTCTGCTGACCGAAATCGAGGAAAGCCCTACCTGTCCTGGTTGTGGTGCTCGATCCCAACATGATTGGCAAATCTGCCCACAGTGTCACACCAGGCTTCGCAAACCCTGCATCTCCTGCGGCAGTTTGATGGATCTCCATTGGAAGATCTGCCCCTACTGCGCCATTCCCGCACCGGGCATGCACACCGTCAATGAAAATTCCACTCCGGATCTTCCCGCAGGCTAGATGCTGCTCATCCGATCACCATCATATTCACGGATCAACTTCCCTTCAGCACATCCCATCCCGCATATCTTGCCTTATCTCCTAACGCCTCCTCGATTCGCAGCAATTGATTGTACTTTGCCACACGATCCGATCTTGCCGGCGCTCCTGTTTTGATTTGGCCCATGTTCAGTCCCACGGCTAAATCGGCGATGGTCGTGTCTTCCGTCTCACCGGAGCGATGCGAACAAACTGTTCTCCATCCTGCCGACCTGCAGAGATCGATCGATTGGATGGTTTCCGCCAAGGTTCCGATCTGATTGAGCTTCACCAAGAGCGCGTTGCAAGCTTGCTGGTCGATCGCCTTTGCAATGCGTTCGGGATTGGTTACGAGCAAATCATCTCCAACAATCTGCAATCTCTCTCCGAGCTCGTGTGTCATATGCTCCCATCCATCCCAATCATCTTCTGCCAGGCCGTCTTCGATGGAGACGATGGGATAATCATCCACCCACGATCGCCAGAATTCGACCATCTCCTCGCTCGTCATCTCCCGTCCTTCTCGTCGCAGAACGTATCTTCGCTTGTCTGCATCGTAGAATTCGGAAGCTGCAGGATCCAGTGCCAGAGCCACGTCCTTCCCCGCCTTCATGCCTGCCATTCTGATGGCCTCGAGGATCAATTCCACAGCTTCGGCGTTGGTTCCCAACGCCGGTGCATAACCGCCTTCATCGCCGACCAGGTGGGTATATCCCTTCTTCTTCAGCAGCTTCTTGAGTTGATGATAGATCTCCGCTCCCCATCGCAAGGCCTCTCGGAAGCTTGGTGCTCCCAGCGGCATGATCATGAATTCCTGTACGTCTGTGGATTGCCATCCGGAGTGGGCCCCTCCGTTGAGTATGTTCAGCATCGGAACAGGAAGTAAAACTGCCTCCTCGCCTCCCAGATGCGCGTACAACGGTTTCCCCGATGAGATTGCACCAGCCTTAGCTACCGCCAGGCTGACGCCCAGAATGGCATTCGCTCCCAATCGAGATTTGTTCGGTGTTCCATCCAATTCTCGCAATGCCTGATCGATATCGTCGTGTTGAAGCGCATCCATTCCTATCAGCGTGCCTGCGATCTCCTCATTCACATTCTTGACTGCATTGAGCACTCCCTTCCCACCGTAACGCTCCGAATCGCCGTCCCGCAATTCAAGCGCCTCATGAACGCCCGTTGACGCACCAGAAGGCACGATCGCCCTACCGCGGCTTCCATCCTCAAGCCACACGTCAACTTCGATGGTGGGATTGCCTCTCGAATCCAACACCTCACGAGCAGCCACTGCTTTCACTTTCTTCTTCATGCTCAAGGCTTCTCCTTCCCTCTTTCCCTCGATTATACATCCCCGATAATGATCCTCTGCCCAACAGAGTCCAGGCAGACAGATGATCGCCCTCCAATCTCGCGCTCAACGCGAACTCAATCGCCCCATGTTAGAATATTCCCCCATGTCTTCCGAGCGCATCTACCTGGATTACGCCGCCACAACACCCGTGGATCCCCGCGTCCTTGAGGCCATGCAGCCCTATTTCATGCAGCATTTCGGCAACCCTTCTTCCCATCATGGTTGGGGTCTGCACGCCCAACAAGCGATAGATTCCTCCCGGCAACAAGTTGCCGAGTCTTTGAACTGCGCTCCGGAAGAGATCATCTTTACCGCTTGCGGCTCGGAGAGCGATAACTTGGCTCTGCGCGGCGCAGCCTTTGCAGCTCGCCAGGAGCGTGATGCCAACCGCATTCTCACCAGCCCCGTGGAGCATCCAGCGATCCTCAACACCGCCAAACAACTGGAATCGATTCACGATTTCCAACTCGAACTGCTTCCCATCGACCGGTTCGGACTCGTCGACCCCCAAATCCTTGCAGACCGCATCAGCCCCGATGTGGCCGCCGTCTCCATCATCTATGCCAACAACGAGATCGGCAGCATCCATCCCATCTCCGAACTATCTCAAATCTGCCGTGAACATCAGGTTCCCCTTCACACGGATGCTGTGCAAGCCGCCAGCCAACTCCCCATTGACGTTGAAAGCCTGGGTGTGGATCTGATGTCTCTTGGATCGCATAAGTTCTACGGGCCCAAAGGGATTGGGGCGCTCTACATCCGTTCGGGCATAAGTCTCGTTCCTGCCCTGACGGGTGGTGGTCAGGAGTATGGTCTACGCTCTGGAACCCACAACACACCGCTGATCGTCGGCTTTTCGGAAGCTTTACGTATCACCCTCGCTGAGCGCCAGGAGCACAACCGGCACTTCCTTCAACTTCGAGAGCACCTGATCTCTCAGGTCATCGATTCAATTCCTGATGTCCTGCTTACGGGGCATCCCGACCATCGGCTCCCTAACCATGCATCTTTCGTTTTCCGTCACATTCAAGGTCATCAACTCGTGGAGGTTTTGGATCGTGAAGGTTTTGGCTGCTCCTCCGGCTCCGCATGCAAGACCGGAGATCCGGAGCCATCTTTCGTAATCCAGGCTCTCGGCATCGATCCTTCCTTCGCGCTCGGATCGCTGCGCATCACGCTCGGTCGCCATACTCGAATGGATCACATTGACGCCCTGCTCAAGGTTCTCCCCACCGTCATTCAGGATTTACGCTCCTCCAAGCATGGTAACCCTTGATGAAGCCACAGCGCATTGCCGTTGCCATGAGCGGCGGTGTGGACAGCTCCGTTGCGGCCGCCCTGCTCGTCGATCAAGGGTATGACGTGTTTGGCTTGATGATGCGCCTTTGGAGTGCAGATCCCGATGGCGCCAACCGTTGCTGCTCCCCACAGGATGTCGCCAACGCGCGGCAGGTTGCTGAACGATTGTCCATAATGTTTCATGAGTTGGATTGTCAAGATTCCTTCAAAAGGGTTGTTGTGGATGCGTTTATCGATGGCTATGCGAAAGGAATCACCCCAAATCCATGCATCGAGTGCAACCGTTCGATTCGTTGGGGTCTACTGCTGGATCACGCTCGGCAAATGGGCGCTACACACATGGCGACTGGTCATTATGCCCAGATCGTCCGACGCTCCGGTCGCTATCGTCTCCTGCGCGCGACCGATCGTTCCAAAGACCAGAGTTATGTCTTGCACATGCTGGATCAAACTGCGCTCTCACAAACCCTCTTCCCTCTCGGCGTCCACACAAAAGAAGAGGTCCGCGCTATGGCCCGTCATTTCGATCTCCCCGTTGCCGACCGCCCCGACAGCCAGGATCTCTGCTTCGTTACCGATGATGACTACCGCAGCTTCCTGCGAAGTCAGCAAGTAGTTCTTCCGCCTCCTGGCCCAATCGTGGATCTTCGTGGCAAAGTTCTTGGTCGGCACGAAGGCCTTGCGGAGTTCACGATCGGCCAACGAAAGGGGCTCCGTATTGCATCTTCCAAACCACTCTATGTGCTTGTGAAGGACCTGCCTCGTAATCGTCTCATCGTAGGTTCACGTCAGGATCTGGAACGATCCGAGTTCACCGTTCACCGTCTTTCCTGGGTCATTGGTCGAGCGCCTTCCCGCCGCAAGATACTTCTCGTTCGAGTGCGATATCATGCAGAGGAAACTCCTGCGCGCGTCCTGCCCTTGACACAGACAAGCGCACGTGTGATCCTCGAAGCACCTCTCACCGATATCACACCCGGCCAGGCAGCCGTTTTCTACCTCGATGAGGAATGCCTCGGCGGAGGGATCATCCAATCATGACCCTACACGGCGCGCTTATCTCCTTCGTCATCGCTTCCGCCATAGGATTGAGCTATCATCTTCTACGCGGGGGTGGCTTCAGACGCCTTCTTCTCTATCTCATCGTCTCATGGATTGCATTCTTCGCAGGACATGGTATGGGGAGTCTGATGCAGTGGGATTCGCTCCGCCTGGGCAGCTTGAATCTCCTTCCTGCTGCCTTGATGGCAGTTGTCTCCCTGGTCCTTGCTGAGATCTTGGCCGGCCCTCGACCGCAAGCACGCCGTTCACCGCGCAAGCCCCGACCTCCCAAGGACGACGAGTTGTAGATCATCTCTGTGCTATAATGATTCAATCATGGAAGACACCCAATCTGTGAGCCACTCGGTTCAGGATCCTATTCCAGAACAATACCCAGCCATCTGGAAACAACGGCTGGCGATTGCCGGCGTATCCCTGTTGGTTTTACTCATCTTGGCAGCCATCGTCCTTGCCATCGTATCGATGGTCAAATCACCTCAACAAACACAAACCATCCGCGATATCGTCATCATCTTCATGGCGGTTGAGGCTCTGATCGTCGGCATGGCATTGATCGTACTCATCATTCAGCTCGCCCGGCTCACGGCCCTTATTCAGAATGAAGTTCGTCCCATTCTGGACGCGACCAATCAGACCTTGAGTACGCTGCGTGGAACGACGACTTTTCTGAGTGACAATATCGCCAACCCCGTCGTCAAACTGAACAGCTCCGTTGCAGCGCTCATGCGCTTCGTCGAATTGATTGGTTTGCGTCGATCGGAATAACCAGTAAAGTCTCTAGCCGCATGGAGGAGATTTCGAAATGGCAGATCGCAATGGAAGTGATTTTGGTGCATTTGTCTCCGGTTTGATCATCGGTGGGCTTGTCGGCGCAGCTACCGCTCTCCTGCTGGCCCCACAATCCGGTGAGGAGACGAGAACCCTGATCCGCGAAAAGAGCATCGAGCTCAAGGATCAGGTGGAGCATACGACCGCGGAAGCTCGTGCCAGGGCAGAACGCTTGGCCCAGGAAGCGAAGTTGAAAGCAGAGGAACTTCAAAAGCGTGGCCAGGTCATCCTTGAAGAGCAGAAGGCTCGTATCGAGAAGGCCGTAGACACAACCAAGAAGCGCACAACACGCAAAACCACAAAGAAGGCCAAGCCTGCAAGCGACGAAGCAGCTGCCACCTAAAATCGCTTCGCTCACTCTTGCCCTTCAACGGATCCCTTCATCGGACCGCAGCGTGCATATTGCACGCGGCTCCGCTCCGGGGCTGCCCCTATTGTGGCAGCTCCATTTTCTTTGAAGTATTACGTGCTTATCTCCGAAACTGAAAGCCCAGGGTGTCGCGAACTCGATAGCCGCCTCCGGAAAACCAAGCCTACGTGTGCGGATGGAGGCGCTGACCATTCCCACAAGTGTATGTCGCCAGGTGAAGGACTGTGAAAATCCAGTGCCATCGAATAAAGCCTGGACTCGGTTTGGATCTTGCGGCTCATTAAGTCTTCTACAATTCCGACATCACGTAGGGAATCGTCTCTGCAACCTCTCCTGCAAGCACACTCGCCTCGGAGCCTAAAATCTGTGCCGCATAGATCCCAGCCTGTGCATGCACATAGGCTCCTAATATGGCAGCTTCATAAGCGCCCACACCCTGCGCCCTGAAACCCGCGATAGCTCCCGCAAGCACATCCCCAGTTCCCGCTTTTGCCAGTGCGGAGGTTGCAAAGGGCAGCACTGTTGCACGACTATCGGGTGCCGCAATGACGGTGAAAGCACCTTTCAGTACGACCACATGCCCCCACTGCTTAGCCCACTTCCTGACACTTTCTACCCTATCTGCCTGTATCGCTGCCTTCGGCTCATCGGTAAGCACGGCCATTTCACCGGGGTGCGGTGTGAGGATCGATCCCGAAGGAAGCCTTTGTTCCCAACCCTCCATCTTCTTCAAGAGCTTCAGCCCATCCGCATCGACGATGCACGGTGGCAGGTTTCCCACCTCGGCGCTGGTTTTTCCCTCCGCGCCCACGAAACCGATACTCCCTCTTGCAATGCCCGCTTGATCACTAAGCAGGCGCTTCAGGAACGCGGCCGTTGAGGGATCCTGTCCGAAGCCAGGCCCGATCAGAAGTGCCGTTGTGCCCTTCAATTCTTGACCAAGCACATCCACGGCGCTCTCTGCGATAGCGCCTAGCTCATGGGGAAGCACGATCCATGTCGCTTCGGGAATCTTGGCGGCAATCAAACCCTGTATGTTTCCTGGAACCGCCATGGTCACCAACCCGCTTCCCACACGATATGCAGCCAATCCTGCCAGCGCAGCCGCTCCAGGATAGTTGATCGATCCTGCAACCACAACGACACGTCCAAAGGTTCCCTTATGCGCATCTTTAGGTCTTTCCGGCAGCCAGGCCCTCACCATATCCGCGCTTGCAATCTCCAAATTTACCTTCGCCAGTTCCTTCTGATCCTCTTCGATGCCGATGTTGGCCACCTGGATTTCGCCAACGTATCCCCCTCCTGGAAAACGCAGCAATCCGGGTTTCGCGGCCGCGAAAGTCACTGTTAAATCTGCATGCAGCGCCTCTCCAGCGATCTCTCCCGTGTCGCACTCCAGCCCCGAAGGACAATCAACTGCTAAGATGAAGGGAGCCTCCGATCGCTTGGCCAGATTCATGTTCACATCGCTCAGGAATTTCTTGCCGGAATCCCTCAGGGGTAATTCGAAGCCTGTTCCCAACAATCCATCGATGATCGCATCCGCTTTACTGATTTGCGCGGATAGCTTCCTGCCGCCTCGATCCTTTTCCGCGATGTCGATTTCCAATCCCCGTTCTACCAAACGCGCCAGATTTGGATCCTCTCCTGGTATTGGTTTGATCAAATACGCTGCGACCTCCGCACCCGCCTCTGCCAGATAGTGGCCCGCAACGAGCGCATCGCCGCCATTGTTGCCGCTTCCCACCAGCAGAAGAACGAATCTGCCTTTGATCTCCTCCAGGCGCTTCACCATCGCATCGGCAACCGCCTTCCCGGCGTTCTCCATCATCTGCGCGTAGCTCAATCCGGTGGCATCGGCGTCTTTTTCTATCGCGCGCATCTGGGCTACCGTTACGATTTTGGGCATGCTCCCTCCCGCTCCTATCCATTCACGTTTTTCAGGATCTCATATACCAACGAAATCATCTCCCCATCTTCACGCTTGTGCTTCCCAGATCTCAGGGAGGATCCAATCCAATCCCAGCTTTTTCAATCGATCCTTTGATGGTTTCCCTGTTTCACCATCCCAATCTCTGAAATCGTAATATGCCTTCAACATCTCATCCAGGGGAGGTGCATAGCCTGCCGCTCCCCCATCCTCGAGTTCCTTCATCAGATGCTTTGGCAATCGATCCTCATCCTTGTTGAGCCCAAGACGCATATTAATGGCTCGTTTTAAATTCCATGCTCTTTCGCCAGTTTCCATCAAGCTTTCAATAGAATGATTCCAACCCATAACTTCATTCAAGATGGCCACGACCATCTTGGATTCCACATTGGCGAAGATGCACATCCCCAACGAATTCCTCACTGTGGTCCAATCTTGATGCCGAGCCACGTTGGCAACTTTCTCAACGCCCGCTCTCCTGTTGAGAAAATCGATGCCGATCTCATCGATGCTCATGCCTGTCTCGACCATGTAGTAATCTCCCTGGTTATGACAGGCTCCGCGTGGCGAAGTCGCATACACCAGAGCCATTCCGGAGGATCCACGTGGGTCCTGGTAGGGAACTTCTAAACCCTTCACTTGCGCGGCCATTTCCGGAACACCATGTTGACTTGCGAAAGCCTTCGCTCCACGGGCAAGCTGTTTTCCCAATCCTTCACGTTTTGCGATTTCGTGCACCAATTGCATGGCGGCTTCCGCGTTACCCCATCGCAGATCCAATCCACCGGTATCGTCATCATTCAAGGATTCTCTTTCGAAGAGCAGGAATGCCAACCCGATCGCATTGGATACCGAAATCGTGTCCATGCCATACCGGTCGCACCATTCCCCCATCCTGGTGATGGCCTCCAGATCATCGATTCCCAGATTCGGTCCAAATCCCATGATCGTTTCGTATTCCGGGCCTTTGCGTTCGACACCGTCTGATAAACGCACTCTTCTTCCGCACGCAATCACGCACCCATGACACGCCTTGTATCCGGTCAGGATCGTATCCACCATTTGTGATCCTGAGACTTTCTCTGCACCCTCAAACACCCCTGCGCTGAAATACTTCTTGGGCATCATCCCCAGATGTTCCCAGTATTCGGTTGCGCTTGCCGTCCCCACCTCTCTGAAGGCGAGCGTGAGCATATCATTTCGCAGAGCGATGTTGGCCTTTCTACGCAGGGGGCCAAACCTTTCCTCATTCGCGATCGGTATGGGTTTGGTTCCCCGCACGGCGATTGCTTTGAGATTCTTCGATCCCATCACCGCTCCCAAACCGGTTCTTCCTGCCACTCGCCCGTGATCGCATAGGATGGATGCGAAGCGTATTTTCGTTTCACCGGCCAAACCAATGCAGGCCACTCTCGTTTTCGTATCCCCCAACTCGCCTCGAATGGCATCCTGTGTTTCGTAGGTGTCCTTGGATCCCCATAGGTGCCCAGCAGGGCGGATATCCACCTCGTCATCGCATATGCTCAGGTATACGGGCTTCGATGCCTTTCCTACGATCTTCAGCCCATCGATACCCGTTTTCCTCAATTCAGTCCCGAAGAATCCGCCGATATTGGATTCGGCCCACAATCCTGTTGCAGGTGATTTCCCACAGATTGCAAGCCTTCCCACCGCCGGTCCGCCTGTGCCTGTTAGAGGGCCGGTTATCAGCAACAAGGGCGCTTGTGGATTGAGCGGGGGTAATTCAATTGTCAACTCATGGAACAGGATTTTTGCGCCCAAACCTGATCCACCAAGGTATGCCATATGATCTACTGCCTCGATCGTGCTATAGGAAAACTCTCCGCTGCTCAGATCAACCGTCAGCAGGCGAAAGCTTGTATCTCTCATATTCGTTTCCCATTCCTACGCGAGTGGGTCGCGTTCGACGCTTCCTTCTTTGGGAGGGATTCTGCTCATGGCGTATTCCGCCAGTGCCGTGATCGTCAGGCTGGGATTCAATCCCGGATTCCCGGGCATGATGGATCCGTCAATGACATATATACCCGGATAATTATGCAGATTGCATTCAGCATCGATCACGCCTTCGGAAGCGTCCTTTCCCATGGGACAACCTCCCAGCAGATGGGCCGTTGTGGGCACGTTGAACAAACCTTCTGCGAAGGACCCCATGGTGATGCCGTTTGTTTCCGCTGCAAACGCATGCGCCACCTGATGCCCTACATCCACTTTCGCAGCGGGCATGCCCTCATCCGTTACCTCCGATACCAATCCGCGCCGGAACAAAGTCAACAGGTGTCTGCCGAAACGCATCTTGAGCTTACTTTCCTTGGTCTGCATGGCCATAAGGATGGTCATGCGCTTGGCCACATGAGGTAATGCCTTCGAGATCAGGAAATCCAGCGGATGTCTCAGGATCTTATAGATCGTCTTGAAGATTCGGATCCAAGCGTTTCCGCCGGATTCAATCAAGGGTGACCCCAGCAGGATTGCCATCATCGCCGATCCTGCCGGATAGCGGACAGGTTCGATGTGCGTTTCCTCGTCGGCGCTGAAGATGGAGCTGATGGCAATTCCCTTGGAGAAATCTGTCTTCCAAGATCGACTAACCGACCCCATGAAAGCTTCGTTGTTATTCCGGACATCTTCCCCCAGTTGTGACGAGATCATCGGCAGGGATCGTTTCACATCCCGGCTGCGGAATAACAAATCAAGCGTTCCTGTGACTCCTGCAGATATCACCACGTTTCTGGCTCGTACTTTCCGCTTGGGCTTGCGAATCCATTTCGTTGAAGGCATATAACCGATTTCGAAACGCGCTCCGTCTTCCTGCTCCTTCTCCAACGGCTGGATTTCTCGCACGAGACACTCCGGTCGCACCTCCGCTCCCCATGACTCCGCGAAAAACAAGTAATTCTTCACCAGGGTGTTCTTGGCATTATAGCGACAACCCACCATGCAACCGCCGCAGAAATTACATCCGGCGCGATTTGGTCCCTTGCCATCAAAATATGGATCCCCTACTTGTTCTTCCGGTTCTCCGAAGAACACGCCCACATCAGTACGATTGAAGGTGTGTCCCCTGCCCATTTCGTCGGCGACTTTCTTTAAAACTCGATCCCCTTCCCACTGCTCCGGATTGCGGGTTACGCCCAGCATGCGCTTTGCTGTTTCATAATGCGGCTGCAGGATTGATTTCCAATCCGCCAGCTGACTCCATTTCGGAGATGCAAACATGCTCTCGTCCGGTTCGACCAACACGTTTGCATATCCCAGGCTGCCGCCTCCCACACCCGATCCATGCAATGCCAGTACGGTTCGAAAGGGAGTGATCTCCAGAATTCCAAAGCATTTCAATCCGGGAAGCCATAAGTATTTCCATAGATTCCAACTCGTGCGTGAGAAATCCTGATCCAGGTATCGCTTTCCGCGTTCCAAGACCAGCACGGAATATCCTTTTGCTGTCAATCGCATGGCCGATACACTGCCGCCAAAGCCGGAGCCGATGACGACATAATCAAATACATCGTCCTTTTGATGCATATTGATGGTTCGCTGCTGGTTCCCCATGATTGTGCATCCTTTTGATTTTTCGAGCATCGTTTACGTTACGCGTTATACCTGAACGTATGCAAATACTCTTCCACACTGGTGCGATGGTATTGAGGCTAATCTGTATTCTAACTGTTCACATTCTCAGGGCTTTATTCCACGATCCCCACACTACTAGCACATCTCACAAAATCAAACACCGTGGGCACATTTCGGAGCACGTAGGTCATGCTGCCTTCCAACCTCAATCTGCGTGTGAGCATGGCTTGCATGGGATCTAATTTTCCGGTTAGCACATTGATGAATTCGCTTCGTGTTGCCCGCAATATGAAAGCCGGTTTCGCATGCTTTGCTTCTTCCTGCGTGAGCGTTTTCGCGCTTCGACATTTCCCATGCCATAGATCCATGTAGTAGTACATGTTTTCATCCTGCGATCCCTTATCCGGCTCGATCGCAAACATGAAATCGCCTTCCCAGTTCTTGGCGATCTCAGCATACTGCTCATCGCTATTCAGCAGGGTTTCAAAATCGTTTAGCCATGCTTCGCTTGGAAAGGGTTGAGCCATGCTTCACCTCCAAGTCATGCATTATGCGCCAATCGCCATGCATTGTCAAAACGGATTGACACCCTCCCATACGATGGGTAAACTCTCAAGACATCTCATTCAGAATGATCTTGCCCGATTCCAGCCTGCTCCCTGTGCTTTCGGCGTCTTTTCAGTGGTTTTTCGTATTTCAGCAGCGCTGCCTTTTGAGAGGATCGATGGAAAGCGATGACCTTTTCATAACCAAGGAAGGCGCAGAAAACCTCCGCAAGGAGCTTGAGGAGCTTTGTGGACCGCGCCGGCAGGAGATGGCTGCCCGCCTTCGCCATGCGATCCAGCAAGGCGATCTGACGGAAAACGCCAACTACATAGCCGCCAAAGAAGACCAGGCTTTTCTCGAGGGGAAGATCATGGAGCTGGAGGAAATCCTCCGCCGTGCCATCATCATCGAGGATATCCACTCAGGCGATTCTGTCTCCATCGGCAGCACAGTCACGGTCGCCTTCAAAGACGATACTCGGCAGATTTTCAAAGTCGTAGGGGTCAAAGAGGCCAATCCGCGGAGCGGCAAGATTTCCCATCAATCTCCCTATGGCATGGCCCTGCTCGGCAAACGCCCGGGCGAGATCGCACGTGCTGAAACGCCCAATGGTCCGATCGAGTTTACTGTGATCGAAATCCATTGACCCCTAATTTCCAAGGAAATATTTCCATAGAAATCAAGTAGGCGGAGCATGATGCTCCGCCTCATCTTTCCTCTCATGGATATCCATGGTCGAAGGCGCTAATCCCTCTGAAAGGCCAGCAGCTCAATCGTGATTCGCTCGAAGAAACTCCTGGGCGGCAGAACCCCTTCTCCATAGACATAGTCTACGACCCGAGCTTGAACTTCAATCGATGCTGTTTGAAGATCCACAACTCCCCCGCTCTCCACCAACACAGGATCTCCCTTGGCGGCAAGGCGGGTTCGCGTCGAATTATCATCGAAGGCGTACTGACTCAAGATAACTTTGGTAACGGTTTGGATGTCGTTCTTATCGAAGAGCCAAACTTCAAAGGATGAAATCTTCCTGGCTCCATCCACACCGATTACATCTGCGATACCAACACCACACTCACCCAGGAAGTCCCCAGTTGCACTCTCGATGCTGAAGGCGTCGTCGTATGAATCGTCGCCGAGATTGTAAGTCGTACGGAATGTCGCCAACGGTTCCCTCATAGGAGGCGCTGGCTTCTCAAGATCTACGACGGGTTCGGCCAGGACTTCCTCCAATGCCTGCGCCGGCTGCGGTTGATAGTGTTCCTGTGTGGAAATCATTCTGGATCGTTTCGCCAGTACGAATGCAATCAGAAATCCAACGAGAACGATCACACCGCCAACGGGCAGTATCACCCGCCATGCACTCGCGCGTTCGGTTGATTCGGGCACTGCCGGCTCGAAGACGTCATCGCCTGAGACGGGAAGCGTGATCACAGCTCGGAAATTCTGGATAGCGGAGGGGTCCACCAATCCCGGATCCGCACCGATTGCTTCCAGGACACTTTCCCCGTACTCTCCGAGTTCCTCATAGCGCTGGATGGCCAAACCTATTTCGCGATTGACGGAGTAGGAATCCACTGCCATACGGAGATAGTCTTCACGCAGATCCTGACGAAGTGTATCCGGCGTGGTGTCAATCACGTTGAGCGGATCGATGAGCCACGCATAGATGAGCCCCAATGCAATCCCCAACACCAGGGTTGCGACCGGCAAGACCCACTTTCGTTCGAACAGGCCTTTTAGAGCATCCATAGCCTTGCCCCTCAATACGCCCATCTCTTCGACTCCATTGCTCCACATCCACAAGCATTCATTCCCGTTGTGTATTGTAGAGCTACAAATCTTGCAAGACAATCGCTAGGTTGCATCTATCATGCCAGATCTTCAGTTTTCGATTCCAGCGCTTCGACTGCGTAGCGCTGCTTGCATTCCATACACACTGCTTCTTGGGGGCCATCCCGTACAAGCAATCCCCCACATCCAGGACAGGCCATGGGGAGCGGCTTTTTCCAACTTGTGAAATCGCAATCCGGATAATTCGCACATCCGTAAAACACTCGGCCTTTGCGCGTGCGCCGCTCGACCAATTCACCCGCATCCAGCGGACAGCGAACTCCAATCTTCTCCAGCCAAGGTTCGGTATATCTGCACGCCGGAAAATTCGAGCATCCCACAAACTTACCGAAGCGCCCATGCCTTACGATGAGTTGGCCCCCATCTTCCGGGCAAAGACGATCGAGAACCTCCGTCTCTGCCTTCACCTCAGGCATCAATTCCTTCGCGCGCTCCACCTGAACCTCGAACGGCTCGTAGAACGCACGCACCACTTCCACCCATTCTTGATCCCCCCTGGCAATATCATCGAGCTCATTCTCCATGCGTGCCGTGAAACCGATATCCACGATCTCCGGGAAATGCTCGACAATGAGTTCGTTAACCGTCTCACCGATTTCCGTTGGAAACAATCGCCTTCTGACTCTCTCCACATATCCTCTCTGCTGAAGCGTACCCATGATTGGGGCATAGGTCGATGGTCGACCGATTCCATTCTCCTCGAGAGTGCGTACGAGAGAGGCTTCTGAATAGCGCGTGGGGGGTTGTGTGAAATGCTGCTCCGGATGGATATCCACCAACTCCAACCGCCGCCCTTTCTCAAGTTCGGGCAGGCGTTCCACCATCATCACGCGATCTTCTTCCTGGTTTTCGTTTTTCCGCTTTTGATCCTTGTACACCTTCAGGAAGCCATCGAAGCGCAGGCTGGATGCGGAGAAACGAAGATCATATCGATGCCTCTCGGTATATGCCTCGATATCGACCCTGAGCGTGTCATAGATCGCGGGGTTCATCTGTGAGGCCACAAACCGCTTCCATATCAACTCGTAGAGCTTTCGTTGTTCTGGGCTCAAATAGGCCGTCGCTTCTTGTGGTGATCGCATCACAGAGGTTGGGCGTATGGCTTCATGCGCTTCCTGTGCGCCGCGTGCGCGCGTTTGATGCCTGACCGGCTCATCCGGTAAATACATATCTCCAAAATTGCGCTTGATCAGATCACGCGCATCCGCCAATGCTTGCGCAGATACATGGGTCGAATCGGTGCGCATATAGGTGATCATGCCGACTGCTTCACCCTCTCCCAGCTCAATTCCTTCATAGAGCTGCTGCGCAACGATCATTGTCTTTCTGGCGCTGAAACCCAGCCTCCGAGAAGCTGCTTGCTGCAGAGAACTGGTGATGAAAGGTGCAGCCGGTTTGCGATTTCTTGTGCCTTTGCGTAGATCGGAGACACTGTAATCCGCATCGCGCATGTCGGCCACAACCGGCATTACCTGTTCTTCTGATTCAAGCGATACATTCTCGCCGTCGATCTTCCTCAGTTGGGCTCGAAAGGATGGTGGTGACTCTGGGGATAGAAGTTCTGCATCAATGGTCCAATATTCCTGCGGGACGAATGCCCGAATTTCGTTTTCTCGGTCCACGATCAAACGCAGGGCTACAGATTGAACGCGCCCTGCGGATAGCCGCCCGCGAACTTTCGTCCACAGCAATGGGCTCAGGTTATATCCAACGAGCCTGTCGAGAATGCGTCTTGCCTGCTGCGCATCCACCAAATTCATATCGATCGATCGCGTTTCCTTGAAGGCTTTCTCAATCGCATCGCGTGTGATCTCATGGAAAACTACCCTCTTTGCTCGTTCTGGCTCGATCTCTGCTGCTTCCAGCAAGTGCCAGGCGATAGCTTCCCCTTCCCTATCCAGATCGGTCGCCAAATACACCGCCTCGGCTTTCTGGGCGGCAGCTTTGAGCTCTTTGACGACAGGGCGTTTCTCGTTAGGTACCCGGTAACGCGGTTTGAAGTTGTCTTCTGTATCCACGGATAGTTTCGAGCGCAGCAGATCCCTCACATGCCCGACCGATGCTTTGACCTGATATCCCTTTCCCAGGAAATTACTGATCGTCCGTGCCTTGGCTGGTGATTCCACAATCACCATGCGCCCTTTGCGCTTCTTGGACGCGCTCCTCGAACGTTGAGATTTCGTGCCCGTTGATTTCTCCGGTCTCTCAGGAGGCTCGAGACCGGCATGTTGCTCAGTCCTACCCATACGATAGAGCTTTGTCCCGCAAACAGAACAAACACCCTTTGTAGCTGGTGTACCATTCGACGTGAAAGTAGCCTCTGCGGCCTCCATGGGTTGCTTCTGCTTGCAGCGCATACAATAAGCTTCCACAAACATCTCCTCGTTATAAGTACTCGTTCTTTCTTCTTTCGTTCAATCTTTCTACCAGAAGCCGGACTTCCTCTGCCCTTGCGCGCGGACATATCAGAATCGCATTGCCGGATTCCACCACAATCAAATCCTTCACACCAAGCAATGCGATCAATCTTCGTTCCTCTTCCCGATCTTCTTGAAAGACGAGCGTCTCGTTCGTGTCGATGGCCAGGATCTCATTGCCCAACAGCAGATTCCCATCTTGATCTTCCTGCAGAATATCGACCAAGCCGCTCCATCCCCCAATATCAAACCAGCCCAATTCATCAGCAACGATCATGGCCACCTTCTCTGCGCCTTCCATGACCCCGTAATCAATGGTTTCGCTTTGAAGTTCTACCCAAACCCTATCCAATACGTTCTTCTGGTCCGTTCTGCCCAGCGCTTCCCGAATCCTGTTCAAACCTGCAGTCAAATCAGGCATCTGCGAGCCCAGTTCATTCAGGATCACACTCGGCTTCCAGATGAACATCCCCGAATTCCATGCATAATCCCCCTGCTCGATGTAGGTTTCAGCCAATGAAGCTGATGGTTTCTCCTTGAAACCCTCCACGCTGTAGGCGGCGAGTCCGCCGATGTTTCCCAAACGCTCCTTCCGGTGGATGTAACCATATCCTGTTGAAGGATGTGTGGGAGTGATCCCGAGCGTGACCAGATGCTCCTGCTTCGCCAGTTCGTATGCGGCTGAAAGACAATTCCGGAAGAGCTCGTCGTTCTTCATGTAGTGATCCGCCGGCAGGCATGCCATCACGCAATCTCCATACCTCTCCTGCAGCATGATCGCACCAAGTCCGATCACGGACGCCGTTCCTCTGGGACACGGCTCCTTCAGAAAATTGCCCTCTGGAATCACTGGGACTTGCTCGCGAAGCGCATCCGCTTGCTCCTCGATCGTTACGACATGGATGCGTTCCGCTGGTATCAATGGCAGCAATCTGTCGACCGTCATTTGGAAGAGGGATCGATCCCCGACCAACTTCAATAGCTGTTTCGGTCGCGTCCGTCTGGATAGCGGCCACAATCGTGTCCCCCCACCGCCCGCCATGATCAAGGCGAAATAATCATCAGACATCATCCAATCCTATAACCAGCACGTCTCTCCCTGGCGCGAACGTATTGCATTCCCCCCACCTGCTGCACACGCCCCTTGATTTCCAACATGGCGAGCGCTGCCGTGACCTCCGATGCTTCCAATCCGCACTGGATTTGGATCTCATCGACATGCAGTGGATCCCGGCTCAGGGTTTTATACACGCGCCGTTCCGTCTCATCTTCAGGCAGTTCCAGATCCACCTGCTCCTGCCTGGTGATCAACTCCAGGTTCAAGCCTTCCAGCAGGTCGTCCGCAGAATTGAGAGGACGAGCTCCCGATTGTATCAATCGATTCGTCCCACGGCTCATAGGGCTGTAGATACTTCCCGGCACCGCAAATAGCTCTCTTCCTTGTTCAGCTGCAAAGTCCGCTGTTATCAGGGCGCCGCTCCCCTCCCCCGCTTCCACAATCACGACCGCCAAGGACAACCCCGAAATGATCCGATTACGCGGCGGGAAATTTCGTCCCTCGGGCTTTGTCCCCAACGGATAATCCGTGAGCACAGCACCTGATTGGCAGATGCGCTCTGCAAGATGGGTGTGTTCGGGAGGATAGATTTGATCCAGTCCACTTCCCAACACAGCCAACGTTCGGCCTCCTGCATCCAGGCACGATCGATGTGCGATTCCGTCGATGCCACGCGCCATGCCCGATACAACCGTAACCCCATTGGCCGCCAAAGTTGCGGCAAGATCCTCGGTTACGGTTCTGCCATACGGAGTTACTTGCCTCGTGCCGACCAATGCGGCTGCCCAACGATCTCGACTGGTAAGCTCTCCCCAACAATACAGCACAGGGGGTGGTGCATTGATCTCTCGCAGGCGTTCAGGATAGTCCGGATCTTGCCAGGTGATGATCTGGAAACCGGCCTCCTGCAATCGCCCCATCTCTTCATCAAGGTCGAGACGGCTTCGGGTCTCGATCAATTCATTCACCAAGGATGGACTCAAGCCTGCCCTTCCGAGGTTCGACGGCGACGCATTCCATGCATCTTCAATGTCACCAAACACCGTCAGGAGTCTATCAAGTCTGGCAGGTCCGATTCCATAAACACGGTTGAAGCCCACCCAATATCGCTTCTTGTCCCCCTTCTCGCTCACCTTGCCACCTCTTTTCTCTGGGCCGGCTGAGCATACCATGTCGATTTTACGAGAGTCAAGCTACGCTCAAGTTCTCCGATTGCCTTCTCATCCATTGAGGAAATTGGGTGATGCCTTCCATCGATATTAGCAACGGAGTGCCCTAATCAATATTTCACTCGTTCCTATTCATCCTTCGGACTCGATGAAAATCGACTCGCGCAAGGTTTCTTCGATGATCTTATCCACGCCGATTTCGGTTTCGATCGCATCAATCACGTCGTAGTTCGCCCGTGTTGCAGGATGCCTGCTGATCAGCGAACAACAATCCTTGTACGATCCGATGGATAGCCCGTAGACGCCGATACGCTTTGCTTGATTGGTGATTTCTATTTTGTCATACCCGATCACGGGCCTGAACATGGGCATGGATATCGCATGATCTACAGCGATCATGTTTTCCAGAGTCTGCGATGCCACTTGGCCAAGATTATCCCCGCTGAATAAAGCTCTGGCTCGTTGCTTATGGGCCAGCAGTTCCGCTGTGCGCGCCATGAATCGTCTGAACACCACCAACTCATGCCTGCGCAGCATCTTCGGTAATCCTGAACTCGCGATCTGAAATCGATGATAGGGTACGTAGTGTATGCCTATGGATGCGTTGAATTCCTTCAACCTGCGCGCCAATTTCCCTATCTTCGCTTCATGGGCTTCTTGCGCTTGTGACATGGCATAGAAATGCACCAGCTCGATTCTGCATCCTCGCTTGGCCATCAAGTAGCAAGCCACGGCAGAATCCATTCCGCCTGAAAACAACCCCATCAGCTTCCCGGAAACCCCCACGGGTAGACCTCCCGGGCCTCTCTTCTTCTCTGTAAAAACCAATGCCCCCGAATGCGTGATCTCGATGAACAGCGTGAGATGCGGATGTGTCAGATCCACATCCAGTCCTGTCGCATCTTGAACGCGCTGACCAATCTCAATCTCCAATTCATGGGAATTGAGTTCGAATCTCTTATCGGCAACTTTGGCTCGAACCGCAAAGGACTGCGGTCGGTCCCGAAGCCTGCGCGTGACCTCAATCGCCTTCGATCCAATCTCCTCCACATTGGTTGCTGTTCTATCGACCTCCGCCCACCAGGCGATACCGAATACGGTGCTCAGATCAAGACCACTTTCAGCACGCAGCAGAATCCTTCCCGGCAGCCGCCAGGATTTCAGGATGCCGTTCTTCTGGGCGATGTTCTTGATGAGCTTCTTTTCAAAAGACGCCCGATTCCGCCCTTTCAATCCAATTTCAGCGTAGTGGACAACGTAAGTGGTTTCCATGTCCCAAAGATTATACTAAACGCTTTATATTCCCCTTTCAGGGATCCATTTTAGAATGGTACATAAGGATGAAGGGCTTCTACAGTTCGTCATGATAAGCTTAGAATCTCACCGGAGGTGGAGAATGCATGACGATGCGCGTCCCGCGCTTCCCCCCATCAAACATTCTCGGCTCGTGCTCAGTATCATTGCATGCTTGCTCCTGTTTCTTCCTTCGTTGACCAGTTGCGAGGGTTTGCCCAATGTGGACACGACCGCTCTTGCACAAACCGCCGTTGCGTTGCAAACCATGAATCCCTTTGCCACCTCCTCTCTTCAAGATCCCATCCAGCCCTCTCCAACGCTCGAAGTTTCCCCATTGCTTTGGGTAGCGCCCTCCGAAACACCTTTACCCACCGACGCGGTTGAGGGAAGTTTGATTCGCGCTAGCTATGACATCGCTGCGGATTGGGGTCCTGGTCATATGCACGATGATTTCAACGATCCCGAAACCGGCATCTTCTCCTGCCACGAGATCGGCACCAGCAAATCGTGGTATGGAGACGACGGTCGGTACCATATCAGTTACGAGGATCGCGGCCGCTATGTCTGGTTCTGGACGGCTGTTGACATCCTCAATGTGTACGTAGATGTGGTCGTTATCAATGGGCAGGAATGTGTCGATCGCGACAGCGCGGGATTGGTCATTCGAGGCAATCAGGGTACCGATGAGGGTTACCTCTTCGGCATCACTTGCGGAGGCCAATTCCACATTGGCTTCAAGGGAGGCCCGAATCCAAGCAACGCGATCTGCTCCGTTGTCGATCAAAATACGTGGAATTGTTCATCACTCACAACGCTTCATGAGAACGAATACATCTCTACAGGACCGGGAGCGATCAACCGCATTGGTGTACTCACGAACAATAAGCATCTCACCTTCTACATCAACGGCCAGTATGCATACTATATCCACACCGATGATTTTGCTGACTTCAACACGACCGGGAACGTCGCCCTCTACCTGGGAACTTTCCAGGAATTGAACGCCGAAGTAAGTTTTGAGGATTTCAACCTTTGGTCTTCCCCATAGAAGTGTTTCCTTTCGGGAGCTATTAACAGAGCCATCAGCTTCCAGGTCCTCATCGGGTTTCTCCCCATCGTTCTCTCAACTGCATCCAGAGGAGACGCTTGCGCCCCGGTTGTCTCTTTTCCTTGCCTCTCATGTAAGAGAAAGGCTCAATTCATGTATCTTTGTTCTGTAGAAACGCCTCCTGTGAAGCCGTCCGCAGAGCATTATCGACCTAATCCCTTCGCCCTAGTGCGGGTGGATCCTCCCCGTTGTAGGGCATCTCTCTTTGGGGTTCCCTGGCTCCGATCAATTTTTCCTCGAAGCGTCCCAGCTTGAGATCTGCTTCCTCGTACTTCTTGCGTGCACGCTCCACATGCCCGCCTAACGTAGTGAAATCTTCTCTGAAGCGCCCAAAATCTCCCTGCAAGCGTGATAAATAGCGCATGATCTCTTGGGCTTGTTTCTCGATTTGAAGCCCTTTCAGGCCCAAGCAAATCGCCTGCAGGTAGGCATAGAAGCTATTTGGCGAAACAGGGATCACCCTTCGTTCCAGCGCATGGAAGATGATGCTCTGATCGTCCCCCAATCCCTCGTCTTTGATGATGGTTTCGTAGTACACATTCTCTGCCGGGATATACATCAAAGCGAAATCCAGCGTTCCCTCATCCGGTAAGATGTATTTCGCCGCGATGGAATCGATGTGTCGCTTCACGGCGCGGATGAATTCCCTCTTGTGTTTGATCCGCTCCCCTTCCTCGGCGGCGACAATCAAACGTTGGAAGCTCTCCAGGGGGAATTTTGCATCCACCGGAACCATGCCTCCCTGAAGCACGATCACCGCATCGACACGTTCTCCACTCCGAAAACCATGATTCAGCTCATATTGTTCAGGCGCCAAGGTTTGCCCCAGCAGATCGCCCAGAAACAGCTCCCCTATACCTCCTCTCACTTTCGGCGCTCTCAGAAGATCCCCCAAACCGGAGATTTCCTTGCCCACCTGCTCCATGTGCCTGCTGGCTTCGGTCAGTTTGCCCAGCGTTTCTCGGATCTGTCCAAAGGATTCGCTCGTTCCCTTCTGCATCACGGTGCTCTCGATCAATTTTTCGTTGATGGCATTCATTCTCGATCGAGTCTGCAGGTAGAACCATACAAATCCCACAAAGAGTGCCACCAAAGCGAACGCGATGAACATCAATGCAATCGTGACTGTTGTTTCCATTGCTCATCCATTCCTATCGGTCTTCCGATCACCGATATCGGATTCCCTCAGCCGCTGTTGCCAGGTGTCCACGCCCTCACCTGGCCTCGTTTTTCTTCCATTGCGTTGCTTCGTTGGGGGTCCGACTAGATCAGACGGTCTCCTTCCAGCTCGACCGAATCTTGCCGGTAGTGACAACCGCGGCTGTGCCTGTTATGGCTCGCTGCACGCGCCACGATCAGTGCGACCTCGACAGCGTTACGCAATCCTATCAAGCCGTCACTCAGCTTCGTGCTGCGGTAGAAGGTTTCGATTTCGTTCCACAGATGCCTCAGTTCGCGTATCGCGCGCGACAATCGATCGGCGCTACGCACCAGGCCTACATAGTGCCACATGATGTTCTGTATGGTTTGCATATCCCCGTGGATCAGTGTCGGGTCGACATCCTCTTCCAAACCACTCTCGTCCCATCGAGGAAAGGAGTCAGCTGCTGGCGTATCGGGTCTGTTCCCACTATCGAGGTTCTTATCGATGTGCTCAGCAGTTCGGTTTCCCCAAAGCAGTCCTTCCAGCAGCGAAGTAGAGGCAAGCCGATTGGCACCGTGGAGCCCTGTGCACGATACTTCTCCCACGGCATACAAGCCCTTGATGCTCGTTCTCCCCCACTCGTCTGCAAGTACCCCGCCGCATGCATAGTGCGCCGCCGGCACGACCGGAATCGGATCGCTTGTGATATCGATACCCGCCTTGATGCATGCCTCATAGATGTTCGGAAACCGAGCACGGATATCCTCTGCAGGCATGTGGGTTGCTATGTCCAGCAGCACATAGCTGAAGCCGTTTGCCTCCATTTCGTGATGAATGGCGCGGGCGACGATATGTCGTGGCGCCAGATCTTTCCATTCGGGGGAGTATTTCTCCATGAAGGGGCTTCCATCCGGCGTGAGTAGGATGCCTCCTTCTCCCCGAACCGCTTCCGATACCAGGAACCGTTCCTCTCCAGGGACCGCCAGCGCCGTAGGATGGAACTGCACATATTCCGTATTCACGATTCGCACCCGGGCTCGATTTGCCATCGCGATTCCATCACCGCGTGAACCGGGAGGATTGGTTGTGTTGCGGTAGATCCTCCCCAACCCACCAGTCGCTAAGACCGTTGCCTTGGACACAAAGCGATGGATGGTCTTCTCCTGCTGATCGAAAGCATATGCCCCAAAACACGCCATTTCGCGATAGGTTGCGAGAGGATCTCTGGAGTGATGAGGGACCGTGATCAGATCGACGGCCGTCGTGTTGGGTATGATCTTGACATTGGGGCATTTGTTCAAGGCTTCGATCAAACCCCTCGCGATGGCCTTGCCTGTGCCATCGCCTACATGCAAGATGCGCCGTCGCGAATGTGCGGCTTCCTTCCCCCAATCGAACTCTCCCTCTTCGCCGCGATCGAATTTGACACCCGCCTTCTCAACCAGAATCGAATCCACCAGCGGAGGTCCCTCTTTGGCAAGCAATCGTGCCATCTTGGGGTCGGTTGCTCCTGCGCCGGCCGTGATCATATCGCGCACCAGCGCTTCCTCATCATCGCCCGAATTGCGGCTCACGATACCGCCTTGGGCATAACGCGTGTTGGATTCAAGGGGATCCATTTCTCGTGTGATGAGAACGATGCTGCGCTTGGGATTGCTTGCCAGTTGCAAAGCCGCGGTCGCACCGGCAATGCCGCTTCCGATGATGAGAACCTCAGTTTCCAGCATGGATCATCCCCTGTGCTTCATTCATCCGATCGAGATCATTCTTTCGACAGATTTCAACGCTCGCAAGCGAATTTCCTCGGGAACTTCGACCACATACTGCAACTTCTGAAGAGAAAGGAGCGTATCTTCCAACGTGATCTCGTTCATGTGAGGGCATCGTACGCTGCAAAGCCGCAGCACTTCCTTATCAGGATTCTCTGCGATGATGTTATCGCCCATCGCGCATTCCGTGAGCAGCAGGTATCTTGGCGCCTGTGTTTCTTCCACGTAGCGGATCATCGCCGAGGTGCTTCCCGAAAAATCAGACGCCCCAACAACCTCCGGACTGCATTCCGGATGCGCCAGGATCACAACGTCGGGAAATTGCTCGCGTACAGCTTGAATGTCCTCCAGGTTGAACTCCTCATGCACCTCGCAGCGTCCATGCCACCCGATCATTTGGTAATCAAGATCGGGCGAAGGTTTGGATCCCTGGATCAGGGAAGGGATGATGATCTTCTTGCCCGTTTCCTTGGCCACATTCCTTGCCAGGTATTCGTCCGGCAGGAAGATCACCACATCGCTGTTCAAGGATTCGACGACAGCAACTGCGTTTCCGGACGTGCAACAGATGTCCACTTCCGCCTTCACATCCGCGTACGTATTCACATACGCCACTGCGGGAACTCCCGGAAAACTCTCCCGCAGAGCACGAACATCTTCTGCAGTGATACTTTCTGCAAGCGAGCACCCCGCCTTCTCCGAAGGCAGGAGCACGGTCTTCGCCGGGTTGAGGATCTTGGCCGTCTCTGCCATGAATCGCACGCCGCAGAACACGATGATCGATTTATCGGTTTTTGCCGCCATGCGGCTCAAAGCCAGGGAATCGCCCTTGAAATCGGGAACGGTGTGATACAGTGCTGGTTCCATGTAGTTGTGTCCCAAGATCACGGCGTCTCGTTCCACTTTCAATCGGTTGATCTCGAAGACCAATTCTGCCTTGATCTTCAATTCCACATCCGGAACCACATTGCCGAGCAATTCGTGCATGCGTTCATAGGTTTCTTGAACGCTATCGGCTACGATCATGTTTCTTCATCCATTCCAACTATGGGGTATTCCTGGTATCGATCCAATCCAGGCTTGCATCGAAAACGCGTGCAGAGTGGGTCAGAGCTCCTACGGAAATGAAATCCACTCCCGTCTCAGCGATCTGCCGGACATTCTCGAGCCTTACATTTCCGGAAGCTTCGAGCTTCGCCCTACCTTTGTTCAACACAACGGCAGCATGCATGTCATCCAACATCATGTTATCCAACATGATGCGCTTCACTCCCAATCGCAAAGCCTCACGCACATCATCCAGAGTCCGTGCCTCGACTTCAATCTCCATGTCGCCGGACACAGCTTGTGCCCGCCTTACGGCTTGTTCCAAGGAGCCTGCAAAATCGATGTGGTTGTCCTTGATCAGAATCATATCATACAGGCCCATGCGGTGATTCTGACCGCCCCCTCGCCGCACCGCCAGTTTATCGATCTCTCGCAATCCAGGCGCTGTTTTTCGAGTGTCAAGGATGACCGCCTTCGTTCCTTCAACTGCCCTCACGAAGCGGTTTGTGTACGTGGCGATGCCGGACATACGGCCAAGAAAATTCATCGCCACGCGTTCTCCTGAGAGCATCGCTCTTGCCGGTCCTGAAACCGTTGCCAGCACCTGATGGCTTTCAACCTCAGCGCCTTCATCCACATGCGTGGCCAGCTCTATGTTCGCATCGACGAGGAAAAACGTCGCTTGCGCCACATCCAATCCAGCGATGACGCCATCCTGTTTGGCGATGATCCTTCCACTCATCCCGGCGTCTGGAGGCACGATGGCCCCGCTGGTCACATCGCCCTTGCCGATATCCTCCTGCAGCGCACGTTCAATGCACTCAAGGATTTTGATTCTCAAATGATCATCCATGGCAGGATATGATTCTACTCCCTAATCGATCACCCAGCATTCTGTTTCTTCCTTGCCGATCAACTCCATGCTGTATGTTTCCACGTCATGACATCATGCATGCCGACATCATCCGCTGAAACCATAGCGATCCCGAAGCATCCACGAGAATTCACGCAGCAGTTTCAGCACTCTCTCCGCCAGAGGCTCTGTGAGCACTCCACCCGCGCCACAACTCGGTGTGATCAATGCCCTGCGCTTCAACAGATCGGAATCGAATCCCTTGCTCTTAAGCAGTTCCATGCCTCTATCGAAACGTGCTAACAGCGATTCCAGGGTTTCAGAAGCCGCCGCATCTCGATCCAGGGTGGGGACGATGCCCCAACCCAACCAACCACCTCGATCCAGAAACGCATGCAATTCGGCGGGATACAGCGAGATGGCCTGCATGTGATCGTAGGCGTCGAAATCGAGTACGTCGAGTTCCGTTTCCATGAGCAGCGACCAATCCGTGTTCTCTTCGCAATGCACACCCGCCAGACCTCCGCGCGCATGGATGGTATTGGTTACTGCATTGATGTCTGCAATTACGTCCTCTCGGCTGACGGTGATGAAGGTTTGTGACCCAAAACCAAGCAATGCCGGCTCGTCGATGAAGATCATCATCGGCAGATTGAAGTCCTGCCATTGATCCATCTGCCACGCTGCTTTCAATTCCACCGATTTGACGACGATGTCATGCAGCGTCTCATCATAGTAAGAGCATTGTTTCTCCTGATCAAGCAGGTTCGTGCCCAGTGTGAATGGGCCTGTGACTTGACCTTTCAACAACCAGACATCATGTGTTTGGACATGCTCGGACAATCTCGACAACAATTCGCGGAAACCCGCGCCATATTGCTCGCTGATCGCAAAATAGTCGAGCGCCTGCTTTATGCCTCCCTCCATTGCCGCCAGATAGTTCTCGTAGAATGCAGTAATCTCTTCAATGAAGGTTGGCATGCTTGTATCAAACGCCATGCGGTCGCCTTTTTCAACCAAGCTCGGCAACCCCTCCGTGAATTGCACCATCATGTTTTCATACATATTGCGCTTGGGGAATTGCACCCAGGAGGGTAAAGCAGGCGTACTCTCCAGCATCAATTCCGTTCCCCTCGCCACGTCCACGTGCGGCAGGCTACCTATGGTGGTCGCCCGGCACCGCGGTTCGAGGTCCGGTTGCGCCTTGTTATGCGTCATGGGTCCATCCTACCTCATCGGCTGTGTTGTAGACGCGTTTCATCGCTCGACCGTCCCGCGATCGTTCCAATCCAATCACGTTCCCACAAACTTAGTTCCTTCAATCCTTCGCCAACGTAGCGCCCCGCAGCGTTCCTCCGATCACCATTCCTGCGCTGATCAGCACCAGATTCTTGATGATGTACTGCCCTTCCAACGTGGGTGCGTAGGGGATGGCTGTAAACGCTTCATGCGGGAACAGGAACAGGGGTGTAATCGTTCCCAGCATCTGCAGGAAAAGCAGAACCAGGGTTGCGCGAAGGAATTTTCCCGACAGGAATCCCAATCCGATCAGGGTCTCCCAAACTGCCAGGATGATGATGGACACCTTGGGTGTGAGGATGCCGAATGACAGGGTTTCGATTGTCTTGGTGGCCAATCCCTCCGCCGGGCTGATGCCCGGGAAGAATTTCAAGAAACCGAACCAGAAGAAGACAATGCCCATGCTGATGCGCAAGAGATTGATCCCGTAACGCCCCATCCAGTTGACGATCTTGATTTCGATCTTCTCGTAACGCTCTCTCCAGGTTGCCATCGATGCTCCTCCCTCAGTGGTTCGTTCCGATTTACCTTCACACAAAGGTTAATTCCTGCTTCCCATCCCTTCGATTGAAGAGATTATAGAGGTAAAGTGCACATTCCGCATGTTCGAACACCCGCAACCATGAAGTCATGCATAGGAGCCCGAGCGATTGCTCAGGCTCCTCCGTTCGTTCATGGTTGGCTGCTACTTCTTGACTTTCACACTGATGGCCTTGGGTTTCTCTTCTTCGACCTTGGGCAATGTCAGCGTGAGTTCGCCATTCTCGAATTCGGCTGATGCCTTTTCGGCATCGACCTTGCTCGGAAGCGTAATAGCCCGGGAGAAACCTCCAAACCGGCGCTCTCGTATGTGATAGCGCTGGCCCTCCTTCTCATGCTCTTCCTCGATCTCGCCTCGTATGCTCAAAGTGTTGTTGGAAATCGAAACCTCAATGTCATCAGGCTTCACACCTGGCATGGTTGCTTTCACGATCACGTGCTCATCCGTCTGATAGACATCCAGAGGTACGATTCCGCCTTCGCTCGAAGCCATCGGCAGAGAGCCCATGAACGCCTTCTCCATCATCTGGTCGAGCATGTCATGCACTCTGCGCATTTCCCGGAATGGCTCCCATCTCGTAAGCATTCCCATCATCCCACCTCCTACATTCTAGGTGCTTATGGATCTTGAATCATGGCAATTCTAGATCTTCTTCATTAGATGGATATCAGAGATGCGGGTTGGTTCCCCGATGAAACCTGGAGGCTCTTTGATCAATCTCCCATGGAAGAATCCTGCGTGAGGGCGAGAACAGCCTCGCCCTCACGCGATTCATGCAGCGTTGTTCTTTTTTTCTTGATGTCTTCCCGTTTGTTCAGTCCATTTCCATAACAACGATGATCGTTGCCCTGATCACGCCATTCTCGATGCCACCGGAACCTGCTGCCAGGTGGGTGAATACTCTGGGATCGAAACCGATGTCCCAGATCATGTCATCCCAACTGGCATCCATGTCCTGCCTGTAGATATCCAGCAGTGAGTGAATGTTCAAATAGATGACCGGCGTAGTATCCCTCGGGAAGGCATCCCAGACATTCAGGAAGTCCCTGTCATCTTCAATCGAGGAGGATCCTTCCATGGTGTCCTGCATGATTGTTGCATCCGTTCCGATCATCAGGATCCCATCCTGGATCCCCATCGAGAGCATCTGGATCCCATAATCCTCGATGGTGTATATCGTACCCCCATCGGCAGAACGCTCGATTACATCCATCCCCTGCCGCTCAAGCGCCATCCTTGCATCTTCAACCACATCTCTGAGATCGTCTTCCTGGCTGCTCTCGACAATCAGCATGATCCCGAACCCCATGTCCTCGCCGAAGAACAAGCTGTCTATACCGGGAACGATGACAAACGACCACTCGCCATCTAGAAGTGGGAAAAGGTCAAGATCGGGTCGGAAACCGAAGGAATCTTCGAAGAAGCGCATGGAGTCATCGAAATCTCCACCGATAGTGGTCTC
The DNA here is from genome assembly GCA_011192015.1 of Anaerolineae bacterium. Lineage (GTDB taxonomy): Bacteria > Chloroflexota > Anaerolineae > Anaerolineales > E44-bin32 > W1033. The sequence continues at coordinate 93,845 of DUET01000078.1, forward strand.
CATGGAGTTTTCGATTTCCTCCCATAGTTGATCCAATCTGCTGCCGATAAAGAAACCAACTGTGTCCTCAGGCAGCATCGAGATCATAGTTCCCTGAGTTTGCATGCTTAGCATCAGTTCGCGTTGGGCTTCATCCATTTCTGCTTCATCGATTCCTAAGAAAGCATCAAACTGGATACCGAAATCTGTGAAGGCGAACGTCAAGGCCATCGATCGGGTATATGCATCCGATAATCCGCCCCTGCCCAATCCGAATATTGCATCATCGAAGGAAGTGAGGAGGTTTTCTCCTAGGTAGATGGTCAAGAAACGATTGTTGGGCATCTCCGAGGTGATGCGTTTGAAATCCGGATGATCCGCCAGGGAGTCTCCCTCTTGTGCATCGATTGCATCTTGGATCGAAATGGCTGACGGGCTGAAGAGCAGGACCTTCCCCGATCTCGCCAGCGCTTCTGAATCGTAACCATACGGATCCTCATAAATCGTCACGCCGCGGTACTCGAAACTCTCGTAGTGAGTATCGTCGATCTGCGCGCTGATCTCGATGAAATCCTGTATGAAATCATCTGCAGCGCCTCGATCCCGAACCTCCAGTGCCACGATCATACTCTCGGAAGGATCTCCATAGGCAAGGGAATCCAAATCGGTGGCAGCAATACTCAGATATTGACCCATCCAAGGTTGGATATCCTCAGAAAAAGTGAATCCGTAACCGTGGAAGATTTCATCGATGACCTCGTCCATTGTCGCTTCAAGATCATCCACTCCAGGTTCAGGAATACTCTCGATGATTGCTCCTATGACAGCCTCCGCATCATCCGAGAGCAATCGGCCCATATCTACACTTATGTACATGTCCGTATCTTCAGGCATGCTCCCAGCTAGCGGATCGCCACCACCAAAGAGTCGATCAATCCAACCAAAGGGATCGACGATCACAAACACCACTAAAGCGATGAAACAACAAATCGCAACACATCCCAATCCACCACCTATGGCCAGGAGCTTCTTCTGTCTCTCATCCATCTGTCCGCCTCCTTGCTTCTTTCATTCTCTGCAATCGTATCAGTTGTGGCAAAGAAAGCAAACACACTGCAGCCGCAATTAAGAACATCTCATGGATCACACGTTCTGCGACTTGAATGCCCACACGCATCATCTCCTCATAACTGCTGCCAATCTGGAGTAAGGCAGCGCTCAATCGAGTAGCGCGCTGCAAGCCGTAGGTCGTCATGCTCGATACTCCGATCGTCATCCCAACCAAACGAAAAAGGATCACCAATGCCGAGGCGCTTCCCCGGTAGGCTTGATCGGCGGCATTCACCACCGCAGCCGCAATCGGCGTGATCGTCAGGCCGAATCCGATCCCCGTGATCACAAGGTGTGAGGCCATGACTGCGTAGCTCGAATCCGCATTCCACTGCAGCATCAAGGTGAAGCCACCCACCGCCAGAATCATGCCTGAAATCGAAGGCCAACGGTAACCCAATCGATCCGTCAGCCAACCGCTTGGGATGGCAGCGAGCGCCATGGGCACGGTCAGCGCGGAAAGCATCCATCCGCTGTCCCAAGCACCCTGCTCGATCGTCTCTGCCATCAGTGTGTTAATGAAGAGCGGCACACTGACAATGGCCACGAAGAGGCTGAATCCCAACAGCAAATTGGCAAAGCCTGCGTCGACCAGGTTTCTTCTTCGGAAAAGTCCTATCGGCATGAGCGCATGGTTGCTTCGTGCCTGCTGTAGAACGAAGATCGCGAAGAAGGCCAACGACAGGATCAGCAACGGCCATCGAATTCCATGCCCAATCTCCGTGCCAACCGCCATCAGAGTCGTACCGCTTTCACCGCTTCCTCCCAATCCTAAAGTCAGTGCTGTCAACCCCATGGATATCAGCAGTGCCCCCAACCAATCCATCCGATCTGCGCGCCTCTCTTGTGGAAGCTTGCGAAGTGCAACCGCGATCAATCCGAATGCGATTAGACATACGGGAAGGTTGAGCCAGAAGATCATGCGCCAGTCCAGAAAGCGAACCACGATGCCGCCGTAGAGATGCCCTACCACCCATCCGGCCGTATCTATGGCCGCAATGACTCCCAGAGGCTTGGCACGCGCTCCCATCGGGTACATATCTCCAACCAGGGCCATGCCCACAGGGACCATCGCCCCCGCACCGAAGGCCTGGATCATGCGCGCCACGATGATCATCGTCAACGCCATCATGCTGCTATCCGGTCTTCCACTCGCAACAAGGTAGTATCCACGAAGCGCAAGGTCGGTCGGCCAACCGTCCGCCACGGCTACGAGATATGAACCCAGCGCGAAGATCATCAACGCCAGCAGAAAGATCCTCCGACGACCGAAGATGTCGGATAATCTGCCCATGAAGGCCATGGCGATGGCGTAGGTGAGCAGATACCCACTGACGATCCAGGAAGCGTTGTCCAATCCACTTTGGAGAGGTATTTCTAAATCGTAGATCACGTGTGGCAGCACAGCCGAGACCACGGTCAGATCCAGCGCGCCGATGAAGATGGGCAGGCTGACAAGCGCCAGGATGCTCGCTGCTCCAGGAAACCGAGTGCCTTGGGATTCGCTCATGGCGATCCTTGTATGTCCGGTGGTGAGATCTCAATCAAGCGGTCGAAATCCCAGAAATCAAGCTGCCAGATCCTTGGCTCCGTCTCGGTTGGCAGATGCTCTGTTAGCACGATGCGATGGATCTCGAACGTTTGCGGTTCGATCCATAGTTCTACCAGCATCATCTCGGAGGCGATCAATCCATAGCTCATAGAATAAATGTGGTCGCCCTTCATGTCTGCAACGATGTAGTAGAGATCTCTGCCCGGCAGCTCGTCCAATTCTACGACCCCCTGGAACACGGGATCGACGAGGTCTTCCTTCAACACAAACACCATGCCGCTCTCCGGCTCGAAGAGCGTTGCTGGATTGAAGCTCCATCCCGCAGGCGCTTGCTCCCAAGCGCCTGTCGCCAGGTTCGTGAACCACTGCTGGTTTCCCAAATTCAAGATCTGGAATTCGCTGACCATGCCTGGAGTGATCACGCGCACCATGGCATGCACCGCATCAGGCGCCATGAAGACGCCCTCTACGCGGCGAAAGGCGATCGTCTCTTCGGGATCGAAATACGCCCGCGCTCCCTCACGAACCATCGAAAAAGCGAATCCGTCCAGATTCGCAGTTCGTTCGATGGCGCGCATCAGGATGTCTTCAACAGGCAGATCCTCTGGTGGCGCCAGGCTACATGCCTCCAGTATCAAGGAAGCCAGCATTAAGAGCAGGATTACGATCTTTTTTAACTTCATGCTTTTGGTTATGTTGCTCCGTTTCCAAACGATACGCCAACGGTTCCATCTCCCCCAGGAAGTTCAATCCTCAATGCTTTAATGCTTTCGATTGTATGATAATTTCATATGGTTCACCAACCTTACATCTGTGTGATTTCAGAAAAGGATCCAATCGTGACAGGAAATGATGTCGATCCATCTGCAGGCAACACCACTGCTACGATTCGACGGCCTATGGTACAAATGGGTTCGCAACGGCTTTTCTCGAATGCATGTTAAATAAAAGAAAACCCTTATGCTTCGCGAGGGCTTCATCCCTTGAAATTCGTTCGACCACCTGACCATTCGAACCGTTCCTGGATCGAATGGTCATCCACCGATCAAGCCAGTTAAGTTGAGGTCGTCATGTCGCAATGGCACATTCCGTTAGACATCGACAGCATCCTTCAGGCACAGGGAGCTGATCCCCAGTCCATTCGCATGCAAAGCCCTCGACTTCTCCATATCGCGGAGCAGGCGCTCATGGAAGCCAAACCCCTTCTGCACCCTCAGGTCTATCTCAAACGGCTCAAGGTGCTGGATCAAGACGCTCAGGAATTATTCCTGCATGACGGGGGCATGCTGACCGGTCCTTTGATCGCAGAACGATTATCCAGCGCAACCGAGATTGTTGCCGTTCTATGCACCATCGGTCCTGAATTGGAGAAACGCTCCACAGAACTGATGCCCATGCATACAATGCGTGCCCTGGCTCTCGATGGTGCAGGTTCGGCTGCTGTTGAGATTCTCTGCAATGCAGCCTGTAGCTCTGTCGAAAAGCAGGCTCGATCTGAGCAACTACACATTTCCATGCCATTCTTTCCCGGAATGCATGGATGGCCAATTGAAGTAGGTCAGGATCAACTTTTCAACCTTTGGGATGAACCACTGGACATCATGCTCACACCGTCCTATATGATGGTCCCTCGAAAATCGCTTTCCATGGTCGTCGGTCTGGGAAAACGGCCATTTCAATCAGGTTCATCATGCAACCTCTGCAGCTCTTCTCAAACCTGTCGCTATCGAGATCTCCATGCTCAATAATCCAACCCCCTCCTCCGATCGAGTTTGGATTTCCATCCGTCCCCACGATCTTCAAATCGAGGTCCCGGCCGGCACGGATCTGTTGACCGCCGCACAGAGGGCAGGCGCCCACATGGTGTCACTCTGCGGAGGCGCAGGATCATGTGCGAGTTGCATCATCCGCATGCTTTCGGGAGAAGTCACCGCCATCTCGGCTCTCGAGGAGGCCGCATTGGCTTCCTTGGATCTAGAACTTGGTTATCGTTTGGCCTGCCAAACGCGTGCATTGAGTGACGTGGAAATGGAGATCCCTCCCCGCTCGCTGGTTGCCTCCCAGCGCCTGCAATTGGAGGATCAGACATCCGATGTCGAGCCCGAACCTCATATCGTGGCCCTGGATATCCAGCTCGATTCCGCAGACCTGCAAGACCTGCGATCCGACTCAACCCGCCTTCGACAGGCACTCCTCGAGCGTAATTTCTCCGATGCAGCATTCCCTCTGGCTGTCCTGCGCCGGCTCTCTCATCAGCTACGCGATCAGGATTGGTCTCTTCGACTGGCCATACGGGGCAAGGAGATCGTGGCTGCCCTACCTGCAGAAAGCCCCCTCCTTGGTTTGGCCATCGATATCGGCACCACGAAACTCGCGCTCTATCTTCTGGATCTCGCCAACGGGGAGATACTTGCCAAGGTCGGTGCATTGAATCCACAAGTCGATTTCGGTGAGGATGTCGTCAGCCGCATCAGCTATGCCACAAGCCATGAGCATGGATTGGAAGATCTTCAATCCGTGCTTGTGGATACGCTGAATACCGTGCTCGAAGACTGTTGCCAGGATATCGGTGCTTCACCGCAGCATATCGTGGAGGCCGTTGTTGTCGGCAATACTGTCATGCATCACATCTTTGCCGGATTGCCCGTCCACCAATTGGGTGTGTCCCCCTATGTACCCGCCGTCAGTGAAGCCCTCGATATCCGCGCTGAACAGGTTGGTTTAAGCATCGCACCTGGCGCCCACGTGTATCTTCCTCCCAATATCGCCGGCTATGTTGGAGCTGATCACGTCTCCATGCTGTTGGCAAGCGAAGCCTGGGTTACTCAGACCAACTTGCTGGCACTCGACATCGGAACCAATACTGAAATCACGCTCATAACCAACGGGCGCCTCTACACTTGTTCTTGCGCCTCTGGTCCCGCGTTCGAAGGCGCACATATCCAGGACGGCATGCGCGCCGCATCTGGTGCCATCGAACGCGTACACATCGATGAGGCCGGCATTCATCTGCAGACCATTGACGATCAACCTGCTGTGGGCATCTGCGGATCAGGCATCCTGGATGCGGTGGCAGAGTTCCTGGGCGCAGGTGCGCTGGATCGCAATGGTGGCATGGTGGAAAGTCACACGCTCGTTCGTCGTAGAGAGAAGAAGCACGAGGTTCTCCTGTTATCCGCGGAACACTCAGGCCACGGCCGCGACATCGTCGTCACGCGAAGAGATGTCAACGAAATCCAACTCGCAAAAGCCGCCATTCGAGCTGGATTGGAGATCCTGCTTCATCATGCTGGAGTGAGCCATGACGCCATCAATGAGATCATCGTCGCCGGCGCTTTCGGAACCTATTTGGATGTTCGCAGCGCAATTCGACTGGGCATGTTTCCCGATCTGCCCCTTTCACGGTTTCGCCAGGTCGGCAATGCAGCCGGTGCAGGCGCGCGCCAAATGCTGCTCGCACCATCGACCAGGATCTCAGCGGCATCCTTCGTCGATTCCATTGAGTATGTCGAGTTATCTGCGCATCCCGAATTCACATCACATTACATGCAAGCGCTCTTTCTCGAATCTCGTCTGGCACTCAGCTAAGGATTTCTTGCAAGCTACGGAGAATCGTTCATGCGTTTCGGAATCATGACCCTACAGCTCCAGTCCCTGATCCCCTCCGACTCTTCCGCCGAACAGGTCATCTCCCATCTCGCCGGCTTGGACTATGCAAAACTGGTCCGTTCCCTGGTCGAGGCCGGTTTCAAGAACATCGAGATTGGTGGCGATATGGCGCTCTTCTTCCCCCATACGCTTCAAGCGCCAAGCATCGAGGCTTTGGCGGCTCTCCAATCAGAGTTGGATCTCACCTATTCAGTCCATCTGCCGCTGTGGTCCCTTGAACCATCGACGCCTTATGAACCCGTTCGTTCAGCCTCTGTTCAGGTGATGGCGGATATCATTCGAGCAACGCTGCCTCTTGAGCCGGAGGTTTACGTGATGCATGCGACAGGAGCGCTTGCGGCAGAGTTCTACCGCATGACCTTGCCCGACATGGCCAAGGCCATGGTCGTTCGCCAATTTCAATCTTATGCGGAGGAAAGTCTCGCATCGCTCTTGAAGAAGACCGGAATCCACTCGCGACGCATCGCCATCGAGACCATCGAGTTCCCCTTCGACCTCACTCTCGAACTCGCCGAGAGCCTGGACCTTTCGATTTGCCTCGATACGGGTCATGTGCTGGTTGGCTTCTCGGGTCCGGTGACTATTGATCAGGTCCTGGATCAGAGCGGATCCCGTTTGGCAGAAGTCCATCTGCACGACGGACCATGGCAAGGACCTGAGCGAAAGATCGGATACGGATTGGACCACAAACCTTTGGGGATGGGGGATTTAGACGTCGGAAGTTTGCTCGATCGCTTGCAGGCCATGGCATTTGATGGCCCCATTATCTTCGAGCTTCAACTGCACGAGGCGATTCAATCCTTGGAGGTAGTACGAAAATTGCGGCCTGAATACCTGGCGTAATTGGGGCCCCACGCGTGGATGCCAAAATCGCAATCGCTTGTTCTTCCGAATCCGATGTGAACTTTCATCGATCAACGGCCCGCGCGTGCGCTAATTTCTGTTGATTTCACTTTCTTTGCATTCCATCATCAAGCGTTCGGACCCCAATCCATCCCCTCTGGAAGCCCCCTGCCTCGGTTTTCACGCCTGCTGCAGATACGTGTTGTAAACGTCGCCAACGGTCTCCATCTCCCATGCACTTTCAATGGGGAAGGAATATCCCATCTCCTCCATGCGAATCATCATCGAGGCCAATGCCAATGAGTCCACCTGCAGGTCCTGGATCAAAGTTGCCTCCGGCTTGAGTTTCTCCTCATCCAACATGAGTTCTTCCGATAAGACCTTTCGGAATTCATCGAAAGATAGTTTCGGATTGGATTTATCGTTCATGGGTTCCCACTTTCTCCATTGCGGCTTCTCGAAGCTTGAATTTCTGCGCCTTCCCTGTTGAAGTCCTGGGAAACTCATCCACGATCTGTATGTTCTCCGGGATTTCGTACACTTCCAAATGCTCGCGGCAGTGGGCCACAATCTGACTCTTCGCCAGCGATTCCCCATTCTCGAATATGATGAAGGCCCACACGCGTTCGATGCCCATGTTGTCCGGTACACCCACGATCACAGCTTCACTGATCTCCGGCAATTCCATGAGTGTGTTCTCGATGCGCGCTGGGTGGATGTTCTGACCCCCGCGTATGATCATGTCCTTCTTACGGCCCACGATGCGAATATACCCGTCCTCATCCATAACGGCCAGATCGCCCGTGTAGAAGTATCCATCTTCGTTGGGAGATTCGACCTTGCGTTCTGGCATGCCGTAATAACCCAACATCATGCTGTCTGTGCGGCAGGCCAATTCGCCGATCTCCCCGCATGGCAGCGGTTGCTTCTGCTCATCGACGATGAGTATCTCCATGCCGGGCATCGCCTTGCCGACTGTCTCGGCCTGATGAGCCGGGCTGTCTTCAAGCATGGTCGCTGCGATTCCGCCTCCGAGTTCAGTCATCCCAAAGCCCACATGCACGGCGCAGCCGAATTTCCTTTGGATTTCGCGTGCCAGGTCCGGTGGGCAGGGCGCGGCTCCTGTTGCACAGATCAACAGCGTTGAAAGCCTGTAGCGGTTGAAATCCTGCACGCGCAGCATGGTCATGTAGCTCAAGGGTACGCCGATTAGAACGCTTACACGCTCCTTTTCGATCAATTCCAGCGATTGTACGGGATTGAACCTCGGTTGGATCACCAAACGATCGCCCATCAACAATGCCTGCAGCATGGCTTCCAATCCCGAGATCGTGTGCATGCTCATCGTGCTCAGGAACACTTGCTGGCGTCCCGCTGCCCGGAGCAAACGTGCGCCGTAGCGAATCAACACGCGTACCCAGCGCTTTAATTTCGCGAAGGTGGGGAAGAAGTTCATCCACATCTCACGCAGCTTCATGCTGGCCACCACGGGCGAGATCAAACCGCGATGGCTATGCATCACGCCCTTGGATTCACCGGTCGTTCCGGAGGTGTAGAGAATAGTTGCCAGATCCTCGGGCGCAAGATCCTGATCCATCCCTTCATGCGTAGCATCTGTCTCCAGGATCTCTGTGAAGACTCCTCCCTGCTCTGGTTCAAGGTCCGTGATCAGGATCTCCTTAAGACAGTGCATTTCCTGCTTGAGCTCAGAAAGCGTTTCCAGTCCTTCCGGGATCTCAATTTTCGTCGATGCAACGACAACCGTGGGTTCCAGCTGACGCAGGTAGCTCAGCATCTTCTTATGCTGCAGTCTGGGCGGCAGAGGAGCTGCCACCGCCCCGATCTCCACTGCAGCAAAGAAACTGATGATGAAATCCGTTCCCGACCAGAGCAGCAAGGCCACTCGATCCCCCTTGCCTACACCTACGCTTCGGTAATGCTCAGCCAACCGTCTCACCTGCGTGCACATTTGCCGATAGGTTGTGCGCGCATGGTCCTCGACCAGAGCCACGCGTCTGCCGAAATTGCGCTCTGCGCAATGCAGGCCTTGCCCCAGTGTCATCTGTCTCGTGAGTCGTTCTTGACCGCTCATGGCTTCATTCCGATGCGTACTTGCCATCTTCATCGAAAACCATCTTATAGAGACGATAGTGCTTGTAGCGCTCCGCTCCCAATCGCTCCGCTAATCGCACAACGGTCGGGTTGAATTCCGAGGTCAGGGATCCATCCAGCCAATCATATCCTTTGGCTGCCGCTTCTCGAACGGCTTGCAGGTAGAGCAGCACATCGATCCCTCGTCGACGGTACTGCTCGAGAACACCGAACAGCTTGAAGCTGACCACGTCGATCCGCCTGCTGTACCACAACAACTTGAGCCAACCGATGGGGAACATACGCCCATTCAGGTGGATCAGTACCCGGTTCATATCCGGGAAACACACCAGGAACCCAACAGCTTTCCCGTCGACCTCTGCAAATAACGCCAGGTCGGGATCGAGCAGCGGTCGAAGCTGGTTCGCGAATCTGCCCCACGTGGCTTCATCCATGGGAACATGATCGGGCAGATGGGTGAGAGTCACGTTGAATAAGTTCCGAGCAATTTCCAGATCTCGATCCCAATCATCCATCCTGACCTTGCGCACTTCAACCCCGCCGCGCTTTGCGGTTGCTTCAAAAACGCGTATCAGTTCCTCCGGCAGAGCTTCTAAATTGGGGCCCAGATCGGGAAGTGAAACTCTCCAGGCGTAAAAATCGTTCTTCTTCTCCATCCCATAGTGGTTCATGAAATCATCGTAGTAAAGAGGTGTGTGCGCCTCCAGCAGCGCCGGAGGTGCGTCGGTCTCTTGGATCAGAAATCCCGGCTCATCGTTCCTGCCGAAATTCGTCGGTCCCCAGAAGCCATCCATTCCCCAGTGGTGAGCTCTTGCCACAACCGTATCCAGCAATTGCTTCGCCACCTCATAGTCATCGATGACTTCGTAAAATCCGAATCCCGCCATGTTGGCATTCAGGCGCTCATTGCTGCGGTGATCGACAAATGCCGCCACTGTGCCAACGACCTTGCCCCTCCTTCTGGCAAGGTACAGCTCTACGTCAGCATTTCGAAAGAAGGGATTTTCATCTGGATTGAGCCTGGAGTATCGCTCGGAAATCAGTGGTGGAACCCAATTAGGATCACCCTTGTAAACCTGCCAAGGAAAAAGAATGAATGCTCTCATGTCCTTACGTGTGTGAACCTGTTTGATCTCGATGGATTGGTCCATGCTTTGCCATCCTTCTGCTATCTCTGCAGGCCAGGATTTGCTACTCGTCTATATCCTCCAGTCTTTGGAACACTCCGATCTATCCATGGCGTCATTCCAAAGGAACGAAAAACGCTCACCGCCGTGCTTGTCCACAAAGCACAGCGCGAGCGGTGATCGAATCCGAACAACCACTACGGTTTCGGGAAGCAATGAAATGAAATGAGACCATCTACTTCTAAGCATAGGCAAATGGCTCAATCTGTCAACCCGATGATGACGTCAATCTGCCATCGAAGCCAACTTCATTCGCCGACCCAAGTTTCGCACAGGGTGGGAAGCGGATCGATGGCCCCGCCGGGCGCATCGTAAGGCGAGGTGATCTCATAATGCAGATGAGCACCGCCCGCATTTCCGGTCGCTCCCACCAACCCGATCACGTCCCCCCGTTCCACTACCTCCCCGACCCTTACTGTCACCTCCTGGAGATGCATGTAGGTTGCGAGCCAATGCGTTGGTTCGCATAATTCCACCATGTGGAATAACAAATCGTATGAGGGCCCTTCGAATCCGTGATCATGCGCCGATAATTCCACACACACATCATCCCTGCAATGTGGACCCAGAGGTTCCTGCCGGCAGTTGAACGCATGTAGCTCAACGTAGTTTCCCATGCCGCCGTTCCACTGACCCTCATCATGCATCCTGCTCACGATAGCTCGATCTGTTGTAGCTACCACCTCCGTACCCTCAATCCCCATGAAGGCAAGATCCACCCCCCAGTGTGGATATGCTGTGGGATACCGAGTGCTGCAATACGTCCATACGACAACACTACGTTCGCATACTCGTTCACGTAGTGGCCATCCGCTGAAGGGATTGATGCTGTACTTCCATCCTGTTCTGCGGCAATCGCCACCCGGCGGAATGGGATCTGCGCGTTTGGCATCCATCACGCCCTGCGAGTTTGCACCGCCTATCTTCTCGGCATGCGCAGTTTCCGCGGGAACCACCAATCTCAGGATCAAAACCGCGATCAGAACCATCAGCAAAGTAATGGCAAATCGACCTGCCATCCTCATCCGCGTACCCTTCAAATCCTCTTCTACCAAACGCATGGCAATCCTTGCAAAGGTTCTCAAGGATGACAGCTTCGGTTAGGAGATCACATCATTGGTTTCAGATCAGGATTTCCCTTGAACCTGTTCCTCTCCTGATCCTTCGGTTCCAGCCCTTCTGGGCAATATGCGCTTCAGCACATCGATGAAGCCAGTTACTCTCGCCAGAGAACGTTTGGGATTGAGGATCGAAACCGCAAAGATCCAGATCAGGACGAGCTTGAACAATTCAAGGTCCTGCTGCCATACAAGGTAGAGAAAGGAGAAATCGATCACGGCCATCATGGCTTCGATGAGCATCGAATCGCGTGTGTCGACCTTATGGTCCGGCCAGATTCCCGTCTTCCAGAACTCCAGCTTCTGCTTTGCGATGAATGCCCGCCATGAAAACCAAACGATGAAAATACCGATGGACACCAGCACGGGCCAGATAATTTGGTAGGTGACCAGGGTGATACCCAAGGCAAATGTGATCATGAGATCGATTTCGAAATCATGATACCCCAACCATGTCTGATCTTGATCCTTGGTCCTTCGAGCGATCGGTCCGTCCAACCAATCGGTCATGAACGCCGCGATCGTCAACCAGAATATGGCCTGAAATCCCATGGGGTCGTGTCGTGTAAGGGCGATCCAACCGATGATCACAGCCAGAACGATTCGCAATGCTGTGAGAGTATCTGCCAGGAGTTTCATTTTCACCTCCTTCCAGAACTTAACTCATGTATACACCACTCTCCCAGATCCGACTCTGACAATTCTCTGATCATGCCCTGTCGCTCTGTTGAACAAGTTCATATGGATTGTAGCACTATCCAAGCCCTCCACGTGTTAGTTCCGCTCCACACATCCCATCGCAATCCCGTTGGTTCACACGTGCTGTAAAACAGAAATCGCCCGGTTGGAGCCGGGCGATTCGCTTGTTCAACTAGAATGAGGTCCCTTATTTTAAGCCTGCCGCTTTGAGTTACCCTGAATGCCTGCGCATGCGCTAAGGCTCTCCATAGCGTGCCAATCCAACGCCTCCAAACCATATCGTGTTGTCCGCCCCCAAAGCAATTTCCCTGACGTAATCGGAGAATAAAGCGTCCTGTGGAACAAAGGAATGCCATTGCACTCCATCATAGCGCCAGCCGCCGTTATCAGCTCCCAGCCATAGGCTTCCATCTTGAGCAAATTGGATCGTGTTTACACCTTCAATCATTGATCCTGCTGTAAGATCATCATCGCTGATTTCACCATCATGAAGCTCGTACACCCCCCCTGAGGCATTGCCGAACCAAACAGAACCATCTGGAGCCACCTCCAGAATCGAGGCATCATCTCTTCTGATCTCCACACTTGACCATGCTGTACCGTCATAATAGGCCAGGAATCCATTAACGAAACCGCTGCCACTGGTTATGAGGTAGATTCCTCCGTTGCCATCAATTGCCAGATCGTGGATGCGTTCCACCACTAGATAATCGGCATAGGATATACCCACCCACTGCTCTCCATCGAAACAGGAGACACCTAGGTTATCGATTCCCAGGCAGATCAAACCGTTCTGAGATATTGAAACTGTCTCCACTTCATCATCGAAGTATCCATCGACTGAACCAGGCTCGAATAACTCCCAGTTTTGACCATTCCATCGTGATGCGCCGCTGTATCCATGCGCCAGCCATACATCCCCGTTGGGTGCAATCGCCATGTCGTAGAGCCAGGATTTCGGTGGTGAAACGGTGGTCCATGTTTCGCCATCGAAGGTCTGTAATCCCCTCGAAGTCTCGATCCAAAGGATTTGATCGTGATCGATCGCCATCTCGAAGATATTGTTGTTCAACAACCCCCCTTCTGCATGCAGGGAAACTAGCTGATTCCCTACCAATTTCGAGATGCCATCCGACAGAGCCAGGTAAATCTCTCCATAGGGCGTGATCTCGATGTCTCGAATGTCACTTGCATTTCGAACTCCATCCAAAGCAATCAACTGGATGCTGCTTCCGCGGATTCGGACCAAACCATCCTTGCTGGTGATCCATATCTCACCGCTCAGACCAGGGAAGATCTTACCCAAATCATCGGTGGGTGTATTGTCGTTGAAGGGAAGAGGCCAGTAGTATCCGATGACATATTGCGGATCCGAATCGCCGAGAATGTCGAAGTGCCAGTGTGCGCCATACATATAGGTGACGATGTCATCCGGTTCTCCAAAGTATCCACCACTTCTTACAACCCAGGGCTGTCCCGTCGAGGAAAGAGCGAAAGCTGTGGGTTGGATGTTAGCGGGGTACCAGAACTCACCATCGTATTTCAGGATGTAGCCCCCGCTGTAGGCAAACCAAAGCGTTCCATCCGGCGCGGTATGTGCTCCAATCGGATTGTTCAGGTTGATGTCCCGCTCATACTCGATCTCATCGTAGAGCACCCATTCATCCGGTTCGTAGAGCACGGATATGCCGTACGTGCCTTGAAGCCACGGGTTGCCTTGCCTGTCAATCGTGAGGTACTTGCAGAAACCCTCGGGGGCGCCGCCGGTGATTTGATAGGATGTCCACTGGTCGCCGTCATACTTCGACAATCCCTCATCCGTGCAGATCCAGAGGTCTCCTGCATGTGAAATTGCGTATGCATTGAGAGTCGTACCTTCGATAACGCCCTGTTCGATGAAGGATATCCAATCCGGATCGTCGAAACGCCACAGCCCCTGCTCCCTGAAGCTCAACCAGGCTTTCCCTTGCGGACCAATGAACAGATCCTCCGCATTTCGACCCGGTAGACCCTGATTTGGTCCAAATTCCTGGTACGTGCCCTGCCTCGGGTTCCATCGAACGACCGTGCTTGGTCCTATTCCCCAAAGGAAACCATCCCCGTCCATCTCGATCTCGGATACATCATTGACCGTCCAAAAGCTGGACCATTCACCTTCCGGCGCCGGGATCGGCGTTGGTGTGGGTGTGGGTATCGGTGTAGAGGTCGAGGTTGGCGTTGCCGTTGCAGCAGGCATGGTGCTGGTCGGCTGTTCACCTGTAGCCGAGCATGCCAGTGCCGCGAAGATTGCAGCCAGAATTGACACAAAAATCAGTGTCGTTCTCATCCGTCGTGTTACAGAAAGTTTCACCATGAGGGACATACTTGCCTCCTTGAAATCGTTGGACCAACTTCATACTTGTAGCAATTTACACAATGATTCTCCATGACCAAAAGTACTCCCCCTTTCCTGTTATTTTTCCCGATCTTGACTTGATGTGAATTGATACTTAATTTCGTGCCACTTTCATCCATGACTTTCCGGGAAATGAAAAACGCCCGGTCGAAACCGGGCGATCTGGCGGGGATGACGGGATTCTATCCCGGTCATCCATCCCCTTCTACGGCGGGCCGAAGCGTGCCAATCCTAGCCCACCGAACCAGATGGTGTTGTCCGGGCCTATCGCGATCTCAAGAACTCCATCCGATCGCAAAGTATTTTCCGGCATGAAGGATTGCCATTCCACTCCATCATAGCGCCAAGTGCCATTGTCAGCACCCAGCCATAGGCTCCCATCCGTACTGAATTGCAGGGCGTTAATGCTACCAATCGGCATTCCCGCCGCAAGATTTTCTCCGACCAACTCACCATCACTTATCTTGAACACGCTACCCACACCTGTCCCAACGTACACGGAGCCATCCGTCCCCATGGTCAACACCTGACCAGGCTCTTGCATCTGCTCCGTCGACCATTCACCATCGCTGAGCCTATGAAGGTACGCATACCCCAAGTTGCTGTGTTCGCTGGTGAGGTAAACATCTCCGTTTCTATCTACTACCAAGTCTGTGATTCGATCAACTACCATGCCATCATCGAATGGATACGCCGTCCATTGGCTGCCATCGAAACTTGATACACCCACCTCTGGAATCCCCAGCCATAAAATCCCGTCAACCCCAATACCGAGCGCGTCGACCGATCCATCCAAGTACCCCGGCACCGAACCGGGCTCGAACTGCTCCCAGCTTGTTCCATCCCAGCGAGAAACACCAAAGTGCCTATGCGCAAGCCAAACATCACCATTGGGTGCGATCTCCATATCCGCGGCGAACGTTGGAGCGGAATGCTTGGTCCATGACACGCCATCGAAGCTCTGCAGTCCGCCGCTGCTATAGACCCACAGGGTCCCGTCCGGCGCAACATCAAGTTCATGGATGGTATTGCCGCTCAAATCAACTTGGGCGACGTGCAAGGGAATAAGTTGCGTGCCACTCAGCCTAGAGATTCCGTCCGGCAGCGCCAGGAAGACATCGCCATGCCTTGAGATTTCCACATCCCGGATATCGGATGCAAAGCTAATGCCTTCGATGGGGATCAAGCTGATGCTGTTTCCTCGGATGTGCAGCAAACCGTCGCCGCTCCTGATCCACATCTCGCCGTTAAGCCCGGGGAAGATGGCGGGTTTGATGGACCCTCCGCTCATGAACCATGCTACTTCAAATGAGTAGTCCAACTCATCTGTGGGCATCCGATCAAGAAAGGGCGCATCCCAGTGGTATCCGGCCAACCAGACAGGATTCTCATTGCCAGGAGGTCCGATTTTCAAGTAGGTTCCATAGACGTAGGTGGAAATGTTGTCCCCGATAACAGACTTCTGCACCACCCACGGCTGTCCGGTAGATGAAAGGGAAAAGGCCGCCATGCTTATGTCGGTGTGATACCACTCATCGCCGTCCAGATACAGAACGTCGCCTCCGCTGAAGTTGCCTCTGATGAAGGCAAACCAGAGCGTCCCATCGGGGGCCGTGTGCGCGCCGATGGGATATCTGTAATCTATGGTCTCCCCAGAGGCTGAGGTGGCGGTATCGTTAAGGATCCAATCAACCGGTTCATGTAAGACAGTGATGCCGTATGTCCCCTGCATCCACGGGTTACCTTGGTTGTCGACAGTAAGGTATCTGCAGAACCCCTCTGTTAATCCACTCGGCACCTGGTAGGCCGTCCATGCTTCACCATCATATTTCGACAGCCCTTCATTTGTGCAAATCCACAGCACCTCATGCGGTCCTACGGCATAAGCGTTGAGCCTGGCTTCCCCGACAACGCCCTGCTCGAGGAATGTCATCCAATCGGGATCATCAAAGCGCCATAGCCCATGCCCGGAGATGCTCAGCCAGATTTTTCCTTGCGGACCAACGAAGATGTCTTGAGCGGAGTTGCTAGGCAAGCCCTGGCTGATTCCGAACTCCTGGTAAGTGCCCTCGTTCGGATCCCAACGAATCACCATTTCTGATCCTCGCCCCCAGAGGAATCCTTCTCCATCCATTACTAAATCGTCCACGTCATTGTAATTGTTGCTCCAGAACTGTGACCACACGCCCTGCGGCGCGGGGATTGGCGTCGGCGTAGGGGTTGGTGTGGGTGTCGATGTTGCAGTTGCTGTAGCCGTTGCAGCAGGTAGCGTGCTGGTCGGCTGCTCCCCGGAAGTTGAACAGGCCAATGCTCCGAGTATTGTGATCAGAAGAGGAAGAAGAACTAGAGCTTTTCTCAACCTTCGTTTTGCATAAAGGTTCCCTTTGATGGACATGCCTGCCTCCTTGAAGCTTAGATGGTTGTCCTGATACAAGTATTTACAATTTGCATAATCAATCTCAAATAACGAACGTACTCCGAAACTCTGCCTAATTACCCTACTTTTGATTTCTGCAAAAAAATAACCTGGACATCCATGGACCATCGTACTTAAAGGAAAAAATCGCCCAGCTGAAGCTGGGCGATCTGGCGGGGATGACGGGATTCGAACCCGCGATCTCTGCCTTGACAGGGCAGCGTGTTAAGCCACTACACTACACCCCCGAGCCAGGGAGAGTCTACCACAGGCGAGGAAACAGCGTCAAGAATAAAACCCCTCCATTTGATAGAATCACTCGCTCACAACAGATTCCACGCATCCATCCGCTGCATGGCTTTTCCGGTCTCCTGCAATTCCGACCAATATCACGCCCGCTAGCGCTACAGCCATGCCCAACCATGCACGTCCTGAGATCACCTCACCAAGCAATAGAGGCGCAACCAGCGCTGTGCCAATCGGCATCAGATTCCCCACGATGCTGATCTCGAAGGCCTGCAAGCTTTGAAGGGCATGGTTCCAAATCATGAATGCGAGAGCGCTGTTGACGATCGCCAAGATAACCAGGATGCCGAGTGCCGGCATCGGCGGTACCTGCGTCACCGGCGCGATAATCAGCAGCATCCCCCCGCCAATGCACATCGGTATGGCCGCCAATACCGTGCTGTTCACCTCGCCTTTTCGCACAAAGTCACGCGCCATCGATCCGAAAACCGACAGCGATAGGCTGCCCAATACAGTTGCAAGCACAGCCAGTCCATCTGATGCCTCGATGCGCATCCCGAAGAAGATCAAGCCTCCAGTTATGGCCAGGAGAAAACCAATGCCCTGTATCCAATTCGGACGCTCTTTCAGCCAGAGGATTCCGATCACAAGCGTGAAGATCGGAATGGAAGTCAGCAGGAATGAGGATGTGGTTGCAGGCAGGGTTTCCAAACCCCAGAACAGGAGGCCATTGCCTACGGGAAAGGCCAGAAAACCCATCAACGCCAAACGCAACCAGGCGCTTCTTGTAAGACCACGCAGGACGTTCATGGACCGCCAAAGCAGGAGCGGCAGCAGAATGAGGAAGGCTCCAAAATAGCGAACTCCAGCCAATTGCAGTGGAGAAAGATATCCAAGCGCGATTTTCACCAAGGGTGGCGAGGTCGACCAAAGTGCAACCACAAAAATCGCTTCGCCTAGCGCCAGCCATCTCATGATGCTTGACCCAGGACATCGTTGAATGCTTGGATCACGCTTTCGAGCGCCTCGTCATCGATCCAGTAGTGAAGCACCAATCTCATACGGCTGTGTCCGTGTCCTGGAATCTTGATCTTCTTGTTGGCCAGAGAGCTCGCAAGCGCTTTACCATCCACGGCTGCTTCATCGGTCAACTTTAGAAAGATCATGTTCGTCTGTGGCGGATCGTTCTCGATGACAACTCCCGGCAATATCCTCAGCGCTTCGGATAATTCCTTCGTGCGCCTGTGATCCTCCGGTAGAAGCTCTACGATGGTTTCCAGCGCTACGATGCCCGCTGCGGCAAGCACACCAGCCTGCCTCATGCCTCCGCCCAATTGCTTGCGAATACGCCGTGCCCCTTCGATAAAGCTCTTATCTCCGCAAAGCACCGACCCCACCGGTGCACAAAGCGCTTTCGAGAGACAATAGGTCACCGAATCCACCGGTTCGACCAAAGCAGCCGCATCCACTCCCAGCGCGGCTGCGGCGTTGAAGATGCGCGCGCCGTCCAAATGCAGCTTCAATCCATGGCTATGCGCAAGGTTTCCCACGGCTCGGGTATATTCCTCTGTCAGCACGGTTCCACCACAGCGATTGTGCGTGTTCTCCAGACAGATCAATCGCGTGCGTGGAAAGTGAGGATCGTCTCCACGTACAGCGGCTTCGATCGCGTCCAACAACAGCGTGCCGTCTGCCTGATTGGGTATCGTGTGCGGGTGAACGCCTCCCAGGGCAGATGCTCCGCCGGCTTCGTAGAGAAACGTGTGCGCCAGATCCCCCAGGATCATCTCGTCGCCTCGATTGCAATGCGTCAGAATGGCAGCCAGGTTGCCCATCGTTCCCGAGGGTACGAAGAGCGCATCCTCCTTGCCCAGCCGTTCTGCGGAGCGTGATTCAAGCCGATTGATGGTCGGATCCTCTCCATAAACGTCGTCCCCCACCTCAGCACTCGCCATGGCCTTCCACATGGCTGGTGTTGGATGTGTCACCGTATCGGATCTCAGATCGATCCATTCCATGCGTTCCACCTCCTGGAGACTTTATCAACCCGCTAGTATGGCCTGCGGAGTTGATCCAGAACCGCCGCCAATTCATCGGGCATGGCGGCCTGAAATGCTTGTGGTTCCCTCTCGCTCGGCAGTGTCAGCGTCAGCCTCTGCGCGTGGAGGAAATGACGGCGTATGGAAATCGTCGCCTTCCTTCTACCGTACACCTTGTCTCCCGCGATCGGACAACCCAGAAAGGCCATGTGCACGCGTATCTGATGCGTCCGCCCTGTCTCGGGTCTTATTTCCAACAAGGTATGTTCCTGAAACGATTCCAGTGTGTGATATGCGGTTTTCGCTGCTCGTCCCTTGCCTTCGGGGAGGACCACCATGCGCTTGCGATATCGCCTTCCTCTTCCTATGGCCGCGTCCACACGACCGCTCCTCGTCGGAGGTTTCCCATCCACCAGTCCCAGATAGACCTTCTCGACCGCGCGTTGCTTGAACTGCTGCTGCAGCATGCGCAATGCCTGGTCATGCTTGGCAAGAACTACCAATCCCGAGGTGTCTTTATCCAATCTGTGCACGACGCCGGGGCGCAGCTCCCCACCTACTCCTTGAATATCCGGGGCGTGGGCCAGTGCTGCGTTCACCAAAGTACCAGCCCTGTGTCCGGGTGAAGGATGCACGACCATCCCTGCAGCCTTGTTCACGATAAGTACATCCGTGTCCTCGTAAACCACATCCAGGGGAATGACCTCCGGACGAAGATCCGTGACTGCGGTCGCAGGAATGACAACCTCGACAAGCTCCCCGCCCTCAAGGCGGAAGCCCGTTTTTGTGACCGTCTCACCATTCACGGTCACTTTGCCTTGCCTGATCAATTGTTGTAAACGATTGCGGGAATGCTCCGGTGCATGTTCAACCAGCTGATGGTCCAACCTGCCTCCGGTTCCTGAGGCACGAAAGTGAAGATGCTGCTCATTCACCCCAAGGAGTTCTCCTCCTCAGGAGCGGATCCTTCCTCTTCTGTTTCGTCAACGTCCTCTTGGGTGGCCTTGACCTGCCTCCTTGTTCGCCTGTCTTCTAAGAACATAACAACAACAAGCACCGCCACTCCAATGGATATGCTTGCATCCGCGACGTTGAAAACCGGAAATGCTCCCAAGGACACGAAGTCTGTCACCGTGCCGATGCTCAAGCGGTCGATCAAATTGCCGAGAGCGCCTGCCAACTGCATCGGTAGGGCGATGCGTACACCGATCTGATTTTTCGGAACCCGCGGGTAGTAATAGATGATCGCAACACTCACCAATATCGCCACGATTGTGAAGATCACGCCAGCTGCAGGAAAGAGACCGAAAGCAGCTCCTGTGTTGTTCCAATGCACGATGCGCGCGTAGGGCATGAGCCACTCCCACGGCGACCAAGCTTCCCCAAATGCCAGACGCGATCGCACCAAGTACTTGGTCCATTGATCCAGCGCAACGATGCCGCCAGCGATTCCCAGCAATACCAGATAATCACGAACTTTACGCAATATCAGAACTCCTGTCTTCATGCCCTTGGAAAACACCCGAAGATTGTACCGTATCCTTCGGGGATTGCGAAGCGAGACCCAGGCATGAATTCCCCTCATGCCTGGGTCGCTTATACCAGTGTTTGGAGGTTTTATGAATGATCTTCTTGACGGCTCAACGCTACGCTCAATTCCTCATCTTCGAAACGATGCTCAGCCTTATGCTCCCCGGACGGCGAATCGCT
This sequence comes from Anaerolineae bacterium, assembly GCA_011192015.1. GTDB lineage: Bacteria > Chloroflexota > Anaerolineae > Anaerolineales > E44-bin32 > W1033. Next base: position 114,920 of record DUET01000078.1, read on the forward strand.
CTCCTCCAAACGATCCGCCAGTGTTTCCGTCATCACGTACTGCTGATGCATTGCAATAGCCTGGCCAAGTTTCTCGCTTGCTTTGAATTGCACCACGATGCGATCATCCACTTTCAGATCGGCGTCCTTGCGCATGGATTGCACACGCCGAACGAACTCGCGCATCAAACCTTCCGCTTCCAATTCCGAAGACAATGTCGTATCCAGAGCGGCCACATAGCCCGATTCTGCCACGGCCGAGAAACCTGCGTGCGCCTCGAAGCGAACTTCCACTTCTTCGGGAAGGATCTCCAGGCGCTCCCCATCCAGATCGACATCGATGGCTTCTCCCTCCAACAAGGCTTCCGCCGATTGCATCGCGTCCAATTCGAGAATCGCCTTCCTCAATTTCGGGAAGCGTGGACCATACTTCTGGCCAAGCTGTTGGGGCAGCGGGTGCAATTGATAGGTCACGACATCCGAGGCGGCATCCAACAAACGAATCTGCTTTACGTTCAACTCATCCTTGATCAGATCCGCAAATTGATCGATCACTTCACGCTCCTCGGATGCGCCCACGGCAAACGCCGCCTCCGCCAAAGGTTGCCGAACCTTGATGTTGGCACTGTTGCGCGCGGCATGGCCCAGGGAGACCATGCGCATCACCAATGCCATCTGCTTGTTCAGGCGTTCATCGAACTTCGCGTGATCTCTTTCGGGCCAATCGCAATGATGAACGCTCTGCGGCGCCTTCTCGTCGATGCTGCGAACCAGATTCTGGTAAATCGCCTCGCTCACGAACGGCACAAACGGCGCCAGCAGCTTCGCCAGCGCGACCATGGTGCGATGGAGCGTGCTGTAGGCAGCATGCTTATCGGCGTCCCCGGCCTCGCTCTGGCCACGTTTCGCCCAGAAACGTCTCCGCCCGCGTCGTAGATACCAATTGCTCAGATCATCCACGAATCGGGCCAGGCTTGCTGTGGCATGGTTGGGCTCGTATTGATTCATATGATCCGTTACATCCGTGATTAACTCCTGAAGACGTGATTCGATCCATCGATCGAGAACCGTATACGCTGCACTTCGTTTTTCATCGGGAACCCAGCCATCGATGCGAGCATAGGTGGCAAGGAAGCTGTATACATTCCAAAGCGGGATCAGAAATTGCCGCCGGACCTCATCTGCAAGGTGATAGCCGAAATGCAAATCCTTCTCCGGTTTGTGATGGCAGTACATCCAGCGCATGACATCAACGCCCATCTTATCCGCAGCCTCATTAAACTCGATGGCGTTGCCCCAGGATTTATGCATCTCACGGCCATCTTCCGCGAGCAGTGTTCCGTAGGTGAAGACATCCTTGAATGGAGCTTTCCGCTCCAGTATGGTGCTCATCGCCAGCAGGCTGTAGAACCAATTGCGGAACTGCCCAGGGAAACTCTCCGAGATCAGATCGGCCGGGAACCATTTGTTCCAATACTTACGATCCTCGTCATAGCGAAGTGTGCTCATTCCCACAATGCCGGCATCTAACCAGGGATCACCCACATCCGGGATCCGACTGATCTTCTCACCGCATTGGCTGCATGCGATCTTGATCGCATCCACGTAGGGGCGGTGTGGGCTGTGCCCATCGAACGTTTCCCACCCTTCCACCGCACGTTCTTCGAGTTCCTCCCGGCTTCCGATCACATCGAAATTCCCGCAAGATTGGCATTCGAAGATGGGCAGGGACAATCCCCAATAACGCTTCTTGGAAATCATCCAATCATCCATGTTCCGCAGCCAATCCAGCTCACGCTCGAATCCGAATGCCGGATACCAGCGCGTTCCATCGATGACCACTTCCATAATCTGATAGCGAAGGTTGCGCTCCTTCTCCTTGGGCGTGACCTTCTCATATGGCTTGCCCATCTTTTCGCCCATGGAGATAAACCATTCATCCACCAACCTGAAGACCAGTTCCTCATCGCAGCGCCAGCAGACAGGATAGCGATGCGTGTAATCTTCGATGGCGTAGGTCAAATCCTTCTTGGTCAGATCTTCAAAGATGGGTTGAGCGGTATCATGCACACTCATTCCGGTCAACCAATCGAATCCTTCCAAAAACACCCCGCCCTCGTTCAACGGCGCGATGGCCGGCAGTTCGAACTCCTTGCCCAACGCAAAGTCCTCGGCTCCGCACCCAGGCGCGATGTGAACGATGCCCGTACCCTCCTCTTCGCCTACCTCATCCCACAGGATGACCCGGTGGGCTTCCGGTCCACCATGGCTCATCTGAGCGGGCAGTTCGTCAAAGGGGCCATCATAGGTCCATCCTTCCATCTCTCGGCCCAGAATTTCTTCCTCAACCCGGTAATCTCCCTTGAGCATGTGCAGCGTTTGTGAACTCAAGTAGAAGATCTGATCCTTCTGCCGAACACGCGCGTAGCTCAATTCAGGTCCCACAGCTGCGGCAACGTTGCTCGTCAGAGTCCAGGGCGTGGTCGTCCAGACCAGAAGACTCTCGCCCGGCCGATCCCGCAAGGGGAAGCGAAGCGTGATGCTGGGATGCGTCAGCTCTCGATACCCTTCGGTGACGATTTCGTGTTGGCTCAATCCCGTACCACATCGCCCACACCAGGGCATCACATCTCTGCCCTTGTAGATCCATCCACGTTCGTGGCAGGATTTCAACACTTGCCAGATCGTGTAGTTGTTTTCCTCCGAGAAGGTGAAATAGGAGCCTCCCATCTCGCGCATGCCTAACCGGCCGATGATGCTTTCCACCGTCCCGCTGACCGGCCCCTCTGGCCCCTCACTTGTGATCAACTGCATCGGATCTTCACCCAACAAACGTCCAAGCTCTCGCAGGAAGTCGGGATCATTCCAGTCCATCCAGTATCCAAGCCGGATGCTTTGTTCGGTTTGGACGGCCGCGTATTCCAGAACGCGCTGCTTGCAGAGAATCACGAACTCCGCCAGCCCGTGAGCTTCGATGTCGCGCTTCGTCTGGAAGCCCATTTCGCGTTCGACATTGACCTCCACCCAAAGTCCCTGGCAATCGAAACCATTCTGGTAGCGCGTGTGATGTCCCTGCATCGCTTTCAGCCGATGGAAGACATCCTTGTAGGTTCGACCCCACCCATGATGTACTCCCATGGGATTGTTGGCCGTAATAGGGCCATCGATGAAGGACCATTGAGGTCCTTCGGCGCGCAGCTTCCTCAACTCTTGGAAAGCCTCGATACGCTCCCAGAATTCAAGGATCTCATGCTCCTGCTTCACAAAGTCGATTTGATTGGGAACGGGTTTGAACATCATTCACCTCACACCTGAAGGGCTACAACGATTCGCTTGTTGATCGCTCCCTTGCTCTTATAATCCACAATTCGCAATGGCCCCACTTCACGGGTATTTCCAACATGGGTTCCACCATCGGCTTGCAGGTCCAAACCGATAATTTCCACCACCCGCACTTGCTGGATTCCTTTGGGGAGTAGGTCGATCTTCGTTCGGATGAGATCAGGGATTTTAAAAGCCTCTTCCCTTGGCAGTATCCGAGTCTGAATCGTCCGTGCTTCGGCAACTTCTGCGTTGATGCTCTTTTCGATCTCTTCGACGAGATCCTTGCGCATGTGTTCAAACTCGAAATCCATGCGTCCACGAAGGGGTTCCATGTTGCCTCCGGTGACACTGGCGCCATAATCCCGCCAGATCACGCCGCATAGAATGTGCATGGCAGTGTGCGTGCGCATGAGTTGATAGCGGCGTTCCCAATCCAGTATTCCGCTGACCCCCATCCCGGTATCGGGCGGATCACCTTCGACTTGATGCCACACTTCGCCATCCCGTCTCCTCACAGAGACCACCTTCCAACTCCAGTCGTCCGTGTCCAAAACACCCTTATCGCTGGGTTGTCCTCCCCCTCCCGGGTAGAATGCGGTTCGATCCAGGACAACTCCCGATGCCCCCACTCCGACAATTTTCGCCTCGAAGGTCTTTTGGTATGCATCTTCCAGAAAAATCAATTCCGTCATGGTGATTCCCCTCAACCCTTGAGCCCGTGGTTCCTGTGGACTCAAAAGAAAAAGCTCCCGTCCTCCAGGGACGAGAGCCGACACGACTCCCGCGGTACCACCCTGATACCCGTTTTCACGGGCTCTCAGTAGGATACGACCCAATTGCTGGGTTTATATCCTTGCCCTCGCTAACGGTGGGCAAATCCGTCTTCCTTACTCGCGATCATTACCACTTTCAGGTTGCGGCTTCGGAGGGATTTTCCATCCGCCAGGCTGTCCCGGCTCACACCGCCCCGGGTTCGCTTTCAGCCTGTGTCGAATCTACTCTTCTCCATCAACGCCTTTTGGGTGAATGAATTTGTTTCGCCGATTATGCCATAGATGCTTGACGAGGTCAATGACCCAGGATTTTGACGCTTTCACTGCGCTCCTGATGGACAAAACGGATTTCTCCAAAGCGCTTGGTCAAAGGTAACGCCTCATCGCGCAGTTCGCGCAGGCGCGGATTCTTCGTCTTCCAGTTTCCGGCCACCTGATTCAGGACTAACTTGCTGTCTCCCTTGATCAGCAATGCGATTTTCTTCGCATCTATTCCTTTCTTGCGAAGACGCTTCAACAACCCGCGCAATCCCTGAATCAGGGATCGATATTCCGCCTCGTTGTTCGTGCCTTCGCCCCAAACCATGCGCTGAACGGGTTCTTGTTTCAATCCCCTGCTGGTCAACCAATAGGAGCCATATGTCGGTCCGGGATTACCCTTGCTGCCACCATCGAACACCAGGGTAACTTTCAACCGGCGCTCTGCTCTCGATCCAGTTCTGGCGGCCATGTGTTCTCCTAATCGTGCCCATCCACCCAGCATCAACTTGATGCGTAATTCCTGTGATAGAGAGCTGCGAGATTGCGTCGGTGGAGATCCTCCGCCAGACCATTGAGCAGGATACGGCTCTTGCCGCATTGTTCAACGTCAACCGTAGCCAAGTATCCCTCCGGATCTCTGCGCCGTGAAGCCTTGCGCGTTTCCTTGGCAATTGTTGCAAGATAATTCAGATTGGCGCGTACCGCGCTCTGAACCTCTCCCCTCAGGATCACGTCGCCATGCCCCTGGACCAGGCTCTCGAGGTTGAGCTTCGGTATGCGCTTCATGCTCGCTGCCAAGATGTCCGGATCCCCATCCACAATGAAGGGCACCGGCAACATGGCATCGCCTGAGAAAAGTACACGATCCTCCAACACCAGAACTCCAACGCCATCGGGGCTGTGGCCCGGCAGGGGGAGAAGCTTCAAGGTCCGCTTCCCAATCTTGATGCTCAGAGAGCCATCGTTAAAAACGATGGATGGAAGCACGATCTCCACGTCCCGCATTTCTCGGTTGTGTTGTTTGGCGATGTCCAAGGCTTCACGCCCACGCGTGTCCAATAGGTCACGGCAAGCACGATCCCCCAAGATGGTGGCGTTCTCGAACCAGCAATTTCCCAATGTGTGGTCCGCATGATAATGCGTGTTGATCACATAGCGGATCGGGCTGTTCAAGCGCCTCTCGATGTAATTCCGCATCTCGATCGTTTCGGAGGGAACTGGCAGCGTGTCGATAACGACAGACCATTCCGGCCCCACGATTACGCCCGCATTGACCTGGGCATAGACCTCGCTGGTGAAGACGTATACGCTATCCGCCACACGTTCGCGAACCATTCATCCTCCGAAGGTAATTCTCCACTGACCGCGCCGAAGGATAGCACAGGCATGGATTGCGAGTCAAGAATATTTTACATAAGTTAAGTAATGTTGGGAATACTGCCTGGAATGGCAAGGCCAGCCCTAGGGCTGACCCCTAACGCGCTCATTGAAATGACCCATGGGTCGTCAACTCAAATGGCGATGGAGATCCTCGCAACGTTCGCACGCCATGGATGGAGTAACTTGGAAATCATCCGCGATGGCCTCAGGTTTTTGATCCGATCCATTGCGGTTATGAACGAAATTTGACGGCATCAGAATCGCCCGAGCGAAGTAATCTGCTGAATCTCGAAGTTCCGGCAGGAATACATCGGCTAAACCCATTGCTCTTCCATGCCGGCTCGTCAGCAATGCGCTCAGCATCTCTCGTGCTAATGCGTAGCGTCTTTCGTTTGGTTCCAAATCTAAACGCACGAAGATATTACCCCGCTGTGTCAGAGGCCTTGCGAAGGTTGCATCCCACAGATTGGATCTCATGTCTACCACGCCAAAATCATCTTGGTAGAGCTCGGGGGGATGATTGAGCAACTCTTCTACAGGAACAGGAGGCTCAGCAATTCCCATATACTCCACCAGACCAAGCGCGATCGTATCGAGAAACCACTCGCGCTCCTTCCGGGTGATGGGTATCATGCAACCTGCTCCTGATCCGCGCGGCTGTCACGAGGAAGCAGGCCCTCGAGCGGAGACGGCATCTTGATGCTGACTTCTGCCTCTTCTGCTGCCTTCACAATCCGGTAGGCATACATGGCATATTCAGCGAAGCTGCTCGCCTCCAACTGGGCCAAATTAGCTCGCATCTCTGGTGCGAATTCGCACTCGCTCAGAACATCACTGATCCTTCCATCGTTGAACGAGATCACCACAGAGGGATCAACGATCGATCGAGCAACCAGGTGGTTCAAGGCTTTCATCGACATGTCTAATCTCCATTCACAATCACGATCACGTTTCGATCCACGGTTTCCAACACGCTTCTCTTTCAGGAAAAATCGTCGTACTGATGACTTTCGTACCCAGCCCCGGCCAACCACTTACTCAGGCTGTTCCAACCAGAATCTAGTTAAATTGCAGAAGGGTATATTGGACCCCCCATGGCTCGGCTTAGCCATTTGAGCTGTCGATCTCGATTTCCCCATCGAGATCCAAGATTTCCTATCTTGTTAATCCTTGCCTACATGCTTCCTACGCCCTGATCTCTTGGGCTTTTCATTGTGGCCTCCAATGAATAATGGTTACACTCGAAATGATCCTTACAATATTCGTGTTGCGGCCAGCTACATGCTTCCAACACCCTGATCTCTTGGGCTCTTCATGATGTACTCCTTTCCCTTAGATCAGATTGTCGAGGACAGGATTTCGATCCATTCACGCCTTCTCATGACTTTCGTGCCACCCCTCCTGAGGGTTTTCCGGCTTGCTCAACCATGATGCGGCTTGTTCAGTGCCCTGGATCGATGGGTTCGCTTCTCGAGCGGGATCTCTCCCTTTCGGATTCCCATATCCTCGTGTGACAAACATACTCCAGATCTATCAGCAGATTCTCAGCAAATTTCAACAGAGGTTGAATAGCGTGCTATCCACTTCCCCATGGATATATACAGATCCTCAAGTAATTTCTATCTTTTACATCGCTTAATGCCCGCCTACTTCCTGTCTCATATACAAACACTCTTCTAATCAACTCGTTGTCATGTTTTCGAAGATTGATCGGGCTCTCGATATCGTAGTTATGGATGAAATTGGGGGGGTGATCCAATCAGCTGATTGGATTCAGCCGATCAGGCGCGTATAGGTGTCACGCACGATCTCGGGTGGATCTAGACCGAGTTCGTCGGAAAGCAGGCGTACATAGCGTTGGTAATGAGCAACGATCTCGCTTCTTCTTCCCAACCGGCCCAACACTTCAAGGATGCGTAAATTCAGATCGTCTCTGTAGGGATCCATCTTCAAAGCCACCCGAAGGGCATTCACAGCCCTGGTGGGCTGATCGCGCAGCAAGGCTTCATCGGCATAGTTTGCAGCCAGATCGAGGTAGCGCATTTCAAGCAGGCGCCTTCGATCGATGATCCAATTCGATGAGAATTCCGGCATATAGGGCCCGGCATAGGAATTGATGGCCTCTGTCAACGCGAAGAGCTTGCGCGGATCACCAGGAGCCAAACTCTCTGCCACTTCAGCGGCATTCTCAAAACGCCCCACGTCATATTCGATCTCGAAATCGGAACTCAGGAAATACGCCGATCCATCACTGAGCACCGTATCCTTCCCGATAGCTCGACGCAGGGAATACACAGCCGTGTGAAGGTTGGAGGTCTGCCGCCCTGGTGGATAGTCCGGCCAGAAGGTTTCGATCAGGACATCTCGATCAATGCGCTTGTTGTCAACCAGGTAGAAGAGCAGCTCCTTCGATGCTGGAGCTAAATCACTGATCGCTATCCCATCTCTGAGCACCCGAGTTTGCCCGAAGGTGATCAATTCGATCTCCACCGAGGATGATCTCTCGACCTTCGGTTCTCGGTAGGCACTCGCCAGGGCCTGCATGGTATCCATTCTCTGCTGAAGAAGCGAAAAGGTTGTGTTCTCATCAATCGAGTTCTTGAGATACGTCATGAAATCGGGCTGGTACATCAATTCCGCGGCAAGGACCTGTTCACTTCCATGCTGACTCGCCCACAAAAGACATTCGTTGAATTGTGTCTTCGCATCTCGCTTTCTGCCATTCTCAAACAGGGCGAGTGCTAAGAAGAAATGCGCCAAGGTTGTTTCAAGAGCTGAATACTTCTGAGACGCATGCTCCAGCAGGGACGAGAGTCGCTTGCACGCGCTCATAGGGGATCCCATCGCTTCCAATGCGCCAAGCTGGATTTGGATCATCGTTGAAGGGACATTGCTTTTGCTGTGTTCGATGGCGCGTTTTACCCACTCCATGCCCAGGGTGTTTCCGCCACGACGTCGGTGCAGCACGCTCGTTTGAACCGCTCCATAGCGAATCAAGGCTTCATTTTCTAGCGACGTGGCGACCATCAATCCTTGGGCATATAGTTCGGCAGCCTGCAGAGCAAGGCCGAGGTCATTGAAGATGTCCGCCTGGCCGAACAGGACTGTAGCTTCGCGCACAGGTGCTCCTGCCAGCCTTGCGTGTTTGAGCGCCTCTCCATATAAACCAAGAGCCTCTTCGAATTTCCCTTGCATGTGCGCATCGAAGGCCAAGTTGTTGAACGAAACCGCTAGCGGCAGTGGCGATCCGATACCCACCAAGATCTCGTGTGCTCTATTCGACGTGATATTTGCGTCGATGACCCTTCCGCGTTTTGCCTGCATCGAGGATAGATCGATCAGGGCGGTGGCAAGAGCATGCTCGTTCTCACTCTGCTCCAACAAGGAAACGGCTTCACCAGCGAGCTCTTCCGCCCTCTCGAATTCCCCTTGGCCAAAGGCCAACGCCAGCGATTTTAAACGCAGGCTCATGGCACGTATCCCCCACTGATCGCTTGCTGGTACCAACGTCATCGCCTTTTCTACGGCCTCGATGGCCTCTTCAAACTCCTCACGGTAGTACGCGATCTGCCCGCGTACATTCTCTGCCTGGGCCATCAGTTCCTTATTCTTTCTACCTCCCAAGGTATCGATGGCCTGATTGAGGGTTTCATAAGCCGCATCCTGCCTCCCCTGGTTGCTGTACTCCAAAGCCAGGAATAGGAACACACTGGGGGCCGATTTCCCATGTTCCCGCAGTCTCTTCCCCCATGTCTCCAGGGTTTTAATTCGTCCTTCGACATACATCGATCGCACATGACTCTCCGCAAGCTCCACTGCTTTGCGGACGCTATCCGCTTCCAGATATAGATTTACAGCATGCTCTATCAATCCCTGTTTGGCCAGATATTCGCCGGCGCGCCGCCTCATTATGCCCATGCGACGAGCGTCGGAATTTTGGAGCACATCCAGCAAGAACTCACGGAATTGCGGATGATATTCATATGTCCGAGGCCCCTCACCCGTTGCGGTTACGAACAGCCCCTCTTTCAACACTCGCCGTAAGTAGCGTTCGCTGTCCCTTCTCTCCAACACCGCATTGCAAGAGGCTACCGTCATCACAGGCATCACGGAAGTATCCAACATGAAGCGTCGTATCTCATCGGGTTGCCGGTTAAGCACGACCGATGCAAGATATTCAAAGACCATCGGCCGCGATCTATCCAACCAGCTTTGCTGGCGGTTGATTCCAAGCTTTGCTGAAAGCAGAACCCCCGTGATCCAACCTCGAGTTTCTTCCAATAAATCCCCTGCGGATCGATCTGAAAGTTCGATGGAATAGATCTTGGTTGCCAGCTTTTTTAATTCGCCTTCCGTCAGCGCCAAATCATGGGGACCGTACCCGGCGAGATTCCCTTCGGCCATCAGTTTCGCGAGGGCTACTTCGGGAACCTCCCTGCCAAAGAACACCAACGTAACCTGCTCGGGCTGCACGTCGAGGAAACCATCCAGAAAACGAAGCACATCATTGGAGTTGTTCGCCAAATGGACATCATCCATAAGGATCACGAAAGGCTCATCGATTAATTGCTCGATCACCTCGGCAAACGCTCTCGCCAATCCCTCAGGCTTGGATCGAACCAGCGCGTCTAAATCCAGATTGCCTCGCAATCTGCGAAAACGCTTGGCCAACGACGCCTCCAGGACACGCACCAACCGCATCACATCCTGATCCGCCTCAGTCAAGCGCACCCAACATACTGGAAGATCGGTGTGCTTYGTAAAATCCGCCGCAAGCGTGGTCTTTCCATAGCCGGGGGGAGTTGCAACGACGATGAGCTTACGAGGGATGTTTGCATGGATTCCATCCACGAGACGCTCGCGGTGTATCTTTCCCTCATCAAATACAGGAGGCGTTATCGAGTGCCTGAGGATCGGGTCCATGCGCGCCATACAAGACTACCTTGCTCCGTTAGGTTCCGGTAAGCCTCGTGTCTGCATCTTCGCGTTTACACTATCCTAATACATTTTTCGCCATTCTGCATCCTCAGCCTCGATGTGCATGGCGAATCCACGAAAGTTCCTTCCATTTTCATTGCAATAGTCAATCATTCCCCTTCCGGCCATTTGGAGAACTCACTTGACCACCGATCAAATGCATCTTCTACAATACCCCCGGGATCGATTCCCAATTCATCCTTCAACAAGTGGACATAGCGCCTATAGTGTTTATCGAGTTCTGATTGCCGTCCAAGTCGTCCAAGCGCCTCCATTAACAGCGCGTTCGCATCCTCTCTCAACTCATGGATCCCAAGCGCCTTCCTCAAGCTTTGAAGCCCTTCCAGAGGAAGGTTCCGCAGCAATGCTTCTTTTGCGAATTCCACAAGCAAATCCACATAGTTTTCTTCCAACCTCTCTCGTCGCGCAAGAACCCATGCTTCCTGCCTACCCGGGAAGAAAGGACCGTGGTATTGATCCAGCGCTCGCTTCAACAATTCAAAGCGACGAGGGTCCGCTTTTGAAACCCTATCTGCTTCTGCTTTCGCCTCTTCGAATTCCGCGACGTCGTAGCGGATTTCCAAATCTGCGTTGATGCGATAGAGGATGCCTTCGAGTTCAATGGCTTTGTTTCCAATCTTTCGACGCAAACTGTACACGTGGGAATGGAGATTTGTGATCGCTTTTCCGGGAGCATGATCGGGCCAGAATTGCTCCAGAAGCATGTCCCGGTTTGCATAGCCTTGGTCAACCAAGTAATACAAAACATGGAGAGCTCTTGGTTTCAGTTCTTCGAGAGACTCTCCTGCAAAGTGGGATTCGATTCTGCCCAACAATTGGATGGATAATAGCGATGGAGCTGATACCGGTTCTCGCGCATGAGTTCGCAAGCGATCGGCCGTTAGACGCATGGATCTCAACCTGTGATCGATCTCAGCCATGGTCGCGCTTCCTCCAAACGCACTGCGCGCCAATTCCATAAGCTCAGGCGAGTAGGATAGTTCCGTCGCCAATTGATGCATCTGCCCGGTAAGATTGGCCTTGGAGATCAACTCCTCCAGAAGAGAGATCGCTTTTTCTCTCTCTCCAAGATGCAGGGCACATCGAATGGACAGGATATCGAGCAGCACAAGTTGTTTGGTGTTCAGATGGTTCTGCCCATAGGTATGCTCGATCTCATCCTCACACGTGGATGGATCCATCTGCATTCTCAAGGCCGCTCTTTCGATATGCAATCCCGCGGCCCCGAATACACTAGCGACCGTTGATGGGGATGTCTCCAGCCACTCCATCTGCCGATTGATGTTCCCCTGACGGTAACAAAGCCGGACCAAGCACAATATGGCGTCCATGATCTTCCCGGATTCGTTGCACTGTATAGCCAATGCATATCCCTGCCTAAGACATTCCTCTGCTTGATCAAGAACGCCCAGGTCGCTTAGAAGCCTCCCCTTCTCAATCAGGGCCTCGCATTCCCTGAGCTTCGATCCGGCATTCCTCGCATCCCGCAAGACCTCTTCCATCAGATTCAGACTCTCGTCAAGATTCCCGACAAGGTTTGCCATCCGGGCTACTGCAAGTTTCGCCCTCAGTGATACAGACACAAGTTGATGTTGAGGTGCCTCTTGATAAGCCTTGAGTGCTGTTTGGTACGCCTCGATGATTCTCCCACTGCGTTCCTGCGCTGTACTCAAAGCGCTCAAGATCATGGAACGTATCAATGGTTCATCCTCTCCCTGCGTGATTTCATCCGCTTTACTTATGGATTTCAGGGCTTGCTCATGATCACCCAACCCTCTGAGCTCACAGAGCCCTCGCATCCAGAGCGCCATTCCCTTCAACCATCGAGGAGATTGTTCACCCACGAAGGTCAAAGCCATTTCTATAGCTTCGATTCCCTGCTCATATTCCCCAATACTGTAGTGATAAACACTCAACATGCACTGGTAGAAGGCCTGTATGTCCTTGTGGGTGTTCTTGGTGATGCACTTTTTCGCCTCCTTGAGCACACGCCCACAGCCGTTGATATCGCCGTTCAGCACCACGGCCGTCGCATGGCAGATCAAGACCATGGGGATGTCTGCCTTCAGATCTCGTAGGCTAACAGCCCATTTCTCCAGTGTGTGCTGTCTTCCGCTAACGAGCATATCCTTGGCTGCGCCCTCTGCCATGGACACAGCTTGATCAAGGTTTCCCGCCTGGAGGTGCAGTTCCAATGCATGTTCGATCAACCCATTATCAAAGTAATGATCGGCCGCTCGTATTCTCAAATCTCTGAGGAGATCGGGATCACTTTTCTCCAATTCTCGGATCAAAACCTCATGAAATTGAGGATGGTATTCAAAGGTTTGTTGTTCCTCTCCACTGGCCACGATAAACATCCCATCGCTTACCATTGCATTCAAGATCCGCTCGCTGTCCTTCCTTTGAAGTACTTCATCACATAATGCCGCGCTCATGATGGGCATCACTGAACTTTCAAGCATGAAATGACGAATTTCCTCGGGTTGCTCTCGAAATGCTTCATCGATCAGATATTGTTGAACATCCGGTATTTCGATTTGCGAAGCCTTTGGGCTCTTATCCTTGGCGACTCGCAAACTCAACGTGACCCCCATGCTCCAACCACTGGTCATGGATACGATATTCTTAGCCAATCCTCTGTTCAGATCGATTCCATGCTTTATTTTTGCGAGTTCGATTACTTCGTCTGCATTGAAGCTCAATTCACGCGAACCAAGATGTTCCACGCCTCCTAACTGCATCAATGTCGTAACCGTGAACTTGGGCGTGGATCGACCGGAGAGGATCATTGTGATTTGTTCAACCGGCCCAGAGACCAACTCCTCAATGAGGAATTTCGTCTCCTGCGACCAATCGATGACATGCGCATCATCCATGATGATCGCAGTCGGTGTATCGATTTCCTCTCCCAGCCCAGTTGCGAAGATACGTGCAAGTGACACAGCCTCCGTCTCCGACAGAATCGCCGTTCGAAACTTGCCTTCCAATTGAGGGAACCGATTCTCGAGAGAGGCTGCAAGCACAGAAGCCAAACGCACCACATCGCTATCCATCTTTGTCAGCCGGACCCAGCATACGGGCAGATCCGTATGCGCGGTGAAGTCAGCCAGAAGAGTCGTTTTTCCGGAACCAAATGGAGCGCTGATGGTGATGAGCTTGCTGGGGATAATTCCGTGCAATCGATCGACCAGCCGTTCTCGATGCAACCAATCATCTTCAAAAATTGGCGGCGTGATCGCATGCCTTATTAGAGCCCTATCTCTATCCACGCAAAGCACCCCCTATCCAAAGTTCGCACACTCTTCTCAGTATCGTTCCTAAGATTGGTCTTTCGCTCTTGCTACTACTAATTTCGCTTAGTTTGCCTCTAATTTCAAGTAGTACTTCTTCGGTGTTCTTCTGCATCTTTTGCATCTTTGCGTTGAATGCATCTTTCCCTGATATCTATTCCATATTGAGTTATGACCTGAATGGATGAGCTTTCGATTCGGGTCCAATTGATCTAGCGATTGCATGCATCCACCCTATGATGAATTAACACCCTCCAAAATGAGAGTTCCTCAGAACCCACCCTTGGCGCGCTCTCACGGCAGGACTATAATGCGCTACCTATAGAGGTCTTATTCCAAGAAGGAGGAATTCCAATGCCTGCACCTGAGGCTGCTGTACAGTATGCGAAAGAGCACAAGAATGATTTCCTCGAAGATCTCATAACGCTCCTACGCATTCCATCCGTCTCCACCCTCCCCGACCATCAGGGAGATATGGAAAGAGCTGCAGCATGGATCTCGGATCGATTGAAATCCATGGATTTCGATAACGTACGAGTAATGCCTACCGATCGACATCCCGTGGTTTACGGGGAATGTCTGAAGGCGGGAAAATCGGCACCCACGCTGCTCTTCTACGGTCACTACGATGTTCAACCTGCGGATCCGCTTGAGGAATGGAAGAGTGATCCCTTCGATCCGCAGATCCGCGGCGATGATCTTTTCGCACGTGGCGCCTCCGACATGAAAGCGCAGGTGGTCGCACATCTCTCGGCCGCGGCCTCCATGGTCCACACCTCCGGCCTGCCCATCAATGTGAAATACATGATCGAGGGCGAAGAAGAGATTGGATCTCCAAGCCTGGAGAAATTCATCATCGCCAACAAGGATCTGCTGTCTTGCGATATCTGCTTGAATGCCGATTGTGCCATCCTGGCTCCTGACACTCCCTCCATCACCTACGCCCTGCGAGGGCTGGCATATTTCGAGATCCGCATCCAGGGCCCAGCCAGCGATCTGCATTCAGGTCGCTTCGGTGGAGCCATCGACAATCCCGCCTTGGTGCTCTCCGAATTGATCGCCGGCATGCGTGACGAAAACGGGCGCATAACGCTTCCGGGCTTCTATGACTCGGTTCGGGATCTCAGCGACGACGAACGCGCCGAATTGTCCAAGCTCCCCACGGATGACGCCTGGTGGCAAGCACAGGCTGGCGTGAAAGCGCTGCATGGAGAACGTGGCTATTCTGCTGGCGAACGTGCCTCCGCACGCCCCACTCTGGACGTGAACGGCCTGCTCAGCGGCTTCACGGGCGAGGGCTCGAAGACCGTTCTCCCTGCCAAGGCCATGGCGAAGATCTCCATGCGTTTGGTCTCGGATCAAACCCCTGAGCAGGTCCATGAGGGCTTGATCCAGTACATGAAGGAAAATGCTCCCCCCACCATCACCTGGGAAGTCGAGAAACTTGCCGGCGCGCCTCCTGCCATTGTGGAGCGGGATTCCGTCTCCATTCGCGCAGCCAGCAAGGCATTCGAATCCGTTTGGGGCAAGCGCCCTCTGTTCACGCGTGAAGGCGGAACCGTTCCGGTTGTCGGCATGATCCAGAATCTGATGGGCGTGGATTGCCTGATGATGGGATTCGGCCTTCCGGATGATAATCTTCACGCGCCCAACGAAAAACAGCACCTGCCCAACTATTATCGCGGGATCGAAACCTTCATTCGCTTCACGCATGAGCTCGCGGTTTGAATCGGGAGTATGCATGAGTGAAGCAATGAAGATGTATGGTGGTCAGGCCGTTATCGAGGGCGTCATGATGCGCGGCGAGAATATCTGGACCGTTGCCGTGCGCGCGCCGGATGATTCCATCGTTGTCGAAACCAAACCCCTGGCCACGTTCTATCGCAGCGGTATCATGAAGCTGCCCTTCCTGCGAGGGCTGCTGGGTATCTGGGATGCTCTCGTTCTGGGCATGCAAGCTCTGACTTTCTCCGCCCAGATCCAAGTGGGTGAGGACGAGAAGATCGAGGGGGCTCCGATGGCGATCACCATGATCGTTTCCATACTCTTCGCCATCGGCCTGTTCTTCCTACTGCCAGCAGGTGTGGCCTTTCTCGCCGAACGCTATCTCGGCTGGGACCTCTGGCTTGTCTACATCGCTGAGGGATTGATCCGCCTCGGGTTGCTGGTGGGCTACATCTGGTCGATCAGCTTCATGCCCGATATCCGCCGTGTTTTTTCCTACCATGGAGCTGAGCACAAAACGATCAACGCCTTTGAAGCCGGGGCGCCTCTCACAATTGAGGGAGTGAGTGCGCACTCGCGCTTGCACCCACGCTGCGGCACAGCCTTCCTGCTGACGGTCGTTGTCCTTTCAATCCTGCTCTTCGCCGCACTCGGCCCTCTGCCGCTCCTGAGCCGCCTCATCAGCCGCATCCTACTGCTGCCTCTCCTGGCAGCCATCTCCTACGAATACATTCGTCTGACGGGTCGGTTGAGCGATCGAGCCTGGGCACGCATTCTGATGGCTCCGAACCTGGCGCTTCAACGGTTGACAACCTACGAACCCCAACCGGAGATGATCGAAGTCGCGCTGAAGGCGTTTACGACACTACGCACTACTGAGCAGGCATCCAGATCCGATACCGGGGATGATTGATGTCGAGTCCTACATGGTCGAGATCACGCGTCAATCGCTGGCGGAATTTCGCCAACCCAGAATTTGAGGTTCTCCGGTAAGTCCTCCACGAGACGGCGCATCTCAGATGCATAATCCCGGCGCCATGAGGTTGTCCAAAGAATCTCCCATCGAAATCACAGGGGCTGCCCCCAAGGCAGCCCCTTGCGCTTTCAGCATTCAGCTCATGCTGTTTCCAAGTACGTTTCCAGCTCCCAGTCCATCACGCGCGTGCAGTACGCTTCCCATTCGGCCTGCTTGGCGCGCATGAAGGCTTCCAGCGTTTCATCTCCCAAGCAATCACACAGCACAGGATCCCGAACCAACTCATCCAAAGCCTCAGCAAGCGACCCTGGGAGCTGACCGATGCCCAGCTTCTGCAGTTCCGCATCGCTCATCTCATAGATGTTCAGATCATTGACCGGCGGAGGGCATTCCAGCTTGCGATCGATGCCGTCCAACCCGGCTGCCAGCATCGTTGCGAAGGCCAGATAGGGATTGCAGGACGGATCAGGGCATCGTAGTTCAGCGCGGGCTCCACTCTTGAGACCATCCTTGAAACGCGGGATGCGGATCAATGCCGAGCGGTTGATCTGTGCCCAGCAGACATACACGGGAGCCTCGTATCCCGGTACGATGCGCTTATAGGAGTTCACCGTCGGCGCCACGAGAGCGGAAAGTGCGCGGGCATGTTCCAGTTGCCCGGCGATGAAGTGATAGGCGGTCGAAGAGAGATTGAACTCGTCCTCGTCCCGATAAAAGACGTTGTTGCCATCTGAATCGAAAATCGACTGATGCGTATGCATCCCAGATCCGTTCATCCCGAAGAAGGGTTTGGGCATGAAGGAAGCCACCAATCCAATCTTGGCAGCCAGAGCTTTTACCGTGTATTTCAGCGTGACCACATTATCTGCTGCGCGCAGCACATCCGTGAAGTGAAAATCGATCTCGTGCTGACCCAAGGCGACTTCGTGATGCCCGGCTTCGACTTCCAAGCCCATCGAGGCTAGAGCCAGCATCAACTCCGCTCTCACTTGATGGGCCTCGTCCTTGGCTGAAAAGTCGAAATAGCTGCCCACATCATGGGGCACGGCGCGGATGGATTCACTGTTGGTTTTGTGAACCAGGAAGAACTCCGGTTCGGGGCCGACGTTGAAACGCCACTTCCGCTTTTCCAGTCTCTGCCGGGTCCGTTTGAGCACACCTCGCGGATCGCCGGCAAAGGGAGTGCCATCGGGATTGTAGATGTCACAGAACAACCGCGCCCTCCGCCGTTCGGGTTCGCTCCACGGCAGCACGGCGTAGGTGTCACGATCCGGGATGAGACGCATATCGCTTTCCTGGATGCGCGCGAATCCCTCCACCGATGACCCATCGAACCAAACCCCTTCCTCGATTGCCGATTCCAACCGATTGACCGGGATGTCAACGCTCTTGACAGATCCGGTGACATCGGAAAACTGAAGACATACAAACTTGATCCCGTCTTCGGCAGCTCGCTTGATTAATTCCCTTCCCATTGGATTTCCTCATCTTTCTCCGTGGAGGGCGGGTCTGACGGCGAATCCGGCCACTGGCTGCTGACCAATGCTGGAAATAAAGTAGGGCCACGCAGGGCGTGCCCCTTTCCATGAATGCCGGGTTCTCGCCCTTCCAGTCGGTTCCGCAGGCTGTGCGCGCATGCAACACATCCCGGCCACCGCGCCTTCCCTTGTCCCAACCGTCCCCGGCTGGTTTTCGTCTGACGCTTATCCTGGAAGGGAGATAGAAGCCTGTGGCTGGCTCCGGAGGCATCCGCTGATGCTTCGATTTTCCCCCGGGGTTCCGGGGTTAGCCCCACACATGCGTGGGGAACCTCCTCCTCGTAATCTCGGCTCACTCGTGTGCCGAGATCCATACGCCGGTCTCCCGTTATTCAGTTGTAGCTCCTGCGCCATGCAGGAGGATTGGCCGATTGTAGCAAATTCCAAGACCACGGTCAAGAAATGGGCGCGCCCCACCTGAGTCGCGTTGTGAAAGCGTTTATGGCTTATTCCTTTTCCAAGCGTTCATCAGGTGGAATCAACCGCAATTCGATGCATCGTTTAGAGGCTTCGGTAAGCCGAGCCTTATGAGCCATGCGGACGCCCGCGATCCAGATGATCTTCTCGTCATCCACCACCATCGGCCAGAGAGCACGAAGCGGTCCAGCGATGCCTTCGTTCGTGAAGAGTTCGGCAACCTTGGTATGTCCCTTCATTCCCAGCAATTGGATGCGATCTCCCGGCTGCCATGGCCTCACACGCAACCGCCCCCGTATACGATCTGCATCCACGAAAATACGTTCCTTGTTGGACTTTTCCAGCACCTGCTCAAACGTCAGCGCATCCATCCTGCTGCTCGAGATCTCAAGGCGCCATCCCTCAGCGAGTTCGATCCTCTTGGGTGGATCCACCTTTGTCACTTTCACTTCTCGCAGCTGCGGGTATTCAGGAAAGGACACTTCCGTCCCTGGAGACCAAAGCATTGCCTTGGATCCCATGTGCAGGATCTCCAATCCGCCGGTGACAGCCTGGCGTTTCCCCGTTTCACCGCTTTTCAAGAACGCCAGTCCTCGAGTTACCTGCTCGAAGCCAACGTCTCTCAGCGTCGGCTTCAATACTCCCACCGCCTGGCGGAAAAGTGCTCGCTGCACGGCGAGAGGCAAGGTCAACAGCGATTCGATGCACATCAGAAATGCTCTCTCCCCCACTCTCGATACCATCCGGGGCCATGCTGCCTGAACCAAAT
This sequence comes from Anaerolineae bacterium, assembly GCA_011192015.1. GTDB lineage: Bacteria > Chloroflexota > Anaerolineae > Anaerolineales > E44-bin32 > W1033. Next base: position 134,353 of record DUET01000078.1, read on the forward strand.
CCTCCTGCAACTGCGACACCGCCGACATGATGTGCCCCGTCCTGACCAAGACACTCCGAATCCCTGCGTTGTAGGATTCGAGTTCCGGCAACAGCTCCATGCGCAAGCGGTTCCGGAAGAATTCCGTATCCTCATTGCTGGCATCCTGGACGATCGTCAATTCGTGCTCCCGGCAGTAATCCATGGTTTGCGCCCGTGTGATCTCCAACAAAGGACGCACCAGCATCAATCCTTGGCAGGCTGCAACGTCTACCCAATCCTCCAGAGATGTGGAAGCCGACATGCCTCGCAATCCATCCGGACCGGCTCCACGCAGAAAATGCATCAGGATGGTTTCAATCTGGTCGTCTTCCGTGTGCCCCGTGGCGATTGTTGTCGTTCCGTGCAGTTTTGCAGCCCGGCAAAGGAATCGGTAACGCAGCAAGCGCGCGGCCTCTTCCACGGAACGGCCCTGGTTGGCAAACGCGCGCACATCTTCAGCCTCGATCACATGCGGGATGCCGTAGCGTTTCGCCGGTTCGCGGCAATAGGTGGCTTCCTCAGGACTTTCCGGCCGGAGCTGATGGTCGAGGTGCGCAAGCACGAGCGAATAGCCAAGACGATGCAGACAATCCAGCAAACAGAGACTGTCCGCTCCGCCTGACACACCCACGATGAGGCGTTGGTCATCCTCGAGCAGACGATTGCGGGCGATGAATTCCGCAATTGATGCACATACATCCATGGCGCTGGCATTATAGCATCGCTGGATTTCAAGCCCCTTCCGTACCCATTCGTTCCAATGCGCTCAAGCGCCGCCTATGGTATAATCGCTGCTTGGTCGCCAACGCCTCATTGAGGGTTCCCAATTGGTATTCAATCCGTTCAACTGGTTACTCGGGCTCTTCTCGCTCGACATAGGGATTGATCTCGGAACCGCGAACACCTTGGTCAACGTTCGCGGGAAGGGAATCGTGATCAACGAACCTTCATGGGTCGCCATCGAGAAGAAAACTCGACGGCCTTTGGCGATTGGTGCCGAGGCGAAGGAGATGGTCGGCCGTACATCTTCTTCGGTAATTGCCCTTCGCCCCCTGCGCGATGGCGTGATTTCTGAATTCGACATCACCGAGGCCATGCTCGAGTATTTCATCGGCAAGGCACACGAGCAGAGCATCGTTCCCGTCCCTCGACCGCGTGTCGTTGTGGGCGTGCCCAAGGGAGCCACGGAAGTGGAGAAACGCGCCGTCTATGACGCCTCCATGGCCGCTGGTGCCCGCGAAGCCTTTCTGATCAACGAACCCACGGCAGCCGCCTTGGGCGCCAATCTCCCCATCGCAGATGTTCGCGGTTCGATGATCATCGATATCGGCGGCGGCACGACCGAAATCGCGATCTTTTCGATGGGCGACATGGTCGCATCGAGGTCCATGCGCATCGCCGGCGATGAGATGGACGTCGATATCGTCAACTACGTGCGCAACAAATACAACCTGCTCATCGGCGAACGCATGGCGGAGGGCGTTAAGATCGACATGGGTTCCGCCTACCCACTCAAGGAAGAGCGGATCACCACGGTTCGAGGGCGCAACCTGGTCAGTGGATTGCCGGAGGCGGTGGAGATCTCATCGGTCGAGTTGCGTGAAGCCCTTTCCAGTTCAATCCGCGCCATCATCGATATGGCCAAAGACCTCCTGGATGAAACCCCACCCGAGATCGTATCCGACCTGATGGAATTGGGCGTATGCCTTGCCGGTGGAGGTTCCCAACTGCACGGTTTGGATGAGAGATTGAGCAGTGAACTTCGAATGCGCGCCTGGGTTGCCGAAGATCCGATGACCTGCGTGGCCCGTGGAGCTGGCCTCATCCTGGAAGATCTGGAGGCCAACCGTCAATTCCTCACTGGCCTTGAACGGACCCGCGGCTGAAAGTAAACGAGGTGTCGGGCGGGGCTAAAAGCCCCGCTCTTGATTAGTGATGAGTCGTTCACGTTCGCGAGCGCTGTTTGCCCTGATACTTGCCCTGGTTGCTGTAGCGTTCATCTTCCTCAGCCTGGGCGGTTACCTGGATTTCACCGAGGGGCTGCTTCTCCGGCCTCTTGCCTCCATTCAAGGTTGGTTTTCATCCCGTTATGCGGCCATCCGAGACCTGATCAGCTCCCCGCGCGATGTGGCCTCGCTGCGTGCACGCATCGCCGAACTCGAAGCGGCCAACGCACAGTTGGAACAACAAGTTATCAATTTACGCGAGCAGGTTACGGAGACCGAAATCCTGGCTGCGCTCTTGGATTTCGCGCGCACACAGCCCGAAAGCCGCTACTTGGCGGGTCCCGTGATCGGCAGAGATGTCAGCCCTTTCCTGCGGTCCGTATGGATTGGCGTCGGTTCTGACGATGGTGTCGGCCATGGGATGCCGGTTGTGACCAATCAGGGATTGGTCGGGCGAGTAATGGAGGTGTTTGCCACCGTTTCGCGCGTGCAATTGATCACCGATCCGCAATCCTCCGTCAACGTTCGCTTCCAGGATTCGCGTGCCGATGGCGTGCTTGTGGCCCAACTCAGCGGTGAATTGCATATCGATATGATCTCCCAGGAAAAAACGATCACCACCGATGAACTGGTACTCACATCCGGCTTGGGGGGGACCTACCCGGCTGACATCCCCGTGGGGAATGTGTTGAGCGTGCGCAAGAGGGATTACGACATCTTCCAGCAGGCCAGGATCCAACCCGCGGTGGATTTCTTCGACCTTGAGATCGTACTCGTCATCACCAGCTTCCGTCCCTTGCCGATCGGCGAAAACAATCCGTGAAAAAGTCATGATTTACGCTGTTGGCGTTCCGCTTCTGGCGCTGCTCGCCGTGCTGCAATCAAGCATACTCAGCTACATGCGCTTGCTGGACGGCAGACCGGATCTCGTGCTCATAGCGATTGTCGCATGGGGTCTCACCGGGCGCGCCCGTGAGACCATGGTCTGGGGATTGATCGGAGGTTTGTTCTTGGACTTGTTTTCTGGATTCCCCGCCGGCGCCAGCGCTCTGGTCTTCATTTTGATTGCTTATTTGGTATCCTTTCTCGAAGGACGGTTTTGGGAAGCCAACTTGCTCCTGCCCTTGGTGGTTATGTTGATCGCTTCGCTCGTCTATCATTTCTTCGGTTTTGGCGTGATCGCTCTTTCCGGGAGAGGCGTCGATTTCGTCATGGCGCTAACACGAATCATCTTACCCAGCACCTTCCTCAATCTTCTCTTGGCGCTGCCCGTCTCACAACTCGCCAAATCTGTTTATTTGAGGTTCTTTCCTCCAGAGGTCAGCATTTGATGGCAAACGCGTCTGGATCGCGACACGTTCCGAAATTGCGCCTACAGGTGACCTATGGTGTGATGGCTGCCCTCACGATTCTTTTCATTGGACGTTTGATCTCCTTGCAGATCATCCAAGGGGAGTATTACCGTGAACTGGCTGATGAGAATCGTTTCACCAACGTCAATCTCGCGGCACCGAGGGGTGTGATCTACGATCGGAACGATTTCCAATTGGTGAACAACATCCCTTCGTACAACGTATATATCACTGCCGCTTATCTGCCCGATTCCGAAGCCGAGCAGGAGTTGATCTTTGAACGAATCTCCGAACTGACCGGGGTCCCCATCGATCAGGAAGGCCCACCAGCTGCCCCCTGCGTTCCCGGTCGTGGTATCAAGCAGTTGGTTCTGGAAGGAAGAACCAACCGTCCCTACGATCCTTGGCCCATCGCCTGCGATGTCGATGTCACAGCGGCGCGTGTGCTTCGTGAGTGGCAGGTCGACATGCCGGGCGTGAGCGTGGAAGCGGTACCGGTACGTGAGTATTCCACCGGAGAACTAACCGCCAGCCTGATCGGGTACATGGTCCCCATCCCTGCTACGCTCAAGGATTACTATGAAGCGCAGGGATTCGACGCCAGCCGAGACAAGGTCGGCTACGCCGGCGTGGAGGGCATGTACCAGGACGTGCTTGCGGGAAGCAACGGCCGCAAGCTGGTCGAGGTCGACGTCGCTGGATTGCAGATTCGTGAATACGGAAGCGTCACGCAACCCGTGGCCGGCAACAACCTTCGCCTGACGATCGACACCCGTCTGCAGGATGTTGCCCGCGCAGCTCTCGATCTGCGCATCGACCTGATCAACACCTACGCCGGCGAACGTCGCTCCCCCCTGGGTGCAGTCATCGCCATGAATCCACAAACGGGCGAGATCCTGGCCATGGTCTCGCTGCCTGCATACGAGAACAATCGATTCGCCCGTTTCATTCCCTATGATTACTACGAGCAGTTGATCACAGACACCCGCGGCAGACCCCTGGTCAACCACGCCATCTCGCTCGAGCAACCACCGGGATCGACCTTCAAAATGGTGACGGCACTGGGCATCCTCAACGAGGGTGTTGTTACACCCACCCAGGAGATCTTCGATCCGGGTCAGATCACGATCTCCAACGCTTACTACCCCAACGACCCCGGCCAGGCCAAGGCTTTCGTATGTTGGAAGGAAGAGGGCCACGGCAACATCAGCTACCTCGATGCCATTGCCGAGTCCTGTAATATCTACTTCTACAAGGTAGGAGGGGGATACCCTGGAGAGGTGGAAGTTGGATTGGGTATCGATCGCGTGGGCATGTATGCACGAGCCCTGGGTTATGGCGCACCTTTGGGCATCGATCTGATCGGCGAGGAAAGCGGTCTGATCCCTGATCCCTATTGGAAACGCATCAATCTGGGAGAGAGCTGGTCTACAGGCGACACCTACAACGCCGTCACGGGCCAGGGTTTCGTGCTGGCGACACCGCTGCAAGTCCTGACCTCCATCTCGACCATCGCCAACGGGGGACGGGTGATGTGGCCGCATGTGGTCAGCGATATCCTGGACGGCGAAGGCAATGTCATGCAGCATATCGATCCATGTATGCTGTGGGACATCTCCGACGGCGTCATCACACCGCTCGAAAACATCGGTGCGAACTGCCCCACGCTGCCGCAGGATCTGAGGCAGGAAATCATCGAATCGCGAGAAACCACGCCAGACATGAACATCGAACCCTGGGTCATCGAACTTGCCCAGGAGGGCATGCTCAAGGTCGTAACGGAGGGAACGGCCCATGGGCGCGCTGATCTCGAGAACATTTCCTCGGGAGGGAAGACGGGAACTGGTGAGTTCTGCGATGAGGTCGCTCGCGAGCAGAACCTCTGCCGTCCCGGTAATTGGCCCACACACTCCTGGTATGCGGCTTTTGCCCCGTTTGAGAATCCCGAGATCGTCGTGGTGGCCTTCGTTTACAATGGAGGCGAGGGTGCAGTCACGGCTGGCCCCGTCGTTCGCCAGATCCTCGAAGCGTATTTCGAACTCAAGGCCGTTGATGCGGTCACGCAATGATCGTTTTCACGAAACCCGCATGCTATAATCGGCCACTTGGGGTACCTATGCGCACACCACTGGCGATCAAGGGAATTGGGGATAGACTGGTGATCTCGCTGCCCCAGGGTGAGTGGACAACGATCCTGCCCGACTTGATGCACGCCATCGATGAGCGAGGAGATTTCTTCAAGGGGGCCAAGGTTGCCTTGCAGGTCGATGATCGGGAACTGGGCCCTGCTCAACTGGTTGCCCTTCGTCAAGCCCTGGCCCAAAGGGAGATCACACTCTGGGCGCTGCTGGCAACCGACGAAAGTACGTGCGCAGCGGCATCCAAGCTTGGCATCGATATCGATGTGGGATCACCCTCCCATCAAACCGAGGAAGACGATTATGTCTTTGACAGCGATCTTCCCGGGGATGAAGCCATCCTCGTCGAACGCACGCTCCGTTCTGGCCAGCGTCTGCGGCATCCAGGACATGTGATCGTATTCGGGGATGTCAATCCAGGATCGGAAATCGTTGCGGGAGGGCACATCCTCATCTGGGGAAGGCTGCGTGGAACCGTGCACGCCGGCGCCGCGGGGGATGAGAGTGCAACCGTGTGTGCTCTCGACATGATGCCGACTCAACTGCGCATCGCCAGTCATATTGCCGTCTCCCCGAAACGCCGAGGACGCCCTCACCCGGAAGTGGCATTCGTTCGCGATGGGCAGTTGATTGCTGAAACGTGGGAAAACAGCGAACGCAGTTGAGTTCGAAGGAAATGGAGGTTCGTACGTGACAGCCAAGGTCGTCACCATAACTTCTGGCAAAGGTGGAGTCGGAAAGACCACCGCCACGGCGAACATCGGCGTCGCCTTGGCTTCCTTGGGACACCCAGCCGTGTGCATCGATGCCGACATCGGATTGCGCAACCTCGATGTCATCATGGGATTGGAGAACCGCATCGTATACGATCTGGTGGATGTCGTTGAGGGGCGCTGCAAGCTTCGCCAGTCGATGATCAAGGATAAGCGCGTCCCGGATCTCTACCTCATCCCTGCCGCCCAGGCGCGCGATAAGACATCCGTCTCTCCTCAGGACATGATACGGCTCTGCGATGAGCTTCGATCACACTGCGAGTGGATCCTGATCGATTCCCCTGCCGGCATCGAGCGCGGCTTTCGCAACGCCATCGCTCCAGCAGACCTGGTGCTCATCATCACCAATCCGGAAGTCTCGGCGGTACGCGACGCCGACCGCATCATCGGTCTGATCGAGGCCGAAGGAAAAGGTCCCGGGCAGTTGATCATCAACCGCCTCAAACCCGAAATGGTGAAAAAGGGAGACATGCTGGGTGAGGAGGATATCCTCGACGTCCTGGCCATCGAACTGATCGGTCTGGTTCCGGAAGATGATGCCGTAATCACAGCATCCAATCAGGGCAACCCTGTTGCGCTCAACGCATCCAGCTCCGCAGGGAATGCCTTTCGGGATATCGCCCGCCGGCTCAACGGTGAGGAGGTTCCCTTCGAACCTCTGTATGATCAGCAAGGATTTCTCAAACGGATCTCTCGTCTGGTTCGCTCAGGAGGTGACCGATGAGTTTCCGCGATCGGCTCCTCGGCCGGGATCGGCGCAGTGCTCAAACGGCTCGCAAGCGCCTTCAACTCGTGCTCATCCACGATCGTGCGGGGATCTCTCCGGGCAAGCTCGATGCCCTCAAAGATGACCTGATCGCCGCCATCTCACGCCACGTCGAGATCGATGCCAGCAACGTTCATGTCTCCCTAAGAAGTGAACGCGACAAGCAGCGTTTGGTGGCCGACATCCCCCTGGCAACTTCGCGAGCCCGCCGACGCGAATTGGGATAGGTCGTCGATGCAGGCTTCCACGCGTATCTGGCGGAATTTCGATATCTGGCTGCTTGCGGCCGTGGCTGTGATCACGATTGCGGGCATTGCCATGATCCAATCAGCCATTGCGGGCAATGAATCCCTTGCCGAAACCGTTCCCCGCCAGACCATCTATGCCGTCATCGGCCTGGCCATCACCATCGCCACAACGGCCATCGACTACCGTATCTGGTCCGCCCTTTCGCGCCCGCTCTACATCATAACGCTCGTCTTGCTGGCGCTCATTCCCCTGGCGGGCATCGTCGGCTTTGGATCGGCGCGTTGGTTCAACGTCGGCATCGTGAACATCCAGCCATCCGAGTTGGCCAAGATCTTGATGATCCTCATCGTGGCCGATTACCTCGCCCGCCACAAGAACGAGATCCAACGCCCCCGGATCATCGTGCGCAGCCTGCTGCTCATCGCCCCGCCCGCCCTACTGATCATCACCCAACCCGACCTGAGCACGGCCATCGTCATCGGCGTGATCTGGCTTGCCCTGATCTGGGCCGCGGGAGTTCCCCTCAAACACCTGGCAAAGCTGCTGGGCGTGATGCTTGTTATCATCCTGATCATCACCCCATTCCTGGCCCCCTATTTCCTGAATGAGTACCCGCAGCAGAATGATTTCAAACTGTTCAATCGCTACACCATCATGAAGTACTACCAGATGCAGCGCCTGGTCAGTTTCTTTCTGCCCGATCCTGAGGCGCAATATGGCGAAACCTACAACGTGAACCAGGCGCGCATCACCATCGGATCAGGCGGTTGGTTCGGACAGGGATATGGGCAGGGCACCCAGGTCCAATTACGCTTCCTGAAGGTTCGCCATACGGACTTCATCTTTTCCGTGATGGCCGAAGAATTCGGATTCGTCGGTGCCACTACCGTGCTGCTGCTGTTGATGTTCATCATCTACCGCTGCCTGAATGCAGCCCGCATGGCGCGGGACACTTTCGGAGCGTTGATCTGCTACGGCGTAGCGATCATCATTTTCTTCCAGGGTGCGTTCAACATCGGCGTGAATCTGAATCTGTTCCCGGTTTCCGGTCTGCCGATGCCCTTCTTCAGCTACGGTGGTTCCTCCTTGCTCACGAACCTGATCGGCATCGGCCTCGTCGAGAGCGTGATGCTCCGTCACAAGCAGATCCAACTCTGATCGTCTAACCCTTCGATTGGAAAGCACATGCCCATCTCACCCGTCCGCGTTCGCTTTGCCCCCTCTCCCACTGGCCGCTTCCACATCGGCGGCGCTCGAACCGCGCTGTATGATTACCTGATCGCCAGGCAGACCAGCGGCCAGTTTATCCTGCGCATCGAGGACACCGACCGCAAGCGCTTCGTCTCCGGTGCCGAGGAAGAGCTGGTCGAAAGCCTGCACTGGTTGGGCATCGAATGGGATGAGGGGCCCGATGTTGGAGGTCCCTACGCTCCTTACAGACAATCCGAACGCACCGAAATCTACAAGCAGCATGCTCACGCGCTCGTTGAAAGCGGCCACGCATACTATTGTTTCTGTTCTCCCGAACGACTATCTCGTGTACGGCAAGAGATGCAGAAGCGCAAACAACCTCCGCGCTATGATGGCACCTGCCGCCGGCTGGATCCCGCCGAAGCGCTGGCGCGCGTGGATGCCGGGGAAAGCCACGTCGTTCGTTTCAAGACGCCTCGGCAGGGAACCACGACTGCTGTCGATCTGCTGCGCGGCCCCATCAATGTCGAAAACGCCACCCTGGACGATTTCATCCTGCTCAAATCCGACGGCCTGCCCGTCTACCATTTGGCCGCCATGGTCGATGACCATCTGATGCACATCACACATGTGCTGCGAGGCTCCGAGTGGCTGCCCACCTTTCCCCTGCACGTGCTCATCTTTCAGGCCTTCGGTTGGGAACAACCCACATGGGTGCACCTTTCCGTGTTCCTCAATCCGAGTGGGAAAGGCAAGCTGAGCAAACGCCAGACATTGGATCCGAAGAGCGGCGTGAAGGCCATTCATGTGCTCGATCTACAGGAAATGGCCTACCTTCCCGAAGCGGTCACGAATTGGATCGCCCTCATGGGATGGTCGTACGACGATCGCACCGAGCAGTTCAGCATGCTCGATCTCATCCAGAAATTCTCACTCGAGAAATTGGTCCCCAGCCCGGCTGCGGTCAACTTCAGCAAGCTCGATCATTTCAACGGTATCTACATTCGCTCGCTTTCGCTGGATGATCTTGTCGGCAGGCTGCGACCCCACTTCGAAGCGGCGGGCCTCCGACCCACGGTCGACCAGCTGCGTTCGATCGCCCCGCTGATCCAGGAGCGCATTCGAACGCTCGATGATGCTGTGGAGATCGCGGGCTTCTTCTTTCATGAGCATGTCGAACCCGATCCCGTGGGTTTGATCGGGAAGAACATGGATGCCGAACAATCCGCCCTCGCCGCCGAAAAAGCCCACCAGGTCATCACCGCCCAAGTCAGCATGGATCCGGATGTCATGGAGCCCGCGCTGCGCCAATTGGCGGAATCCCTTGAACTCTCCGCCGGTCAGCTGTTTGGTATCCTGCGCATGGCGGTTACCGGTCAGAAGGTGAGCCCCCCGCTCATCGAAAGCTTGGAAGTGATCGGGAAGCAGAAAGTCCTCGAGCGGATCGATCGCGCGGTCCAATTGCTGGAAACCCTGCCCTAGGATTATCGCCAAATCAGAGATTACCTGGCCTCAGCATGCGATTCGACAGGCTCTCGTCCGATATGGTAGAATTGCCGCAATCGCTGGGGGTTCGTCTAGTGGTAGGACAGCGGTCTCTGGAACCGTAAGCCGAGGTTCGAATCCTCGACCCCCAGCCAGAGATTATGAAGGACGTTAGGCGCAACCCGCCTAACGTTTTTTTCTTCCCAGGGCACTCCATTCAGACCAATTTCTCGATCCAAGAATGTCATCTCTTGCGGCATCGTTCTTGCACATTCCTCCTGCAGAAATGGCGCAGGAAAACCGATGGGCGCCATCGGGAGGTCATCATGCAAGTTTCACGCATCCGAACCACTCCGTTCCGTCGGAAAGAACTCAAGCAGCGCATCGCGTTGAGGATGGCTCTGTACGAAAGCCTGGAAGGTATCTCCCTACCCACGCGAAAGAGCGATGTAACGTCCGAACAAATCCATAAGCTGGTTCAGAGGATCCGCTCCCTCTAGCCTTGGATTGGAATGCATACATTCGATCCGCTTTTCACCTGCAATCAACCGCGCATGAACCCCATGCATGCGCTCCTGCCCTTTCCCCTGTGAAACCTCCTGGTAGGCGCAGAGATCGATCTACCCCTTCAAAAGATGGTTGATTCTATGCCTATGCGCATTAATCCCGCAGGATTCCCTCATGATTTGCGCAACCGGGAAAATTCGCTGTGAAAAATGCGCACAAATGTGCTATTATTCTGCTTGGGCGAAACGCCCCTCTCGCATCTCGAGAAATACCGCTGTGCATGCATTCGATACGCAATTGGAGGCTTATCCGTGATTCATCCGATCCGCATTCTGATCCTGTGCACCGGGAATTCCTGCCGCTCACAGATGGCCGAAGGTCTGTTCCAAAGGCTGGCTAGTGATGAGGTTGTTGCTTTCAGCGCCGGTATAAAGCCCCAGGGCTACGTCCACCCACTCGCCGTCCGTGCGATGCAGGAGATCGGCGTCGATATCAGCCAGGCGCGGTCGAAATCCGTCGATGAATTTGTGAACCAATCCTTCGATTTCGTTGTAACAGTCTGTGATCATGCCGCTGAACACTGCCCCACCTTCGCCAATTCAACCACGCGCATCCACTGGCCCATCGATGATCCATTCACCGTTGCCGGAGATGAAGCCGCTCGCCTTGAAGCCTATCGCCGCGCTCGCGACGAGCTTCGTGAAAGGATCGAAACATTCCTTGCTGAACTTCGGTAAGCAGTTCGATTTGGGAGAATACCATGTCCTCAATCATCCGATATGCAACTCTTCATGCACCATCCTGGCTTGGCGACATCCATGTTGCCAGCGGACCGAAGGGTATCGTGGCCGTCACTATGGGGGCTGCGCTCCCACCCTTCCTCAAATATGTCCAACATCTGACCGGCAGTGAACCACAGCACGATCCAGAAACGCTTCGTCCCATCCTGGATCGGTTTCAAGCCTACATCGACGGTGATTTCACGGGCATCCATAAGCTGCCCGTGGATTGGTCGCTGATGACGCCTTTCCAGCGCCTCGTGCTCGAGGAGACCTTACGCATCCCTGCCGGCCGCGTTGCGACCTACGGCGAGATTGCCAAACGCATCGGGAAACCCAAAGCCGCACGTGCCGTCGGACAAGCCTTACATAACAACCCCATGCCCATGGTGATCCCCTGCCACCGGGTGATTGCTTCGGATGGTCGTCTGTACGGTCCGAGCAGCACGCGCAACACCGATCGCAAGCGAGCCACGCTCCAGCATGAGGGATACCTTCTGATGAATTGATCGTACGCCGGTGGTATAATCTCGCAGGCGCAGAAAAGAACGGACACCGGATCTTCTCGAGTGTTCCGGTTGGATCGAAATTGCAGAAGGGCCTTCACGATGCACACACCTTCCTCTGCGCCGACGGCATCGGAGCCATTCTGCAAGCGAGGTATGGAACTACATGGACGACCTGGTCAGCAGGCTTGAAGAAGCACAAGCCCGAATCCAAGACCTTTTGGTGCGGCTTTGACATAGCTGCACGCGAATCAGAGCTGGAGAAGCTCGAACGAGCTGCTGAAGATCCCACCCTCTGGGAAGATCCCAATCGAGCCCGCAAGACGATGAGCAGAGTTGCCAAATTGCGGCAATCCATCCAGGGATGGCGCTCGTTGCAGCAGCGCGTGGACGACGCCCTTGAGCTGGCCTCTCTCAACGATGAGAGCATGCGTTCAGACATCGAGCAGGAGATCGAGACGTCCATGCTCGAGATCGAACGGCGCGAGCTTCAAGTTCTCTTCTCCGGGCCCTACGATCGCGATGACGCCATCCTGAGCATCCATGCAGGCGCTGGCGGCACGGATTCACAGGATTGGGCTGCCATGCTGCAGCGTATGTACTTGCGCTGGATGGAATCTCATAACTTTGAAGCTGAAGTTTTAGATACGAGCGAGGGCGAAGAAGCCGGCATCAAGAGCGTCACCATCGCCGCCGCTGGAGAATATGCCTACGGTCAGCTTCAAGCCGAGAAGGGCGTGCATCGCCTGGTTCGCCTCTCCCCCTTCGACTCGACTCACCGACGCCACACATCCTTTGCGCTTGTCGAGGTCTACCCTCAAGTTGAGTCAGATGATGAGGTCGAGATTCAAGCCTCTGATTTGAAAATCGACACCTTCCGTTCGGCAGGTCCGGGAGGGCAGAACGTACAGAAGAATGCCACTGCCGTCCGCATCACTCACCTGCCCACAAACCTGGTGGTCATCTGCCAAAATGAGCGTTCTCAAGCACAGAACAAGGAGAACGCACTGCGTGTGTTGCGAGCGCGTTTGCTCGATATCAAGCGTCAGGAACAGGAGCAGGAGCTGGCCCAGATCAAGGGGGAACACGTACAGGCCGAATGGGGAAGCCAGATTCGCTCCTACGTCCTGCATCCCTATCAGATGGTCAAGGACCACCGCAGCGGTCATGAGGTCGGCAACGCGACCGCCGTTTTGGATGGCGATTTGGACGGCTTCATCGAAGCCTATCTGCGCACTTCGCTCGGGCATCCAAAATAGCCGATGCTTGCAACGACTTAAAGCCTCTGCTATAATCCGCCCGCTCTCCGATTGGAGGAGGTAAACGAGTGGACCTTTATCTCAATATCGCTATGTTGATCGTATCCATCGCCCTGGTGGGTATCATTCTGCTACAAAGCCGGGGGGCAGGGCTTGGTGGTTTGGGCGGCGGAAGCGCGGGCGGTTCCACTTACCATGTGCGACGGGGCGTTGAACGCTTGCTGTTCAATATCACGATCGGATTGAGCATCGTGTTCTTCGTTCTTGCCATCGTCACTGTTGTGGCAGTTCGCTGACCTCCTTCCTGACGTATCCATTCCATTGTGGCGATTAACCCTATGCGCAATATTCGTTGGCAATTGCTGATTGCAGCCGGCGGGGTGGTCCTAGTCGTCGGTCTTCTCCTTGGGCAATCTCCGGGGATCGACCCCACATCCCCACAACCCGTTCGCGGTGGCGCTTACACCGAAGCGTTGATCGGAAATCTCCTGCGCCTCAATCCGGTGTTGGACAGCGCCAATCGGGCCGACCGTGATATCGATCGCCTGCTCTTCAGCGGTTTGGTCCGTTTTGACGATCATGGCCTGCCCACACCCGATATCGCCGAATCCTGGTCCATCTCCGCCGATGCCTCACTCTTCACTTTCTCCCTGCGAGAAGACGCGCTCTGGCATGATGGTGTCCCCATCACTTCCGATGACGTCATCTATACATTTTCCAAACTTCAGGATGAGGGCTATCCGGGACCAGAGGAATTACACGAATTGTGGAAGGAAATCAACATCATCCGTCTGGATGAACACACCGTACAATTCCAACTGCCTGAGTCCTTTGCTCCGTTTCTCGATTACCTCACCATTGGCTTGCTTCCCGACCACCTATTGCGGGGCGTAAGCGTGGTTGACATGGTGGATCATCCCTATAACCTGCAGCCCATCGGAACCGGACCCTTCCGCTTCGACCACTTCATCATCGAAGATGATGAGATCGTCGGTGTCTACCTGACCGCTTTCGCCGATTACTATGATGGCGCGCCCTATCTCGAGCGCGTGGAATTCCGTTACTTCCCGGATTCCAGCAGCGCTCTGCAGGCGTACCAGGCCGGAGAGGTGATGGGCATCAGTACGGTTACGCCGGACATCCTCTCGGATGTCCTCCAGGATCCAAACCTGAACCTGCACAGCACACGTCTTCCCAAGATGGGCATCGTCTTCCTGAACATCCGTCATCCCGAAAAGGAATTCTTTGCGGATCGTCGAGTTCGTCAGGCGCTGCTGTTGGCTATCAATCGCCAATGGCTCATCGATCAAGCCATCAATGGACAAGGCATCGTTGCCCACGGTCCCATCCTTCCAAACACGTGGGCATTTGCACAGGACCTCCCCATCGTCCCCTTCGATCCCGAGCTGGCGGCAGAGCTTCTCACATCTGCCGGCTGGGAATTGCCCGTTGGCGCGGCCCCCGGCGCTCCTGACTATGTCCGCCAATTGGACGAACAAACCCTGTCCTTCGAGCTTGCCTATCC
>DUET01000079.1 GCA_011192015.1 Anaerolineae bacterium
CCATCCCACGGAGGGTGGAATCGAGGCGCTCCTGATCTCACCCGCGAGGGGGAAGCGTTGAGGGTGCGTGCTGCTGGCAAGAGGTTGTCAGGGGTGGGCCAGGCGGTCATTCCGCAGGGGCTTCTACCTTGGTTTCCGGTTCGTTCCAGAAGAAGCGTATGTAGAGCAGGATGGCGATGATGTAGGTCAGAATCGTACCCAATACGACGGGAGCGAAGCCGTAGCGCACCTGCAGCCAACCGCTGATCGTGGGGCTGAAGGCCCAGCCGAAGTTCCAGCACATGCTCACCAAACTGGCTACGGTTGCGCGCGCGGATTCGTCGACGCGTTCCATGACAAACGTGTCATAGACCGGGCCGCTCATGTTCATCAGCGCCACGCGTATGAGGTATGCGGCTGCGCTGAGCCAGTACCAGGGCGAAAATCCCAGCATCACCAAGAAGGGAATCGACAGAGCCTGGCTGGTGATCACCAGGCGCATCTTCCCTATGCGCTCCGCCAGGGGTGGGGCGATCATCAGGCCCACGGCCATCATCAGCGATCCCCATGCGAAGAGACTGCCGATGGATGCATCGGAGCGATCATGCATCGTGCGGAAGAAGAGGTTCATGAAAGGCATGAACAGCCCCGCTCCGACGGAGATGAGCAGCATTGGAGAAACCAGTTTGGCGAGAAGCCTGGGATTCTTGATGGCGAATTCCAGGGGGGATTGTGAAGGGGAATCCAAAGCGTCGTGCGGGCGCCTTCCCCTGAGCATCAGCAGAGGAATCAAAGCCAGAAACAGCAGGACGGCGACGCAGAGCAGTGTTGCGCCGTAGGCCTCTGGGTCGGTGGGGGCGATCCCCAGGAGGGAACCCCACCATGTGGGCAGATGGCCTCCCAACCAGTTTCCGAAGAAGGCCGTGGTCATACGCAGGCCGGCGCCGAAGGAGAAGAGATACGTTCGCTCCTCTTCCCCGCTATTCTCCATCAAGAAGGGTCCCATGGTGACGCCCATCAAACTCTGGCCTAGACCGGAGATGATGTTCCAGATGATAAGCTCGTCAGGCGAATGCAACCACACGATCCCCAACAAGCTGACGCAGAGCATGGCGTTGGAAAGCAGCAATGCGGCTTTGCGTCCGATGCGATCGCCGATGTAACCCGCCGGAAGAGCGCCTGCCAGCGCCACCAGGCTGCTGATCGTGAGCAGGCGGCCGGCCATGATTTCGTCGTACCCCAAGCTGAGCACGTAGAAGTTGAACAGCAGCTGGTAGATCCCCATCATCATGCCCACGAGGATCGTGTTGATCAAGTACAGGCGGGCGTTGTGGCTGAACAACCTCAATTTACCGGCATAATCCGCAAAACCGTTACGGATCCCTGCCAGCACGCGATGGGATCTGGATTCCGATGAAGATGGAGAGAGCGTCATGGAGATTGTGTCTCGGATGGATCGAATTGTGAACTTGGGATTTCGGAGAGCAGTTCCTTCAAGCGTGGATGATCGGCATAGATGCCGCGATATTCGGGTGGGAGCAGCGCCGCGATGCGGCACATGACTTCATTCGTGTTGGCGCGCAGATCGGCGACACGGTCAGCTTCACCGAGTGGGGGCAGTGTGAAGGGTGTGCCGATGCGAACGGTCACTTGTGCCCGGCTCAAACGCTTGAGCGCAGGGGCGATCTTCTCAGTACCGATCAGCCCCACAGGCACGATCGGCGCGTTGGTCTTATCTGCGAGAAAGGCGACGCCCGTTTTCGCTCGGGCCAGCCCGCCGGTCTTGGTGCGTGTACCTTCGGGCGCCATACCGAAGATCTTCCCCGCCTTGAGCCATTCAACAGCCGCCTGCAGCGCGCCGCGATCCACTTCTCCGCGTTGGATGAAGATGCCGCCGCCCAGGCGTAGCAGAGGACCGAAGATGGGATGCTGCTCCCACTTCTCGGCGGCCCATCCGGTGACGTCTTCGCTTCCCAACCATCCAAAGACGACGGGGACGTCGAAGATGCTCAAATGGTTGGCGGTCAGGATATAGGGACCATGGGGAGGAAGGTTTTCCTGCCCTTCGAAGGAAATGCGAGCGAGACATCCCCCGACTGTCTTGAAGATCCAACGCAGGAAACGAACAAACATAGGTGATTAATGCCTCGATGAAAGATTGGTCGGATTGTAGCCGGTATGACAAGATGTTACAATCCCCAATCCTCTGGAGATTAGGCCATGATTACCATTCATCCTGTTGACACTCGATCCAAAGCCGATGTAAACCGCTTTCTGCAATTGCCCTTCCGGTTGTATCAAGGCAGTACGCTGTGGGTGCCTCCCATCCTGGTTGACGCCCGAACGCAATTGAGTCCCGACAAGCATCCTTTCTACGAACATTCGGATGCCGAGTTCTTCCTCGCTGTGCGCGAGGGCGAGGATGTGGGCCGGATCGCCCTGCTTGAGAACAAACCATACAACACCTACCACGACAAGCGACAGGCTCAGTTCTACCTGTTCGAGTGTATCGACGATTTCGAGGTTGCGCAGGCTTTGTTTGAAAAGGCTTCCGAGTGGGCACGCGCTCGCAAACTGACGCAGATCGTGGGGCCCAAGGGATTTGGGGCACTGGATGGCTACGGCATGCTGGTGGAAGGTTTCGAGCATCGCCCTGCCATGACGATGATGAACTACAATCCACCCTACTATCCCGAATTCATGCAGCGATTGGGATTCCGTAAAATAGTAGATTTCGTTTCCCATTATATGAATGCCGACGATTTCGCTCTATCCGATCGCATTCATCGCATTGCCGAACGAGCCGCGCGGCGCAGCGGTCTGCAGGTGCTGCGCTTCAAGAGCAGGAGGGAGCTGCGCAAGTGGGCGCCCAAGATCGGGCAGACCTACAATCGATCCTTCATTGAAAACTGGGAGTATTATCCCCTCACTGAGAACGAAATCACTTTTCTGACCGACAATATCTTGAGCGTAGCGGATCCGAAATTGATCAAGATCATCGTTCATGAAGGCGAGGTTGTGGGATTCCTGTTTGCATTCCCGGATGTCTCGGCGGCTATCCAGCGCGCCAAGGGACGCCTGTTCCCATTTGGAGTTTTCCACCTGCTGCGCGATATGAAGCGCACAGATTGGGTGGCCATCAACGGCGCGGGCATCCTGCCGGAGTATCAAGGCCGCGGCGGCAACGCCCTGCTGTATTCCGAGATGGAGAAGACCATTCGTGAGGCCGGTTTCCAGCATGCGGACCTGACTCAGGTGGCCGAATCTGCGGTGCAGATGCGACGCGATCTGGAAAACATCGGCGGAGTCGCATACAAGAATCATCGCGTGTTCATCACTGATCTATAGACTGCAAATCCAACTTCCCAGCGCAAAGCATTTGAACCGCTCCCACCTTCGAGGCGTGTTTCGAATATGTCAGATGTTGCAGCCATTCGAACTGAGGAACTGACCCGTATCTACAAGATTCGTGGTGGTAAGAAGAGTGATCCCAAAGAGCTCGTAGCGCTCAAGGATGTCGACATCCAGGTCGAGCGCGGAGAGTTGTTTGGTTTGTTGGGTCCAAATGGTGCGGGTAAGACCACGTTGATCAAGGTGTTGACGACATTGCTTGCTCCCACCAAGGGACGTGCGTATGTCGCAGGGTACGACGTCATCAAGGATCCGCATGAGATTCGCTCCCGCATCAACATGGTATCGGGAGGCGAAGCATCCGGATATGGCCTTCTCACCGTCCGTGAGAACCTTTGGATGTTTTCCCAGTTTTACGGGATCCCGTCCAAAGCCGCGAACCAGCGCATCAAGGAGCTACTCGAGATCGTTGGTCTGGGAGACCGCCTCAACACGAAATCCTCGGATCTCTCCTCCGGCATGCGCCAGAAGATGAACATCGTGCGCGGCTTCATGACGGATCCCGAGATTCTCTTCCTCGACGAACCCACCCTGGGGCTCGACGTTGGAGCGGCGCGCGATGTCCGCAACTTCATCCGCGATTGGATGCGGCAGGAGGATGAGCGCACCATCCTGTTGACCACGCACTACATGGTCGAAGCGGATGAACTTTGTGACCGGGTGGCGATCATCAATCAAGGAAAGGTCCTGGCTTGCGATACCCCAAAGGCGCTCAAGAGGCAGTTGCAACAAGTGGTGATCTTTCAGTTGCAGGTGAGCCCTTGCACGGTAACCCCCGGCATGTTCGATGGAATCCAGGGTGTGCGGAATTTTAACCACGCCCATGAGGATGGCTATACCACCATGGAATTCACCCTGGAGGAGGACGACATCCTGCCTGCTGTGATCCATCAACTGGCCGAGCGGGATATTCATCTGCTCAATCTGGACAAACGGCAGCCGTCTTTGGAAGATGTCTTCGTCCACCTTGTGGGGATGCGTATGGAGGAAGTTGAACGTGGAGAGACCGGCTGACTTTGCCCGACCCTACTCCCCCAGGCTTTTCTTCCAAACCGTGATCGCCAGGGCTTACCCGCGAATCATCGGCACGCAGCGTGAGAAGTCGTGGCTGTTCTTCGATGTCTTCCTGCCGATGCTGGCAGTCTCGGCATACGTGTTTGTATATCGCGCCATTGGGGCTCCCGAAACGTATATCGGTTTCGTGGTCATGGGGGGCGCCATGACCGCCTTCTGGATGAACATTCTTTGGAGCATGTCCAGCCAGCTGTATTGGGAAAAGGAGCAGGGCAATCTCGCCCTCTACATCATCGCTCCCAATTCGTTGATGGCGATCCTGCTGGGCATGGCTTTCGGAGGTTTGGTCGCAACGACGCTGCGCGCCTTTGCGATCGTGCTGTTTGGCAGCCTGCTGTTCAAAGTCCAGTTTGCCGTGACCTCTTTTCTGGCGCTCTTCGGGACCTTCACCCTGACCATGGTGGCCTTGTATGGCATGGGGATGATGTTCTCGTCGCTCTTTCTGTTGCTCAACCGGGAGGCGTGGCATCTCGCCAACCTGGCGCAGGAGCCGATCTATCTGCTGTCGGGGTTCTATTTTCCCCTTCGCAGTCTTGGTTTCTGGGTTGCGGCGAGCTCATCCCTGATCCCCTTGGCCTTGGGTATGGATGCGATGCGCCAACTGGTTTTCCTGGAAGGTCCGTCGTTTGGATTTCTGAATGTAGGGATCGAATTGGCCATTCTGGGGGCGCTGAGTGTCATCTTCCTGATTGGGGCGCGTTATCTCCTGGCGTACATGGAGCGCCTGGCGATTCGTGAGGGAAGACTCACCGACAGCCGACGATAGGGATGCTTGAATTCATGCGATAAGCGCAGCGAAACGGACGGCAAAGCATGCAAGCAGAAACGAGCATGGCCCATCAGAACGGAGCGACTCGCAACCTGCGAGCGATGGGGCGCTCCTTTCTCACCGCGGCTTGGCTCGGTTGGCAGATCGAATCCAACTGGACCGATCCCTTTCTCTTTGCGATCTATTCCGTGGTCAAGCCTGTCTCGGGAGCGGCGATCCTGGTTGTGATGTATGGCATCATCAGCGGCGGTGATTTCGACTCTCCCCTCTTCGCGTATATCTTCCTCGGGAATGCGTTCTACATCTATGTGGGTTCTGTGATGACCGGTGTTTCCTGGGCCGTGCTCGACGATCGCGAGCATTACAAGACGTTGAAATACATCTTCATCGCGCCCATTCATGCCCCCTCCTACTTGATGGGGCGCGGGGTGGCGCGCTTCCTCACCGGCACCATCTCGGTCATAGTGACGATCGCGGCAGGGATGCTCTTTCTCAACCTTCAACTCGATCTGAGGGCGGTGGATTGGCCGCTGTTCTTCGCAGCCCTGGGGATGGGCGTGATCATGCTCGCGAATCTGGGTCTGCTACTGGCTGGCGTGACGCTGACCATCGCCAATCACGTATGGTTCGTCGGCGACACGGTGGCCGGCGCCCTGTATCTCTTCAGCGGAGCGATCTTCCCCCTGGATGTTCTTCCGGTTTGGTTGCGCCCCCTGGGCTTTGCCATGCCCCTGACTTACTGGTTGGAGCTGCTTCGAAGATCTCTGGTGGGTGATGTGGCCCAGGCCTTCCCCACCCTGGCAGGCTTGAGCAACGCCCAGCTCTTTGCCATCCTGATCGGCTTATCCTTGCTCTTTGGGATTTTGGCTTTTGCGATCTATCGCTGGTGTGAGCATGCAGCCCGCGAGCGCGGCCTGATCGACATGGTCACGAATTACTAAACTGCCGAATTAGATATAAGCGGACGCCGGGATCCGCCCGGAATCAATCCTACCTGGTTTCCATCCTCGCAATAGCCCAAAACTCGATGGTAGTCTCGAGTACCACGGGGCATCCAACCGACGCTCAGATCTTCATCCGCATCCAGCCGCTTGTGTTATGGAAGTCACTCAATGCGGTGCCTGGAGGAACGATCTCGTCGAGTGCCGCGGCGTCCGCGGGATCGAGCTGCATGTCAAGTACGGGGATCGCGTCGTCGAGATGTGCATCCGTGCGCGGGCCGATGATTGCCGAGGTCACACCCGGTTGATCCTTGACCCAAAGCAGGGCGAGTTGGGCGGGTGTGATGCCGCGCTGCTCGGCGATGTCAGCCGCCTTCTGCGCTGCAGCGATTCCGCTCTTCGTGATGCGCGCGGCGGCCCAGCCGCCCAAGCGGGCGGCGCGTGATCCGGAAGGATGTTTGTCGGCCTGCTGGTAACGGCCGGCAAGCGTGCCCATTGCCAATGGTGACCAGCAGAGCAAGGCAAGATTGTAGCGCTGTGCCATTGGAACCAATTCGTTCTCGATGCGGCGGTCGAGCAGATTGTAGGGAGGCTGTTCGCTGATGAAGCGCGCCAACCCGCAGCGCTCGCTGATCGCCAGTGCTTCCATCACCATCCAGGCCGGAAAGGTCGAGCAGCCAATGTAGCGAACCTTGCCCTGACGTATGAGGTCATCCAGCGCACGCAGCGTCTCTTCCTGCGGCACGTGCAACTGCGGACGATGAATCTGATACAGATCGATCCAATCCGTGTTCAGGCGCTGCAGCGAAGCCTCCACGGATTGCATGATGTGCCGCCGAGAGTTGCCGCTGTCATTGGGATCCTCGGACATGGGGAAATGGACCTTTGTGGCGAGGATCACCTTCTCACGGTTTTCGCCGGCAAGCGCTTTCCCGACGACGTGTTCGCTTTCTCCCAGGTTGTACATGTTGGCCGTATCGACGAAATTGATGCCCGCATCCAGTGCTTTGTGGATCATGCGGATGGATTCCTTCTCAGAAGTCTCACCGCCGAAATTCATGGTCCCCAAACAGAGCGAGGATACACGCACACCCGTTCTTCCTAAGAGCCGATATTCCATCTTCTTCTCCTGTACGGGAAGTTCTATTCATGTTCGGATCAGGCCGCAACCCAACCGCAAGCTAGGGAATCCATACCGGCAAGTAGCCTCCCTCGACCAACTTGCGCGCGTTTCGACCATCGGCCGAGATGATCCAGATTTCAGCTTCTTGAGAGATGTCGGCGCGATTGAAGCGCATGTAGGCCAGGGTGCTCGAGTCCGGACTCCAGACAAGCGAGGAGTGATTGAAGAGCGTATCCCCCGTGATTGTTCGGGGATTGGAGCCATCGGGCTCCATCAACCAGATTTGGCGTCCCAGAGTGAAGCGGGCTTCGTCCATGTATCGGCGGGCGAAGGCGATGGACTGCCCATCGGGCGAGAAAGCCGGGGAGGTGTCCTCGACCGGTAGATGTTCAACTCCGGAAAGGTCTCGAATGGTGTTGGTGGAGAGATCCAAAGCGAAGAGGTGGGTGTAGAAATCGAGGACCAGGTCATCGTGATCGGTGTCTGATTCGCCGATCGGCACCTGGTCCATGGAGATCACCATCTCAGCGAAGATCAATTCGGCGCCATCCGGTGACCACGTGCTCAGGTTGCCCATGCCGCAGGGAATGGTCACCAAGGGGACATGATTCGGTCCCAATCTGGGGTCGATGATCACAATAGCAACGATGGTGCTGTCGTAAAAGGTAAGCGTGCCTACGGGGGACCAGTGGGGAGCGGATGTTGCATGGTCCTGTTCCCCGGCGAGAAAGGGCTGTTGGTTGCCGTCCAGCGGCAGGATCCAAACATCGCGTTTGCCCGAGAACATCTGACCCGCAACGCCGACTTGGAGTTCAACGCGTTCGAAGGCCAGGAAATCACCCGAAGGAGAAAGCGAAGATGCCTCACAACGACTTCCGGAAGGACATGGATACACCAATCGTCTCTCGCCCGAGACCAGGTCCATCATGTGCAGATCGGTTCCACCATCCTGGCGTTCGGCGCTGTAGACCAGCAAGGTTCCGCGCCCTCCCAAGGTGAAGTCATACACCCCCCACTCGGTTTCCGTGAGTCTTTCAGGCTCATCCGCATCCAGTTCCTGGACGTAGATCTCTGTGTGTTCCGTGCCTTCCCAAAGGTAAGCGATGCGCGGTTCGCCGACGGTGAAGCTCCACGTTACCGATCTCAATAGTGGCAGGAATCCCGCCGAACGAGCGCCGGCGGAGACGGTAACGGTGACCGTGGTGCCCTGAGCCCAAGGATCATCATGTTCAAGGATGAGCGTGTTCTCGCGCCATATGATCGCGGTGTCGGTAGCAGGATCGATCTGCAAGCGCGCTTCCACAGATTCGGGATCCATGCGTTGGCTGAAGGTGATCGAAATGGGGGCAGAGGCAGGGACTTGATTGTTCTCGTTGAGAGGCGAATAGGATTGTATGCGTGGTGCAGTGAGGATTGCAGCGATCAGCAGTCCGATCACCAAGCCCAGCACGCCCAACAACGGCAAATGGATGCGTCGATCACGGCGTAGCTGCATGTTGCTCCGATCCTCTCCGAAGAGCGCCTGCCTTGCGTGCCCCAGGAGACTCGAGGGCATACTTCAACCCATGGATTTGAGTTGGTCCTTGAGCGTTTCAATTGCCTGCACGGGCGTGGGATCGATGCCGTAGGCCATGGCAAGATAATAGGCGAGATAGTCACCGAAATGCAGGCATGTCCATTGCTGCGCCAGGCGGGTCTCCCCGCGCGCTTCGATGATGTCCGTGCCAAAGCCTTCCAGCATGAAGGTCTGGCGAGTGGAATCGATGCGAAGCAGATTGCGCGGATGGTTCATCTCAGAGCGCAGGAAGAGCATCATGATGCGCTCAAAGAAAGGGTAGGGATGAACCAGGCCGGCGAGCATATTGTGATCCGCCTCGGGCAATACCTCGAACTGAGCCACTGCCTTGGCGAGTTCAGCGACCTGCGTGCGCCAGCGACGCGCGACCGGGGCCAGCAAGTCCGCTCCGACGAACACCGGCCAGCGATCGATCAGTTGGCCGGCCATACGTTTGGCGGGATTGTGTACGACGGGAACCTCGACGCGTAATTCCTCCTGCTGGGCGCGCATGCTGGCGACGGCGTTCTCGATTTCGGAAGCGGGATCCGGAAGGAAACCAAGCCGATGCAACGCCGCCAATTGCAATCCTGCGGAGAAACCGATCGCGGCGCGTGGTTGACCGGCGTGCTCGAACTGCCAAACAGGAATATCTGCAGCTTGGGCACGCCTGGACAACTCACCTCCGGTTGTGATCGCCAGCACCTGCGCCTCTGCATGGAGTGCATGCTCGAAGGATTCGAGCGTCTCCTCGGTGTTTCCGGAATGCGAGGCAACCAGGACCAGCGTATGCGGTCCCGCAGCATAGGATGGAAGGCCGTAATCTCGCCAAACGCAGATCGGGATCTTCACCTGCGGCGCGGCAAAAGCCACCACGAGGTCACCGCCGATGGCGGAACCTCCCACGCCGGCGATGACAATCTGGCGCACGCTCTCCATCTCCGGCAAGGGAAGGGATTGGCCCAGACTCCAGGCGGCGTGCAGTTGATCCGGAAGAACGTCGATGCTCCCGAGCATGTTCTGGGGATCGAGTTCTCGAAAACGCTTCCCGTCGTCCAGATCCATGATCATTTCTCCAAGGTAAGACGATAGACTTCCTGGCGCGACCATCTGCTCTGTGCCGCCACCTGGCGAGCAGCGTCGGAGGGTTTGAGGCCCTGATCCAGGAAGATTCGCAATTGCTTGCGTACTGCGGGTTCGAGCCAGCGCTCATCCAAAGGTTTTCCAGCGACCACCAACGTGAACTCGCCGCGTGGCTTCGTGGATTGGAAGTGGGCGAGAATTTCAGCCAGTGAGCCGCGCAGGATTTCCTCGTGCAGCTTGGTAAGTTCGCGGCATGCTGCTATGCGGCGTTGGGCACCGAATTGGGCTTCCATCTCCTTCAGGCTTCCGAGAAGGCGATGGGGCGCTTCGAAGGCGATCATCGTGCGGCGTTCAACAGCAAGCGAGGCGAGTAGGTTCCTGCGCTCTGCCGCACGGCGCGGCAGATAGCCGATGAAGATGAACGCATCGGTGGGAAGACCTGAGACTACGAGCGAGGCGACGGGGGCGGACGCGCCGGGTATCGGGCTGACTTGATGATCGGCCTCGAGGGCCGCCTGGACCAATTCGTAACCCGGATCGGACAGACCCGGCATGCCGGCGTCGCTGACCAGGGCGACATCACCACCTGCGAGGGCCTGGAGGATCTCGTCTTTTCGGGTTTCCTTGTTATGTTCGTGGTAGCTGAGCAGGGGCGTGCGGATTTGATAGTGGGAGAGCAGTTTCCGCGTGTGGCGCGTGTCTTCAGCCGCGATGGTGTCGACCTCGCTGAGCACGCGCAAGGCGCGCAGGGTAATGTCTTCCAAGTTCCCTATCGGGGTGGCCACCAGGTAGAGTGTTCCCACGGCGTTATTGTAGCAGAGGGTGGCGTTGTCGGATGAGTGGCAGCGACGTTGAACGAAGCTCGGACGTGTAAAGGCCGGGGTATTTTGTGTCTTGACAAGAGCCGCGAAACAAGCTAATATGGCGACAGACAACATATAGCGTAACGACATATAGAGAATCGACATATCTGATCAGGAGAAAGCGCATGAGTGAGCAAGACACTTTCCAAGAACAACTTCCGCTTACGGAAGCCACCTTCTTCATTCTGCTTAGTCTTACCTCAGGGCGGAAGCATGGCTATGTAATCATGAAAGACGTTGAGCGTCTGAGTGATGGTCGTGTTGCATTGAGCACGGGAACGCTATATGGCGCGCTGGGGCGTTTGCTTGATCATGGTTGGATCGAACGCGTAGAGGAGGATCAAACCAGCGGCCGCCCACGCAAAGCTTACGTGCTCAGCGATCTAGGACAGAGCCTCGTATCCGCCGAAACGGAACGGTTGAAAATGCTGCTGAACGCAGCGCAAGGGCGATTGCTGAGGGGAGAAGCATGAGCGAGGCGGGAGGATTGCGCGAAACCGTTTCTGCTGAAAGGATCGCAGAGAGCCGGTTTGCGAACGTGGCCACTTGGATCTACAGGCGGTTGTTGCGGCTTTACCCTCATGATTTCCGGTCGATGTTTGCCGGCGAGATGAAGCAAGTCTTCACACAGGTAATCATTGATGCAAATCAGCATGGGGCTTGGGCAGTGGTTGGGATTGTAATGAAAGAACTCAGGGATTTACCGGTAGCCCTTTTTCTGCAACATTGGCATGAAAGGAGAAAGCGCACGATGCAGTACCTTCGCTTCAACACAGTTAAAGATGTCCAACGCATTCGTTGGGTGGCAAGATTGCTGAGTCTGGTGTTTGCGGCAATGGTAATCACTACCTTCGTGTCCAACATGCTTGGTCTGGCAACTATGCTGCCGACGGTCATGGTATTTGCCACAGCCACGGTGTTCATGTTGCTCGCATGGCAATGGGAGAAGATTGGCGGAATACTGACCATGATTGCCTCCCCCTTCGCCTTGGCGTCCGTAGTTTTCGTAGCAGTCAGGCCTGAAACCTTCGGTCTGGATGTGCTCGCCGAGCCGCTCGTGATTTCCCTGATCGGCCTGGCCTTTACGTTCGCCATCTTGATCGTCGGATGGCTGTTCCTCAGCGTTGCGCAATATCGCACAGCTGAAACTCAACTCGCCGAGAAGAAATCACAAGCGCAGTTGAAATGGATTCTCATTGCCGTAGGCATTGCGATGGTCGTGATTGTCCTGCTGGGCCTGATATTCTTGAAGCCCGTATTTTTCGATACAGGTAGCGCGATCCGGGGTGTAACACCTGGTGTACCTCTTGAAGTCCTCGGAACGAGGGTTCCTCCGGTTGGTCCGTAGCCATTTGACGATCGAGGAGGCGCGGGGTTGGTTGGGTTTCTACCAGCCCCGCGTCGCCGCGTCTATGATCGGATGTGTTTTCAGTTTGTCAGGAAAGGCTCTGGTGGATTAGAAGGGAAATGGAACAGACAAAATGGGATTGGGAAACGCGGCTCAAAAGTGTTGGGTATGGGCCAATTGCAAGTAGTTTTCCTGCGGTCAGCGTTGAATCTCCACCACCACACCATCGTCGGCCCAGTTGTAGACCTGCTCTGCAGCCTGCAGATCGAGGATGATGCAGCCATAGGATGCAGGTTGTCCCAATACACTAGCCCACAGGCGCACTCCGCTGGAGAGCAGGGGTAGACCATGGATGCCGTTTTCGAGGTAGGGCGTGGCTTCATAGATCCCCAGGAAGTGGGGCATGTACAGATCCCACCGCGAGGCGTAGGCGTTCAGAACATGGGATGTAATCTGGAAGATGCCCGCCATCGTCGGAGAACTGGGAATGCCGGTGCTGACCACGTGATTGTCGATCATTTCGCCATCTTGATACAACCACATGCGCTGCTGGCTGATGCTGATTACGATGCGCTTGTTCATCACTACAGGTATAGAAAGCATGGCGTCCTTCGGGGGGATAACCATCGTAACACCCGTCGCGAAGACCATTCCCGGATTGTATTCCCTCAATTTCCAATACGGAATCCCGTACTTCAGGCTGATCGTGATCAACGAATCGCCTCGCTGTATGACATAACTCCTGGGTTGGTAGCGGATCAGCAGTGTCTCCGAATCCTCCCCTTGAAGCTCCTGCATGACGGCGGTGTTGGCGGCTTCGAGATCGAAGGAACGTTCGGCACCCAGACTGGCGTTCAATGATTGAACGTAGTCCGAGAGGCGCTGGGAATCCAGATGAACATGGACCTCTGCCGGGGTGCGTTCAATCTGTAGCCAGGACGCAATCTCGGTTCGCGTCGGTGTCCAGGTGATGAGTTCCCCCGTTACGGGATCGAAGGCCTGCAGGGAAGGTTGGGAGGCAATCAGGCGCTCAGCTTCGCTGGCAGCCTGGTCGACATCGCCGATCGTGGGCTCGACAGGTTTCATCACCAGCGGCACGAACCGGTACTTCAGGAGCACGGAGGTCGGATCCGCGGCAAGCAGCCCGAGGGTTGCCTCCACATCCAAACTTCTTCCCTCCTGCGCGGCGACCTGGATGCTCTCACCATCTTGCACGATCAGATCAGCGTTCGTAGCCGGGATGTGTAAAACGTCCGCCCAAGTCTCGATTGCCTGCAGGGCGATGTTGGAATCGAAGGTCACGTAGGGCTGAAGGGCGCACCCGTTGAACCATCCGTCGATCATCTGGCGCACGCTGTGGATCAAGCCTGCATCCCGGCCATGGGCATGTGCCAATTGCGCGCTGGCATTTGCGTCGACCCTCAGTCCGATTTCGGAGGGTGCGAACTCCCAATACGGGCTGGCGTCGGTTAGATCGATAGCTTGGATGCGAACCTCGACATTCCACACCAGATCCATCACAGCGCTGGCCTGCTGCAAGGTGAGTCCTTCCAGCGGTATTCCACCAACCTGCACGCCGGGCATGATCAAATCCGTGGCGAAGTAATACGAGTAAGCAGCCGACACGATGAGCACAGGAATCATCGCCAAACCGAATGCAACCGCAACGGCGGCGATCCCCAATCGCTTCCAATTTGTTCGCTTGGATGGCACAGGATCGGTTTCTTCGGAGACAGGGCGGTCTGCTATGCTCACCATTTGCATCCTGTTTCATGCTCCCATTGCAGTCTGTGCATGATGACGTTTGGGGAGCATGCCTGGTTCCCTATCACTTCTCCTTGGCCTCCTGTTGTGAGACCCTGGGCGTGCATTGTACCTGCAAGCTGCGCAGGACGATGCAACAAACCTGCCACAATTCGCTCGCTGATCCCTCCTGAGGTTCAGACATCATATCAAGGCTGCGCTCCATTCTCAAGCCGATGGCAGGCCGAGAAACGACCCAAAGGATTCTCCCTCTCGATGCTCATCGAGGATTGGAGCCTGCGATGCTACAATCCACCGGAGGGGGAACAGATCATCAGAGAGTCCATACGATCAACTTCTGAGGAAGGCTTCCTTACATCTATGACTTCCTTCATCGAGGGAATGCTTGCTGGATACGGAATTGCCATCCCTGTGGGCGCGGTGGCAATCTTGATCGTGAACATGGGCATGCAGGCTGGTTTCCGTATCGGCTTCATGGCGGGCGCTGGCGCAGCGAGCGCGGATCTGATTTATGCCGTCCTGGCAGGCGCTGCCGGAACGGCAGTGATCGCACTTTTGCAGCCATTTGCTACGATAATGAGGATCATCAGCGGGTTGGTGTTGATTGGATTGGGCGCGGGGGCGATCGTGAAGGGAATTCGAAGCGCGGGTTCAACCGACAAGAAAGTTCACGCGGCAGGTCCGCTGGGAACATTCCTGCAATTCCTGGGGATAACCCTCGTCAATCCCCTCACCGTGGTCTATTTCACGGCCCTGGTTCTGGGGCGGGATCCGTCGGCGAAATCTGGGATTGCGGATCAAGCGCTGTTTGCGTTGGGGGCTGGAATCGCATCCTTGTCGTGGCAGACTCTGCTCGCGGGATTGGGAGGCATCGCACGCAATCATCTGTCGCATCGATTTCGTATCTGGGCAACGATCCTGGGCAACCTGCTCGTTCTGGGTCTTGGAGTACGGGTGTTGATTTTTGCGAGTGGATAACGGGGGAAATGAGGGTTGATGGCGTTCACTCCCGCAATCCGGTCCTAGTGTAGATCCAAATACGGTAGTATCCCCAAAGGAACGCCGAACCATCGGATGATCGCCTCGGTTCTTCAGTTCGAGTGCAACTTTTCTGCAACGATCCCTGTAGTACCCTATAGACATGAATGCTCCCCCGGATGGCGAGTTGATCGGTCGCTGTAGAAACGGCGACGTGGAAGCGTTTGGAGAACTCGTGCGACGCTATCAGCAAGCCGTGTTCAACGTTTGCTTCCGCATGCTGGAGGAGCTGCGCGAAGCGGAAGATCTCACGCAGGAGAGCTTCCTTCGTGCGTACCGGAAGCTGGAAACCTTCGACATGGAGCGTCCCTTCGGACCGTGGATCCGGCGATTGGCTGCCAATCTTTGTTTGAATCACCTGGAGAAAGGACGCATCCCCCAGATGCCCTTGGATGAGGAACGAGATCAATCGATCGAAAGCGTGGTACCAGATCCTGAAAGGCACCACATCCGGGAGGAATCCCAGAAACGAGTGCGTGCAGCCATCATGGAACTACCCCCGAAGTATCGAGCGGTCATCGAGTTGCGTCATTTTCAAACCATGGACTATGCGGAGATTGCCAAAACGTTGAGCATCCCGATAAGCGATGTCAAGAGCCATCTCCATCGGGCCAGGAGACGCCTCGCAGAGAGATTGGGAAATGACTGAACCAGAGCACATCGATTCAGAGCAGCTTCAAGCCTATTTGGATCAGGAACTCAGGCCGGATGAAGAGAAGGCCGTGGCACTTCACCTGGCGGAGTGTGCTGTATGTGAGCGCGAATTCGCTCGACTTCGGGCACTCTTTCGGGAGATTGAAAGCCTCCCCGTTGTTGACCTGGATCGAGATCTTAGCCCAACGGTGCTTGACGCCATTCGTTCGACGCAGGCGCCATCCGTGACCATGCGCATGATCCCACTATTTCAAGCAGCGCTAGCCGCGATTCTGCT
Source organism: Anaerolineae bacterium (assembly GCA_011192015.1). Taxonomy (GTDB): domain Bacteria; phylum Chloroflexota; class Anaerolineae; order Anaerolineales; family E44-bin32; genus W1033. The sequence goes on from DUET01000079.1 coordinate 15,880, forward strand.
GGGATTGCAGTGGCCGGTGATCCGAAGCGGCTTTCTTCGGCTGAGCGCGACCCTTGACCATTGGAACATTCAAGCATGGCTCCAGCAGGAAGCGGTGTCGATCCAGAATGTCTTGGCAGGGATCGTCCTCCGAACACGTGCCTGGATGGAGGGTCTCTTCACGGGACTTGGATCTCATGTTCCCGCCTGGCCCGTTTCCGCCTGGTGGCTTGCGCTGGCAGGTGTTTTTTCCCTTTGGTTGCTTGGGAACGGCTTTCTCCTTCGCAACATCGAGAGACGTAAGAATCGGAGGTAGAGGATGTTCCTCTTGGTTGGATTGAGCGCCATACCGCTCACTTGTCTCTTGGGCTCGGCCTCCCTTTTGTTTCCAGCCGTCGTCAGCAGGAGCGGGGATAGGCTTCGACAAGCGCCTCTGCTTTCCGTGTTCGTTGGATTGCTGGTCGGACTGCCGGTGGCGGGAGCAAGCTTGTTTTTCCTTTCGGTCGAGGACAATTTTCTGCTTCTGGCAGTGGGCGCACTCCTGATCGGCTCGCTTACGATCATCACGACCGTTGGTCTTTCAGGGATTTGCTTGTTCCTTGCGGGGAAGCTGGCTGGTGATAAACACCCTGTTGGAATTCCCTTTTTCGTAGGACTTTGCCTGATCGCGATTGGATTGATCCCAATGGTTGGGTGGTATCTCTTCTCTCCCCTGCTGGTACTGGCTGGCATCGGGTCAGGCACGTTTGCCGTCTTCGGCTCCAAACAACCGGAAGCAGACTCGACAGTTGATAGAGACAAACCAGGTAGTTGGCTTGGATTGCGAAAGCCAGCCTGGATCTTGTTACTACTCTCTCCCGCGATTGGTGAATTGCTCTCGGGCTCCGCACCTCCACTCGAATTCTTTCAACCATTTTCCTTCTTGATACTGGTGGCTCTCTATGGGGGAGGCGCGCTCATCATCCGCGAGCTGGCCTTCCGCTGGCAGAAGGGCTGGCGGACGATCCTTCTCTTGGGAGCTGCGTATGGGATCATCGAGGAAGGGCTCATGGTTAAAAGCTTCTTCGATCCCCATTGGCCTGATCTGGGGAACCTGGGGATCTACGGAAGATGGCAGGGGGTCAACTGGATCTGGAGTCTCGAGCTTACCATCTATCACATGCTCTTCAGCATTGCCATTCCCATCCTGCTCGTCAATCTGCTCTACCCGAAGGAGAGGCAAAGGAGCTGGGTGAGCAACACGGCGTTGAAGGTGATCGGTGCGTTGTTCACCCTGGATGTCTTGTTCGGTTTCTTCCTCTTGACTGCCTATCGTCCCCCGATCCTGCCGTACCTCGCAACCCTGGTTCTCGTTGTGCTGCTCTGTGTGCTCGCTAAGGCGCAACCTCCCCATTTCCGTTTGGCTGGATCCAGCAAGCCCAAGCATCCTGCATGGGCCGGGCTGCTGACCTTCTGGGGCACCTTGGGTATGTTCCTGATCAGTTGGATTCCATCCACAACGAATCTGCCAGCGGTCTTTGCCTTTCTTCTTCTTGCTCTGTGGGCTGGTCTGTGCCTGATCTCCTTGGGATGGTTGCTGGGTTGGGAGATGGGATCATGGAAACACAGCTTGGCTCTTGCTGCCGGGGGATTGGGATTCTTCATCCTGCTCACTCCCATCCACGAACTCGATTCCTCTCGGATGGATGACCCCCGCGGAATGATCGTCGTCGGGCTGCTGTTCACCGTTCTACTTGCCTACACCCGACTGCGCGCGAGGATGAATGAACGGGATGCACTCCCGATTTGAAGCAGGAACACAAACTGATGCCTGGCTTTCGGCGTCACTGATCGATGCGCAAACCCAAGCATAGGAGGATGGAATGCAGGAAGCCTTTGTGATAACGCTATTCTCCATCATTGGGACGGTGATACTCGGTTCTCTCTTCATCGCCATCCTGATCCTGTTCCCGAGGTTGATAAGGAGAACAGGAGCAGCCGCCAAAGGGATGCACGGTCGATCGCTTATTCTGGGCGTTGTCAATCTTGCATTCTTTGTCATTCTCTCGATCGCGCTGAGCTCTATAGGTGAGCGGGTTGCGTCAACGGTCCTGCAGGTATTGGCATTGATCCTGTTCAGCGTGCTGCTGGTGGGAGTAGGTTTGGGATTGGCTGGCATGGCCTTGATCATGGGGGAACAACTCGCTCCGGATCGTTCCGAAGTACAACAAATCGCTGCCGGCTCGGTTCTTCTCATACTCAGCAGCTTGACGCCGTTTCTAGGATGGTTCTTGCTGCTGCCCTATCTCTGTTTTCGAGGTGTCGGGGGCCTTGTTCTTGGGATCTTTCGGAGGAAGGCACTTGATGAAGTGCAAGATCCGGACATGGACGAATAACTGCCGACACATCCCAAGGTACGCGCTCGGGATATGATTCCGGTTCCTTGCTCGAAAGGTCATCCTGAAGAATCGCGGGATGACCTTTTCGCATCAGAAATTCCTGATATCCTACGAAAGCTTTCCTTGGAAGTATCCAAGATTCATGTCTGATCCATCACCATCGAAAGATTCCATCGGATGTGTATAATCAGCCAGGAGCTGCCGTCTTCAGCCCAGTTTTCGTTCCTGACAGCGTATCTACTTGAGCCGCAGGATCCCGCCGCGATTGTAGAGTCGCACGCGAGGAACGGCGCCCTGCCGGAGAGTGATGAGGAAAGAATCTCGGACCCCAACACGACCCAGGCGGAAACGAACATCCTTTCAGCGCGTAGGCACATCGATGTACCGCAGCTTGAAACCTTGGGACATATTTCCTCCGGAATGCATCTTGGGAGGCGTGTTGCTGGCCATGCTCGTCGTTGCCTGCAACACGCTTGGGAGCCATCGCGAGCCCAACGAGGTTCCGACGCGCAATCCGAGATCGGAAGCAACCATTGCAGCCTCCCCGGTGGTAACGCCGTTAGAGATTTCTCCTGAGGACGTGTGGCAATTGTGGACAAATGGGACCCAACTTCGCGGTGCGAACATCCATCAGCGCCGCGTTTATCCGGAGCTGGATGGACCTGTATTTATGGGACCAGGCCCCATCGGTCCCCCCTATGTGCAGGATGACTTCGATCAACTGGCATCGTTGGGCGCCAATTACGTAAACCTATCGCATCCCGGGCTTTTCAGCGAGAGGGCCCCGTTTGAGGCGGATCCTGATGTGATCGCCAATCTTGACCGTTTGTTGCAGATGATCGAGCGGGCGGACATGTTCGCCGTGATCAGTTTCCGCACGGGGCCAGGGCGAAGTGAATTCACCTTCATGCTCGAGGAAGTCGGAACGTGGTTCGACCGCTCCTATTTGAATGATTCCATTTGGAGGGATGAGGCCGCCCAGGAAGCTTGGATCTCGATGTGGCGCTACACTGCCGAGCGCTACCGGCATCATCCCATCGTTGTGGGGTATGACCTGATGGTGGAACCCAACGCCAATGATGCGGTTGTGGATGTCTGGGACGCGGAGCTGTTCTACGACGCGTACGCAGGTACGCTCTTGGATTGGAACCAACTCCATCCGCGCATCACGGAGGCCATTCGTCAGGTGGATCCAACCACGCCGATCCTCCTTGGCGGCATGGCCTATAGCGCGGTCGAATGGATGCCCTACTTGTTGACGAACGACGACGAATTTACGGTGTACACGTTTCACCAATATGCACCCCATGTGTATACACATCAGGAGTGGGGCTTGGAGATGTCGGCCTATCCGGGGTGGGTCGATCTGGATTGGGATGGCATGGAGGATCCCTTTGACCAGGCGTGGCTTCGGGTTTTATTGGGACCGGCGAACGCATTCCGGAGCGATCACGACGTGCCGATAGCCGTGAACGAATTTGGAGTTGTCCGCTGGGTCCCCGGTGCCGCACGCTTTCTTCAAGACGAGATGGAGCTCTTTGAGCAACATGGAATCAATTACGCTGTGTGGGCATGGGAAGTGCGTTGGGAACCGTACGCACAGGAAGTGCACGCCTTCAACTACCTTCTCGGCTCCGATCCGAATAACCGATCCATACACCTCTCCAACGAACTGATCACCGTCTTGCGTGCCTTCTGGGACCTGAACTTGGTCCGCCCGTCCGACTTCGATTGAGTTTCTATCCACCCGGTGCTCCAGGACTTTTCGATCGCCGGTCATAGGCATGACGATCGTGAAAAGCCTTCGATTGCGAAAGTTCGCAGGTCTGCCTAGAATGTCAATGGGATGAAAGCCTATCACCAGGAGGAGGGTCCAAGCATGGACCGTTCCGATCGACTACAACCGCGCAAACGAAGCGGGTTCAGTTGGGCCGCGCGCATCCTGGGATTGATTTTCGTGGGGTTTTGGCTGTTCATCTCCGTGATGATGGTGGTGCAGGAAGGCATTGGCAAAGGCGTAGAGGACAGGATCATGGCCGGATTGATCTTGTGTTCCACAGCGGCGTTCATCGTGGCTTGGTGGAGGGAGGGCATAGGAGGCGTCTTTTTGATGGTTGCTGGCATTGCGCACAGCACATTTGCCCTCTTCTCCGCTGGCCACAATGTCGGTCTTGCGATGCTCATCTCCGGCGGTCCGTTCCTCCTCATTGGCGGTCTCTTCCTGATGGGGTGGAGTCGTTCGCGAGCGAATGCCGACGAATCCCATTAAGCATCGAATTCGAGACGAAGAACTCGATTTCCAAGAGCGCCTAGATCCCTTCAAATTCGTAGTAGAACCAGATGGCATCCGCCAGAATCTGCCCCTGCAGGATCTGACCTTCGGTGTTGAAATGGATCCCGTCTGCGGTGACGGGCAGCCAGCCGGTGGTGACGGTTTGGGTGTGGGGGATCTCATCCTGGGCCAAATTATGGGCCATAAGGACGTCGAAGAGCGCTTCCCGCCCTCGAGCCGCCTCCGCAAAGGCATCGTATTCGAGCAGCAGATCTTGAGCATCGAAATAGGTGCTGATGAAGAGCGGCAGATCGGGCGTTTCCGTGTCTTGGCGCAAGGCATCGATGATCGATCGAAGATAATCTAGGTAACCTTCAGCGGTCTCTGCACTCCATGAATCCTTACCGCCTTGCTTCCAAACCACTCCGATGAATTCCACCTCGCTTGTTGATGTGGCTTGATCGATCCCCGCTTTGACCTGCGCGTAGAGCGATCCCTTATGACCATCCCCTGTGATGTCGGCGAGTTCCTGAGACCAATCAGGAACGAAGGCGCGGATGCCCGTACCTCCCACGGCGACTTTGATGATGCCGATGGTTTCCTCCGGCCAGGCCTGGGCCAACTCGTAGGCGAGAGAAATTTCGGGTCCATTCTGAGGCCCCGGCACCAGAGGAATCCACCCATCATCCGTGAGGATCAACCGGCGATCGGATGCAGCAGACATTCCAGGCGGAAATTCGTCCGCGTGCGCACAACCTACCATATTCGACTGTCCCAGTAGTATCAATACCTTGATCGGGATGTCGGTTTGGATGGTATTGTCGTTTGGAAACGAGCATCCTGCTGTCAGGGCTGAAAATCCTACGAGTGTGATCAACAAATGGATTGCATATCGTGGTTTCATGTTTCATCCCTCTGCCTGGATGGAATGGATGTAGTATTAGTGTGACACGATGTTGTGAGCGGGGGGTTTAATCCCTGTAGCCGGGTTGAAAAATCCCCCGGGGAAGAGGAACTGAAGGCGTGATGCTTCGTGGATTCAAGAAAGCCTTACCCAACCTGCCGTAGCTAAGCTGCTTGGGGTTTTCATGCCGCCTCACGTCCAGTAGCGGGGAGGCAATCGCCATCAGGCTGCCATTGGAGGAGCGCATGTCGAATCAGAAGATCGCCGTTGTTACCGATAGTTCAGCCCACATCCCTAATACCATGCAAACGGGCCTGGATATCACTGTGATCCCTCTGTGGTTGATCTGGGAGGATCAAAACCTTCGCGACGGGATCGACATCCAACCTGAGGAGTTCTATCGCCGGCTGAGGCATGCATCCAAGCTGCCCACCACAGCCCAGCCAACGGTGAAGGAATTCGTAGACCTGTTCAAGCAACTCGAAAGGCAATCAGACGCCATCGTGGCAGTGCTGGCTTCGTCCCGGATCAGCGGGACGGTTGCCAGCGCGGAGAAAGCCAAGGAAGAGCTTCCTGGAATCCCGATCCGCGTGGTGGATTCGCTGTCGAGTTCGATGGGGCAAGGATTGATTGTGCTGGCGGCTGCCAGAGCAGCGGCCGAGGGAAGGGCACTCGACGAAGTTGTGCACGCGGCCGAGAGCATGCGCAAGAATTCCCATCTGCTCTTTGTGGTGGACACGCTGGAATACCTGCACAAGGGAGGCCGCATCAGCGGCGGCAAACGATTGTTGGGAACGGCGCTGCAGATCAAACCGCTGCTGCAGTTCAAGGACGGCCAGATCGTGCCTTTGGCGCAGGCGAGAACCAAGCGAAAGGCAATCGAACTGCTTCTTGAGATCGTCGAAGAGCGCCTGGCTGGTGGGAGGATGGTCGAAGCGGCGATTGTCGATGTCGAGAATCCGGAAGATGGGGAGGCGGTCAAGGCGATGATCGAAGACCGCTTCCAACCGGAGAGCGTATTTCGTTCCGGAGTCAGCCCTGTTGTGGGGACACACGTCGGTCCGGGAGCGCTGGGGATCGCATTCTACGGGGATTGATGAACCAGGAGTTTGGTAGACTGATTCTGGAGAGTGGCCATGAGTGAATTGGCAGCATTGGAATGCGTTCCAAGCAGGGGAGGTGTGGCGCCGCTGAAAGGCGGCGATTTGAAGGACATACTGGCGCGGTTGGGGGGCGAATGGCAGGTGATCAACGAAAAGCATCTCGAGAGAACCTACAAGTTCAAGGATTTTCGCCAAGCTTTGGAATTCACCAATCGCGTGGGAGACCTGGCGGAGACGGTGGATCATCATCCGGAAATGGAATTGGGTTGGGGTTATGTGACCGTACGCATCTGGACGCATGCCATCGGTGGTCTGCATGAAGCCGATTTCATCTTCGCGGCCAAGGCGGATCAACTGGTGGTGTGAACACTCTTGACGGGGGAAAAAGCTGGGCTAGAATAGGGCAAGCGTTGTGAAAGGACAAGCCTTCGTGATAGAACTCGTGACGCTGCAAAAGCGCATGGTCATGTGCAAGCTGCCGTCGCCGATGGATCGGGTTCCATCGGTTCTGGCAGGCCGCGCTTGATCGCAGCCAGCCACGGCAGCAATTCTCCGCCAGCCTCGAGCTGGCGGTTTCATTTACCAAACCCGAACGAGACCAACCGCATCTGGTCTACTGAAGAACGCAGCGATTGAGAGGAACATCATGAGCGAGCACATTCACGTCTCCGTGGCTTGGCCGTATGCCAACGGCGACTTGCACATCGGCCATCTGGCAGGCGCCTATCTGCCGGCGGATATCTTCGCACGCTACCATCGCTTGAAGGGCAATCGAGTGCTGATGGTTTCGGGTTCGGATACGCATGGAACGCCGATCACTGTGGAGGCCGACAGCAAGGGGCTGACACCGCGCCAGGTGTTCGAGCACTATCATCACCGATTCCTCGAGACTCAGAAGGAAATCGGCATCAGTTATGACTTGTTTACGCACACCGACACTGAGAATCACCATCGCATCGCGCAGGATTTCTTCCTGCATCTGCATCGCGCGGGATACCTGTATAAGGAGATCCAGAAACAGCTCTATTCCACGAGCGAGAAACGCTTCCTGCCGGACCGGTACGTGGAGGGCACATGCCCCAAATGCGGCTATGGTGAAGCGCGCGGCGATCAGTGCGACAACTGCGGCAGCCTGCTGGATGCCACGGAGTTGATCGATCCACGCAGCAAAATCGACGGCAGCAAGCCGGAGGTGCGCGAGACGGAGCACTTCTTCTTTGACCTTCCGGCTTTCAGCGAGCGCTTGCTGGCGTATCTGGATGATCATGCCCATCACTGGCGCCCCAACGTGGTCAACTTTGTGCGGAACTTCATTCAAGCGGGTCTCAAGGGCCGTCCGGTGACGAGAGACATCGAATGGGGGATCCGGGTTCCGCTTGAAGGTTGGAACGAGAAACGAATCTATGTGTGGTTCGAAGCAGTGATGGGGTATTTCACGGCTTCGGTGGAATGGGCGCACAATATCGGGGAACCGGAGGCATGGAAGGATTGGTGGTACAACCCCGATGCCAAGATCTACAACTTCATCGGCAAAGACAACATTCCCTTCCACACGCTCTTCTGGCCGGCGGAATTGATCGGCGTCGAGCGCATCTACGAGGATGACGAGACCAAACGTCTGACCCTGCCCTTCGACGTGCCTGCCAATGAGTTCATGAACGTCGAAGGTGCGCAGTTCAGCAAGAGCCGTTCCTGGGCCATTTGGTTGCCGGACATCTTGCGGCGATACCAACCGGACGCCATTCGCTACTACGTGAGCGTGGCCATGCCGGAGACGCGCGACAGCGATTTCTCGTGGGACGACTTCCTGCACCGCACCAACGATGAGCTGGTAGCCACCTGGGGCAACTTGGTGCATCGCGTGCTTTCCTTCACCTACAAGCATTGGGACGGGCGTGTGCCGGAGCCTGGGGAATTACGCGCCGAAGACAGCAAGCTGATCGCCGAAGTTGAAGCGGGCTTCGAGCGCGTGGGATCGCTGCTGGAAGCCGTCAAGCTACGAGCTGCGCTGAATGAAGCCATGGGATTGGCGAGAGCGGTCAACGGCTATCTCGATCGTTCACCATGGTTTGGAGTGATCAAGGAGGATCGTGAGGCAGCAGCCAAAACGGTCTACACCGCGCTGCGGGCGATCGATTCGATCAAGACACTGCTTGCGCCCTGGCTGCCCTTCAGCTCCGAAACACTGCATCGGCTCCTGGGCCATGAGGGGCGCTTGTTCGGCGAACAGCGCATGGAACGTTTTCAGGAGGAGGAGAGTGCACACGAGGCCTTGGTTTACGATAACGCCAAGGCGGAAGGGCGTTGGGCACCGAGCGATCTGCGGCCCGGACAGCCCCTGCAGGCGCCCAAGCCGCTGTTCCAGAAATTGGATGATGAAGTAGTTGCCCAGGAGAGGGATCGATTGGGCAAGCCCGTCGAGGGGTGATCGAACGACGAGGATCAAACGTCGACCTTGAGGAGCATCTCGAGGTCGACGTTCTTTTCTTCAGCCCTATGGCGATCCAAACGAAGTCCCTGCATCTTGCTGGTGTGCGTCTTCCTCTTCGAAGGTTACCCCACAATTGCATCCCAACCCGTTGGCGCAGTCCGAACAGCAGTACGACAGATCATCCTGCATGAACGGCGCGAGAGAGATCTCCGCGCCGCAGCCGACGCAGTAAAGAACATCATCATACTCAGGCATAGGGCGCCTACCCTCTTTCCCGGCCGCAGTTTCCATGCCGGTCTTCTAGGTTGGAGAGGTCGGTGATGGGTGAAGGACGATGCTTCTACCAGAATGGTTTCAGGCTAACCATCCTCGATCGGTTTATTCTCCTGAGAACTTGGCCGGACGTTTCTGCATGAAGGCGGTAGCGCCTTCGGCATGATCTTGTGTCTGGCAGGCGATCTGCTGCAGACAAGCCTCGTAGTTCAAGATCTGGCGAAGATCTGTGAGGATCGCGCGGTTGAATGCCCTCTTGGTGAGTGCCATGGCGCGGGTGGGACCTTCGGCCAATTCAGCGGCCCACTGTGCGCAGGTTTCGTCGAAGGCATCATCGGGAGCCACGCGGTTGACGAGTCCAGAATCGAGAGCTTGCTGGGCAGTGAGAGATTGATTGGTGAGAGCCATTTCCATGGCGCGACCGAGGCCGATCATCAGAGGCAGAATGAGCGATACGCCTGAATCGGCAGCCAAACCGATACCGGTAAAGCCAAAAACGAAGCGAGCACTCTCGGCGGCGATGCGGATGTCGGTTGCCAGGGCGATGCCCAAGCCAGCGCCAGCAACCGGCCCGTTGATGGCACCCAAAATCGGAATCTCAAGCTCGCGCATCTGCATGATGATGTGATTGTAATTGCTTTCAATGTGGCGGCGCAGCGGGAATGTGCCTATACCTTCGGCAAGCACGGAGACATCCTGGCCTGCGCTGAACATCTTCCCCGATCCCGTGAGCACGAGGCAACGTAACGAATCGTTTGCCGCGGCGTCCTTCAAGACGTGTTTGATTTCCCCGAGCATATGAAGATTCATGGCGTTGGCTTTGGGACGATTCAATCGGATGGTCAGAACAGCTCCATGCTGTTCGGTCAGCAATGTCTGGTATTCATTCATGCCAGGCCTTTCATTTAATGGACATTACGGGCGTCGGTTCAGGGTGTATTCGAATTATCTAGGTGGTGTCGTAGATCAGAGAAGAAACCGGGCGCTTCTGCGCCCGGTCATGATTTCATATGCTTGGATCGTTATTCAGATCCTCGAGGTCGTCGAAATCATCATCGAGATCGTTGATGTCAATGTCCAGTTCGATTTCGATCTCAGCTTCCTCAAGACGCACCCAGAGTAGGAGTACGTGGCCTTCGGGCTGTTCAACGTGGCGAACGGCCACAATGGGAGCTTGTTTGGTGAGGCCGTCCTCGTCTTTGTACTCCAGATGGATGGGTTGGTTGCCTCTCCAGGCGCGGTAGCATCGTTCCACAAGGGCGGGCCCATTGAAGCTGCGCAATTGACAAACCGCCACTCCAAAAGGAACGATCCCCTCCGTTAATCCCAGCAACCAAGGTTCATTGGAGAGTTCAAAGATGGGCGTGGGACCTTCGATGATGGTGATCTTTTCGGTTTCTGCCATCGTTCCCTCGAGGGAAGTTTTGAAAATTCCCGGCGGAATCATACCACAGGACAACGCATGCAGAATGGTTGCCGGGATGGGGTTTCAAGCGCCAGGCGCTGGCGTTGCGATATGTCGGGAAATCGTTCAGCCAACAAACACATTCCTCCCCTGGGTCATTCAAGCAACCAAGCGAGCACGCGGTTCGCTTCCTCATGCAACCTAAGATACTTCGGGATAATTATCACGCACGGATTGACAACGCTGGCAATCCTTCTGGTCACAGAGCATGACCAAAGGATCGGCGCGCAGCCAACCGGTTGCGACGTTGATCAAATCCCGCAGAGGCACGTACTCGATGATCCCCAGGCCGAGCTGGACCTTGCGCGCCACTCCCTGCAGTTTTGACTCGATGGCCTGGAATCCCTTGGAGCAGCCCGGGAAGCCAGGGCAGGCCATCGTCCCCTTGCGGGTCAGTGCCCAACGTGTGAATTGCCTGCGGCCGGCCAGCTTTTCGGCGTAGTGAAGGCTGGTGTTGGCTGTGTGGTCCACACCGATCAGCAACACGTCGCCGTCCTGATCTGCAAGCCAGCCGATGGGGGCAAGCGGTTCTTCGATGGTTTGCGCTGCAAGACAGGCTTCAGCGTTGATGGTCGAGAAGGAAAGAATGGGGTGGTTGGATCGCTGGCTGAGTTCGTGTTGGCGAAAGGTCTCCGCTACACTTCCGAGCGTTGGATCGACGCGCAGCTTGGAAGTGTACACCTCGGCCTGACGATTCCGATCTTCTCCGGAACCGTATTCGATGGCGTTATCGGGAGGGCCAATGGGGGGGATGATCATGGTCTGGTAGGTAAAGCTGGGCATGCAGACCACTTCGCAGGAAGCCAGCAGGGCACCAATCAGTGTTTCCGCTCCTCCCGCGATCTGGCCGAAGGCGCTCATGGCGGCGTGGACGATCACGTGGCTTTGATTGCTCAGGCCGAGATCGCGAAAGGCGGCGACGAAATCACGGTAGGTGATCATACTCCATCCAGATGTGCAGTGGCTGTTGGTGCGAAAAGAAACCCGCTTGGGCTGTGCTTATTTCCCTTTCCATTCCGGTTTGCGCTTCTCGATGAAGGCCTGCATGCCTTCATTCTTGTCCTCGGTGCTGAAGAGGTATTGGAAGCCTCTGCGTTCGCTTGCCACCCCATGGGACAGGAAGGACTCAAATGCGTGGTTGACCATCTCCCGGCCGACGCGAACTGCGATGGGGGCTCGATCTGCGATCTCCTTGGCCAGCGAAAGAGCCTCCTCGAGATAAATCTCCACGGGAACGACTCTGTTGACCAGACCGTGCTGCAGCGCTTCCTGAGCTGTGATCGTGCGGTTGTTCAACACCATCTCCATGGCAATGGCCTTGCCCACAGCCCGGGTCAGACGTTGCGTACCGCCGGCGCCGGGAATGATTCCGATGCCGATTTCGGGTTGACCGAACTTGGTCGTCTCGGATGCCACGATCATGTCACAGGTCATGGCAAGCTCAGCTCCACCACCGAGGCACCAACCCGAAACCGCGGCGATCAGCGGTTTGTTGAAGGTGGCAACTGCGTCCCAGTAGACAATCGGATCGTTTAGGTAGATATCCACAGGAGAGGCTGCGGCCAGTTCCTTGATATCGGCACCGGCGGCGAAGGCCTTTTCGTTGCCGGTGATCACGATGGCGCCGATGTTCGCATCATCGTCAAAGACTTGGAGCGCTTCGCATACCTCCTTCATCACGGTTCGATTCAGAGCATTGAGTGCCTTGGGGCGGTTGATGCGGATCAACCCCACTTGTTCGATGGTTTCGGTCAGAATGGATGTATAACTCATGTTTTTCTCCCTGGAACCGGGTAAGCGGATGGCTTGATCGGGTGATGGTCCTGAAGATCACGGCTTATTATACGCAAGCATCTCTTTCTCGCTGTGGCTGGCTGAAGCCCGTAGCCTGGCACATGGAATCGGAGCAGCAGAGTTCCAGCCTATCGCATTCCGTACCTAAGGTTCGCACAGAACGAGCGCTCCGCCGTCATAACTGGCACTGGGATCGAATCCCAGGTAGGGGAGCGGGTCGAGCGTGTTGCGGATCTCGAGTTCGTTCCGGTAATTGCCGTAACCATCATCCAGAACGATGGAGAAATGGAGATGGATACCTGTGGGGCTGTCGGGATAGCCGGAGTAATTTCCCTGATACCCGAGCAGCGTTCCCGCCTTAACGAATACATCCGTTGTGCCGGGCGGAAATGCTTCCGAGATGTAGGAATCTCCCTCGGGATCCGCCATGTGGGCGTAGTAGGTCCAGATCTGCCGGCCAGGCGAAAGGGGATCCTGCGGATGACGCAGGATCACCGCCGAGCGCCAATCGGGATTGCGTGTCAGATAACCATCATAGGCAGCGACGACCGGGCTCTCTCCCAAGGTAGTCGATCCAAAGACGTCGATGCCCTGATGGCTGTGACCGGGGCGGAAGGGATCCCCCCAAAGGTAGCCGATGATTCCATCGGTGGGCATCACGAACGGCGCATCACCACAGCGCTCGCCGGCACGGATGGCCCAGTCCGCGTGTGCTTGCGGGTCCCTCAGGTAGCGATAGACGAGTGTCGACCGGCCGGCCGTGCGGCCGAACCAGCGATACGCCAGCCATCCCCCTATCAACAAGACCACAAACGCACCACCCAGCAGGACAGTGAGTTTCAAGGGCGATATTTTCGACCTCCGGGATTTGAGTGAGATACCCATCAGGCGTCTTCATCCTCGGCCGCATGAAGATCGAGCTTGATGGCGTTTGTCAGGCGCATGATTTCCAGCGGCGAGATGCGAAGCAGCGCGTCCACAGCGCCGCCCCCGGCATAGATCTCAGGCATTTGCAGCACGCCGGGATCGATCAGTGTCGCCAGGGGTTGGATGTGACCGAAAGGGGGGACGGCGCCCACCGCATATCCCGTTACCTTCTCAACCGTTGTGGCATCTGCCAGCTTCACACGCTTCCGGCCCACACCGTAATGGGCGGCGATCTGGCGGCGGTCTACGCGCCCCGTACCGCTGGCAATCGCCAGCACCGGCTGGTCCTGAACGAGAAAGAGCAAGGATTTGACGATGCGATCGGGAGAGGTATCCACAGCCTTGGCAGCGTCTATGACGGTGAGTGTGTGCACAGGGAGCGAGATGATCTCTGCAACAATATCATGCGTGGTGAGGAATGTTCTCAGGTCGTCAGTGTTCAACATGGGATGGATTTTGCCGCTGACCTTCTGTGTTGGAAAATCCGGAGATCAGTTTCCCTCGGATGCCGTGTGTGACCGCAGCGGCCAATCGTCCTCTCGATGCTCCGCAAAGTATAAACTGACCCTTCCGGATGCGAAAGCCATCAAGGCACGACCAGCAGCCTGCCCCTCGGGCGAGGCCATCGCACGCCGCAGGGAATCCAGGTCGTCGAAATAGAGTTCGTGCACCATGTGGAGGTCCACCAATCCATCGGGACGCTCCTTGATGCGGCTCAATGCGATGCGTTTCAAACCGGGCATATTATCTGCCAGCGGAACGAACTCCCGACTCCAGCGCTCTTCCAAGTTGAGCGTATCTCCCGAGCGGCGGAATAGGATCATCAGTTTGTACATGGTTCAACCTCTTCCCCCATTGGGGGCCTGGTTGACGTTCTTCCCGTGAGGTGCTCTCACTGTGTGGAGATATCCATCTGCACGCATCGTGAGGAACTCGAATGCTTCGCTCATCGCAGAGGTCAGCAAGCCAGATTCAGCGGGTGCAAGATTCAGATCTCATCTACGAGCGTTTCTCCGGCGCGCCTTACGACCTTCTTCAGACGACGAGCGACCTCCCTCCTGGGCATCAGGATGCGGCGACCACAACCGAGGCACTTCAATCCGATGTCGGCGCCTAAGCGTACGACGATCCAGTCTGTGCTGCCGCACGGATGCGGTTTTCGAAGGCGCAAGACGTCATCCATCTGCAGATCGATCAACATATCGTGCTCCGTAACAGTCCGGGGCGCGATTATAACATCGGTGCTTTGGTATAATCGTCTCAAGATGCTTGGTTTGTCATTTTCCACGCTGCTGACGCGTATTGTCACATTGGTCATCGCATTCACCGTTCATGAGTTTGCGCATGCCTGGGCGGCAAACGAACTGGGTGACGACACTCCGCGCCGCAATGGACGGCTGACGCTCAATCCCCTCGCCCATCTGGATGTCTTCGGCTCACTCATGCTTGTTCTGGTGGGTTTTGGATGGGCCAAGCCGGTTCCCGTCGATCCCTACGCGCTGCGGCGCCGCACTCCAGCAGGACTGATGCTCGTCTCAGCAGCAGGCCCGATCTCGAATCTGCTCCTGGCAATCATGGCCGCACTCCCCATCCGCATGGGGCTGATTGAAGCATCGGTCAGTGCGGGAGGCTTGCTGCCTTCGCCGAATCAGTTCTTCACAGAGTTTATTTTCATCAATCTCCTCCTGCTGCTCTTCAACATCATCCCGATCTTCCCTCTGGATGGTGAAAAAGTGCTTGAATACTTCCTGCCGCGTAGTGGGAAGGAATTCCTTCGTCGCCTACGTCCCATCAGCCCCTTTATTCTCATGGTTCTCATCTTCATCGGACCACGGTTCGGCTTGGATATCTTCAGGTTCTTGGTTGTAGAACCAGCATTGTGGTTGTTCTCTTCCCTGGTCTGACAACACTCCGATATGTGGCTCTAACTTTTTCCATGGCGCGGATTTCCATCTACAGACCCGTGGTTTGATTGGAAGGCGCGGATGGACCTCCCACTTGTTTCCAATTACATTGTTGGCTTCGATGCAGAGAAGTCGCGTTGGACTTCCTCTGGGGTGGGCGTATAATGCGCCTGTGTCGACGGTTTATTGCTACATCCTCGAATGCTCAGACGGCACGCTTTATACAGGCAGCACTTCCGATCCGAAACGGCGTCTGCGCGAACACAACGCAGGACGAGGCGGGCGATACACGCGCACTCGAAGGCCCCTGCGTTTAAGGTATCTGGAACCTCAACCAAGCCGTCGGAGTGCGATGCAGCGCGAGAGGTCCTTGAAGGCTCTTCCCCGCCAGCAAAAACTGGCGCTGATCGACGAACAGCAGGATGCACTGGAAACCTTTGATTTCAACAGGGAGAACGATGTCAAAAACCAACAAAATCCAATGGATCACGGATGAACTATCGGCACTGCGACAATCCGGTCTCTTCACCCAGATTCGCACATTGGGATCCCCTCAAGGTGCGTGGTTGAAGGTCGATGATCGGAAGGTTCTCAATTTCTGTTCCAATAATTATTTGGGATTGGCCAATCATCCGCGCATGACCGAAGCGGCCAGAAAGGCCATCGAAGCATATGGCGTCGGTCCTGCAGCGGTTCGAACCATCGCTGGAACGATGGGATTGCATCTCGAACTCGAACGGCGCTTGGCAAAGTTCAAGGGCGTCGAGGCAGCGATTACCTTGCAATCGGGCTTCAATGCCAATTTGGGTACGATCCCAGCGCTTGTGGGGCCGGAGGATGTGATCTACTCGGACGAACTCAATCATGCAAGCATCATCGATGGATGCCGTCTTTCGCGCGCCAAGATCCTTCGCTATGCGCATTGTGATCCGAACGATCTCAAGCGCGTGATCGAGGAAAACAAGGATGCAGGCTTCAGACGATCCTTGATCATCACCGATGGCGTCTTCAGTATGGATGGTGATGTGGCTCCACTGGATGCAATCTACAAGATTGCCAACCAACACGATTTCCTGCTCATGGTGGACGATGCTCATGGAGAGGGCGTGTTGGGGAAGGGTGGCCGCGGCATCGTCGATCATTATGGACTGCATGGTAAAGTCGACATCGAGGTGGGCACACTCTCCAAGGCTTTTGGAGTCGTCGGTGGTGCGGTTACCGGGAGGGAGGAAATCATCGCATGGCTGCGACAGCGAGCACGCCCGTTCCTCTTCTCCTCGGCCATGACGGTGCCGGATGTTGCCGCTTGCATTGCCGCAGTGGACATCCTGGAGGAGTCGACCGAGCTGGTGGATCGCTTATGGGAGAACACAGCGTACTTCAAAGATCAGATGAAGGCACTTGGTTTCGATACCGGCAAGAGCACCACCCCAATCGTTCCGATCATGCTAGGAGAGGCGCCGCTGGCGCAGAAGTTCAGCAAGCGGTTGTTCGAGGAAGGGGTCTTTGCCATGGCGATCGGCTTCCCCACCGTACCGCGGGGGAAAGCGCGCATTCGCGTGATGAATTCGGCATCACACTCACGCGAAGATCTTGATCGCGGGCTGGGGACATTTGAAAAGGTGGGGCGCGAATTGGATGTGATCTAGGAAGGAAGGTTCAGCATCAGGAAGCGACGTGCGGCGATCGTTTGAGTACGGTCGCCGCACATCTTATCCAGTAGGATGGAGCGAAGTAGAAACGCACATGAAGCGAACGAATCGGCTTCAGTGTATCGATGCCAGGATCCCCCAAGGACAGTCAGCCTTGTTGAAACGGTCGCAATCCTGACCGTTTGAACAGCGATAGGCCATCACGCGCGGTGGTTGGTCCGGTAAGATGTCCGCTGCATACAGCAGTCGGGCTTCAAGACGGACCTGATCTTGAAGGAATTTACAGCGCGTTTCTTTGACCGTGCGCCAGGTTTCCCAAGCCATCGCTCGACCTCCTGCCCATGCAATCTACTCCAATTGTAACGCATTGCAAAGTGACAGGCTTCCACGCAGGTTGATACGATCGACCTCTTTTCTCATGATCATGCGAAGTGTGCATGTGCATCAAACGCCAGGATCGTGCAATTTGACAACGATCAGTTTTCCCAGTTCCTTCCATCTCCCACAGCCGGGGGATGTCGTCGAAGCAGGTAATGAACAATCGAGTTCCAACGCGCTCTGATGAGTGAACCATGGGGAACGCGGAGGCAATCGATGCTGGTTGTGGAATACAGCGGAGTGGAGTGTCGCACAAAAAAAGGGCCCCGGCCAGGGGGCAATGAGCGTGGGAACGATGGTGTTGCTGTGCTTGATGAGCCAGGGCCAAACCATTCTACAATGTTATTGGCAAGGTCGTCGTTTTTTTTATGAATTACTTATACGCGCATTCTTGGCTCCAGCTTCACACCATCCGTCAGGTTGAATTGTGGAAAGCGTATGGGGTTGGTGGGGAAAGGGCGTCCTGTGGATGGAAATCGGGCATGCGGGAGGAATTATCAGAATTGGAAGCGACGGCCCTTGGGGACGATCTTGCGTGCGTAGTTCGAAACGTAGGTCTGCAGCCGGGCTTCGAGCTCTTGAAAGATCTCCGAGGCGAGGATGTCTTCCAGAGTGTCCATGTCTTGTGCGATGAATCCGTTCAACCGCAGAGGATAAGCGCCATATGCAGTATGCCAGGCATCACACATCGTCAACCCCAGGTGTTCCATGGTGGGGACGAACTCACCGAGGACATAGCGGAAGTAATCCTCGCGCTTCTCGGGGATGGGATCGTAGGTTAGGAGCAGTTTTACTGGGCCGTGATCATCTTCGGTGGTCATCGGGTCAGTCCTGACAAGGCTCAATCAACATCAGCGAAGTGGTCTGGGGCCACGGAAGTATAAATCACCTGGCGAGTGAACGCGCACGGAGCTTGCCGACTGCGGCCAAATGCCCGCGATCGAAGTCCCACACTGAGGGCATGTCCCTTCGTCGGTCAGGTGATATCCGGTGATGACGTAACCCAATCGTTCGATCAGTGTTTGGTTGCAATTTGGGCAGAGGGTGTTCTCATAATTCGCCACATGACCGGGAAGATTGCCGGCGTAGACGAAATGCAATCCTGCTTCGAGGCCGATCTCGGCCGCACGGAGCAACGTTTTCGCGGGCGTGCGTGATCTGTCGGTCATTTTGTAATTTGCATGGAATGCTGTCACATGCCAGGGGATGTCTGGTGAGATCGACGCGATAAAGCGCCCCGCGTCCATCAATTCATCGTTGCTATCGTTCAGGTGGGGGATGACAAGCGTGACCACCTCGACCCAGAATCCCATTTCGTGTGCCAAGCGAATGCTATCGAGCACGTTTTGCAGCACACCACCCAGTCGACGGTATTGCTGGTCCTGCATGGTCTTCAAATCGATCTTCAGGCCGACCATGTAGGGCGCTAGCTGCTCCAACACTTCAGGTGTGGCGTTGCCGTTGGACACAAAAGCGCATTTGAGCCCCGCCTTCGTGGCCAATTTGAAGATGTCGAGAGCCCACTCGGAGCTGATCAGTGGTTCGTTGTAGGACGATGCCACAACCTGGGCACCCATGCGTGTTCCGTAAGCAACGATTTCCTCGGCCGAAATCTGGCGGACATAATTTCCCGCAACATCGGACGCAGGATCGCGCAAAGCCTGCGACGATACCCAATTCTGACAGAAAGAGCAGTGGAAATCACAACCCAGCATCCCGAAGGTCAAGGCATCGGATGCCGGCAGCATGTGATAGAAGGGCTTCTTCTCGATGGGATCACATTGGAGTGCAGCCACATAGCCCCAGGGAACACGCAGCACTCCATCTTGGTTGAAGCGGACTTTGCAGATGCCCCGTCGACCAGGACGGATCAGGCAGCGGTGGGCACAGGCATGACAACGAACGGAATCATCCTCGCCACGCTCGTAGAGCGTTCCCTCAACCGTCATTGAGTCGAGTAGATCGGCCAGAGTTGTCATTGCAGTGAAGATTATAACAAACGTCGTCTTGTTGCTATGCTGAGTGTACAATGGGCCTATGCTGACGGTTGTCATCCAAGCCGGAGGGCGCTCGGCGCGGTTATGGCAGGATAAAGGGCTCATCCCGTTGGGGGGCAAGCCCATGATCGAGCATGTCATCCGGCGCGTGGAGGGGCTTGGGGATGAGTTGATGATCACCACACCATGTCCCCAGGCCTATGCTCGCTTTACGGCGCGCCTGGTAAGTGATCCGGAGCTTCATGCCGGTCCATTGGTCGGTTTGCAGACCGCATTGCGAGCGGCCAGCCATAGGACGGTGCTTGTCCTGGCCTGCGACATGCCCTTCGTCGAACGCGAGCTGTTGGAGTACATGCTCAGCATCGCCACCCAGGCTGATGTTGTGGTTCCTCAACATAATGGTTGGTATGAGCCATTGCAGGCCGTTTATTCCCGCCGATGCCTGCCCGCGATCGAGGGAGCCATCGCCTCCGGAGAGAAGCGCGTCGTGAGTTTTTTCCCCAGGGTGCGTGTTCTCACTGTAGGGCGCCCGATCCTGGATCAACTCGATCCACGAGGGCTGAGTTTCTTCAACGTCAACACCGAGGATGATCTGGTCAGGGCGGAAAGCCTGTTGGCTGCGGAATCGAGTGCGATTGACCCCTCTCGCGACTTATGAGATGCGATTCACAGAGGCTGCGTGAGATTGTCTAACCGTGTAAGGGTGATGGTGTTCAATCGAATCACGGATCTTGTTTGACCAGTAGAATCTCCATGACGATCGATGTTTCACACGTGCGTTCTGAATTCCCAGCGCTGTCTTCGGATGCCATCTTCTTCGATAATCCCGGAGGCACGCAGGTTTCCAGGCGGGTGGTCGAACGCGTCAAAGATTATCTATTGGATACAAACGCCAATCATGGCGGCGCCTTTGCCACCAGCGCGGCCTCCGATGCCATCGTGGATCAAGCGCGTGAGGCGATGGCGTTTTTCCTCAACGCTGCGCACGCGGATGAAATCGTCTTTGGTCCGAACATGACTACATTGACCTTGTCTCTGAGCCGCTCTTTGGCAAGGGAGCTCCAAGCCGGCGACGAGATCGTCGTCACGCGCCTCGATCATGATGCCAACATCACGCCCTGGACACTGATCGCTCAGGACCGAGGCTGCACGGTTCGCTGGGTGGATTTCGACGTAGAGGATTGCACACTGCGTATGGATCAAATGGAGGATTTCATCAACGAGCGCACTCGCTTGGTCGCCGTTGGGTATGCATCCAATGCGGTGGGAACCATCAATCCGATCCAGCGCATCGTGCAAATGGCGCATGAAGCTGGAGCATTGTGCTACGTGGATGCGGTGCAGTATGCACCCCATGGTCTCATCGATGTGCAGGCATTGGATTGTGATTTCCTGGTCGTGTCGGGCTATAAATTCTTCGGTCCGCATGTCGGAGTTCTGTACTCCAAGAAGGAACATCTCACCCGCTTGCGTCCCTATAAAGTGCGACCAGCTCCAGACAAGCCACCAGGAAACTTCGAAACCGGAACGCAGAATTTCGAAGGCATCGCCGGATTATTAGGGGCATTGGAATATCTGGCCTGGTTGGGGAAGACCTTTGGCGCAGAGCACGCAGAGCGTTTCAATGGCATTCGTCCGGAGATGCGCCTCCATCTCATGCAGGCCATGTCTGCTCTGAGGGCACAGGAGATGGAACTCAGCCGAGCCTTGATCCAAACGCTGTCCGCCATCCGGGGGCTCCGAGTCTATGGCATCACGGATCTCGATAAATTGGATCATCGCGTGCCCACAGTTTCCTTCAGGATGGATGACCGCGCCCCTCGCCAGATTGCGGAAGAGCTGGCAAGGGGGGGGATTTATGTCTGGGATGGGAACTACTACGCGCTGGCCGTCACGGAACGTCTTGGTGTCGAGGATCAGGGCGGCATGGTGCGAGTGGGGCTGGTTCACTACAACACGCATGATGAAATCGAGCGTTTGGGAGATGCTCTTCAAGCGCTTTAAGCCATGCTGGGAAGGAGTGAACCAGTGTGGCATGTCATAACTAGCATGACTTGCAGCAAGGGGGAGTGAGGGGAAAACAGTCGTATTTATGCTTAAAACACAGGCAAACATCTAGGTGAGGGGGGCACCCAGATGTCTGCCTGTGCTCATTAGTATACCTAAAACTAATGACCAGTCAAGAGGATGTACTGTCCAATCGATGGCCATGATTCCTGGCTTTCTGGGTTGGGCGCGGAGCATGAAAAACCGCTAACGTGACGGCTGTCGTGAAGAATAGGATGGATGCCACTTCGGTTGTTTCCACTCTGATCTTACACTAAGTCCTACGGAACGGAGTAACCAATGCCGGGATTGAAAGAGCTGCTTTGTAGATTGCCGCTATTCAAGGGTCTGGAGTCAGAAGATCTTGACCTTTTGACGGAGCTTTTTCATCTTGAAACCTATGCGCGCAATGCACTCATTTTCAAACAGGGAGATCCTGCCGATCGGCTTTTTGTGCTCCTGAAGGGCAGGGTCGAGATTCGCTTCAAGCCATACGATGGCGAAGCTTGGACGGTTACAACCATCGAGAAAGGCGGCATCTTCGGGTGGTCGGCGGCTCTGGGGCGCAAATCATACACCTCATGCGCCATATGCGTCGGGGAGTGTGAAGCGCTGCATGTCGAGGGAGCGTTGCTTCGAAAGTTGATCGATGAGCATCCCAAGACCGGAGTCATTCTCTTGGACAGGCTGGCCACTGTGATCGCGGAACGCCTGCGGAATACGCACGCTCATGTAGTCGGATTGTTACAAGAAGGAATGGCTGCTCAAACCGAGCGCTAGTCCCTTTCTACAACGGGAGGTGACACATGGAGTCAACAGAACTCCACAATCATCAGGTAGGTGCCACCCCTGAGGAACGTATGCAGAAGTTGGTGGCCTCGATCAGCGCGTATATCGAGCAATACCATGGCGGCTGGGTGCGCTATGTTGATTTCGATGGAAAGGTTCTCAAGGTCGAGATGGGAGGAGCTTGCCGAAGCTGCAGTCTCTCGGAGACCACACTTCATGGATGGGTCAAGGGAACGGTTCGCCAATTCTTTCCCGAATTGATCAGTGTGGAGAATGTGGGATAGCGAACCATTAAACGAATGTGCCTATGGTTTCGATCGTAGTGGCTTGGACAGTTCTGATCATAAAGAATTGGTGACAATGACTTTTTCAGCGGTGTTCGCAATTGTGGTTGGGATTGGGATGATTGTGCAGTGGGCTGTATCGTACGCGGCCAAGCAGATCCCCGAATTGCTAACTGAGCCCATTCGAATCAGGTTTCATATCGCGGGAGAAATCTTGACCGCCTTAGCACTTATCGGCGGTGGAACAGGGTTGTTGGCCGGTTGGCCCTGGGCGCCTACGCTGTTCTTTGTTTCCATGGGTATGCTTTTCTATACGGCCATCGTGAGCCCGGGTTTTTTTGCGCAAAGGGATGAGCGTATCTGGGTTCTGTTGTTTGGCGTCCTCATCCTCATTGGTCTTTTGGCCGTGTTTTCCGTGCATGCCGTTGTGGCTGCATAGCAGAAGCGGAACAATCTCATATCGACCGATGACCGCCCTGCAGGGCGGTCATTTTTCTCTATCAGGAATGAGCGGGAAATGTTTGGTGAATCGGGCAGGGCTTGCGTTTCAAGCTTCTCAATCCGCGCCTTCGGCTTGAAGGATCATCACGCGGGTTGCACAGAGTTCTTGAAAGCGCAGCGCGTCATCGAGTGTGCCTATCACACCGCTGCCGTAGTGCATGGGGATGGCAATTTGGGGTGAGATAACTTTAGCGGCTTCGACGGCTTCCTCTGCGGTCATCACATAGGTCCCGCTGACCGGAAGCAAAGCCACGTCACACGCAAAGTCCTTCATTTCGGGGATGTGATCGGTATCGCCGGCAAAATAGAGCTTCTCGTTCCCGATCGTGAGAATGTAGCCCACATGTTCAGCAGCCTTGGGGTGGAAACGTTTGTCGGTGTTGTAAGCCGGCACGGCGGAGATACCGATGCCGGATAGCTCGGTGCTATCCCCCGGGCGCATGATCTTCACGGGTGGATCCAGCTTGGCGGCTGCGGTTGGATTGGCAATCACGATCGTGCCTTCTTGCCGGATTCTGGCGATGTCATCAGGGGAGCAATGGTCGGAGTGCTCATGACTGATCAAGATCAGATCCCCCGGCGGGCTGTTTTCAGGCAACCTCCAAGGATCAAGGTACACCACGGGAGGCCCATCAAGGCGGAAGCTGTCATGCCCGATCCAATGCAATTGTTGTAGGAGCAACGGAATCTCGGTTGACATATAAACCTCCTGGCATCTGCATCACCCGATGTGTTTGAGAGTCACAAAGCGGGCGATTTTCGTGGAGAGGGATCAGGAATTTACTACTTGATTCAGGAATTCATCCACCAATGTCAGCGCATGGTCTGGATCGTGATAGGCTCGAACAAGCAACCCGGGGGACGAATTCCCCGTGATCATCTTGGATACTGCTACTCCATCACGGAAGCAGCAAAGCACAGGTTTCTTCAATCCCAAAGCGAAAGCGATCTCATATCCCACACCATGGGAGGGTGTGCTGACCTCGGCGATCAGGCCGTCGCAATCTTGGATCCACTTCATGTCTCGCTGATAGACAACGCGCGGATCAATGACTCTCTCCTCACTCATGATTTCAGGCCTTGCCAGAGATTCGGTTGGTACCTCGTGCCCAGCAGCCAACAGGTGATCGACGATGAGGCCATAGATGGTTTCGTCGTCCCGACCACCGGTGAGTGAACAGGAGAAGTATAGGTTCATAGCGGTTCCCATCCCGGGTTATTTCCAACCTTTCGAAGAAAACGAAATTGTCGGATTCTCGCTCGCGAGCCGCGTTTCAAGATTTCCTGGCATGATACCATGATCGAGTTCCTGAGAGCCATCGCTGATGTGCGCAGTCCAGATTCCATCGTTTGGGCGCATGCATTCGTATGCATCCATGACAAACCCATCCATCGCCTCCTGCTAGTCCTAAGGGTTGATTTGATCTTCCAAGGACTCATGCTATCATGCTTCGAGAGAAGGCTAAGATGTCCAAGAATGAAGCTATTCGGTCTTTGCAAACCGAGGTCACTCGATTGCGTCAGGAAAACGACGATCTCAAAGGAGACCTCGCGCTCCTGCGTTCTTCAGTTAAGGCGTTGCGCGAACTGCAGGATCTCATCAAGGACCTCCCCGCCGAATTCGATGTTCTCAAATGGATCGAAGAGATCCTTGCTTCCGCCTTGCTCGCAGTAGGCTCCAAGGATGGATCTTTGCTCTTGCTGGATGAAGACAGCAATGAGCTCGTTTTTGCTGTGGTTCACGGGCATGCTCAGCAACATCTTCTCGGGCACCGTATGCGCCTGGGGGACGGGATCGCCGGTTGGGTTGCAGAGAATCGGGTGCCCCAGATTGTGAAGGATGCCCGCGGGGATCCGCGTTTCAACCCTCTCGTGGATGAGATGCTTGGCTTCCACACGCGCACCTTGGCCTGCGTTCCACTGGTGGATGGGGATCGTGTTCTGGGAGTGATCGAGGCGATCAACAAGCTCTCGGATGGTGAATTTACACTCCACGATCAGGATCTGCTGATCCTGGTAGCACACTTTGCCGCCTTCGGCATCAAATATGCCGAATCCATCGTCGAGTAAATCCGTTACACCCGCTTTCTATCTGTGGATTGATTGAATCTTGAAGGGATTGGAACCCTTCCAACAACATTGCGTTCTCATCATGAACGCAATTTTGATTTTAACTTCTTCTCCAGATGCTTGATGATGCGGCCGCGGACTTTCGCAACTTCTTCATCGGTGAGCGTGCGATCCGGCGCTTGATAGGTCAGGGCGTATGCCAGGCTTTTCTTTCCCGCCCCGATTTGATCCCCACGGTAGAGATCGAAGAGACGGACATCTACGAGCATGGAGCCACCTGCAGACCGAATCTGGTCCTCGACCTCCTGCGCGCGGAGTTCTTCCTCCACGACAATGGCAAGGTCCTCCAGAACTGGTGGGAACGTCGGGACTTGCGCCAGATCATAGCGTTCTGGAACTCCAGCCAGGATCGTCTGCAGATTCATATCTGCTGCCATCAGGGGTGTCTCAGGGAGGTCATAATTCTCGCGGACCAGAGGATGGATTTCGCCGAGATATCCCACGTGCTTGTCGGCAATCATCACGCGTGCGCACTTCCCCGGATGGAAACTGGGATGCTCATGGGGTTCGAAGCGAATGTTTTCAAGATGGAGATCCTTCAACAACTCAACAAGGATGCCCTTCAAGTCGAAGAAGTCCATCCTCCCTTCATCGGTATCCTGCCATGTCGGCAGCGCACGGGGCCCGGTCAGTGCAATCACCAGCTTCAGGACCTCATCCGGCAGCGCGCCTTCTTCAGATCCTAAAAAGACCGGACCGATCTCAAAGAGTGCGATGCGATCTCGAACGTGGGCATTGCGCTCCACGATCTCGAGCACGCTTGCCAGCAGACTGTGTCGCATTACAACACGGTCGCTCGTGATCGGATTGGCCAGGTGCACGTAGGGTTTGTCGTCCCGTGGAGATGCAGGTGGCAGATGGCGAGCCTCTCGCTGGATGGAGGTCAACCGATACGTGATCACCTCCTGCAATCCCAGACTCACGAGCAGATCGCGAACACGCTCCTCGAGCACGAGATCGGGATTGCCGTAGAGAGGGGGCAGTTCGTCGGTGATCAATGTTTCGGGGATGCGATCATACCCATATTGGCGTGCGATCTCTTCCATCAGATCCGCCTTACCCACGTTGCCCTCACCGATGTCCAATCGGTGATCGGGAGTGCGTGCGTGCACGGTATTCCCCTTGGTTTCAACCTCGAATTGGAGGCGTCGCAGGATCTCTGCCATCTCCTTGGGTTTGAGGTCGATACCCAACCACCGTTGCACGTCCTCAGGCGTAATTTCGACAACAGGGTCCTTTGGGGGCAGTGGATAGGCGTCGATCAGACCTTGAGCAACCGTGCCGCCTGTAAGTGAACGCATGAGTTCAAGGGCGCGGCGGACGGCTCGATCCGCCATTGCTGGATGCACGCCTCGCGAGAAGCGGTAGCTGGCTTCGGAATCGATCCTTTGGGCCGACAATGTGCGCCGGATGTTGATGAAATCCCAGGCCGCGCCTTCGAGCAACACACGTTTCGTTTGTTCACCGACTTCGGTTTCGGCGCCGCCGATCACGCCGGCGATGGAGAGAGGTCCTGCGGTGTCGCAAACCAACACGGTGAAGTCATCCAATTGGCGCTGTTCGCCATCGAGAGTAGTGAGGCTTTCGCCGGATTCGGGCAGACGAGTGATGATCTTGGGCTTTGCGCCCTCTGTGCGGGAAGCCAGCGCATCGTAATCGAATGCGTGCAGGGGTTCGCCAATCTCCAGCATCACATAGTTCGTAGCGTCCACGATGCAGTTGATCGGACGCATCCCGGCCAGAGTCAAGCGGCGTTGCATCCAATAGGGGCTCGGACCGGTGGCGATCCCCTCGATGTATCCCAGCACAAAGCGAGGATTGAGTTCGGGTTCCTGGATCTCGATCTCCACCAACGTCTCGATGGGCGATCCTTTCGAGGTCACGTTGTAGGAGGGTTCCTTGAGCTTTGCACCCGTCAGTGCGGCGAGTTCGCGGGCTACGCCAAGGATGCTCGCCACGCGGGCGGTGTTGGGCTTGACGGCGATATCGAACACGGCGTCACCCATGTAGTCCACCAGCGGCGTCCCCGTAGGCGCATCTTCATCGAGAAGGATCACTCCCTCATGATCATCGGAGATACCCAGCTCCTTCTCGGAGCAGGCCATGGAATAGGATTCCACGCCGCGGATCTCTGCCCGCTTGAGCGTCGTCAATTCCTGCCCGGTGCTGTGCCCGTCGAAAATGCGGGCGCCCTCTCGAGCGTAGGCTACCTTAAGCGGATGAGACAAGGCTCCCTTGTCCTTGAACGGAAAGAGATTGGGAGCCCCGGTTACCAGGGTGTGCTCCTGTTCGCCATCGTCCAATCGACAGAGAACCAGGCGGTCAGCGTTGGGATGAGACATGACTTCGAGAATGGATCCAACGACGATTTTGTCGGGTTCCCAAGCCAATCCCGTGGTTTTGGTCTCGGGTCCGGAATGCCCCCCAGCTCGTCCCTCGGTTTTACCTGAAGGCAGAGGCAATCCAACGTATTGAACCTCCTCCACCTCCAGCCCCGCCATGGTAAGGCGTCGTGCGATCTCTTCGATGGAGATGTCGATCTTGACGAAATCCTGCAGCCAGGAGAATGGAACCCTCATGACGCCTCCTTGGTTCAATCCTTGATCATCTGCGGTTTTCGGGACTCGAACTGCAATGATTGGGATTCCCGATGATGCAGCAGTTGTTTCCTGGTAAAAGGCCTAGAACTGCTCCAGGAAACGCAGGTCATTGGCCCAGAAATGGCGAATGTCTTCGATGCGATGCTTGAGCATGGTGATGCGTTCGGGCCCCATCCCGAAGGCGAAGCCCGAGTATTTTTCAGGATCGTAGCCGCCGTTGGCAAGCACTGTGGGATGTACCATGCCGCAGCCCAGGATTTCCAACCAACCGGTGTGTTTGCAGATCGAACAACCTTGTCCGGAGCAGACGAAGCATTCGATGTCCATTTCCGCCGATGGTTCGGTGAAGGGGAAGTGATCGGCGCGGAATCGCGTCCGCACGCCCTGACCGAAGAATCGCCGGGCGAAATTGATCAGTGTACCCTTCAGATCTGCGAGGGTGATCGCGCGGCCAACGGCCAGCCCCTCCACCTGATTGAATTGGATCTCGGCACGCGCCGTGATCTGTTCGTAGCGGTAGCACATCCCAGGGAGGACAACACGCACGGGTTCAGGTGCGCGCTCGCGCATGACGTGGATCTGTCCGGGGGAGGTATGTGTGCGCAAGACAATGCCCGGTTCATTCGTGAAGAATGTATCCCACATGTCCCGCGCAGGGTGATGGGGCGGCATGTTGAGCAGCCCGAAGTTGTATTCATCCGTCTCCACATCCCTCGAGCGGTAGACCTGGAAACCCATGTCCGCCCAGATGGCCAGGATTTGGCGCAGGGTCTGGTTGGCAGGATGGATGCGGCCGCGCGGTATCGGACGACCGGGGAGGGTAACATCCAGGCGCTCTTCACGCAACGATTGCATCATGCTGTCATGGTGCAATTCTTGGAGGCGCGCCTGATGGGCTGATTCCAGTGAGGTCTTGACCTCGTTCACCCGCTTTCCAACGGCGCGGCGTTCTTCCTTGGGCAGCTCTCGCAGACCATCGAAGATCTCCCCCAATTCCGATGAACGCCCCAAGAACTTGGTCTTCCAGCCTTGCAGGGCGGCTTCATCTTTGGCTGCGATGAGTGCGCGTGCGGCATCTTTTTCGATGCGGTCGAGACGATCAAGCATGGCGCCTCCTGTATTCCTCACAGTTTCCTTCCATGGATGGAAATAAAAACTCCCATCCCATAAAGGGACGGGATCAACTCCCGCGGTACCACCCTTTTTGGCCCATGAGGCCCACTTTGTGTCGACGGCTGCTGGGCAGCGATCAACTCATCCTATGCTAACGGTGGATCTCCGGTCCGAACTACTGGCCCCAAGGGGCGTTCCCCCGGACGGCTCAGAAGGGAACTTCAAGGCGCTTCCGTCGAGTTGGGGTTGCAGTCACGCCCCAACCTCCCTGGCGAGTTCCACGCCCTTACTTTCCTTCGTCGCAGCCTTTGTCTTCGATTTTCCCTATTATCCTCGTTTAGACCTCTCTGTCAATACAAAGTCTTCGATGCGCGCAAGCGATCTTCATCGGAATCCAAACGATGGCATGCCACAAAGAAGGCGATCTTCAAGGGCCGTGGACATGGAGGCGGGAGATGAGCATGGGGCCTATGCATGGGGAGTGGTTACCAATCTTCTGTGGGATCGGTCTTCTTTTGGTCGCGCAGCAGGTGCCGCAATGTCTGTCTCACGTTGTGTGTGATGGGGTGACCGTGAGAGGGAAGCAACAATCTGCTGTCTAAATCGGCGAGTCGTTTGATCGAGGTGCGCGCCGCATCGGGATCCTGAGTGGAGAATGGAAATGGCATTGTGAGACGGCCCCCAATGTTCATGATCGCATCACCACAGATCATGGCCATGTCCTGGGGATGCAGGAAGCCGATGTGCCCCGCTGTGTGACCTGGAAGATGGATCACCGCCATGCCTGCCGCCGATTGCCCTCCTTCGAGGACTTGTGTGATCTTCACGTCCCATACTGGTTGTGGCATCATCAGGCGTCCGAGCCAGAAAGCGGGATTCTTGGTTTGGATTTGACGGTACGAGATTTCCCCCGTCACGAAAGGAGCCTCCTCACGATGGCAGATCACCTCGGGCTGCCAGACCAGGTTGAGGGCGTTTAAGCCTCCGGCATGGTCGATGTGTGCGTGTGTGAGCAACACGCGTTGAGGGCCGCGTCCCTGAGTGGCTTCCTTCAAAGCGGGGATGAGATGCTTGGTGCCTTCAGGAACGCCGGTGTCGATCAGGGTGAAGGTATCCCCGGTCCTGACCAACCAAACAGACACGGAGAAGTTGGAGAGGCCGAAGAAGCGCCTGGGCATCTCAAGTCGAGAAATGTGTTCGCTTACGGGTTCGAATCTGAGCATGTGTGATCCTATCCATCCCGGGCATTCAAGCTTCGAATGATCTCGGGGATTTCATCAAAACGATCGGCAACGGCATCGGGTGTGACCTTATCTTTCAGGACTTTGTTTTCGGGTGTGTTCGCTTCCGCTGTAAGCCAGATCGAGAACATGCCCAGCTGCCGCGCTCCCAAGATGTCCGCTGCCAGATTGTCTCCAGTCATTACCATCTGTTGAGGTTGCAATCCCCATGCCTGGAGGGCAGGATCGAAGATGCGTGGATCAGGTTTTCGAACACCCTGGTCGGCGGAAATCACGATCGGGTTGAAGTATGGGCGAAGTTCGGCGTTATCCACAAGCCGGTGTACGTTTGCGGCGTTACTGGCATTCGAGACGATTCCCATCCGCAATCCAGCAGCCCCGAGTTCCTCCAGAATGTCGTGAACCTTGGGCATCGGGAGCCAGAAATACTCACTCACTTTGAACATTTGTATGACGGCTTGTTCGATCAATGCTGATGGCAACTTCCTGTGTCCTAACCCTTCCAAGACCTGATGCAGTAAATCGGTGAAGGGGCGCTCAATATGGTCTTCGTCTCGTTGCTTGACCACGCGCTTCCAAGTTTCCACGAATGCATCGTGAAATGCATGCGTATCCAGATCCAAACCATTCTGGGTCAACGCCAGGGTCATCTCATGGATGCCGTCTTCAAATACCAGCTGCCAATCGCCGGTGAAGCGGACCAATGTGGATCCCAGATCAAACAACGCACCTTCGATCACAGATACTCCCGATTCAATAGCCGAGCTTGGGCTTGTAAAGATTCAGAAGAGGTTTTCCGTCGAGATAGCGTTGTAAGTTGATTTGAAAGAGATCAGCGGCCCGTTCGAAGTATTTGGATGAAGCCCCTGCGATGTGCGGCGAGAGGATCACATTGGGGAACTCCCATAGGGGACTCTTCTCAGGGAGCGGTTCCAACGGATAGACATCTAACGCCGCGCCCGCAAGCCGTTTATCGTTGAGCGCTGTGACCAAGGCTCCCTGGTCCACGACACCCCCTCGTGAGATGTCGATCAGGAAGGCCGTTGATTTCAAGGCGGCAAAGACCTTTTCCCCTACCAAACCGCGTGTGTTGGGTGTGAGGGGAACGCTCACCACCAGGAAATCGCACTCCTTGGCCATGGTTTGCAATGCCTGCGGTGGGTAGAGACGAGCAACCAAGTCCGCGTTCCGATCGCCCAATCCTTCGGGAATGTAACCCACATCCTCGAGGTTTTTCAAGTCGCGCTTCGTGGCCAGGATGCGGGCGCCGAAGGCGTGGCAGAGCCGTGCTACCTCACGACCGACGCTTCCATATCCCACGATGCCTACGGTGCTTCCACACAAATCGCAAGGTCGGAAGCGCGTAAAGCGATCATCATCCCAGTGCTTTTCTGCCTTATCGATCACCATCAACGGCAGTCGTCTTGCCAGCGCCAGGATGCTCATGAGTGCATATTCAGCCATCTGAGGGGCTGCCGCGCCGCTCATGGTGGTCACCTGGACTTTGGAACGCAGCAAGGGATGATCGCTGATATGTTCGACACCGGCGTAGTGGCATTGAATCCAGGCGAGATTCGGCACGTTCTCGCGTGGTGGGAGAGTGTCGATCGTGTACAGCACATCTGTTGTTGGAAGCAATTCCTCGGGCAGCTCTTGGGGAGTGCGAGCGGGATGAACGTGAAACTGCAGTTTTGGTGATACAGCCTGCAGGCGCGCAAGCAGAGGTTCAGGAAAGGGCACCGTGATCAGAACATTGATTTCATCCATGTACCCCATTGTACATCAGTCATGGCGTGGCACCACTCAGATGAGGAGCGATAGAATCCGTTGGTCGTCGACGCGATCGAGTTTGGCGGGCGTGAGGAACAGAGGTTTAATGCTTCCACACTGCCAACACCATGCCTGTCAGAATCAGGGCCAGTAGGATCCAGACGGCGAAGGTGCAGCTCGATGCCATCGCGAAGTACAAACCTAACGATGGCAGGATGATCAGCAGGAAGGCCATCGTCTGACGGCGAAGCTTGGTGTTCGTGCGGGTGTGGTTATCGACAGGTTTCATGTCGGCCAGATTCCTATGATCAGGATGGTCAGCAAGCTCAAGAAAGCGATGAGCAGGGCGATATAGGGGAACAGTTTTCGCAAGATGGGGCCTTCTTGATCTGCCAATCCCGCTGTGCTTGCACCGACCACAACTTTCGTTGGCGCGATGACCGATCCGATGGCACCTCCAGCGGATTGCGCTGCCAGGATCAGGGGTACGCTGCGTCCCAGGATCTCAGCTGTGCGGCGTTGCATCATGGAGAAGACCACATTGGAATTGGTGTTCGAACCGGTCATGAATGCACCCAGCGCGCCGATCCATGGGGAAGCGAGAGGGAATAAACCTCCCACACTTTGCGCCACCCCCCGGGCCAGTGCGTCGGTCATGCCGGCATGGCTCATGACCACGGCCATCGATACCATGGCCACGATGCCCAGGCTGGAGGGGATCACTCTGCTGATCGTTCCGGAGAGGATGCGGCGAATGGCCTTGGGCTCCAGGAGGCCGGCTTTGCGGTAGATGAGGAAGGAGGACATTGCGGAGTATGCCAGGATGGCTCCCGCATGTCGGAAGAGGGGAATGCTGCGCCCGTAGCCAGCGGCGGTGGTGAAACCACGAGCCGTAGTCATCTCCGGGAAGGAGAGACGGATTACGAAAAGACCCAGGAACTCTCGCACGGCCGGCACCAGCTGGATGATCAAGGTGAAACCAATCAGAGCGATGTAACCGGAGAGCGCCAGGGCCAAGCGGCGAGGGCTGATTGAGCGCTCATGGTTATCATGATTATTCCCGCGATAGCGTCTGGCTAGAAACAAACCCAGTAGAAGACCCGCCATGCCGCTGCCCAGACTGGCGATGCTCCAAAAACCTGCAACGGCTATCGCGAATTGAGTTGCGCCCATGGTGACCGCCAGCAGCAACACCGGCAGCCATAATCTTCGAACGCCCTTCCAGCCATCTGCGACATGGGCAACCATGTAGCCTGTGAGAATGCCCGCCAATCCCAGCAAGAGAGCCGTCGGCGCGGCGAGGAGATCGCCGGAGACATGTGAGGTGGCCATCAAAGCCTGGAACGAAGAGGCGAGTGATCCGAAAGAGACCGTCCACCCGTGCCCGATGGCAGGCATGACCACGGCGAGGATGGGGTTGAAGCCCAAGCTGATGAGGATCGGCGCCGTTACAGCCACAGGAACACCAAAGCCGCCGACGCCTTGCAGGAACGAGGCAAACACCCAGGCTATGAGCAGAGCTTGCATACCACGGTCGCCTGTCAATTGGGGGAGGGCTTCTCCCAGAACCCTGATAGCACCAGCTTCATCGGCCACCCGATAAAGCAGGAAAGCCCCCCAGACGATCAAGAGTACGTCGAGCGTGAGCAGGAATGCTTTGGATTGGGCCAGGGCGAGGATCTCGAATCCGGTTCCGAAGCGCAACACGGCAATAACCACGGCAGCGGCCCAACCGACGGGACCCGCTCTGGCAGCCCCCCATCGAAATCCCAACATGAGCAGCAATATGATCAGAATCGGGGCCAATGCCAAGAGGCTATCGATGATCATCCATCCTCCGTGTGCAGGTGTGAGATTCAGCGGGCCGCACAGCACGACGACAATGGCTTGAATCATGGCTGCAATGCAAGCTTGGTTGATTCACCTCGATAAGGGCTACAGGTTCTGCAGCCATCTCATTCGTTCCGGGTTCCGTTGCGTGCTGGCCATGTTCTTCCCAGAAATGCGGCGAGATGAATCCTCGCCAACGATGAACGCATCATTGTAACTTGTTATCCCCGGTTGTCGATGTCGGATTATCTGGAATTTCGAGGTTGAAAGGAATCTCGGCTTCAAGTTTGTGTTCGTGTTTCGATGCGCAATTCAAACCGCGAGCGGCGTCAGGAATGGGAGATTGTTGGTTCGAGGTGTGCGCAAATCTGCCTTCGTGTATAAAACTTGGTCCCCGAAACGTATGGAATCCGTAGGTTTAGCGTCAGGAATCTGACAAGCATGGTGAGACGAGACCCATTATAGTTAGGTTGCAAGGGCGGAATCTCTTCTTCTCCTCCTTACTTGGGCGAGCCGGGGTCGGCGTCCCCGGCTCACTCGTATTTAATACGATCACCCAGTCATATCGGCTGGGTGATCTACATTGAATGGAGGCTGACGATCATAATCCATGCTGCAGTGAGATCCTCAAGCCGGATTGGCAATCTTGATGCATCAACGCGATTGAGTCGTGATCTCTGTAACCGGTATGCTCACGATATGCATGGTTACAGGGCGCTGCAGGGCGAGTTCCAATTCATCGCTGAGGAATTGTGCCAGATCTGAAGCGACTTCGCTGCGGGCATACATCGTGGTTACGACTTCGATCCGTGCGTTGTTCTCGGTAAAGTTAAACTCCACGAGAGCCAAATCCGGAAGGACTTCCAATTCGCTGGTGAGCACACGCTGGATCGTTTGTCTGGTTTGAGATTCATTTACGGAGCTGATGAACACTGCTCCCAGCGGTATCGAAATCAACACCAGCAGCACGATGGAAATGATGATCCCCAGTCTCAATTGCTCGCGTTGCACGCCGCGTCCGGCGGGGCGGAAACCCAGCAGCAGCAGGGTTACCGCGCCGGCCAAGACGATGGCGATCAAGTTGGTCGTGAAGAGCAGTGCACCGCCTTGGGCAATGCCGAATTCCCCAAGCGCCAATCCGACACCGGTCGTACCAAGCGGTGGAACCAGGGCTGCAGCGATGGCCACACCTGGCAATGCGGCCGCGACATCTTTGCGGGCCACAGCGTATGCTCCCGCAGCGCCGGATGCCAAGGCCACGGCCAGATCGAACAGATTGGGCTGGCTGCGTGAGACGATCTCATGCGTCAAGCCGCGCAAGGGGGAGAGCGCCGTCAGGAGAACGGCCAATCCTATGGCCAGGGCTACTCCCTGGAGCGTGGACTCGATGGCGGACCGCAGCAGGCGGATGTCCGCCTGGACGAGCGCCAGGCTGAGGGCCAGGATGGGCGTGAAGAGCGGTGCGACCAACATGGCCCCGATGATCACAGCGCTGCTGTCTTGGAGCAGGCCGTAGGTGGCGATGATGGCCGAGAGGCCTATCATGACGAAGTAGTCGACGGTAGGCAGAGCGCCTTTGCGCACTTCCTTGTGAACCGCAACTTGCTGCTGGCGGGCAAGTTTGGGCAAACCCCGGCTGATGGCATCCCAGGCGCGTTGCAACCAGAAGCGCGGCAGCCCACGATAGCGTTTGACCATCACAACCGGAGCGGGGCAGGTGCGAGCCACTTGCTCGGGGATTGTCCCGAATAACACCTGATCGATCAGGCTTTCTTCGGACGCACCGATCAGCACCAGGTCGCTGCCTTCCGCGGCGTTTGTAATACCTTGAACGATGCTGGTGGCAGGAACGACACGGCTTTCGATGGGATACTCAGCCAGGGCGGCAATCTCTTCATCCGAAGATGCCAGAAGTTGGGCTTGTTGACGCATGCGCGCCAGGGTCTGCTGAATGAAGGAGTGACCCTCGTCGATTTCCTCCGCTGTGGCCTGTGCATCAGCGACATAGACCGTGGAAGCATTGGCACCGAATTGCTTGGCAAGTACCAGGGCCAGGCGCGTGGCCAGGGGAGCGTGGGGGCCGCCTGCTGTAGGCACGAGGATCTCCCGAATGCGTGTGGAGGGTGCACCTTCCTCGCTGCAGATTTCATCCCCCATCGAAGGAGCCCCGGCTTGTTCCAATTGCTCGCGCTGAAAGGCCACCACGGCCACATCACAAGGTGCGCGGCGTACGACCGGATCCAACACTTGCCCCATGCGTGCGCCACGTGCCGCAGTCTCGATGGTCCAGGACATCAGCACCAAATCGCATTCCTCTTCGATGGCGGTATCCAGGATTCCTTCCGAGACGCTGCGGGCAAGCCGGGTGACCGGGAAGGTAGGCACGCCGCTCCTGGCGGCAATGCGCGTCGACCATTGGAAAAGAGTATTCCGCTCGCTGGCGACACGCTTGCCGCGCTCGATGGCCAAGGGATCGGCAACTTGGATCACCTGGAGGGGAATGACCTCCCCCTTCATCTGACAGGCCAGCGCGGTGGCTATCTCGAGCATGAAGGGACGTTCGAGCCCGGTGCTCAGGGGAACCAAGATCCGATAAACATCGTCCGTCTTCTCTCGATGTGGATCCGGACCAAAGGTAAGCACGCCCTCCTGGGCTTCCACCTGGCGCGCGCGTGCGTAGGAGAGATAGAAAACCGCTCCGATCAGGAGCCAGATGGAAAGTGCCAGGAGCTGCAAAGATGGCAATGCCAGGAGAAGTGCGACGTCGAGCGACAGGGCAATGCTGGGAACCAGTGGGAAGAAAGGCAGCAGGAGCGTTCGACGGCGTTCAGGTTCTGTGCGACGACTATAAATGGCGGCTACGCTGAGCATGATCATGGCCACAAGGATAGCGGCGGCGGAGATGTTTGTGAGCCAAGGAATGGGCACCAGGAGCGTGAGCGGGACCATGATGAGGAAGATGGCGAGGAACAAGATCGGCGGCAATCGGAACGGCGACCGCAGGCGACGTACCACAGGTGGGAATGTGCCTTGCTGACTGAAAATATGGATCTGTCGAGCGCAGGTCATCAGGCAACAACTCGACGCAAGCATGAGAACGAGGATCCCGATTGTCGTTACAACCCAAGTGGGGAACCAGCCATTGCTGCCGATGGCGTCGGCGAAACCTGTTGCGGCTGCGTGGGATGGATCGGCAGGGATCCTTCCGGAAAGAAGCAGGATCAAGGCGACGATCAGAGTGCCAAGCAGGAAAGTGAGAAGCAAGGCTCGCGGTAATCGGGAGGAGGCGTCGCGGATCTGGCGCCGAATGGACAGGGTTGTTTCGATGGCGGCATATCCGATGACGATCCAAGCGCTGGTTTGGAGCAGGTTTGAGGAACTTATCGGAGGCGCAGCGGTGATGTCTTCAGGATCGATGGAGAGCAGAGAACTGACAAGCACGATGGTCAGGATGACGAAAAGCCCCACCAGCGTGGGCCAAAGCCATTCCCGGCGAGGAAGCAGGCGGAAGAGCTGTATCAGGACCAGCAGTGACCCGAGAATCAGCGCCAGAAGACCCTCACCGATCGGCAGAGTAGGGAAGATCAGAAGGATGTGTGATGCAGCAGAGCGAGCGAAGGCAGCGCTCAAGGTGAGCATGGCTGCAATGATCGCCCATCCTGTGATGAAGCCACCGAAACCCTTGACGGTCTCCTGGACCAAAATGTACGTGCCCCCGCGCTCACCGCTGCCTCCAAGAAGCTCGAGCCCATTGAGCAACGTGAGGCCGATGACCAAACCTGCCAGCAAGGCGGCCGCGCTGGAGACGCCTCCCAGAAGCTGTAGCGAAGGACCAGCGACAAGGAAGAGCAGCGCCATAAAGAGGGACAGACCGCCAGCGGCTACATGAACTGTTCTCATGAGCTGCTGTCCGAAGCGAAGCTCGCCCTGGAACTCATCTTCTCTAACGGCCATCAATCCTCCTTGCCAAATGCCATGGACAACTCATGCGGGATGCCTCTGATTCACCCTCAATATACGTATCTCGTTCGCCTGTTCCCCTTTCCATCCCACGTGCACGAAACTTGGCTAATCGCAAGTGTACACCATCCGCGGTTGAAAACGGTCATGGATTGGGGGCTGAGGGCTGGATCTGCCGAAACCAAGTGCATCATTACAGAACGAGCCTGCGTGCGATATTGGGATCGTCGCGGCATCTTTCCACTGCTATAATCATCTTTCATGAGTGACAGCTACGCACCGGCTGACCGCCAGATTGCCCGTGCTGCTGGTGTGGTCATGGTGGGTTTTGTACTCTCCAGCTTGACCGGACTGGCAAAGTGGGTATTGGTATCGCATGGATTTGGCACGGGCGCCGAGATCGATGCTTTCAACGCTGCCAACCGAGTCCCTGACTTGCTTTTTAATTTGATGGCAGCAGGCGCGTTGGCGTCGGCGTTCATCCCAACGTTTACGAGTTTTCTAACCCAAGACGACCGCTCCGGGGGATGGCGATTGGCGTCATCGATCGCCAACCTGGTCTTTGTGGTCATGAGCGCGGCGGCTGTCGTGGTTTGGTTCCTTGCTCCATGGCTGGTGCGATATGTGCTCGCTCCCGGTTTCGATGGCGCTCAGATTACGCTCACGGTCAACCTTCTACGCTTGCTGCTGCCGACCGCGGTGATCTACGGCATCAGCGGATTGTTGATGGGGGTCTTGAACGCCCACCAGCATTTCCTGCTGCCGGCGCTGGCCCCCACGATGTCGTGGCTGGGTTGGATTTTGGGTGTGCTGGTCTTGGCGCCGCGCATGGGGATCATGGGATTGGCCTGGGGGGTTGTAGTGGGAGCTGTGATGCATCTGCTGGTCCAGCTACCTGCCCTGCCTCGACGCAAACCTCGCTATCATTTGACCTTTGGGCTTCGCAATCCCGCCGTGCGTCAAGTCGGCCGTTTGATTCCGCCGCGACTGCTGGGATCCGCGGTTGTGCAGATCAATTTCCTGGTCAACACAATGCTGGCATCCATGCAGCCGATTGGAAGCCTGACCGGGATCACGCTGGGATTCGTGCTCATGCTCATGCCGCAGGGCGTGATCGCGCAGGCGATCGCCATCGCTGCGCTGCCGACGTTTTCTGAGCAAGTCGCACGCGGCGAGATCAAGGAAATGCGATCCTCTTTGGCGAGCACATTACGCGGCGTGGTATTCCTCGCGCTTCCCGCCAGTCTGGGTTTGATCTTGCTCCGTCGTCCCCTGGTGGCCGTGTTGTTCCAACGCGGAGCGTTCGACGCGCAATCGACCGAGCAGGTTTCATGGGCTTTGCTTTGGTTTGCAGCCGGGTTGGTGGGACACTCGCTGTTGGAGATCGTCTCGCGCGCTTTCTACGCCATGAAAGATACAAAAACCCCGGCTTTCGTCGGAACCGCGGCCATGACCTTGAATGTGATCTTCAGCCTGGCCTTCTCCGCCCTTTTCGTACGTTTGGGCTGGATGCCTCATGGGGGTTTAGCGTTGGCCAATTCCCTGGCGACGGCTATCGAATCGGCGGTCTTGCTGTGGCTGATGAGCCGCCGGCTGCAGGGCTTGGATCTGGTACGCATTCGTCGAGGACTTCTCTCGACGCTGCTCGCCTCCGTGGTGATGACATCGGCGGTCTTCGGCTGGACGTTTTGGATGCGTGAATCCCCGGCATGGCTACTGGCTGTAGGCGGAGTGGTTGTGGGGGGCGGGATTTACTGGCTGGCGGCGCTGCTGCTGAAAGCTCCGGAAGCACGGCGATTGCCTAGAATCCTGCTTTCCAAATCCTGAACCGAGCCGTCCTGGTCGATCTGCATGCAGAAAGTGGGGGAGAATCTTCTCATGCGGTATGCGGGATGATCACGAACGCCACGCAACTGCAGGGGAGGCTTATTCGGGCTCGAACTCGGTCTCCGTGAAACCCCCATCTTCCTCGGGCATCAGTTGCCGCAGTTTCAACTCCGCTTTCTCGAGCAGGGCGCTGCATCGCGAGGCCAGCTTCTGTCCTCTCTCGAACAATTGGAGCGCCTCTTCCAAGGGAAGCTCTCCGCTTTCGAGTTGATGGACGATCGTTTCTAATTCCTGGAATGCCTCTTCATAGGAAAGTTGGCTCACAGTTTTCTTCTTTGCCATCATCCCTCCTGCCGAGCGAGTACTTTCAAGATTGACTCTTCTTGGTAACCTCGGCGTCGAATTCACCATCGCTGACACGAACATTCAGGGCATCGCCGCTTGAGACCTGCTCGACTGAACTTACAATCGCACCGTCATCTGCCCGCTTGACCACGGCGAAGCCGCGGGCCAGCACAGAAGCGGGGCCTACAGCGCGTAAAGTTAATTCCAGGCCTGCAAGCGCCTTGCGTTTCAGGGCAAGCGCATGCAAGCTGGCGGATTGCGCACGCCGCAGGTATTCGTCCAGGCGCTGACGTCCATCGGCGATCTTCGCTTTGGGCGAAGCGCTGAGCAACGCACGGTGAAGCGCTTCCAGTTCCAACCTCCACCTTTGCAGCGGCTCGCGCAGAGCGCGTCCGAGCGCTTCCCTGTGTTGCAGGATCTCCAGCGCCAATTGCGAACCGTCGGGTGTGGCGATCTCAGCCGCCGCGGATGGTGTTGGGGCGCGCACATCGGCAGTGAAATCTGCAATCGTGAAATCGGTTTCATGACCGACTCCACTGACAACCGGGGCCTGAGATGCAGCAATCGCTCGTGCAACACGCTCGTCGTTGAAAGCCCAAAGATCCTCGATCGAACCCCCGCCGCGTACCACGAGAATGACATCGGGTTTTGAATGCTTGTTGAGGGCTTGTAGGGCTTCGACAATGCCTTTAGGCGCCTGCTCTCCTTGCACCGGCGTGGGAGCAAGGATCACCTCCGCCAGCGGAAAACGACGGCGCAGCACGTGCAGAACATCACGCAGTGCGGCGCCGGTTGGAGACGTGACCACGCCGATGCGATCTGGCCAATCCGGCAGAGGGCGTTTCCGTTGGGGGGCGAAGAGCCCCTCTGCCTCCAAGCGCGCTTTAAGCCGTAGAAATTCCTGGTAGAGCAAGCCCTCGCCGGCAGGGCGAAGATCATCGACATAGAGTTGGTATTGGCCTCCGCTCTCGTAGATGCTGATATAACCGTGGGCTTCAATCGCAATGCCATCCGCGATGACCTCTCGCAGACGCGTGGCATCAGGTCGCCAGGCCACACAGCGCAGGGAAGCCTGACCATCCTTGAGCGTGAAATAAACATGCCCCGATGCAGGGCGCGATAAGTTGGAGACTTCCCCAGCAACCCACAGATCTTGCAGACGGTAATCAGCTTCCAGCAATTGCCTGAGATAGCGGTTGAGATCTGCGACGGACCAGATCTTGGGTTCGAGGCCGAAGATCGATAACTGGCTCACGATTCGAAGCATACCTTTGGCCAGGAGGAGTGTCAACCGGCGCATGTATAATCGCTCATATGGAAAAGTGTCCTTTGCGAGAATCGGCCTGGAGATGAGCGACATGGAAGCACTCGAGATTGCCGTGGGGAAGGTGTTGAAGGCGCAGGGTTGGACCTTGGGATTGGCCGAGTCGTGCACCGGAGGGCTGATTTCTCATCGTGTCACGAATGTCCCCGGCTCCTCGGAGTATTTCGTTGGCGGGGTTGTCAGCTACGCCGATGCCGTCAAGCATGCTGTGTTGGGAGTACGCAAGGCAACCATGATCCAGCATGGAGCAGTGAGTCGCCGGTGCGCACTCGAGATGGCACGCGGGATCCGTCCGTTGGTTGGTGCCGGAATCGGTGTGGCGGTGACGGGAATCGCGGGGCCGGGTGGTGGAAGCGAGGAGAAACCTGTGGGATTGACCTGGATTGCGGTGGTCACGCCATGGGGGGAGCGCGTTGAGCGGTATGAATGGAGCGGCAATCGACAGGAGAACAAGAACAGCATGGCCGAGCAGGCGTTGACGCTGCTACTCGAAGCGATCGAGTGTCAAACATGAACGAGATCATCGAAGTCGAGACACGCGTGCAAAGCGACGGTACGCTGCGACCGAAGGCCTTTCGCTGGCGAGGTCGGCGTTATGGGATCACTTCGATGGGGAGACGTTGGAGGCACGAAGGGATCGAGCATGTGCTCGTCATGGCGCCGGAGGGAATGCCTTTCGAGCTGGCCTACATGCATGCGGATGGGACATGGCGTCTGCTGAGAGCACCAGCCGATTTCGGGAGCAGGACTCCAACCGTATAGCCGCGGCGCGCATCGTGGTGTCTGCCAAGCAATGGATTGAGAAACACCCAGCGTACATGCTGGGTGTTGGTTTAATGACGGAAACAAATACGGATGGGCGTGGGGCCCATCAACTCAGGTAATCTCTCAATTGACGTGAGCGGCGCGGGTGGCGCAATCGCCGCAGCGCCTTACCCTCGATTTGGCGAATGCGTTCTCGCGTCAACCCGAATTTCTGTCCGACTTCCTCGAGCGTGTACGGACGACCATTGTGCAGGCCGAAACGCAAGCGAAGAATGCGCGCTTCGCGCGGGCTGAGTGTGGAAAGCACTTCTTCGATCTTGGCGCCGAGCAGGTTCTCATAGGCGCTTTGCGTGGGCGTGGGAGTGGCTTTATCTTCGACGAAGGATCCAAGTTCGGAATCCTCTTCCTCGCCTACGGGAGTCTCGAGGGACAGCGGCCGCCAGGAAACGCGCATCATCCACTGCACTTTACGGGCATCGATCTGCATGCTCTCAGCAATTTCCTCGGGAGTGGCCTTGCGCCCCAGGTTTTGCTCGAGCTGGCGTGCAAGTTTGTAAAGACGGCGGATGCGATCGGACATGTGCACGGGTACGCGTATCGTTCGACCTTGGTCAGCGATTGCGCGGGTGATGGTTTGGCGTATCCACCAGGTGGCGTAGGTGCTGAAGCGGTAGCCGCGATGGTAAT
Source organism: Anaerolineae bacterium (assembly GCA_011192015.1). Classification (GTDB taxonomy): domain Bacteria; phylum Chloroflexota; class Anaerolineae; order Anaerolineales; family E44-bin32; genus W1033. The sequence goes on from DUET01000079.1 coordinate 58,549, forward strand.
CGAATTTCTCGACAGCCTTCATCAATCCCAAATTTCCTTCCTGGATCAGATCGAGGAAGGGGACGCCGCGCCCCATGTATTTCTTGGCAATGCTGACCACCAAGCGGGTGTTGGCTTTGATCAGGTGATGTCGAGCGGCTTGGCCGTCTTGAATGTGACTGCGAAGGAGGGCGCGTTCGCTGGCCTTGGGATTGCCATTGGCTCCCACCAAACGGGTTTGTGCGAGTTTGGCGCGCTCGATGCGTTTGGCTAAATCGACCTCTTCTTCTGTGGTGAGCAAGGGCACGCGCGCCATTTCTTTCAAGTACAAACCCACAGTGTCATCGCTGGAGATCTCGCTCAGATCGAAGGATTCGCCCTCGCTGAATTCGTTCTTGGCGCGCATGTGCGGCGGCACGTCGGTGATCTCTTCATAGACCTCGATGCCTGCGCCTCGGAAGTAGGATTCCAAACGCTCCAGGCGTTCCTCTTCATCTTCCGCCTCAGGGAAGACGCGCAGGATCTCGTCAACGGTGACATATCCCTGAAAATCGCCCTTTTCAAGCAAGCCTACAAGGGCCTCTCGCTTCTGCCAGCGTTCATTGGAGATGCTCATTCAAACACTCCTGGTCTGAACTAAACGAGGACCAACTTGGCCTCCAGCTATGCGCCAAAGGCCAAGAGAACGCGATCACTGTTCGGTGAGGAATGACTTAAGCACTGCAAGACGCGGGTCGATATCGGCTTCAGGATGGTCGCAGGCAGACTGGTTGAGATCGCTGCCGCAAATCGGGCATAGGGCTTTACAATCTGATTGGCACAATGGGCGCATGGGTATTGCGAGCAGGAAGAACTCGCGCAGGATGGGGTTAAGATCCAGGATCCCTGTGGCGGGAACCACGAGTTGTGGATCGGATGTCTTGCTGGGATTGTGTACGAACAGTTCGTCCACCTCGGTGGTGAGCTCCTGATCGTATTCTTCCAAACAGCGTACGCATTGCAGACGCGTGCTGGCTCTGAGTTTCCCCTTTGCGTACAAACCTTGCGCGGTGCGAGTGAAGTTGATGGACCCCCAAAACGAACTTAAGAGCAGGTCTTCGATTGTCAGGTTAGGGATGTCAAAATCGAAGTTGCGGCTGAAGCCGACGCCTTGGTGGAGCATAAAACCGACATTCAACCGCAACGGGTCATGCATTTTCAGCTGGACACCGCCTGGCAATAGAATTTCCAAGAAGTAGAGGCGATTATAGCATAGTTGGAATCGTTGGTCAAGAAGAAATACCAAAACTAGACATAAAGTACATAAAACCATGGAAAAACATACATATGTGGCGGTAATATATTGTAATAACCCTGCAATTGGCGATTGGGTACTGTTCGAATAGCCATCGGGAGGCATCCATGCAGGAGCTGCTGCTCGCGACCAACAATCAGGGAAAAATCAAGGAATTTCGCGCCCTTCTGGAAGGCCTGGATTTGCGATTGCACACACCGAAAATCCTTGGTTTACGAGTCGAAGTTGTGGAAAGTGGTGACAGCTACGCATCCAATGCCGAGCTGAAGGCGAAAGCCTTCAGCGTAGCCAGTGGAATTTGGTGTTTGGCGGATGACAGTGGTTTGGAAGTCGATGTGTTGGAGGGATTGCCGGGCCTGCATTCGGCGCGTTTGATCGGCAGCCAACGTAGTGATAAGGAGCGAAGGCAACACCTGCTCTCCCTCTTAGAGCCGCATCCCAGACCTTGGACGGCGCGCTTCAGGAGTGTGGTGGCATTGGCAAGCCCGGGTGGAGAGATCGAATTGGCGGAGGGCGAATGCCTGGGCGAGGTGATCCCAGAGGAGCGTGGCACTGGAGGGTTCGGCTACGATCCGATCTTTCTCTTGCAGGAGCGCGACCAAACGATGGCGGAATTGGCAATGGAGGAAAAGAATCGTCTCAGCCATCGGGCGCAATCGATCCGGGCAATCCTGCCGGTATTGCGCCACCAATTGGGATTGAACGCCTAGAGAATGACTCCATATCACGAAATGCGAGGCAGGCGCCTGTCATAGGCGCCTGGCGAATCTGAATCGTGAATGGGGGATGGGCTTATCCGGATTCCCCGGGCGCGAGTTGGATTTGCGTGATGAAATCCTGGATGACCCGCGCGACTTCGTCGGGTTTTTCCAACATCACCATATGACCCGCATCTTCGAACAATCGCAGACTTGCCTGGGGAATGTGGTCTGAAAGGTATTGGCTGTATTTGGGTGCCGTAAGTTTATCGTCCTGACCGCATAGTACGAGGGCGGGTGCTCGGATTTCACCCAAACGTGACATGACATCAAACTGGTCGCAGGCTTTGAAATCGTGATGCAGCACATGGGCCAGTGTTTCGGCCATGCGTTTACCGACCAGACCAACCAATTGGGAGGATGTTTTCGAGCTGAAGGCCCACGACATAATCAGTTCGATGGCGGACGACAACGTTTCAGCGTCTGCGGTGGCATCCAGTATCGAAGGGTGTACGCGCAGACGCGCTCCGGAACCCACGAGGATCAACCCAGCCACGCGCGAGGGCAGGGTCAGAGATGCCATCAACGAGATGGCGCCGCCCATCGAGTGCCCTGCCCATATCGCACGCTCGATTGCGAGCTCATCCAACCAGGTCTCCAAACAACTGACATATCCTTCAATCGTCGACTGTCCCTCCGGATCGGAATCCCCATGTCCGGGGAGATCCACGCTGAGGATCCAGCGACCTTTCATGCGACGCACTTGAGGTGGCCAATGCAGGGCATTTCCACCTGCCCCGTGGATCAGGATCAGAGGGGAATGCTTGGCGGCAGTTTGAGGTTTGCCGCTCTCGCGATAGGCAATTCCGGCTGCTTTGGGCATGGGGTCACTCTTGCTCTTCGAGCCAACGTTCGGCCATGATCGCCGCCGCACAACCTTGGCCCACGGAGGTTGCGATCTGACGGTAGGTGGGATCCTGGATTTCGCCGGCCGCAAAAACACCGGGGATGTTGGTTTGCATTTGATCATCGGTGAGCAGGTAGCCGCGAGAGTCCATGTCCAACTGCCCCTGGAAGAGAGCACTGTTGGGGATGTGACCGATGGCGATGAAGACACCATCGGCAGTCAGTTCCTGCTCTTCTTCGGTCTTCACATTGCGCACACGCACAGCCTCCACGTTGCCGTTTCCCATCACCTCCTGCACCACGGAGTCCCAGATGAAGCTGATCTTCGGATTGGCGAAGGCGCGACGCTTCAAGGTCTCACCCGCGCGTAGTTCGTCTCTTCGGTGGATCACACGAACGGTCTTGGCAAAGCGTGTCAGGAAGATTGCCTCCTCCATGGCGCTGTCCCCCCCACCAACCACAAGGATCTCTTTCTCGCGAAAGAAGAAGCCATCACACGTGGCGCAGAAGGAAACTCCCCGTCCGATCCATTCCTCTTCACCAGGAACGCCGAGACGCCTGGGCGATGCACCGACGCAGACAATCAGGGCTTCGGATTCAAATTCGTCAGCGTGAGTCTTGATGTGGAAGGGGGAGCCTTTGCCCAGATCGACCTGCGTGACCTCATCCACCAGGATCCGCGAGCCGAATTTTTCGGCATGCTTGCGCATGAATTCCACCAGCTCCGGCCCCGTGGTTCCCTCCGGAAAACCCGGGTAGTTCTCCACTTCGGAAGTGATCGAGATCTGCCCTCCCAATTGGCTTCCGGATATCACCAATGGATCGAGCGTGGCGCGTGCGGTGTAGATCGCCGCCGTCAACCCTGCCGGACCTGATCCCATGATGATGATTTTCTCTTTTTTCATCGCTTCCTCTCGATCGGCTGCTCAATCGCTATTTCGTTTCTCCTCATAACGCAGGATCAAGGATCCAAGCGTGTGTCTCAACCACCAGATGGGCGCACGCGACCGCACATTCCCCTGTCCGTCTATCAATGGACGGCGTTGGGGATCCTCACAGGAACCTGGTTGACACACAATCAACTCCTGACCACAACGCTGACAGATTCCGGGGGCGTCACCGGCGATCAAGCATCGTGAGCAGAGATAGATTTTATTGGAAGCATCTTCCATTCTCGAATCCTCCCTTGGCACCTAAGGATTGTATGCCACGCCCTGCAAGCAGGCAATGCCCGCCAGCCACGGACCTGAAAGCAAAGGAGTATGGGAATCTATTCTTGAATGGACGATCCGAGATCTTGGAGTTGTTCAGTGCTTGCTTCTGTGAGTGGGACGAAGACTTGGATGAAGGTTCCCTGGCCTTCGGTTGAATCAACATGAAACACGCCGTTGATCAACTCTGTGCGCTCGCGCATGTTGACCATTCCCAAACTTCCTCTTTGCTCGTAATCGGAGTCTACTGAACCCACATTGAAACCCACACCATCGTCTTCGACCTCGAGCACAAACATATCATCTTGTGAACGCGTGCGCAGCCAAATGTGCTCTGCCTCGGCGTGTTTACGGGCGTTGTTGATGGCTTCCTCAGCAATGTAGAAGAGTACGGCCTGCTTCCCCATGTCGAGATTCACGGGGAGATTGTCTTCCGTCTCGATGACCACTATTTGGCCGTGCGTATCGTGGATTTTCCCGGCAAGCTGGTGAAGGGCGGCGATCAAGCCTCGCGTCTCCAGGATCAACGGGCGCAGCGTGAAGAGCATGTGGCGGATCTCTTTTGTCGTGCGACGTGCAAGGTTCTCGACTTTGGACAGCTCCTTGGACGTTGCTTGCAGATCTCGCTCCATCAATCGTCGGGCGAAGTTGATGCGCATGGCGATGGAGGCAATCGACTGGGTTGGGCCGTCATGTAGGTCGCGGGCCAATTGTTTGCGCGTTTCCTCCTGGATCTCGGTGATGCGTTCCTTTTCTAAGAGCAGATCCTTGAACAGGTTGGCGTTTTGCAGCGCGATCATGGTTTGGTCGCCGACTGCCTGAAGCAGCTCCAAACGTTCCGTGGTGAAATACTTGCGGTCTTTATGGGCGAATAACAGCATGCCGTATGCTTCGAGGCCTGAACTCAAGGGGATGCAGACAGCGGTTCCTGGTGAGCGGAATGTCGTGAGAAGACTCAATTCGGGATCTTTCGGCGGCGATTGGATAATCTGAGGCGCCGAGGTTTGGAACGCTTGATGGATTGCGCCCTCCTTTGCAGGAAGCAGTACGTCCCAATCCGTTTCTGCGAGGCGCCGGGCGCTAGCGACGCGCAATCCACCACTGCTGAAGATCCACAGGGAGCTGATCAAACGATCGTCTTCGTGACGATCTCCCGACAGGACCTTAGCGCTCAAATCCAACGCCTTTTCGAGTACTTCCTCATAGTTCAACGTGGCGTTCAGGGCAGTCGCGATCTGGAAGAGTTCACGCGCCTCCTCATGCGCCTGCTCAAAGCTCCTGGATCGATCGCGAGCGTGTATTCGATCCAACCCTAACACGCGAAGACGAACCTGGCTCACCATCCAGCCCAGTATGATTGCGGCCAGGATCAGGGCAAGCGACTGGAGCATGACGGGAACGAGTGTCCAGGGCGAGGTTGCGGTTGCGAGAAGGATCATGACGGCTGCAGCCGCGCCACCGATGGAGCTAACGATCAGAACTGATTTCATACCGAGCCGAAAGCCAATTGTCACGGACGCAATCAGCAGACTCCACCAGAGCGGACTGGCCAACATGCCAGAAATACCGATGACAGCAAGGGCAAAGACGAGATCCACGAACACAACGGTGGTTTGGAGTAAGGAAGGTTTCCATGAGCTTGCGAGGGCGAACGTTATCGCGAACGAAAATAAAATCCACACGATCAGTATGAACGCCATGCCCAGCGATATAACTCCCGACAGTCCAGCGACGATGGGCAGTGCTGAAAGCATGAACCAACGAAGGCTGATAGCAAGCCAGTCCAGAGGTTGTGGAAACCAAGTTCGCATCGTTTTCACGGTTTCAATCATAGCTGCTCAATTGGGCTTTACGCCGATTTCGCAGCCACCTCCATAGGATTCCTCGATAGGGCGAGAAGAGGAACACAAGTCCGAAGATTCCTGTCTCGATGAGCACTACCGCGGGACCCGAAGCAATATTGAGATAGAACGAAACGTACAGGCCGACGATCGTAGAAAGCGCGCCGATGGCGGCGGCCAGCATCATCATGGCCCAGAGGCGGCGCGTGAGCAAGTAAGCCGTGGCCGCAGGTGTCACCAGCATGGCCAGCACAAGCGCAACCCCGACAACTTGAATCGAAACCACGATCACAATGGCAGTAAGGACATAGAGCAGATTCTGGAGCCAATTGACCGGGAGCCTGAGCGTGGCGGCAAGAACCGGATCGAACGAGAGCACAAGGAACTCCTTGTAGAAAACAACGATCGTGATGAGTGCAACCAATCCCAATCCGCCTGTGAGCCAAAGGTCGGCGACGGAAACCCCCAGCATATTACCGAAGAGGATGTGGGTAAGATCGACGGCATAGTTTCCATACAGGGAGAGGAGGGCGATGCCGAGCGCAAATGCACCTGCGAAGATCACGCCCACGACCGTGTCCTCCCGGATTACCGTTCGACGGCTGATGGCCGCGATTCCCAAGGCTGCAAGCACACCGGCTATCAAAGCGCCCAGTGCCAAGGGCCATCCAAGCAGGTGCGCCACAACCACACCAGGAAGAATGATGTGCGCCAATGCATCGCCGACAAAGGCCATGCCTCGAAGGACGATGTAGGATCCGAGGATGGGGCAGATCACACCCACGATCAGCGAAGCCCAGAGAGCGCGCAGCATGAAGGGATACTGCAGGGGTTCTATCAGCCAGGCGATGAAATCACTCATGCTGGTTCATCTCCCTCACAGCATGTGTCCGCCACAATCGTGAGGGTCGGCTCGTCGGGCAGGATGCGCAGGTGGTCTCCATAGGCCTTCATGAGGTAGGGGCGTGTAAACACTTCCTCCGGGGGGCCGAATGCGACCAGGCTTCGATTGATGAGCATGACCGTGTCGAAACGATCCGCCGCCATGTTGAGATCGTGTGTGGAAACCATGATCGTGATGCGGTCTTGATGTAATTCATCCAGAATGCGGAACATCGACTGCTGGCTGGGCGTGTCCAATCCCGTGAGCGGTTCATCCAAGAGAATGATTTCCGCCTCCTGCGCCAGGGCTCGAGCCAGAAAGACGCGCTGCTGCTGACCTCCCGAGAGCTCGCCGATCTGGCGCTTGCTGAGCCTCGCCATGTCCACCCGCTCGAGGGCTTCTTGTACGGCGTTCCAATCATTCCTTCTGGGCCAGCGTGCGAAGCCGATCTTCCGGGCACGGCTCATCATCACCACGTCTGCGACCGAGGCGGGGAAATCCCAATCGATCTGATTGCGTTGGGGCACGTAGGCAATACACACATGCCCGCATGGACCGTGTCCAAAGACGCGGATTTCTCCCGACTCCGGGTCTATCGTTCCTGCAAGGGCTTTGAAGAGCGTGGTTTTACCGGAACCGTTGGGGCCCACAACGGCGATGCGCTGCGCCTGTTCGATGGTGAAGGAAACGTCGTGAAGGGCTTGATGGCCGTTGTAGCTGACCGTAAGGTGCTCCACCTCAATCGGGGAGGAGGCGTGATCGTGTTCCGCAGGCGCTGTCAGGAATTGTTCCATGGGTTTCCTTTTGCCATCTCGAATCGATCCAGGCTAACCTTGCAGAGCCGCAACGATCGTTTCCACATTGTAATGCATGAGGTCGAGATAACTCGCTGCGGGACCTTCGGCATCGCTCAGCGTTCCGATGTATAGGGAGACCAACTGGAGGTCGAGGTCGGAAGCAAGTTGGGCGGATACCGTTGGGTTGCTCCCAACATTGACGAACAGCGCCTGAGCGTCTACAGCCTGGATTTCCCTTTGCAGAGCTGCGAGCTGCTGGGCAGAAGCTTCAGCGTCGGTACTGAAGGAGGGGATTACGGCGCCGAGGATCTCGAAGCCGTAGCGATCGGCGAAATAACCTAGGGCGAAATGGTCGGTTACCAGGTTGCGCTCGCTCTCTGGGATGTGCGTGATTTGGTCTTGAATCCATACGTCCAATTCCTGCAATGAACCAAGATACTCCTGGGCAGAAGCGTTGTAATACGCAGCATGAGTTGGATCCAGAATCGCCAGGGCAAGTGCGATGTTGTCGATCCAGATTTCCACATTGCTGGGATCCAGCCAAACATGAGGATCGAAATCCCCCCAGGCCTCATGGTGTGCATGGTCGTCATCAGTTTCATGAGAACCCAGTTCTCGAGCGGGCACACCCTCCGAAAGAGAGACGACGATCAATTGGTCGCCGAGACTTTCCAGCGTGTCGCTGAGGAAGCTCTCCAACCCCAGTCCATTGATGAAGACCACGTGGGCATCGCTGATCGTGCGCAAGTCTTGCGGTGTGGGTTGAAACGAATGTGGATCCTCTCCGGCAGGAAGCAAGACCTCCAAATTGATCTCCTGTCCAGATACATTGGCGACGATATCCCCGAGAATGCTGGTTGTAGTCACGACGCGCAGCTTCTCACCCGGAGATAGACTGATGACTGAGAGATCGTCCAAGGAGGTGAGCGATACCAACCCTGCGTCTCTTGCGGACAGGCTGCACCCGGTCATCATGAGAACGATAAACGGGAATATGCAGAGTAGAGATTTCCGTACGCGCATCAATTTTCCTCTCATCGGTAGAGAATTACGGATCACGGTTGCGCGTCTTCGTTGCAAGGCTTGCAGCGGGCGATCGTTGGATATCTGCACGATTCCTGTTGCGTAGCCTCCCCAGCGGCACAACGCGAGAAGATGAAGCGTTGCTGTGATCCGAAGACTCCCCCAGGCGATTGTAGCTTCCAGCATCGACGGCGTCAACGAAGAGAGAGGTCATCGTGGGTGAACCGGCGTATCGGGGTTCTGTTTGGCTATGTGGTCGTTCGATCTGAATCATCCCATAGGTTAGGGTGTGGGAGAGGGTGTGAGTGAGGGCGTGGGGGTGAGTGTGGCGATCAGCCCGTCCAGGATCCATCCCTCCAGAACCTGATCATCATAACGGATGCGCACATTCCACCATGACATGTCGTCCACCTGCTCCGGGCCAGCGATGACCTCAAGCAGGTTTCCCTCTTGAAGATAATGGATCGGGGCCGTCAATGTGGAAGGGCCTTCACGGATGTAGGCGCCGAGCCCTCCTGTCCCAAAGACCAATGCCAAGATGGGTTGAGGTGTGGGGGTTTGGGTTGGGGTGCCCGTGATCGTAGGAGCGGGACTGGGAGTGGAAGTGGACGTAGGTGTGGGAGGCACGGTGGGAGTGAAGGTCTGCGTGGGCGTAGGGATGGAGATGAGTGTGGGTGAGGCTGTGGGAGGCAGCGGAATCGGGGGTGCGAAGCCGAGAACATAAATGCTCGAGGCTCCGGCCGCCATCAGGACAAGCAGGACCAGGAGAATGCCTGCCATAGCGCGGGGGCTTTTGCGTGTGCCAAGCGGACGCAGGCCGAACACCAGGAGTGTGATGGCGACGATCAAGAGCGCCCATGCAAAGTGGATTCCGAAGGTGAGCATCGCGCTCTGCCAGAGATCAGGTTTGGTGCGTACTAGCCCGATGGACATCGCTCCCGCGGGAGCGAGAATCTCATAAGCCACTGCTGCACTGGCGAGCGGATTGACCTTCTTCCTGCGTGCCAAACTGCTCCCCATAAACACAGATCCCACGAGCAGCAAGGCCAGGTCCAGGACTTGAAGACCCGTGTGGGAGGCGGCAATGCCCACTGGAACATAGAGTGGTATTCCCAAGCCCCCCACCAAGCCACAGGCGATGCAAAGCAGGAGGAGGGCCAGGAACAGTGCTGCCAGCATGCGGAGCAGGAAGCGAATCGATCCGGAAACCGAAGCCAGGGCTATGCCGACAAGGGGGGCCATGCTGGGCGCGACGAGAGCAGCGGCGAAGATCAGCACCCGCTGGTCAAAGCGGAAGCCGATTCCCATGAACAAACCGGCGAGAACAGCCTTGAAGAAGAGATCGATTCCAGGGGAGAGGTTGTGGGCAATTTCCGTGAGGTAGGCCTGGCGTTCGTCGCCATGCAATTGAGCCAGCATGCGCCGTGCCCGCCGACGTCTGGCGCGCGAAGGGCGTATGGGTTCGGGCGGGGAGGAATCGGCAGGCTCGCTCATCGACGTAAACTGGCCACAAGGCGCAGCGGTTTCTCGAGCAGCGCAAGCGCGGAAAGGATGTCTTCGGCGATCAGATCGGACGCCATCAAGGTCTCTTTGGCAAGTCCTTCTGGAGAGAGCAAACAGATTCCCAGTACCGCAAGGCTCAGCATCTCGGCGTCATTCGCCCCTTGTCCGATGGCAACAACTTTGTCTGGACCCAACTGGCGCACGTATTCGCCCTTCTCCTGAACCTCATTTCCTGGTGGGATGCGGATGGCTTGCAGACCGAGTTGCCGATCGATGATATCCTGCTTCCCATGAGTGTCAGCGGTGAGTAAATGCAGTTCGAGACGGTCCCCTAGTTTCTGAAGGGATTTGGCCACACCGTCGATCAGGCGCCCATCCAAGGCCAGTGTGCCGTTGACATCGCACACCAGATGATGCAGTTGGATCACGCCTTGGCCAGGAATGCTGAGTTCGATCATGGGCGTCTCCAGCGGGAAGGCGCTGGCGAAATTTCCTCAGCCGGGCGCAACATCCGCCAGCAATTCCTGGGCGCGATTATAGCATTCGGGGAACGAGGCGACAAAGCCGTGTGGAGGGCGAAGGTATCAGGCTTACTTGAAATCGATTTCCTGTCGTTTCACAACTTTCGAGGCAACCCGATCTTGTTGCACTCCGTGGGCTCTGCTATAATGCGACCACCAGGGCGCGTAGCTCAGTTGGTTAGAGCGCACGGTTCACATCCGTGAGGTCGTGGGTTCGAGTCCCTCCGCGCCCACCAGGAATCCCATCGTTCGAACAGGACGATGGATTTTTCATTCTGTCATTCTGCTCCAAGCGGCTGACTCGGATGCGGGATTTAGGTGTGGGAAGTATGCACTTCTTGCAGCTTGGGGTTAGAATAGAGGCTCCCTTCGATCAACGTTTGAAGGGTTTGGGAACGGATTTATCTATCATTCATTGGAAAGGGACTTATGCCGGTATTGGTGACCGGCGCTTCAGGACATCTGGGCGCTAATCTTGTGCGTGCCCTGCTGGCCCAGGGGCGGTCCGTGCGTGCATTGGTGCATCGCGATCGCCGAGCTCTTGAAGGGCTTTCCCTCGAAATCTTCAGCGGAAATATCCTACAAACCGAGAGCATGGCGGAAGCCACTGCCGGCTGCGATGTGGTTTACCACCTGGCTGCTGGCATTTCCTTGCGCAGGCGCGATCGATCCTATCTGCAAACCATCAATGTGCAGGGAACCAGGAACGTGGTCCAGGCTTGCTTGGATCAGGGAGTGCGGCGTCTGATTCATATCAGCTCGATCCATGCCTTGCAGAGCAAACCGATGGACGTTCCCATGGATGAGGATCGGCCTCTTGTGATAGAGGATCACGCCATGCCCTACGACCTCTCGAAAGCAGAGGCAGAATTGGAAGTCCGGCGCGGTGTGGAAAAAGGGCTGGATGGCGTCATTCTCAATCCAACGGGCATCATCGGCCCCTACGATTTCAAGCCCTCACACTTCGGGGCGGTCTTGATCGCCATGGGATTGCGGAAACTACCCGCGCTGATCCACGGTGGTTTCAATTGGGTGGATGCACGCGATGTAAGCATCGGCGCGATTCAGGCCGAAGCGCAAGCGCCGCCAGGATCGAGATACATTCTTGCGGGTCATTGGGTCTCGGTTCGTGAGATCGCCAAGCAGGTAGAAGAGATTTGTGGGGTTCCTGCACCTGGCTTGATTGCGCCGATGTGGCTGGCGATTCTTGGATTGCCCTTTGCTCCGCTGCTATTTCAAATGGGAGCCGACCGCTCGCTCTATTCCTGGACGGCGCTGTGTTCGCTGCGCGCCAATCCGCGCGTGAGTCACGCCAAGGCCAGCCGCGAATTGGAATATCAACCTCGCGCGATCAGCGAAACGCTGAAGGATACACTGCGCTGGTTCCAAGAGAATGGCTATCTGGAGCAAAAGCTTCAACACAAATCATCGGAGCACGCATGACAACCATGACGGCATACGACATCATTCTCCTCATCTGGTTCATACTGGCAGCAGCTACGTTCATCGCCCTTTTCTTCATCACAGCGCCATATGGTCGGCACACCCGCAGCGGTTGGGGTCCGAGAATCAGCGGCCGGTGGGGTTGGATCCTCATGGAAGCTCCTGCGCCGATCATCTTCGCCCTGTGCTTCTTGATGGGCGTCGAAGGCTGGACGGCAGCGACGCTGCTGCTGTTTGGGATGTGGGAGTTCCACTATGTGTATCGGACATTCATCTATCCCTTCTTGCATCGCCGCGATGCTAATAAGATGCCGGTGCTCGTAGTTGGGATTGCCTTTGTGTTTGGCTTGATCAACACTTATCTCCTGGGATCGCATGTGTTCACCCGTGCAGATTACTACGGCGACCGTTGGCTGCGAGACCCTCGATTCCTTATCGGAACGAGCTTCTTTGTTGTCGGATTATTGATCAACCGCCAATCCGACCGTGTTCTGCATGATCTGCGGGATTCAGGAGGGTCGAATTACCAAATGCCCGAGGGTGGTCTGTATCGCTGGGTCTCGAGCCCCAACTACCTGGGGGAGATCATCCAGTGGTTGGGTTGGGCCACCGCCACCTGGTCGCTGGCGGGATTGGCGTTTGCCCTCTGGACGGTGGCCAATCTCGCGCCGCGCGCTCGTTCGCACCATCGATGGTACCGGCAGAACTTTCAGGATTACCCCGCAGAGCGCAGAGCCCTGTTGCCTCTCATCTGGTGATGACTCATGGATGCGTGATCCAGAGATCATCAGGCGGGTAGATGCTTTTGCTTGAACGCAACACGACTGGGAGAAATCCCAGTCGTGTCAGTTTGATGTGGATCCGCTCGATCAAGGTTTGTAAGTGCGGAAGTCGAAGGTGAAGCCATTGGCATTGCAATGCGTGGGACGGATCCAACCGTAGACTGTCTCGCTGCCATACTCAGTCTGGAAGCAAGTGTAGTAGAGACCCCACGTGCAGTAGTAATCGCCACCGAGACTGTAGTCCTCCGACTGGCAATCCGTCAAGCTGAGGGGCGCGTTTTCTGTGTAACCACTGACGATGGTTCCATTCATGACCGAGGTCTTCCCGCTGAAATCGCTGGACCAGGAGAAGGATGCGTCCGCGCTGCTGCAGGAAACTTCCTGCCCCGAGGTCAAGCTGAAGCAGTGCCCGGTCAGCAAGGTCACTTGGTCGGCTTCCACCAACACGAGGGGATTGTCGATCGGTATGGGTTGGGCCTCACCCGGAGCAAGGCTGGAGGTGGGATCGAAGGTGACGAAATCGAAGGTCAAACCGCCACTGTTGAAGTCTATGGGCTGCAGCCAGCCGTAGTAATTGTGGATGCCGCGTTCCGCCATAAAGCAATAGTAGTTGCCGGTGGATTGGCTTGCAGGCAGCAGCATCTCCAGCGGAAGCGTCAGAAAGCTGCTGGCTTCGCAGGTTGATTTGTTTGGCTGTGTGCTCACGCCGGCCGCCAGTTCAAATTCGTTCAAGGGGAGAATGTACCCTCCCTGTCCGGAGGCGTAGGTGAACTTGAAATCAGCCTCGCCACTTGAACAGGAGACCACTTCTCCCGAAACCAGATCGAAGCATTGATTGACGAGCATGGTTTGGTCGTAACCATATTCATAGGCTCCAAGCGGAGGCCCTTCAGCGATTTGCACGTCGCTGGTGGGTTGCAGGGATGCAGCAGCGACGACATTAATGATCACGCGCAAGGGGGCATCATTCTGCAGCTTGCCGAATTCCTGCCCTTGATCGTTTTGCAGTTTCCAAAGGGAAGGGTATTCATCCTCCGCGTTTGGCGCCGTCATCTGGAGGCTCAGGGTCACCGTGTCTTCAGGTGCCACGGAGGTTCCCAACGGGACAGGGCTTAATACGCTCAATTCGTTCCCGGAGTGATGCACGAGCGCATAGGTCGGAGTCCATGTGCAGGTGCCAACGTTCTTGATGACCCAATCCACTTGGAAGTTCTCACCTTGAGCGAACTCCTGACCAGGAGTGATGCTGGATGGGCCGATCTGGATGAATTGATCCGTGCATGCGGTCTGGGCTTGCGTGGGCTGCGGTGGGGATTGCTGTGGTGGGCCGGGCGTATGCCCTGTGACTGCGGCTCCTTGTGTGGGTGGAGGCTGCTGCCCCGGCGGAGATTCGGTGGCTTCGGTTCCGCTGATCAAACCGCATGCCGGTAGCAACAGAAGGAGCGTAAGTACTCCCACGGCAACAAGCAATTTCCTGTTGGGTTTCATGACAAGCCTCCTCACGTTTATCGAGCGCGCTGGAGACGTTCTTGTGTATGCCTATAATTAATATCGATTCCGTAAGATCCCTGTGTTTCCCAAGTAAATTTTCTCTTTAGGTGTATCATCGAAGGATGGCCGGGTATGACCGGCTATTGTAGGGCTTGCGATGCTGGGTGTCAAAGTTGATCGATCAAGGGGGATTTATCAATCCAGCCCACTTGAGGTTATACTTGGCGCGATTCGTCAATGCTGGCAACCGACATCTTCTTCTCAATAACCAATTACATTCAAGGAGGTCACCATGAAGAAATATTGGCTTCGTGCTGTTGGGGGCATCCTACTCATCGCGGCCGGGATCTTTCAGCTGTTGGATTGGTTTAATATCATCCCCGATAACATACTGTCCTATATTTGGTTGTTGCTCTTTCTCGCTTCAGGCGTGGTTTTTGTGGTCGCGTATATCACGGATCGGAGGCATTGGTGGGCGCTCATTCCAGGCTTCACTTTGATCGGATTGGGCATGACAATCTCAAGCTCCCTCCTCTTCGCTGACGCGGTAGGAGATCTGGGCGGCTCGCTCTTCTTGGGCAGCATGGCTTTGGGTTTCTGGCTGATCTTCGCGCTGCACCGTAAGCATTGGTGGTCTGGCATCCCTGCGGGCGTTTTGACCACGCTGGCGGTCGTTGCCGGAACCGAAGAGCTGACGCGAGGGCTCGACGGAGGAACCGTGTTCTTCCTCGGTTTGGGGCTGACCTTTCTGCTGCTGTACATCGTGCCGACGACTCGAGGGCGCATGACTTGGCCTCTGATCCCGGCGATCATCCTTATAGTCATGGGTGTGTTGATCGGAACCAACTACGTCGTTGCCTTGAACTACATCGGGGCGGCTGCGTTGATCGGCGTAGGAGTTTACCTGCTGGTGCGATCGCTGATGCGTTCTTCTGATGATGACTCGGAGGAAGAGAGCGGATAGGGATCACTCCAAGGAAGAAGTTCAATCTTGTGTGCACTTGCTGCACACAGCGCTATCCGATTTGTTAGGTATTGGATCGGATAGGACCTATTTCCTTGGTAACAAATACCTAATGGAGGGGCGCCTTCCTTTATGCAATACTATGGGTGCCAGAAGACTGGGCAGTGAGGAGCCCCACATTTCATTAGGCTGTGATCCGGGGGCCCTATTTGGTGGCTTGCCGATGGCGTGGATCGGCGGGGCCTCCGGGGAGCCGAAATCTAACCGGCATTGAATGCCGGTTTTCTTTTTCCCCACATCCTTCCTGCACATGCCAGAGGACCTGATTCCGGACGAGGTATTTCGACAACCATCAGATGGATTTGAATCATGGCATGAACGTCCTCAACGGTGTATCGCCCCAACATAAGCTATGCGGTTCTCGCGCACACCCGTCCGCGCTACAATGGTACGGGGTAAGATATCCTGCAGGGAGGCAAGCATGGAATTCCATACGGTCGCAATCGAAAAACCTGAAGCCATCAACATGATCCTCGGGCAGGCGCATTTCATCAAGACGGTCGAAGATCTGCATGAAGCTCTGGTGGGGGCAGTGCCGGGGATCGAATTCGGTCTTGCGTTCTGCGAATCTTCGGGACCTGCGCTTGTTCGGGCGAGCGGCACATCGGAGGATTTGGTTGCCTTGGCCAAGAAGAATGCCTTAGCTCTTTCTGCAGGGCATGTCTTTTTAATCTTTCTGGGCAACGCATTTCCCATCAACGTACTCCATGCCATCAAGCATGTCCCCGAGGTGTGCCGCATCTTCTGCGCCACGGCCAATCCGGTCGATGTCATTCTGGCGGAGACAGAGCAAGGACGCGGAGTGATGGGCGTTGTGGATGGGATCAAGAGCAAGGGCGTGGAAAGTGAGCAGGACATCACTGAACGTCAGGAACTGTTGAGGAAATTCGGCTACAAGCTTGGCTAGGTTGAATGGCAATTGATGGCGGCCTGTACTTTAGCCGAGCCATATTCGCTGCCTGCTGGTATGATTCTCAACGTCAAACAAGGAAGATGGCATGAGACTGCAAAATTCGATCACGGATGTTCCTGGAATTCTCGTCGGTCATGCCCACGATTCTGAGGCCCTCACCGGATGCACGGTCGTGCTGTGCGAGGAGGGGGCAGTAGGAGGCGTGGACCAACGCGGTGGCGCACCGGGAACTCGGGAGACGGATCCCATGCGCCCGATGCATCTGGTCCAGAAGGTCCACGCTGTGGTCCTATCCGGGGGATCGGCCTTTGGATTGGAKTCGGCCTCGGGAGTGGTGCGCTATCTGGATGAGAAGGGCGTGGGRTTYGATGTYCGMGTTGCYCGGGTTCCCATCGTTCCTGCGGCCATTCTCTTTGACCTGRGYGTGGGTCGCAGYGATGTRCGCCCTGATGCYGCCATGGGTTATGCYGCCTGYSARARCGCTTCGCRCCAGCGYCCRKCGGAGGGAAAYGCSGGCGCGGGGATGGGGGCTACGGTAGGGAAGATCCTGGGCCCGGGTGGAGCGATGAAGAGCGGCATTGGTACTGCAAGCATTGACATCGGTGGTGGCGCAATCGTAGGGGCCATTGTGGCCGTGAATGCCTTCGGCGATGTGATCGACCCCGCCACGGGGGAGATCTTGGCGGGAGTGCGTCCTACAAAAATCGGTCCTGTTCAGATGGGAGGGGAAGGGCCGTTCGCTGATGCTATGAAGGTGATGCGGTCCCTGGCAGGCAAAGCAGTGCTACACTTCGGATCGCGCGGGAACACTGTGATCGGAGTGGTGGCCACGAATGCCCGGCTCAATAAAGAGCAGGCCAACAAGGTCGCTCAAATGGCGCATGATGGACTTGCACGCGCTGTCCGCCCGGCCCACACCATGCTCGATGGCGACACGCTGTTCGCGATCTCTTTGGGGAACAAGAAAGTGGATGTGAACGTGATCGGGGCCTTTGGAGCCGAAGCGGTCTCGAAGGCCATTGTGCGTGCTGTGGCTGCCGCAGAGTCGGTTGAGGGGATTCCAGCAGCAAAGGATGTCCATGCGGATCCACAAAGGATTCTGCAGTTCCTGGAAGGGTCACAATGAGCTTTGGAAGTCTTACATGGAGAGAGCAGCGCAATCAGGGAGGCGAGCATGTTCCGTCGAAGTGATGATGTGCCCCAGGAAGCGGAATCGTATCCGGATCGAATCGATTCCGTCTTCAGCGCAGGCCTGGTATGGCAAGGGCGCATAAGCGGAACCGGAGGGCTGCGCATCGAAGGTGCGTTTGACGGTGACATCATGCTGCGCGGCCTCGTGGTGATCGGAGAGCAGGGGCGCGTGACCTGCGATCAACTCAAGGCCGTGACCGTCATCATTGCCGGGTCGGTCAAGGGGAACATCACCGCGCAGCGCGTGGAGATCAGCCAATCAGGGCGCGTGTGGGGAGACGTCGTCACCTCCTCGTTCTCGGCAGAGGAAGGCGCATTTCTGCGCGGCAAGATCACCATGGAAGATGAGCTCGAATTGGGCATGGAGATGGATGGACCTCCACAAGCAGCGGATTTCGAATCGATCGAGGAAGCTTGAAATCCAATCCTGCCAATGCCTTTCCAAAACCTATGCGCATCGTGGAGCGGGATGAATCCCGCTCCTTTGATTATCTCAGCATGCGTTTCCGGCGTGGCCGGAAGCGATCATCCCCCTTCCATGCTCTTGAGATGAATGGCGTTATGGTGGGGATTGTTGGATAAACGTGAGCAGCCAAGATCCCCAGGAATTCTCGCCCCCGTCGACCTCGCATTCCTCAGCTGTCAAGGCGGTTACCCATTGGCTGCTTCCGGCGATCTGGAGTGTATAGGTGATGCCGGCGCTCATGGTGAAATCCCCATAGCCGAGGCCAAGTTCAGGCTTCAACCCGGTGAAGAAGTGATCCTGCCCCGTGTCCCAAACGACGAGCACTTCGATGCCCGGAAGCGGCACACCCCGTGTGTCGTAGATGATCGTTTGCAGCAACGGCTGTTGCGTGGTCGGATCGCAGATTGCTTCCCTGGATTGGAGTTCAAAGGGAGCGGTTGAGACCGGAGTTGGCGTCCTGGAGGGAACGGGATCGAAGATCGGCGTGCGGGGGGTGGAATGGGGTGATGGCGCTCCCGATGTGGCGCTGGGTTGGTGTGCCAGGGCGGTTTCGATCGCGCCGGGAGTTTGTACGTAAGGCGTGGGTTGTTCTCCGAGCGCGGAGGCGAGGATCGCCAGGGCACGGGCTTCGCTTTCATGATGCCCTTCGGCGAGGCGCTGTTGGGCCAGGGCGGCGAGTGTTGTCGCTGGATCATCATCCGAGAAGAGACCCAAGCGCGCCTGCGCCCTGGTGAGATCTCCGTTGCTGGCGTAAGCGGCGGCGATCAGCGCCATGTAATCGGATTTGAAATCATCGCGCAGCGAATCCGGCGCCGTGTCCACATACTCAACAGGATCGATGATCCAGGTGTAGTACAGGCCGGCCACCAAGGCGAGCACAAAGGCGATCAGCGTGGAGACCCACGGACTGCGTTTCATGGGGCCTCGATCTCTGCGGTTGGAGAGATGGATCGCAAGCCGATGGCGAGGTTGTTGAGAATCTCGAGGTCGGCTTCTCCGTAGTCGTTCTCTTCAGCGTAGGCGATTGCCTGGGCTACGATCTCAGCCGGAGGTTGCGGCCCCAGGGCTGCCAACCGCATCTGGGACAAGAGGATGTCGCCCTCTCCTTCGTAGGCTTCGCCGGTCATCAAGACGTAGTCCGTGCGGAAATCGGCGCGCAGAGAGGATGGATCGGTGTCCACGTATTCGAGCGGGAGCACGATCCAACCCAGAAGAATGCCGGTCAACAATCCGAGCACAACGCCGAGCAGAAGGCGAGTTCTGGTTTTCATTGCTGCCTAGACTACCATGAGGAGGGGGATTGTGCCACAGGAACGAAAGCCCACGTACACATCCTTTAACGAACCACGGAAGCATCGCTGAGCTTCCGTGAATTCATGCTGGGAAAAGCCAACAGGCGTTATGCTATAATCGCTTGATGCCGAAGGTGGGAGTCGAACCCACACTCCCGAAGGAACGCGAGTTTGAGTCGCGCGCGTCTGCCACTTCCGCCACTTCGGCGCTTGGCAAGTATAGTCAAAGGGGTGCGCGAGGTCAAGATGGCTTCCTCTGTGAGCCGGTGAAAGACCTGCTGCTACAATGCGATTGGGAATCATCGGCCTTCCGTCTTCAGGTAAATCGACCCTTTTCCGAGCGCTCACAGGAACGAACGTGCAGCCAGGGGAATGGTCCGGGGGAGGCCGAGTCCAGGTGCAGACCGCCGTCGTGGATGTGCCGGATCCACGTTTGGACGCGCTGAGCGCGATGCAGCGCCCTCGCAAGACGACGCATGCCAAAGTCACGTACGCCGATGTGGGCGGGTTGCAGTTCGACCCCGGTCAACATGGTCTTCCCGGTCCGCTCGTGAATCACCTCGAACAGATGGATGGCTTGGTGCTCGTGCTGCAAGCCTTCGAAGATCCCGCGGTTCCACATCCTGCAGGAAGTATTGATCCCCAACGCGATCTGGTTACGATGGAAGCTGAGTTCTTGCTCCACGACATGATGGCCGTGGAGCGCAGCCTGGGGCGTCTCCGGGAGGATTGGCAGAAGAGGGGACCTCAGGAACGGCCGGAGATCGACCGGCGCATTGCCATTTTCGAGCGCCTCGCGGCAGTGCTGGGCGAAGAGACGCCGCTGCGAACCCTCGAGATCAGTCCCGAAGAACAGGGATTGCTCAGTGGATATGGTTTGCTAACGACAAAGCGGATACTGGTCGTGAGCAATATTGCTGAGGAGGGGACGGCGCCGGATCTCGGCCCATTGAGCGAGGGCATCCGTTCCCTCGTCCTGCAAGGCAAGCTGGAGATGGAGATCGCCCAACTCCCGGCGGATGAAGCGCAGATTTTTCTGCAGGAGTATGGCATCTCCGAGCCCGGCTTGGATCGAGTGATTCAAGAATCCTTTCAACTACTGGGTCTGATTTCGTTCTTTACGGTCAGCGACCCTGAAGTGCGCGCGTGGATGATTCCCAAAGGGGGAACGGCGCTGCAAGCTGCCGACACGATCCACACAGATATGGCACGCGGTTTCATACGCGCCGAGGTCATCGCTTGGGATGACCTGGTGGCACTGGGAGGTCTTCCACAGGCACGCACGGCAGGCAAGCTGCGCCTGGAGGGAAAGGAGTACCTCGTCGCCGATGGCGAGGTGATCTACATACGCTTCAACATCTGAGGAGAGACAATGGCAAAGAAAAAATACGAGCAGAAAGCCTGGAGTCTGGCTGATCTCTTTCCAGGCTACGATGCCCCCGAACTCAATACGGCGGTGGAGGAGGTCAAGACCAAGTCGGCCGAATTTGAAGCCTTTCGATCGGACCTGAAACCCGATATCGGCGAAGACAAGTTCTTGGAAATACTGGCATCCTACGAGAGTCTCATACGCCTCATCAGCAGGGTGGTTTACTTTGGACAGCTGAGTTTCTATCAGGACACCCAGGATCAACATGCGCAGAGTTTGGTTGGCAAGGTGCAGCAGCTCTATGCCGAGGCTGATAATCTGATCATGTTTTTCAGACTCTGGTGGAAGGGGCTGGATGATGAAAACG
Source organism: Anaerolineae bacterium (assembly GCA_011192015.1). GTDB lineage: Bacteria > Chloroflexota > Anaerolineae > Anaerolineales > E44-bin32 > W1033. The sequence continues at coordinate 79,543 of DUET01000079.1, forward strand.
CCGACCGGTTGATGGCGGTGGCGAAGGACTACCACTACTGGCTGGAGGTCCTACGTCTGCACAAGCCTTACACGCTCACCGAACCCGAGGAGCGCATCATCAATCTCAAGGACGTGAACGGTCACACAGCACTGGTGAATATCTATAACAGCATCACCAACCGCTATGTCTTCCCCATTGAAGTCGATGGCGAAGAGAAGGAAGTGACTCGCGGCGAGTTGATGGTTTTCGTTCGCAGCCCGGATCCCAAGGTGCGCGCTACTGCGTATCAGTCGCTCTATCAAGTCTACGAGAAAGATGTCGTCATCTTGGGGCAGATCTACCAATCCCTGCTGCGTGATTGGCGCAGTGAAAACGTCGATCTGCGCAAGATGGTGTCTCCGATTTCAGCCCGCAACCTGAATAACAACGTCCCGGACGAAGTTGTGGACCTCCTCCTGGATGTGTGCAAGGACAACGCCGTCGTGTTCCAGCGGTACTTCAAACTGAAGGCGAAAATCCTGGGGTTGGATCGCTTGCGCCGCTATGATATCTACGCTCCCGTGACGCAGTATGAGAAGAGCTACCCGTTCGAAAAAGGCGTCCAGGCTTCACTGGATAGCTTCCGCGGCTTCGATCCTCGCATCGCCGATTTAGCGGCCAAGGTGCTCGAGGAAGATCATCTTGATTCCGAGATTCGCAAGGGCAAGATGGGCGGCGCCTTCTGCGCCACGGCGGTCCCGGATCTGACTCCTTGGGTCCTGACCTCCTATCAAGGACAGCCTGATGACGTGGCCACTTTGGCCCATGAACTCGGGCATGCAGTTCACGCGCTCTTGGCAAACCATCACAACGCGCTTACCCAACACTCATCCCTGCCGATGGCCGAAACCGCATCCACCTTTGCGGAAATGCTGCTCGTCGATCACATGATTGCAGAGGATCCAGATCCTGAGCTGAAGAAGCTACTTCTCTTCCGCCAGATGGATGATGCCTACGCAACAATCATTCGCCAGGCGTTCTTTGCCATGTTTGAACGTGTGGCGCATGACATGGTCCATAATGGGGCTTCAGTGGATGAAATCTCAGAAGCCTACCTCGAGAACCTGAAGCTCCAGTTCGGCGACTCCGTCGAACTTTCGGATGATTTCCGTATGGAGTGGTCGGTTGTCCCGCATTTCTACGAGACCCCCTTCTATGTCTATGCATATACGTTTGGCCAGCTCCTGGTGCTGTCGCTCTACCAGCAGTATCTCAATGAGGGAGAGAGCTTCATCCCCGGCTATATCGAAATCCTGGAAGCGGGAGGATCGGATTCTCCAGAGCGTATTCTCAAACGCGCCGGGATCGATTTCACCAAGAGAGCGTTCTGGCAGGGCGGCTTCGATGTACTTTCAGCTTCGATGGACGCCCTTGAATCGCTGGTGAGTGATTCGTAGTTCATTACCTCTTTCGGTCGACGTGTCACTTTCGGGCATCAGACCGGATGGGATCTTTGCCAAAACGGCAACATTATGGACGAGCCCCCGAATATACCAGGGCTCGTCCATTTTTTCACAATTCCGCCACTCGACCGCAAAGCAGCGCGTGCAGGGAGGACTTCCAGGAATTTTCTATCGCAAGGGGAATAGGAACAGGGGCTGCCTCAAGCAAGCAGCCCCAGGCGGAGAGGGTGGGATTCGAACCCACGGTGGCCACAAGGACCACAGCGGTTTTCGAGACCGCCCCGTTCGTCCACTCCGGCACCTCTCCGAGGCAAGGCGAATTATAGCGCGAAAGTAACCAGCGGCAGGTTTTGAGCGATCGATTAGAGATCGACTTTCTTCCCCGGTCCCGGGTATAGGACATTCCTGATACCGACCTGGTTGAGTTTTTCGGTGAGTGCTTGGGCGGCATCCGGCTCACCATGCGTCAGGAAGACTCTACGCAGGCTTGATTTGGCCGCCAGGACATAGGCTACCAATTCATCCTGATCGGCGTGTGAGGAGAGGCCGTTGATGCAGGCCACATGGGCGCGCACCTCGTGTTTCTCGCCGAAGATCTTCACCACCTTCTTGCCTTCGACCAGACGTCTGCCCAGGGTGTGCGGGGCCATCCAAGAGGTGATCAGGATTGTGTTGCGCGGATCGTGGATGTTGTTGCGCAGATGGTGCAGGATTCTTCCGACCTCAGCCATGCCTGAAGCAGAGATGATCACGACCGGACCGCGAATGGCATTGATGGCCTTGCTTTCCTGCACGCTGCGCGTATAGGAGAGCAGATCGAAGCCCAGCGCAGAGCCATGCGGGTCATGGGCCATGAAATCGAGCGTTTCCCGATCGAAGCACTCCGGATGTGCACGGAAGATGTCGGTGACGTTGATGGCCAGAGGACTGTCGACGAAGACGGGCACGCGCGGAATGAGGTTCTCGTCGATCATGCGGTGCAGGTAGTAGACCAGCGTCTGTGTGCGCCCGACGGCGAAAGCTGGAATGATCACCTTGCCCCCGTTATTGAGCGTCGTGCATATAACTTCGCGAGTTTCGTTATAAGCCGCTTCCGGGTCGTTGTGATTGCGATCGCCGTAGGTGCACTCCATGATCAAGGTGTCCACGTCTTTGGGCAGCACCGGATCGCGGATGATGGGCATGCCTCGGCGGCCGATATCGCCGGAGAACATCAGACGGTGTCTCTTGCCCTTCTCCCTCAATTCGAGCACGACGCCCGCCGAGCCGAGGATGTGACCGGCATCCACCAGTTTGACGGTAACTCCCGGAACGACCTCGAAGGGCGCATCGTAGGAATGCCCCACTAATTGTTTGGCCGCCAAGGCGGCATGCTCCATGGTGTAGAGTGGCTCGATGAGTGGCTTGCCCTTTCGGGCGAGTTTCTTGTTCAGCCAGGCAGCATCCGCCTCATGGATGTGGCCGGAATCCCGCAGCATGATGTCCGTCAGGTGGGCTGTGGCATGGGTGGTGTGGATGGGCCCCTCGAATCCCTGGCGGACCAGGTTGGGGAGATTGCCGCTGTGATCGATGTGGGCGTGAGAGAGGATCACAGCGTCGATGCTGGAGGGATCAAAGGGGAAAACCAGATTCCGCTCTCGGGTCTCCTTGCGTCGGCCCTGGAACAAGCCGCAATCCAGCAGAACGCGATGCCGCCCTATGCTGATCAAATGGCGAGCGCCGGTTACGGTTTGCGCTGCGCCATGGAAGGTAACGTTCATCGAAACCTCTTTTGCTTGTTTGGTCGGCTTGCGGCGCAACTCCTATCCCAACAAGGTGAGGATGTCGCTCCCATACTGCTTGAACCGCCATTCCAGAGGCGAGAGCATTTCGCCGAGCTGTTGGAGATTCTCTGGCGGGTGAAGCGCAATCTGCCAAAGGAAATCACGCGGCAAGATGATGTCTGAAGGGACGCCTCGCTTTTCGGCGATCTCCTTCCGCCACTGGCGTAAGTGTTCGTAGCGAAATCGGACCTCGTCTGGAAGCCTCTTGTTGCGGGGTGGATGAGCAGGAGGTGCCTCTGAACCACGTTCGACGACATCGAGGATCCGCTCCGCGTAGCGGCGGAAGAGGCCCTGTGTCAGGGCAGGGATGGCGTTGAGGTCCGCTTGATTTCGCGGCATGGCCTCAGCGATGGCTAGCAGGACTTTATCCTCCAGCACCTTGAAGACCGGAACGTTCCGCTTCCGGGCAACCTCATCCCGGAAGTTCCACAACTCCCGCAGAACCGCAGCTTGCTTCGGATTGAGTTTGCGGGCGTGATGGATGTTCCAGAACCCCTGCTGATTGAAGTCGGTGGATGTCGGTTGTAACTGGGAAATGAATACACAGGCCTCAGATGCCTCTTCCCATCGTCCTGCTTCATGAAGCGCATTACCGAGTTTCTCCCTCAATGGAAGCAGAAAGTGGGTGTCCATGCGCGCGTAATCCAGCATCTCAGCCTTGAGCGGGCGTTTTCCCCAATTGGCGCGCTGATAACGTTTGTTCAGGATCACCCCGAACTCCTTGGCAAGCAACTTTTCGAGGCTGGTATCATTGCCGCCCAACGTGCGAATGGCCATGCGTGTGTCGAACAAGTTGTTCAAGTGAAAGCCGAAATCCCTCTTCAAGCTGACAACGTCGTATTCAGCACCGTGAAGCACCTTCTCGATGTTGGGATCGGAGAACACATCTCCCAGGGGCGCGATGTCCGCCAGGGTAACCGAATCCAATAGAAAATCCTTTCCCGGTATCGAGAATTGGATCAAGCACACGCTTTCTTTGTAAGCAAAGAGGCTGTTGGATTCGGTATCGACGGCAATTCGAGGTTCTTTGGACAGTGCGTCGATCAAGGGCGCCAGGTCTTTGCGCCGTTTCACAAGCATCGGAGGAGACATTGAAGCTTCAGACATTGAACGAATTATACACGCCCGATACCTGTGGCGTGGGATCGCTTCGAAGCGATCCCGTTTCAGTATCTTGCGTCTGGAGGCTTGACACGTAGTTCGCAGTGAATAGGGTGACGAAATCCATAGTGCATTCTATGTGGGCGGGAGCAACGACACTTTGCCTGCTGGTGGGTTGCCGTTAGAATGCTTTCAAAGGACATCGGAGCGCGAATGATCGGAATCTCTCGATGGTAGATCGCGAATGAACCGGTCATGATCGGGTCTATTATCTCAACAGTGGATGATCCCTGGGCAGGTAGATTGATGTGGAGTTTGATGGCATGGCCGAAATAACAACCAACCAGGAAGGGATGGCTCCAGCCAATCGCATGAAGTTTATCCTTGGCGGGGCGCTGATCGCTGCAGCGATCCTCTTCCTGATCATTTCCTCGACGATCAGCACAGCGCAGTATTTCCTGACGGTTGAAGAACTCTATGCGCTGGGGGATGAAGCCATTGGCCGCGAACTGAAGGTCGAAGGCGTGGTCGATGGGGATACGATAGAATTCGATGCCAACACACTGACCTTGCGCTTCTCGGTTGTTCATATTCCGGGAGACATGAACGAGATCGAACGCATGGGGGGGCTGGCTGAGGCAGCTCATCAGGCTTTGCTCGATCCCGAAACGCTCAGGCTTCCTGTCGTCATCCATGGACCGAAACCCGACCTGCTGCAGGATCAAGCCCAAGCCATCATCACAGGACAGCTCTCGCTGGAGGGCATCTTCATCGGAGAAGAGGTGCTTCTCAAGTGCCCAACGCGCTATGAGAGCGAGATCCCATTGCAGGTGGAGCAGGAATGATGGGCAGAAGTGCAGCTGTTGATTGCGTCGTCGATCCCAACGCGAAAAGCGAAGTCGCGGTTTGGATGAATTTCAACTGCGGGGCGGAGGCTGTTGCGTGATACCCAATGTGGGATATTTCGCCTCGGTTTTCGCCTTTGGGGTGGCCCTTTATGCTGCTGTTGCCGCCTGGTATGGATCACGCAAAGGCAAGCTGGCATGGGTCGAAAGCGCTCGGCGCGCCATGGTGCTCACATGGCCGCTGACCTCCATCTCGGTGCTGGCTTTGATCATCCTGCTGGTTACTGGGCGGTATGAGATCTACTACGTTGCATCCGTCACCAGCAACTCCATGCCCACCTATCTCAAGATCACGGCTCTGTGGGGAGGCCAATCCGGATCGCTTCTATTCTGGTCCTGGTTGATGGCTGCCTTTGCCTCAGCAGCCGGCTTGCGCAAGTGGGATCGAGATCGGGAGTTCCTTCCCTGGGTCGCGCTTGTCACCATGGCCACCCTGGCCTTCTTCCTCAGCTTGACGGTCTTCTTCGAGAACCCGTTTGCCCGCATCTGGCAGACTGCGAGTGGAGAGCAGGTCTACGCCCTATTTCAACCCGCGGATGCGCTTCTCTTCGTGCCCTACGATGGCCTGGGATTGAACCCCCTGCTGAGACATCCGGGCATGATCATTCACCCACCCATGCTCTATCTGGGTTTCGTGTCGTTCGTGATCCCCTATGCCTTTGCCATCGCCGCGCTGCAGACCGGCCGCAGCGATGATCGTTGGATCCGCATCACCCGGCGTTGGACGCTCGTAGCTTGGATCTTTCTGACCCTGGGATTGATCCTCGGGGGCCGCTGGGCCTATGACGTGCTGGGATGGGGGGGCTACTGGGGTTGGGATCCGGTGGAGATCTCGGCCTTGATGCCCTGGCTGGCAGGAACGGCTTTTCTGCATTCCGTAGTCGTGCAGGAGAAGCGGGGCATGCTCAAACACTGGAACATGGTGCTCGTAATCCTTACCTACGCGCTGGTCATCCTGGGCACATTCTTCACACGCTCAGGCCTCCTGTCTTCGGTGCATGCCTTCGCCGAGTCGGCCATAGGCCCGATGTTCCTGGCCTTCATCAGCATCATGTCTGCCGCATCGCTGTTCCTGCTGATCAAGCGCTGGGATGAATTGAAGGGGGATGAGCAACTGCGCTCGGTGCTCTCTCGGGAGTCACTCTTCCTGATCAACAATCTGCTTTTCATGGGGATACTGGTGGTCTGCCTGTGGGGGGTGATCTTCCCCCTGATTTCCGAACTGATCACCGGCACCAAGCTGACCATCGGAGAGCCCTTTTATGAACTGGCTGTAGGACCGCTGTTGGCGGGATTGTTACTGCTCATGGCGATCGCTCCCTCCTCGACCTATGGCCGCACATCCTGGCGGAGGCTGGTGTTTGCGATCCGCATCCCCTTCTTGCTCTCCCTGCTCGCGCCTTCGATCTTCATCATCCGGGGCATCTTCACCTGGTATGCATTGCTGGGGTATTGGTTGGCGACCTTTGCGGCCTTGACCACACTTTCGGAATTCTGTCGAGGGGCATGGGCACGGCGCCAACGACACGGGGAGAGTCTGCTTTCGGCCCTTGGCAAGCTGATAGTGCGCAATCGACGGCGCTACGGCGGTTACCTGGTTCATCTGGGCGTGGTTCTCCTGGTGGTGGGAATCATGGGCATCGAGATGTTCCAAACCGAGACGCAGGGGACGCTTGCACTCGGAGAACAGATCACGATCGGGCGCTATGTGTTGATCTACGATGATCTGCAGCATTATCCGCAAGAAGATGTACGGCTGAACACGCGCGCGACACTTTCTGTCTATCGCCATGGAAAGCTGGTCGACGAGGTCAATCCGCGTGTGGATTACTATTACGATGCCAGACAATCCATGACCATCCCCGGCTTGCGCTCAACACTACTGAATGATCTTTACGTGATCCTGTGGGAATGGGAATCGAATGGTTTAGAGGCGGCCACCTTCAAGGTCTATCACAATCCTCTGGTGAATTTCATGTGGTTGGGAGGCGTCGTCTTCATCCTGGGCACAGTAGTTGCGGCTTGGCCGAGTCATGCATCATTGGGAGGCCGAAGATCCATGCTTCGGAAGTTGGAGAGGCAGCCGTGAAGAGGGCAAGAGTTCATGCAGCCTGGATCGGCGGGATGATCCTGATTCTACTGCTGGTACTGCCGGCTACCGCCCAGGAGCCGACACCGTCTGATGACGAGGTCAATGCCATCGCCAAGCAGCTCTACTGCCCTGTTTGCGAGAACACCCCGTTGGATGTCTGCCCCACCAAAGCCTGCGCCCAGTGGAGAGAGACCATTCGCCTCAAGCTGGCAGACGGCTGGTCCGCCGAGGAAATCAAGCAATACTTCGTGGAGCAATATGGTGACCGGGTGCTAGCGACGCCGCCGGCCAGAGGGTTGAATTGGATCGTCTACATCTTTCCCCCGTTGGCCCTAGCGCTGGGTGTCTATCTGCTGGCGCGAACGATGCGGAGCTGGTCGAGCGAGGGAGAAATGCAAGACGTGCCCTCGGTGGATGCAGATGATCCGTACATCGCGCGAATTGAAGAGGAGTTGCGGAAGAGGACCTAATGGGTGGGCGCGATTGGAGATGGGAGTGCATCCTGGAGCGATGGACGCATGCGCGAAGGCGTGGATAGGGAGACCGTAAAGGTGAAGGAAACGAAACCGACACGATCTAGGCGATGGGGTGCGATCTTCGCCTGGAGTGTCCTGTTGCTTCTGCTTGTGCTCTTCGGTTTCGGTCTAATGCGGCGTGAGCAAGGATCGATTTCTGTGGGAAGCGTTGTCCCTGATTTCGTACTGACCACGTTCGATGGCCGGGAAATTTCCCTGCAGGACCTTGCAGGGCAGGTCGTGGTGATCAATTTCTGGTCTTCCTGGTGTTTGACCTGCGATGAAGAGGCAGCAGTCTTGGAACAGGCCTATCAGTTGGTTCGAGACAGCCCGGTGTTCTTCCTGGGCGTGAATTACAGCGATACGGATTGGGCTGCCTTAGACTTCCTAGAGAAGTACGGGATCACCTATCCCAACGGTGCGGATGAAGGCACACGCATTGCCCAGGATTTCCGCATCAGGTCGGTACCTGAAACCTACATCGTCGCGCCGGATGGGACTTTGGCCTTTGCAAAGGACGGCCCCTTCTCCTCCGTGGACGAGATCTTGGAAGCCATAGAAAGCGCTCGGTTGAAACGGTAGAGGAGCGATGCCGCTCCTCGAGGATCGTGATCATGGATTTAGCCACGCTGCTCGTTTTATTGGCCATCTTGGTTCCCGTCGTGGCTTATCTCGTCTTCCCGCTGTGGGAGAGGCAGGAAACGAGAATGAGCGATGATGAGCATCGGCTGGTCTCGTTGGAGATCGAGCAGGAGCGCTTGTTTTCCGCCCTTGCAGAACTAGACATGGACTATTCCATGGGAAAGCTCGTGCGCCAGGACTATGAAGCCGAACGCGCAACCAAGCTGGCGCGCGGTGCGGCTGTTCTCAGGCAGATCGACGCATTACGCAGCGTGCAATCGGAACGGATTGATCAGAGAAAAGCGCGAGAGGAGGAATTGGAAACCAGGATCGCCCGGCTACGAAAGCCGGGCACGCCGTCCAGGAAGGATTGTCCAACTTGTGGCCGTGAGATCACTGTCGAGGATCGCTTCTGCAGGCACTGCGGCACGCCGCTTGAATCTCAGGAGAAAATGAAGTGAGACGTGGACTGAGAAATCTTGTGGCGCTCTGGATTCTTTGGATGTTGTTTGGTTTGGTTGTTCCGGTGATGGCTCAGCAAGAAATCACTGCCAGACCAGGCGTATCGATCCCATCCGCGTTGGTAGCGACTCCCACCGCCACGGATGCAATCGGCGAAGCCACCGAAACGGCGCAATCCATCACCCCGAGTGCCTTTTGCGATGTGGATCGAGATGCCTCTGGAGAGACTGCGCTCGGTGTGATCCGAGGACGCGTGACCAACGGATCAATCGGCGGAGAAGTCCCTGAAGGATTGGTGGTCAACCTTTTTGGTATTAACGATCAGCAGATTGTCGTCAGAGAATCTGTCGAAACCTCAACCGAAGGGGAATTTCTCTTCGAAGATGTCCTCATCGTGGAAGGATGGTTGTTCTTCGCTGCGGCCGGGCATCAGGGCGTTCTCTACAACACAGCTTCCGCTGAAATTCCCCTGGACGATCGAATCCTGGAGCTTCCGCTTGAGATTTACGATTCCACGCAGAACGATGACCTCATTCGATTGGAGCAATTGATCATTCTCTTCGACTTCAGCTCGCCTGAAGCCGTACGGGTGCTTGAGGTGTGGGTGATTACCAACATGGGAGATCGAACATACGTTTCCAACGAGGGGGGGATTGAGGTCGTACTGCCCGAAGGGGCACGTGGATTGCAATTAGATGAAGGAGAGTTTGGTGAGCGCTTCCATCCAACGGAACGCGGTTTTATCGACACGGCGGCAGTGATGCCTGGGATTGGAATCCAGGATTTTGTCTTCACCTACGAGTTCCCACACACCAACAGGTTGGATTTCTCTCAACCTCTCGGTTATGCTGTGATGGGTGTGGAGGTTATGCTTCCCGAGGGAGGTCCTGTTGTCATCGCCGATACACTGCAGGATAGCGGGGTGCGGCAGGTGAGTACGGGCCCCCTCCGTATTTACACCGCCGGACCGTTGGGATCCGGTGACGTGCTTTCGTTCAGCATTGCGGAAAGGGGCTCCGAGACAACAAGTGTGCGGGGCCCGGATGCATGGACGGGTTTGTTGATTGGCGGGGGAGTACTCGGAATAGCCTTGATCGTGGTTGGGTATGCATGGCGCAGGACGAGCCTCCGTAAGGCACGCGGGGATGCCATGCGGCATACGGATGACATCCTGCGGGCGATCGCGGAACTCGATGACGAACATGCCCTGGGACGAATTGCGGAAGACGAATATCAAAATCAACGCGAAAAGCTCAAACGACGAGCGTTGGATCGGATGAGCATGGAAGATGATTGAGGTCCGCAATCTCGTTAAAAATTTCGGGTGGAAGCGTGTTTTGCGGGGGTTGGATTTCCGCGTCGGGCGCGGCGAGTCCGTCGCCATTCTGGGCTTGAACGGCACAGGTAAGACCACGTTTCTGCGCATCCTGGCCACGCTTTCCCGCCCAAGCGGGGGTAGCGTGAGCATGGCGGGGCAAGCCATCCCATCTCAATCGATACAGGTCCGCCGGCGGATCGGTGTGGTTCTTCATCAGCCTCTACTGTATGGTGATCTGACAGCCGAGGAGAACCTGCGCTACTATGCCCGCATGTACGATGTGCAATCGGGCAAAACCCGCATTGACGAGGTGTTGGATCTGGTGGGATTGGAGATGCAGCGACGCGAGTTGGTGCGCAAATACTCGCGAGGCATGCAGCAGCGTTTGGCGATCGGGCGCGCACTTTTACATACTCCTGATGTACTGCTCTTCGATGAACCCTACACGGGGTTGGATACAGACGCCGTGATCATGCTGGATGCTGTCTTGAAGGATGCGGTCTCACAGGGGCGCACGCTGGTCATGGCTTCGCATGACCTGCCTCATGCAGCAGGTCTGGTCAGCAGGATTGACATCCTTTCGAAGGGCAGGATAGCGGACTCGATTTCATGCTCCGAGATGCCGGTGGGGGAAATGGTTCTGCGCTATAAAGCGGTGACGCATGGCTGAGGATCGTTCACCCACTGTGCTGAGGATCGATGGAGGGCGCGAAGCAGGCATCCGACGATATTTCCGCGCCATCTCCGCCATCGTGTGGAAGGATCTGGCGGCAGAGTTGCGCAGCCGGGAATTGATGAGCGCCATGCTGGTGTTTGCCCTGCTGGTGATCTTGATCTTCAATTTCGCTTTGGAACTTTCGGTGCGTTCCGTGGAAACGGTTACCTCCGGCGTCCTCTGGGTCACGTTTGTCTTCGCAGGCACGCTGGGATTGGGCCGTTCCATGGCGATCGAGAAGGATCGAGGTTGTTTGGATGGCCTGCTGCTTGTACCCGTCGATCGCAGCGCCCTCTACTTCGGTAAGTTGTTGGGCAATCTGATTTTCATGCTCGTCGTTGAGGCGATCGTGCTGCCGCTTTACAGCCTGCTCTTCAGCGTCAATCTCTTCGACCCCAGATTGTTGCTGGTGATCCTTTTAGGATCTGTGGGGTATTCGGCAGTGGGTACGCTGCTGGCATCCATGGCCGTGCAGACCCGCACCCGGGACATGTTGCTGCCCATACTGCTCTTTCCGATCGTGCTGCCCGTCGTTGTGGCAGCCGTCAAGGCAAGCAATGCCATCCAGCAAAGTTTGGAGATGGCAACAATCTGGCCTTGGTTGAATCTCCTGATCGCCTTTGACGTGATTTTCGTCGCCGCAGCCTTCATGCTCTTTGATTTCGTGGTGGAGGAGTAGCTTCTCATGGCCGCTGGTGATGCGAATCGATCCATGGAACCGATGCCCATATTATTGAAAGTCCTGTCCGGATTCAGCGTAGCGCTCTTTTCGGTTGCGCTGTACATGGTTTGGTTCTACGCGCCGCGTGAGGTGGTGATGGGGGAGGTGCAGCGCGTGTTCTACTTCCATGTGGCTGCGGGATGGGTGGGCGCTTTGGCATTCCTTGTCACCGCCATCGCAGGCGCGATCTACCTTCTGCGCGAAGAATCCCGCTGGGACCTGTTGGCGCTTTCGTCGGTAGAGATCGGCGTGGTCTTCATTTTGATCAACATAGTCTCAGGATCGATCTGGGCGAAGCCGATTTGGGGCACATGGTGGACCTGGGATCCAAGGCTGATCACAGCCACGATCATGGAGTTGATCTACATAGCCTACCTGATGCTGCGACAAGGCATCGATGATCCCCGTCGGCGAGCACGCTTCGGGGCGGTTTACGGCATCGCAGGATTCATCTCCGTGCCGATCACATTTCTCTCCATACGCCTCCTGCGCACGATCCATCCGCTTGTCTTTGGCGGTGAAGGCGGGTCCCTGGCCGGCTCGTTCAATATGGAGCCCCCGATGTTCTTGACCTTCATGATCAGCCTGCTGGCTTTCACGTTCGTGTTCGTGACCCTGCTCTGGCATCGTTACCGGCTTCAACTCCGAGCCGAACAATTGGAACAAACCAAGATGAAGCTGCTCCTTGAATGATAGGGAAACAGGATGCTTATGGTTAGGGCAGTCACTCCGGATACGTTCTCCTTCATGGTCCTTGGTTATGCCGTGATCCTTGGCACCATGGCGGCATACACAATCAGCCTTATGCTTCGTAGCCGGCGGATAAATATCGAACTGCGCATGCTCGAGGATGCACAGGCGCGAGAGCGAGAATCTCAAACGCGCTGATTCCCCTGCTCCGTCCCGTTCGTCTTGTGGACGTGATGGGATGGTATGCCCCAGGACCGATCCCCTTGCAGGTTGTTGTACAATCGATATTCAAGTTATCGTTGGTTTAGGTATGTGACCGTGCCCATTCCGGAGGAGGGGTATCATGCTTGTCGCCAAGCAGGTTGCAGACCTCATCACCGTTACACGCGTGCTCATCGTCCCCATTCTTATTTGGCTTGGCGTGACTCAGAGTCAGGAAAGCCTCCCCCTGGCAGTCTGGCTTATGATCGCCGATTGGACGGGGGATCTCTTTGATGGGATCATAGCTCGTCGCAGCCGCCGGAAGTATCAAACCTGGATCGGCGATCACGACCTGGAAGCGGATATTCTGGTTTCCTTCGGTCTGATGATCTACCTGCTCCTGGTTGGTTTTGTTGAGCTTCCAGTCGTCGGCTTGTATCTCGTCATCTGGGCGTTGATCTTCTGGCGCTGGGGCTTCCATCGAACCCTGGGCATGCTCATCCAAGCGCCCATCTATCTCTGGTTTCTCGTGGTCTCGATCCGTGAAGTACCACAAGCGGGATTGTGGATCCTGGCATGGATGGTTTCCGTGACGGTGCTCACCTGGCCCAAGTTCGTAGTGGAGATCGTTCCGAATTTCCTCGACGGCATACGTGCCGTCTTCCGTGTGCACCAGCGCGACGATCGATAGAGGTCATTCTCTCCACATTTCATGCGGCAGCGTTTGCCGGTGCTAGATGGCATCGCGCTGATGGTTCGTTTTCCATGGATTCCACCTGTATTTACTCGTTTCCGTGGCTTTCTTCGACTTCGTCCACGCAACGATCGCTGAGGTTCCGTTGCATGGGGTTGGGTTTCCTCAACGCCCCAGGCCGGGCCTGACGACCGACCGAACAGGTCGGCTTACGGAAGCATCATGGGAGTGATTCTAGAGAACGGATGAGCCGGCTTTCGCAAGAAAGCCTCGATTCACTTTGAAGGCTCATCACGGGATACGAAGGAGGCAAGGGAGCAGCATGAGATAACGAGGCAGTGAAAAGAGCCGTCCTCACAGGACGGCTCTGGATCGAATCGATTGGTTGCTGTGATACGCGTGGTTCAGACCCGATAACCAAAGAGGCCGAGGATACCCGGCCCCCCATGGACAGCCAGCGAAGCCACCAGATCTTCCACGAGGAGTTCGTTGAGGTTGAACTCGAGTTTCACCCGATCGACCATGGCATGACCCTCGTCCGGTGCGCGGGCATGGATAACGGCCATGTTGACAGGATCGGTAATACCGATCTTCTCCTTCATGTACTCGAACAGCCGGTCGATGGACTTGCCGCGCGTGCGGATCGACTCTTGGGCTTCGAGCGCGCCGTCTTCGAGGTAGATAATCGGATTGACATTGAGCAGGGATGCGAGGGCGCCTTTTAGGGCGCCTACCCGACCGCTCATCTGCAGGTATTTGAGCGTGGCAGGAGTGATCACCAGGTAGGAGTTCTCGCGAATCCATGCCAGTCGGTCGATGATCTGCTTTCGGGTCCTGCCGGCCTCGACGCCCTCCACGGCCTCGACCACCATCCACCCCGTTCCCAGCGAGATACTCTTTGAATCAAAGACCTCGACATCGGCTTCAGGAACCATGGTTTTCGCCAGCGTGGCGGAGTCATAGGTGCCGCTGTGTTTACTAGTAATTGCGATCACCAAGATTTGATGGCCTTCCTGGCTCAATTCCCGGTAGAACTCAGCATAGGCGGCAGGAGTGGGTTGAGATGTTTTCGGAATGATGCCAAGCTCCTCGATCTTGGAATAGAACATATCCCGATCGATATCGATGTCCTCCTGATAAGACTCTTCGCCGAACTGAATGGCGATGGGCGCGACACGTATGTCATGCTTTGCCAGGTAGTCGTCCGAAAGATTCTGGGTGCTGTCCACAATAATCTTGATCATGGGTCTCCTCACGTAATTTTCCCTTTAGCGAATCGCCGATAGCGGCGAGGGCGCTGGTTGCTGCGCCAATAGTTGGAACACCAAAAAAGCGATTCTTCCTCGCATACATTTGCAAATCATGGATGTCATTATGGGTTCAATCGTGAACTTGTCGTCGCCGGTTTCAGATCATGCCGGCGGGTAGGTGAGAGGATTATTGGAGAGAGGATGGATGATCGCATGGAAAACGGCGGGG
>DUET01000008.1 GCA_011192015.1 Anaerolineae bacterium
CGTCGTCCTTGATGGCTACGACGTCGCCGATCTCAAAGGGGATGCCCCAGGCGACGCAGGCGCCGCTCGGCGCGTGCTCCAGGGCGGCTGACATCTCTTCCGAGGGGCCGACGCCAGGCAGATCGGAAAGGGTTACGTTGCCCCTGAAGGGCAGGGGCACAAACAGCGGCGAAATGGGTCCATCCTGAACGCTGGGCATGACATGGTCCTTTCTACCTTGACGAGATCACATTCAATTTTCTGACAGGATTCACAGGATTGATTCCATTTGCTTTCGGGCGAGTTTTGACCTGAGAGCGCTCTCATAAATCCTGTAAATCTTGTTAATCCTGTCTAATTTGGCAATGTCAAGCTACACGGCGTGGCGGGCGATGGCATCTATCATCCGCGGCCACAACGCTGGCGGCAGGTCGTGACCCATGCCCTCGACGATCAGCAATTCCGCGCCTGGAACTGCATCCGCGGTATCTATCCCGCCTTCGACGGGCACTAGGGGGTCAGCGTCGCCGTGAATGACCAGCGTCGGCACGGTGACCGATCGCAGTGCCTCCTTGCGGCTGCCGGAGGCCAGGACGGCGGCCATCTGGCGGGCTGTACCCTCGGGATGCAGGCCACGGTCAAAGGCCCGTCCGGCGCGCGTCCGGATACGGTCCTCGTCTACCGGAAACCCGGGGCCGCCGAGCACCTGCCAGCTCTGAACGGCGCTTTCGAGGTAGCCATCGCGATCCGTCGGGGCAGGTTTGAGCAGGATCTCCAGGGCCTCCGCTGTGGGGGGAGGCAGGTCTGGATTGCCTGTCGAGGACATGATGGACGTCAGCGTGCGCACGCGATCGGGGTGGTGGATGGCCATCGCCTGGGCGATCATGCCGCCCATGGAGGCGCCCACCACGTGGGCCGCTTCGATTCCCAGGGCATCCAGCAGACCGGCGGCATCATCGGCCATGTCGCGCAGCGTGTAGGGAGCCTGAACGGGTTCACCCTGCATCTGTGCCTGCAACAATGCGAGCGTGTTCGGGATGCCGGCTTCATCGAACTTCGTGGAAAGTCCCACATCGCGATTGTCAAACCGGATGACGTAGTAATCCCGGCCGGCGAGTTCGCGGCAGAAGTCCTCGTCCCAGGAAACCATCTGCGCGCCCAATCCCATGATCAGCAACAAAGCCGGCGCAATAGGTTCCCCAAACGTGTCGTAGACGATCTCAATACCGTTGGCCTTTGCGGTGGATGGTTCACTATGGGCCACGCTTCCCGCCATGCTGTTCCTCCTTAACTGAACCCAAATGACCGCTTCTCCGCTCCCTGCACGTATCGGTAACGGTGCTTCCAAGTCTGCGTCGAGTCTACAACCATTAAAACGCCGGTGTCCCCCGGGAAATAGCATCCCGCCTAAGATTTCACCATCCCTACCCAACTCACCTCGATGTCCCCTTCCCCGCCCAGCCGCTCGCATAACTCTCCCGTGTGATGCTGGAGATGGCGAATGTTGTAGAACTGCAGCTGGATTTTATCGAAGGGGAGCCAGTGGAAACCCGATTCGGCAACCAAATCCAGGTCATCCACGAGCTCTCCGATCCTCTCCTCGAAATAGTCATGGTATTCGAGCATCTCCTCCTTTGTATAGAGACCGTCTCCTGGATCGTCCCCGAGAGAAATCCACTCCTCTTTGTGTTTCTCCCACGGAACGAAATCGTCTTCCGAAGCATGCAGGTAGAAGTGCGTGCAGAAGATCGTGTGGAAGGCGATGTGCCAGAATGGATTCTTGTACGCGCTGTCGTGCCACAGCGAATCCGGGCATGCCTTGATGGCTTCTCCCAGCATGCGCAATGACGCTCGAAACTGAGATTTGAGAATCTCCTTCATCGCCTCAGCTCCTCCATAAGCTCAATCCTTCTACTCAAAACCAGGCGGCAGTGTTGCAAACGGTCTCGGGATTCGTGGTCGAACCATCCAACATCCAGCGCGCTAGGCCTTCCTGACGGCATGGCCTCCGAACTGATTGCGCATGGCCGCCAACAGTTTGGCGGCGTAGCTCTCCTCCTGCCGGCTGACAAAGCGCATGAGCAGGGAGAGGGTGATCACCGGCGCGGGCACGTCCAGATCGATGGCGTCCGCCACCGTCCAGCGTCCCTCACCGCTATCCGCCACCCAGGCTTTGATATCTCCCAGATTCGGATCATCCTCGAGGGCTCTGGCCGTCAGATCGAGCAGCCACGATCGGATCACGCTCCCGAAGCGCCAGATTTCCGCCACCTGATGCAGATCGAGGTCGAATTCCTGCTTGGCCTTCAGGATGTCGAATCCTTCAGCGTAGGCCTGCATCATGCCATACTCGATGCCGTTGTGCACCATCTTCACGAAATGACCCGATCCGCTGGGTCCGACATGCCCCCAGCCCTGGTTCTCTCCCGGAGCCAGGGTCTTGAAGATGGGGCTCAGGCGCTCGACTGCGACAGCATCTCCGCCGACCATCATGCTGTACCCCTGTGTCAATCCCCAGACGCCTCCGCTCGTGCCCACATCGACGAGGGAGATCCCCTTCGCCTGGAAAGCCGTTGCGCGGCGCATGGTGTCCTTGTAGTTGCTGTTACCGCCGTCGATGAGCGTGTCCCCCGGCGATAGAAACTCGGCCACGCTGTCGAGCACTGTTTCGGTGGGCTCACCGGCTGGAACCATGGACCAGAGGGCGCGCGGGGGCGCCAGCTTGCCGGCCAGATCCTCCAGCGAATCCGCACCGACGGCACCCTGCTCCACCAACCTTTGTACCTTCTCGGGACTGCGTGTGTAGACGAACACTCGATGCCCCCCATCCAGCAGGCGCTTGGCCATGTTGGCGCCCATCTTTCCTAACCCGATGATGGCGATATCCATGGAAGTCCTCCTTCTACGCTTCATGAAAGGTCGAGAGGCTCGATGGTTTGCGTTTCCAGCCCCGAAAGATATCTGAAAAAACAATGGCTGCAGGATCAAGTATCCGACGGGATCGGGTTGATACGGTCTTGAATCCTCGCTCGCCCGGAACGGAGCTGATCGCATTTCGATGAGGGGTTGCTGTGTTGATAACAGGAATGCTACCGCCTTGAACGGGTGCTGCCCCTCTATCGGTCGATTATACACAACGCGGGGCTCAGAGCTTCTGGCAGAGGACCAGTGCGTATCGGCTGAGGACCGTGGTTCGCCCTCTGGAGCGAACATCTCTGCGCTGCAGGGTTGCCCGCTTGAGGACGCGCAAGTTCCTCTTGGCCAAATATTTCGCAAGGTCGAATCCCTCAAACTCGACGGAGCAGAGAGTACCCTGGGGACGGATCGATGCTGCAATGCGATCGACGGCGAGGTGCAGTCCCTCTCCGCCGGAGGGATCGCCGGCTTGCTTCCCCTCGAACACATTCGCGAAGATGCGCTTGCAGTAGGCCAGGTCCACTCCCTCGGGCAGATTCTCTCCCCGGATGAAGTCGCCTCGATGGAAGCGCGGCAGCCGCGCCTTCTGAACCAAACTGCACAATTCCTCCGGGAACGGCTTTCTGCTTGCTGCTTCTTCCGCGCAATGCTTCGTCAAAGATTCCTGAAACTGAAGGAGATGCTCCAAACGAGGGGCGTCGACGCCGTCGAATCGATCGATGCCGGTGCATTCGGCCTGCTCGAATTCGAGCGCCAGGCTGTAGGTTGTGAGGCCGTTCCCGCAGCCAAAGTCGCAGATGCGCGCAGGCTGCTCCGAGAACCCCAGCAGATACAGTTCCTCCCTGACGTCCTCGTGGATCAGGTGCAGATATTGGAAGTGCTTTCTCGCTTCAACTTTCAGATCGGATCCTGGTTTCATGCAGCTGGTCCGTAACAATGTGAATTTAGGCAGGGCCTGGATTCATGTCCATGGGTTTTCGGAGCCACAGATCCGTGCTAAAGGTTTGATAACCCATCCTCAGGTAAAAATCATGGGCACCACTATCATTTTCCGAGTCGACGCCCAGTTCGGCCTCTTCCATGCCTTGGTGTTTAAGGAGGCGCAAACTTCGCGCAAGCAGTGTGCCGGCAAGGCCGCGTCTTCGCCAGGGACGGCGAACGAAGATATGCTCTGTGTAGCCCCGCTTCCGCTTTCGCGCCCGGTTTTCCGCTTCGTCAATGCGATTGAGCACCATTCCAGCCACCTGGTCGCCATCCCAGGCTACCTGCCATAGATGAGGTGTATGGGACGGATTTGCCAGCCAAGCTTCGAACCTTTCCTCTGTCCAATTCTCCGACACGGTTTCAAAGAGTTCGTGATGCACTTCTCTTTGTGCCTCCCAAATCGCCCTTTTGTGTTCTGCTCGTACGGGGTGGATTTGTAATCCGGCGGGTAAGGCTCGGTCAGGGATGTCGCTCAATCGATGCAGCATGTTGTTGAAATGCCGCACGACCTGGTAGCCTTCACCTTCCAGTACAGAGATCCATACCTCCTGGGTTTCTGTAGCCCACGCCTGAAAGAAGCATCGGGGATTGAATGTATGACTGTCCGCAATCTCCCGCAATCGGCGCTCGGTTTGCTGTACCATTGCTGGCCAAAATCCCCGACCTCGCCATCCAGGAAGCAGGTAGCTCGTCTGGAAATAGAGGCGTGTGTCCTTCCTGCCTGTATACCAGCTGAAACGGCTGAAACCGATGACAGTGGGTTCCCCATCTGGATTGTGGACCACTGCAAAGAGGAGATTCTGAAAGGGATCAAAACGGGTGGAAGGAGCACACCATCGTCGAATATCATCCAGCGACGCGGTTTCGACGATCCGATCGGCTCGAGTGCTTTCGATCAGGATCGATAGAATAAGTGGATAATCGGTCTCACCTTGAAAGCCGCGAAAAGTCAATGCGGGAGAATCCGGTGTTTGGCCGTCATGCTTTACTTGTAGCTTTTCAGTCATGTGCCTTCGATTCTCGCGAAGTTGTGATTTCTCGGATCCATCCATTACGTTGCATGGTATTACGCATTATAGAAACCTCCTCATGGCTTCAAATGTGCCATTGGAATATTCCATGAAATCGAAACCATCTACGGATCGAACAAGGCCTTCATTATACAAACCCTGCTGCATCAACCCCCACATCGCAGTGAAGAACATGAGTATATACTGCATACCCTCCAGCCGTTTCCAATTCTCCTGCCTCACCTCTCCAAAGTACAAAGCCAGCAGATGTTCTTGAAGATCTCGCGGCAAAGTATCCAAGGAATCATAGGCATAGGTCAGGGTTGCCAGATCGAAGTAGATGTCATTGACGCCCGAGAATTCCCAATCAATGAACCGGATCTCTCCATCATCCAGCACGTTTACACAGAACAAGTCATTATGGCAAAACCTTTGCCATGGAAACGGGTCCCGGGCTTGCTCCTGCTCGATCGCGTTCATCTTTACGAGCAGCTGTTGATAATCCTTGGGAGATGGCACGCCCATCTCCCGGGCTTGTGCGGCGTAATTTTCGACGCGGCGAAACGGAGAAAAGGCGGCATGATCCAGAGGCAGCGCGTGCAAGCGCTTGACTGCCCTCACGATCCGTTCGATATTTTCCGACTTGCGGTATTCTTCCAAAGGTAGGTGCCGACCCTGGATCGTCCGTGTTACGAGATGCCCCTCGGGGAGCTTATCAAATACGACCTGGGCTCCAATCCCCGCGTCCGACACGGCTTTGAGTGTCACCATTTCCTGATTGCGATCGATCCCCAGCCGGGACG
Organism: Anaerolineae bacterium; assembly: GCA_011192015.1. GTDB lineage: Bacteria > Chloroflexota > Anaerolineae > Anaerolineales > E44-bin32 > W1033. The sequence goes on from DUET01000008.1 coordinate 5,693, forward strand.
CATTCTGCCCGCCGATACGGAGCACGAATCGCTCATCATCGACTATGACAGCGTAGTTGGTGTTCGTTAAACCTTCCAAAGGTTCGACCCGAATGTCATCGGCATCTTCCCAATCAGGGACTTGTTGGATGATTTCAGCAGCGATGCCCGGCAAATCCTTTCGATCCATTTCGATCTCGATCTCCTCTTTCTTCTGCCATGATTGAGCAGCCCGCGCTACTTCTCTTCCAGGAATCACCCGACTCGGAAGCCGGTGTTCCTATGTATTGCAGCGGGCCTCTTCCCAATCCCCCCAGGGATACTCCCAACCTTCAGAGTCACGGGCTGCCTTCTCCCATTCCTCCTCGACAAACAGCCGCCTGATTGCCCATTCTGCATAAGCCGCAGCGAATCGGCTCCCATCCAACCTCTTTGAACTGAGCAGGCGGGATTCGTGCTGTTCAGGCTTTTCTCCATTCCCTATTCGCCATCCTCGAACGGTCTTTGCCCTGCATCCCCGAGATTGCTCCGGAGCGTTTTCGGCAGGCATGCGCGCATGAGCCTCGAGTCGTTCAGCTACGCGTCATCTACGGGCCGTAGAATCACGAGGGTGCGCTTCCGGGCATAGGATTCGAACTGCTCACGTGTAGGTTTTGAGCCCAAGCCCTCTGCGCGCATCATCGTGGCGGCAAGGATGGGGCGCTGTTCCAAGCGCTTCTCCAGGAAATCCGCAACCTGGCGTGGATCGGTGACCGGATCCGCGCAGGCTTTGATTCGACGGGATCCTAGCGTGACCTCCACATTCGGGTTCGCTCGAAGGTTCAGAAACCAGTCGGCCTTCACCCCTCGAGCCGAGCCGACATAGATCAAACCATCGATCTCGTCGTAGAGCAGCGGGGTTACCCTGGGAAGTCCCGATTTCCTCCCAACCGTCGTCAAGAGGAGGATAGTGCGGCCCACCACGGAGCCAAGGCCTATGGCATAGGCCAGCCTCGGTGGGAGGAAGTGAAAGAGACGCCAAACGAAACGCGGAAGCCGTTCCATCGCAGCCATGTCACTACTTATCCTTTGAATGATTAAGATGCGCGGGACCTGGTCTGATGCTGATCAACTCCATGGACATCCCTGATCATTCTACAGGCAAACGGATGCGAGCTCACAAGCCGGGGATTTCCCCCTCTTCAACATCATCATCAACCGAACACATTCAAACCTGCAAGCCTTGAGCGCCGCATTCACAATCCAGTGCAGCGAGTGGTAGGCCGCGTCCCCTTTCCCGGTAACTAATGTAGCGCGGAAAAAAGGCTCAGAACGACGGGAATATCCGCACCGGCGTGGAACAGGACCGATCCCCATAGGCTGTCGGTCTTCTGCATGATGAAGCCCCATGCGAGCGACAGAGGGATCAGGAGCGCCAGAAACACCAACATGTCTGAAGAGTAGGAAACACCCGAATGGTGGAGACCAAACGGAATGGCAATCACCAGATTCGAGAGGAATCTGCCCAGGAATGGACCGAATTTCTTCAAGAACAACCCGCGGAACAGGAGCTCTTCGTTGAACGCATTTCCAACGATGAATATCAGGATCCACGGAAGCCACGGAACAATCCTTGCCAACTCCAAATCCCGGCCTCCGAAGAATATCTCGGAAACAGGAATCGAACTCACGGCGAAAACGAGAAAGGCAATGGCGCCGATCCCAAGACCCAGCTTCAGGTTGCCCCTCTTGAGATAGATGGAGGATAGATTGCTGCCGGACGCCTTCGTGAGCAGGATCACGGAAAACACGATGATGATGCTGCTATCCAGTTTGTCGATCGCAATTCCTGCCGGCGTATCCAGGGAAAGATTGAATGCTTTCAGGAGCCAATCCCGAGAAGGAAGATAATAATCGACTGCGGTTGCCGCCGCAGCGATGAAGCATGCAAACAGGATCTGCCCATACGGCTCCCATCGCGGGCTCCTGCGCGCCCACAGAGAAAGGACCAGGAATCCCAGTATCAGCGTGATCCTGCCAGGAAGATCGTAAGGCTCCGGCAGCATCGGCCTCATGTGGCTGAACACGACGAAGATGAACAATCCCAACAGCAGAAATAGAATGAAGAACCCAACTCGGAGAATTGGCTTGACGTGCGTTGTCGGATGATCGTTCATGACTTCTCCTGCATACTTGCGTTAGATATCCATCTTGGGAATGCGGCTCCACGTCAGAACTCAGCTGTCGTTGAAGGCGGTCGGCTGGAGCAACATGATAGGCGTGCCTGGTTTGATGATCAAGCTGTTTCCATGGCCACGCCGCACACGATGATGACTGGCGTTGGCCCAAACACAATGGCCTCACCGCTTGGTGAACCTGGTGGAGCAGAAACGGCTCTTCAGAATCACGCTCCCCCTCAAATCACCCCGGAAGCCCACAGCAGGCCAACCATTATGAGGATTGCGCCGACGACTTGGTGAAATAGATGAACTCGGACGCCCCATAACAGCCGCGATCGAGCAACGAGCAGCCGGTATAGAACGAAATCCGTTCGCAGCACAGCGCTCACCAGCAGGAACGATCCCACAAGAGCTATCAAGATGCCCCAAATTAATTCCACAGGATCAGCCTTTTGGCTGGTCGCTCGAAACCCGGTCCATAGGTGTTGTGATAACGACAAACGCCTTCGAGGCGCGCAACGTTGGATATTTCCTTCATGGATCGATTTTCGCTGCTGCTGGTGGCTGCTCCATTGAGTTGATAGTCCGCGTTGGAGATGAGGCGCAGCGACAAGCTCCTGCACGCGTCCAAGCGCAAGCGGATGTAGCGTAATACCGTCGTAGGAGTCTATCATTTCCTCAGGACCACGCAACCTTTTCAGGCTCGCCCACGAGCGACTGCGAATCCGCAGAGAGGCACGGATGCCTCAGCTCTCGGCAGGAGCGGTCGATCCTAAGCGCCCTGAAGGAAATCCCGGATGAGTTCGACCGTTTCCTCGACCTTGAAGAGACCGCCTCCCAGGTGCCCGGCACCCCGGAATGTATGTACTCGGGCCGTGCGGTAGAAACCCTTGAGGCGCCGGCGCTCTTCCGCACTCACGATCTGGTCGTTCTCCGATTCGATGATGAAGATCCTGCCCGACCACGCGTCGAGATCGCCGGGCTCGAAGCGGTAGTTGGAGAAGTAATCCGCCAGGATCGTGGCGCGGGAGACGAAGAAGGCCTTCGACATCAAGAGCGAAGCGTACAGCTCGTTGAACTATTCCATCCAGAACGCAAGCTCCCCGGGCGACGCGTTTACGGCCTCTTGCTGGATCTGCCTCTTCAGCCAGCGGAGGCCGAATCGAACCGTATAAGCGCCAGGGATGCGGGAGAGGGCCCTGGCGCGCCGTCCAAATTGCTTCCCGTAACTCATGCTGGGCAGCATCGAGTGAAACAGGATCAGCGAACGCGCCTTGCGCGGGTTGCCCCGCAGCAGAACCTGGCCGATCATCCCGCCGTTGGAAACGCCGAACAGGTGGACGCTCGAGGCCTCCTCCTTCGCCAGGATGGCGAGTAGCGCAGCGACGACCTCTTCGACGCCGGTTGCCGTCTCCGGTATCGTAGGCGCGATTACCCGATAGGTCTGCTCCAGCACGTCGATGTAGCGGAAAA